>CAYZXY010000076.1:0-14862 GCA_964482555.1 uncultured Pirellulales bacterium
TATACTCGTTCCGATTGAAAATACCCGTTTTGTCGGAACGTCATTATGTGCGGGATAAAAGCTTACGCCCGGCCCTGCCGGGAGCTTTCTACCCCTTTGGGTATATTATGAGATACGTCAAAAGTGTTTCCGCAACAAGAATTAGATATATAATTTACTCAAACTGACCGATGGTAATCATTTTTATGGATAATCTGATCAAACAAAAAAGGCCTGTCTTGCCGATAAATACAGTAGAAACAAACAGTTACTGGCAAGGAGGCCTTGTGATTACTATCGGCAGGATGCCCCAAAAAGTCAAGCGTTTTTTCAAACCGGTCACAGCCGCCGTTTCCGAGCATGTTTACGACTATTTCTGGCGTATGACGCTGGCCCTGTGCCTCAGTCATACCGGCACCATCGAACGGCTGGTCGAACTGCGGCGGAACGTCTGGCAGGAGGAAATCAAAAATGTCATTAAAGTGTCGCATGATAAAAATGTCATTCGCCGCCTGGAAAAACTCCTCGCGGCCTGATATCGGTCAATTTGAGTAAGTAATCATTCAGCATAGCTCAACGTTTGCTTTCAGGTATAAGTATAAACATGCTGAGAGGGTTAACCATCGGTAATATCACTTATTCACCGTGGGGGTATTGCTTATATTCGCGTAAACAGGCTTTTATAAGCTGTAAAGTGTATTTTCAGCCAGGTGGATTGCCCATAATAATCGAAAAAAAGACGATTCCCTGTATTGATTCTTTATAAATAGCAAAAAATACATCGATTTTTCAACAATCTGTACCCTTAGTGCACACCTCAGTCGACCGACAAGGACAAAAGCAGTCAAGTCACCACGAAAATAACCTGTAAGAAAGGTCCCCATAAGCCATTATTATCAAACGATGAATTTATTTTGATCGACCAAAACAGTATGCAGATCGCCCCATCATCTGGCATGATATTTGCCCAATATTATAGAACATGAATAAAAATACCATCTACATCATGCGACAGCTTTGAAAACCAATAAATCGATTCCGGCTCATTATAGACACAATGCGGTAGAACGCTCCGGGCAGGGCCGGGCGTAAGCTTTTAATCCGCACATAATGACGTTCCGATATAACGGGCATTTTCAAGCGGGACGAGTATAGGAAACCGGAAATCTGTTCGCCCCGATTCGTTGAGAAACGGCAGCGCAAATGTCTCTTGAAAAGACTGAATGAGGTGAAAAAATGAACAAATCGAACAACATTGATCTGACCAACCTGGTTAAAGAAGCAGGCAAACCCTGCATTTCCATTTATATGCCCACCCATCCGGCAGGCGGCATGTCAGAGGAAGATTCCCTGACGCTAAAGAATCTGGTACGGGAAAGCCGGGAGCAAATGAAAGCGAATTCCATTCGTCAGGATACTATTCATTCATTCATGGAACCTGTGGAACAATTAATAGACGACAATTATTTCTGGCGTTATCAGGACCGGGGGCTGGTCATTTTTCGCTCGCCGGATTATTTTGATTCCTTTCATATTCCCATCGAAGTGGAAAAAATGGTTTATGTCGATGATGACTATTACCTGAAGCCGTTGCTGCCGTTATTTAATGGCGAGGGCAATTTTTATCTATTACTGCTCAGTCAAAACAATGTCAAATTGTATCAGGGAAACCGTTATAATCTGGAAGAAGTGAACGTGCCGGGAATGCCGGCCGGCCTTCAGAATATTACGAAATTTGATGTGGAAGAAAAACAACTGCAGATGCACACGCCTCGACCGCAGAAAACCGGCAGTGATGTGCCGGTTTATCACGGCCAGGGGACGACGGGCGACGACGACAAACTGAAAAAGAAATTGCGCCCGTTCATAAAAGAAATCGATAAACATGTACAGAAAGAACTCAAGCATGAGAAAGACAAGCTGATATTAAGCGGCGTGGCATATTTGCAGGCGATGTTTCGGGAGCTTAATTCATATCCTCACCTGCACGAAGAAGGCCTGGAAGGCAATGTTGATAAATGGCCGCTGAAGGATTTGCATGAGAAATCATGGAAAATCATGCAGAAAGTCATCGACACATCACTGGCAGCCGAATTAGAGAATTTTCGACAGGTCGAAGGGAGCGAGCAAACCTCGCAAGATATAAAAAACATCCTGCCGGCGGCATACCGGGGCCGTGTGCGAACGCTGTTCGTGGCCCGGAATATGTACCAGTGGGGGCGGTTTTCGCCCGAAACCGGGGAAGTCCGCTTGCAACTTGAACATTCGAAACATACGAAGGATATGCTTGATAAAGCGGCGGTTTTTACCATCATGGGCAGGGGACAGGTTTATGCGATCCCAAACGAAATAATGCCGCATCAGACTCATATCGCCGCCATCTATCGGTATTGATTGCAGGTTAAAAGAGGAGAGGATTTTAGTCGTTAAGAGCACAAATACCATCCCCTCACTTCACGTGAGGGGTTATCAGGAAGGATGATAATCGTATGGTCAATGACAGAACGGCAGCCAGAACGATGCCGACAAATCTCACTAATGCTTTTCCCGAATCGATGGAGGCGCTCCTGCAGGACGCCATGCAGGAAAGAGCGACGGATATCCATATCGATCCGCTGTCAAACCAGTGGATCATACGGTTTCGCGTGGATGGGATGATATATCAGAAACAGGCGCTTACCGGGGAAGCGGGTTATCGGCTGGTCAATCAGTTAAAAGTGGCATCCCGTCTGGAAGTTGAAAAATCCTTCTTGCCGCTCAACAGCCAGCTGGAATATTACTATAACAATGAAAAAAAGGATTTGAGGGTTACGATACTGCCCGCGGAAGATAACGAGCCGGTTCATTTACGAATCCTTTCGCCGGTGACGCAAAACTGGGAAATCAACCGTCTGGGGTTTACAGACGACGACCGGCAAATTATCGATGACACGCTCGCGTCGCCGCGGGGATTGATTCTGGTGTCCGGGCGTACAGGATCGGGAAAAACGACGACGCTCTATTCGCTGGTCTCAACTCTGGATCTGAAGGAGAGAATCGCCGTTTCCATCGAGGATCCGATTGAATACAGTTTACCGTTCTTGCGGCAAATGGAGGTGGATGAAGACCATGGCCTGACTATGCATGGGGGGTTGCGTACCCTGGTGCGGATGGATCCGGATGTTATACTGGTCGGCGAAATACGGGATGAGGAATCCGCTTCGATCGCCACCCGGGCGGCGGTAGGCGGGCGATTGGTCCTGGCAACCATCCACGCGGGAGATGCGGCACGTACCGTCGAAGCCCTGCATTATTATGACATCCCATACCATGTGATTGGAAGCTGTCTGCGACTGATTATTTCGCAGGAGCTGGCGCGTCGTTTATGCCGGCAATGCGCTCAAGTGCATCCGCCGACCCAGGCGGAAAAAGCCATGTTCGAGCCAACCAGCGTGGAGGTTCCTGACAAACTCTTTGAAGCGGTCGGATGCGATGATTGCGGGGGATACGGCTATAAAGGCAGAATCGGCATATTTGAAACCGTCGGTATAGATCGAGAAACTGAAGAGATCATTGCCGGCGGTACGACGTATCGGCAATTACGGGACCGTTTCAATCAATGTAATATGGTATCCGCATTGGAGGACAGCCTGAAAAAAGCAGTCCTGGGAGATACAACCGTTCAAGAAATCATGCGGATATTCTGATGGCATTCATATCCTAAGTTTTGCATTTTTTTGTGAGCGTTTTAGCGTTCCGCAGAGCCTTTTAGCCCAATAATATTATAACTTTCGAATAAGTGATTCAATATAACAAATAATCTTGAGTGGCTGGCCAAAAGGTCCTGTTAAGCCTTTTCCTGAAATGTTATCACCATAAAAAGTGCGAAATCGCACCATATCATAAACGGCCGGCATTACGAACAGGCCGGACCTCGCCATTGGGCTTTCCAGACCTGCCAGTATCGGTCAAAGTTGTGCGTGAGGGTTTTTGGTTTTCCGGCATAGATGCGTTGCCCCAGCACCCAGGCGGCATGACGCAATGCCTCCCGGCGGTGATGAATCAGTTCGAGGAATGGTTTGAGCTCATTCGAGGAACCAAAGCGTCCGGGATTATCCTGCAGATTCTGATGCAGTACCGCCAGATTATGGTCATCTCCCAGATAATCAGAAAGCGTTTCCAGTTCCAGGGTAAGCGATTTCAATACAGGCTTCCAGATATTTCTCAGCATACGAACATGGTAATAATGATATTTGACGCGCTTGCGCCATTCGTGAAATGACTCATCAGAGGATTGCTCATAAGCGTTTCCCAGGGCTTTTTGTCCACGGCGATAAGTCTTTCTGAGACCCGGTTCCAACGCATCGAAACCGCCGGTCGTCAGCGGCCAGTCATCGACCTGCTTCAATGCCAAGTTCAAGTCGTCCTGAAACTGATCGAGCCGCCGCCGGGTTTGCTCACCGGCGACATTATGCTCTTCATGCTGTAATACAAGCTGCCGGCGTACAGGAGCAAACGACTCCGGATCGATTTCGCCGCGATATGCATTCATCAATTCATCGCAGGTTTCAATTAACGCCGCGGCATCCCTGGCCCGGGAAAAGGGCCGGGCGGCATCTCGAAACCGCTGATTTTCATACCGATACGTATTATCCGCTTCCAGATCCTGGCGGGCCAGACGAAGAAGAGCCCGGATTTTTTTACATCGCTTGCGTATCTGATGAATCGTTTCATCAGGGTCGAGCTGATCATTGCCGGTTTCATACAGAGCCAGATGAATTTGTTCGTGTACGATTCTTTTGATGTTTTCTGACAGTGATTCTTGTTGTTTGAACCGGTAGGACATAACCTGCTCCTTTCCGTATTTCCGTTCAAAGTTACCACTCAGTTTTGACACCCAGAGCATTGCCCTGGGCTGTTGCCAGACGGTCCTGCGGGCCTGATAAAGTTTATCGCCATTGGCGAAGCAGTTTTATGCAAGGGCAAGATGCCCTCGGTACATTTTTCGGATTCCAGCGATTTAACATGGTATTTGTAGTGCAGTCGCGACTGGCGTCTTCGGGATAATTTTATGGTCTGGCGTGTCGGGTTTTATCAAAATGCGGCGGTTCTTTCGAGATGGTATGCCCCGCGGCCTGGACAACATTTTTTAACAATTCCAGTTCGGTATTTAGAATATCGCACGTCTTTTTCCAGGAAGCTTCCGCCTGGAGAGCGATCGGCTCATTTCGATTCACAAGTCGTTCATAGATAGATATCAAGATTTGGGTACAGTTTGTGATGGAATTGTTTTCGGCGGTATTGACGGCCCGTTGCCGGACACTGTTCTTTTCATGCTCTGAGAGGTCGAGATATTCTCGTACTGTTCCGGCGAACAGGTCCGGTTCCTGCCGGCTTACCAGACGTCCGTTTTGCATATCCTGAACGACATCTACCACACCCGGCCCCGCCAGAGCCACAACGGGAACACAGCAGGAAAAGGCCTCCAGAATGACCATTCCCTGCGTTTCCGTCAGCGAAGAATAAACGAACAGGTCCATGGCATGATAAGTATCTATCAAATCAAGACCTTCAAGAACACCGGTCATAATCAGTTTGTCGGCAAATCCTTTTTCGGTAAACTTACGAACGATGTCATCCTCGCTGATGCCGGACCCCGCAATGAGAAAACTGACCTTTTCGCGTTGTTCCGGCTCAAGAAGATCAAACAGTCTGACGATGCTATCAGCCAGAAATCCGAGATTTTTTTCCGGCGTAAGACGACCCACATGCCCCAGCAGAAATGTATCCTCCGGTATATTCCACTTACGTCGCCCCCGGCTGCGGCTGCCCTGCGCGAAACGGTCCATTTCCACACCGGTGGGGATGACTTCAATCGGGGCCGCTACACCTCGTTCTCTGAGCAGACGGGCGACACTGCCGCTGGGAGCGATGACCTGATCGCTGAGATTCGCATATCCCTTAGCCAGGCCGGCGACAAACATCCGGACAGCATCGGAATCCATCGACATATAATGAATATATTTTTCATACATGGTATGATAGGTAAAAACCAGCGGCACATGACAATGGGCCGCTTCACGCAAGGCGGCGCTGCCGATCAGAAAGGGATAATGAGAATGAATGATATCGGGCTCAAAATCATCCAGGGCCTTTTGCATTATGCCGGGGTATGGGATAACCAGAGGCATGTTGCTGTTATTGAAATTCTGAATGGCCGGCACACGGAAAATTTCCGGATCCTCCTCCGCATAACCTCTTCCGGCATCGGGCGCGACGATTTTAACGCGATGTCCGGCCTGCCGCAGATAGTTCGTAAAGAGAGCAATCGACTTCTCAATACCGCCCACATAGGGTTTGTATGAATTGGTCATCATCAATATGTTCATTCACGATCCTTTCGTTCAAGATGAATGAATGAATCCTTATCAGGAATCTTCGTCCGGGGATAGCCGGGCAACTGCACATAAACAGCAGGCGGTGCATTATGCCATTGTCCCGGACATTTTACTTCAATGGCGTGTTCGGAAACAAGAAAATCTAAATGAACCGTCCCCCAGATCGTCGGGGCCGGCCCCAACGATATCTCCGTTCCCTTTTTCAGCCATTGGGGGATAACGCCCCTGCCGAGTATCAGTTCCTTATCGTGAAGTTTTTCATGAACCAGGCAGTTCCGTATCATCAGAATCCACTCTGCCGAAGCCCAGATATGCTGGCCGTCGCCCATGCACCCACCGCCGGAACGGGGATGAATTGCTTCGGGCCACTGACCCGTGGCTGAAGCGGCATCCGCGATCTTGTTCACCAGTCTGAAAAAACGCAAATCGCCGGACTGCATCAAAATCTGGGCGATATGCAAGGTTAAATAAGGATTGATACCCGAATGGGATATATCCAGAAAAAAACCATCATCATGCAGACAGTAATTCACGAGATAATCCGCCGTCGCCGCCAATCGCCGATCATCAGCGGAAAAAACCTGAGCGGGATAACCGGCCGCCAGCGACCCAACGGCACCGGCATCCATTCGGCGATATGGAGAAACAGGCATGGCCGGCGTTTTCAGGGATTCCGCCGCCTGATGGAGACTGCGCTCAACGGCTGTTTTTAACGACGCCGCTTCCGCGTTATATTTGTTCGAGGAGTTATCGTCTCCGTAAGCAGACAGCATGTCCGCAGCACTGGTCAGCCCGGCGATGCTCCAGAAATCATCCCAGTAATAATAGTCGTTGGGGCCGAAATGCTCGGCGCTGAAGCCGGCAGGCATCAAACCACTATGCCGGCCCTGTGAATCTTCGGGCAGCCGTTTACGGCAGATCCATTCCGCCCCCTTCTTGACGGCTTTAATCCAGGCATCATCCGGCACATACTGATTTAACAGGCAATACTGATTCATGATCCAAAGCGTCTGGCCGTTCGAGTCCCATTCCCCTTCCTGCGAATGGAAATAGCCGTTGCCGCGCTGACGTAAAGGAAAGGTATCCAGGATATCCTTCGCCCGCTGAAACAGATTCATCATCATCAGGGATTGAAGGATGAAAGCGGCATCGCGAAACCAGAAACGTTTATAGGTGAACGGGCCGGGATAAACCTGTTTTTCCGCGGTATGCTGGACAATTGACCGCTGGGCGATACCCCAAAGCTGCTGAATCCGTTTATCGGGGAGTTGCAGTGTGCAGTGATCGTTCAACGCCTCCGGCCAGGAAGACGGCTGCCAGGCCACTCGAAAACGGTGATTCCATTTCTCGGCCGAGGCATGCAGTTTGAGCGGGATATGGGCTTCGACGCGGGTTTTCTGCCGGGGATGAATTTTGTACATCAGAGCGGCCGTGGCCAACCCTACATTACAATGCACATTATCCGTATTGTTTTGTTCGAGTAAATGACGCGCGACATCGCCCTCGTGGTAATTACTGACGATGTGTCTGGCAGCGGCCGGATGGAGATGGACGGTATCGGTTTTATTAATGGTCCACTGTCGCAGATTCTGTTCACAATGGATATCGTAAATGAATTCAATCCCTTCCGGATTATATGGACGAACCGCAACGACCAGCCAGCCTTCAGCATCCATGGTTCCCTGATAAACGATTCGGCATGCAGGCTGATTATCCCGGACAACGACTTCAACCGCTGAAAGCAATTTTTTATCCTGGCGACGCATTCGGTTTATAATCGCCACTTTCTCGACGCCAAAAAGCCGCTGTTGAACCCCCAAATCATCCCGGGACGGCGCCAGCAACCGCCCCTCATTATCAAGCAGCCAGCAATCCAGCGACCAGCCGTTCCAAAAAGGCATAATCAGCCCTGCCTGATCGATAACCGGCGTCCGCTGGCAATCGGGCAGACCTACGGCTGTCCAGTTTCGCTGAGTGAGATTGATATAGGTGAGAGAAAACGCACGCGGGATAAAGGAGCGGTTATCAGGGTCAAACTGGTGGTGCACCCAGTGCGGCCAGATCCAGTCCAGATTATGAGGAATCGCCCGGCTGTTAATCAGACCGCGGGCATGAAATACGGCACTGTCCCGGATCAGCTCCACCGGACCGGCCACTTCGGCGGGCTGGGCAAACCGTTCAAACGACGCCCAGACATTCAAGGGATCGAGAAATCCCTGCGACCGGGCCAACCGACTGATAATATATTTCCAGGGTAACCACTTATAAATCATCGCATTCCTTTGTTAATGGATAACGATTCAGGGGCTATTTTTTGGAAAATCCAACCTTATTGATTAAAAAGATTACCATCCCATTGTTCCGCCAGTTCTGTAAAACCATTTTGTAAAAGTTCCACAAATGCCAGCATCGTTTTTCTGGCATCGCCTATGGGGTAATAAAATCTGTTCCAGTTGTCGCTATCTTCACCATCATGATCAGGAATCACCCATTCATACCGGACGGCTTCCTTAATCTCATCCCAGGCGCTGCCGGCCCGCGTTTCGATGTTTTCAAGAATCTTTAATGATGGGGTCCCTTTTTGCTTATGCGTCCGGCGCAGTAATTTCGTGCGCATCAATTCGGCCACGAAATTGTGCAAGTCACTCCGGTCTCTTTCACTCAAAAGGTAAGTTATTTCCGCGGCGTCCAAAGGGCTCAGAAAAATGGACAGGCATTTGACGTTCACCGCGGCGGCATGGTCCTTAAAGGCTGACAGCCAGGCCGGATTGCCTTCGAAATAAACATCTCCCTTATCCAGAAGCTCATGCAATTGATTCAGATTCACCGCCTGCAAATCGTTGCGAATCTCCTGGACGATATAATTTTTATCTGCCCGTAAACTTTCTACATAATCTCGATTGCGAAAGTAATAATCGCGGCCTTCCTGCTCATGCGGGCGCGGAGACCGGCTGTTATACATAACGATCTTCCTCATTTTTTCGAGGAGCTCAGGATAGAACTTGTCAAGTGCGGTAAACAACGGTCCCTTTCCTGCACAAGAAGGGCCGGATAATACGATCAGCCTGTTCATATTATTATTCCTTTTGTTGAATCGCCAGGCCCAACCGCTTATGTCCAGTACGGAGGGCGGCCGTAATAATCATACAGACGTTCTTCGTATTCGCGGTTAATTGGCCTGGCGGGATCGAATTCCGGTGAATTTTTAATCACGTCACGGGTCAGATCGACTTGAACTTCTTTGGCCGCCCAGTCGATATTTTCGGTCCATACAGGCGAAATTATCACACTGCGACCGGGAAGCCAGTTTTTTGTATCGACGACCAGATACGGAATCCGCCAATTCTCTGTGTTTACGATAAAATCTTCCACATGACCGATTTCACCATCTTCCGCCTTGATATGATAGCCCATAACTTCCTTAATGCTGCGCAGATGAGGGTCGCCGCTGTCTCCTTCCTGTTGGATCTCTTTTTCCGCTTCAGCCGTTGCCGCGGCGACTTCCGCTACTTTGGGCTCATAAACCGGACCAAAGGTGCCGTCCCAGAAAGTCGGCCAGCCATAATATTTGGCAAGTTCGGCTTCTTGCCGACGAGAAACGGGAAGATTTTCCTCAACAGGCGGGCTTTGCTCAATTTTCTCTTTGGTCAGATTTACGGCCAGCATCTGCCCCGCCCAATTGGGCTGCCCGAACGAGGAAGGAGAAATCAACACTTTGCGGCCGGGCAGCCATTGGCCCGTATCGGCTACCAGATATCGAACGGCCCAATTCTTGTCGCCAAAGAAAAAATCATGAACTTTGCCAATATCGCCATCGACGGCGTTAATTTTATATCCCAGAATTTCCTTTGTGCTTCTAAGCATAATAAAACTCCTTAAATGTTTTCAAAAGCAATAGTGCGAAATCGGTCTCACAATAATCCGATGCAAAATTCATGCCGCTATACTGTAAACGTTTTTTCAGCAAATGCATTATTAGAGAAAGACATGCCGGCTAAAAGTAGCCGTTTGATTCAATCTATGATTGTTACAGATGTACCGAATGGGAACACGCAAAAACAATTATACTGACGAATATTCGAGAAGAGAAAAAATCATACAAAAATAGCACATCCGCAAAACATTGAAAACCATTTCTGGAAAAACCAAGACTCTTTTAGCTGAGTTTATTTGTCATAATTTCTGTGAAAAGCTGAATGTCAATACATTATTAATCAGCAACCAGAACACCCCATTCTCGAATTGGAGTAATGGCACAGAAATTGCGCTAATGCTCTGATATGTTTTTGACTAAGCGAAATTTTAAACACGGAGAAAATATCATGTTACAGAATACCCAAACGCAAACAAAATTAATGTATGGCCTGGCGGCGGGCTTGGGTATGTTTGTATTGCTGACATTGCCATTGACGAGCACGGAGGTCAGGGCCAATCCGACAGAGGATACATTCGCACCTGCGTATTTATCGCAAGCCTTTTCCAGGGTAGCGAACGAATTAAGCCGTCTGTGGTAACGATCAGTTCCGTAAAAACCATTGAGGCCTCAAATGTGCCTTCCCTGGAGGAGTTTTTTGGTTTACCCTTTAATGAATTCTTTGACGGGGGCAACCGCAGAGGTCAGGACCGACAAAATGAAAGACAATTTCTACAGCGGGGATTGGGCGCCGGCGTGGTTGTCAGCGATGAAGGCCATATCCTTACCAATAACCATGTCATCAAAGACGCTGACGAAATTGAAGTGCGGTTCAATGGTAAAGATAATCCCTACAAAGCAGAGATTATCGGAACCGATCCTAAAACCGATTTGGCGGTGATCCAGATTGACGCAGACAATCTGGATCCGGTGAAACTGGGCGATTCCGGGCAATTGCAGGTCGGCGAATGGGTCGTGGCGGCAGGTACGCCATTTGGCCTGTCCTATTCCATCCAGGACTCCGGTGAAGGCCTGTACTGTGCCAGAGGCCCGAGCGACAAGCCCATCGAAAAGAAAGGCTGCAACTGTCCGGAATGCCCGGTCTGGATGGATAATGGACTTTCAGGCATGTATTATTGCGCCGGCCCCAAATAATTAATGTTCGATTAGCGACAGGTTATTATGGCG
The DNA here is from genome assembly GCA_964482555.1 of uncultured Pirellulales bacterium. GTDB lineage: Bacteria > Planctomycetota > Phycisphaerae > Sedimentisphaerales > SM23-30 > CAYZXY01. The sequence continues at coordinate 11,458 of CAYZXY010000076.1, forward strand.
AACCAAAATCAGGATTTAAACGAACAGGAAAGAAACGAATGGCTCGAGTCATTCGAAAGCGTGCATCACACCGACGGCCGCGCTGCCACCAAAAGTTTACTCGAGCAACTGCAAATCCGTGCCCGTAAATACGGCATCCAGGTACGCGATACCGGGACCACGCCCTATATAAACACCATCCCTGCTGAAGAGCAGCCCCCTTACCCCGGCCGCCGGGAAATCGAACGGCGCATCAAAAGCATCATCCGCTGGAATGCCATGGCCATGGTCGTGCGGGCTAATAAAGAACTCAGCGGCATCGGCGGACATATTTCCACTTATGCCTCCGCTGCCACGCTTTACGAAGTTGGATTTAACCATTTCTTCAAAGCGAAAAACGACCAGCAGGATGGCGATGTCATCTATTATCAGGGTCATGCTGTGCCGGGTATCTATGCCCGGGCCTTCCTTGAAGGCCGACTGTCCATTCAAAACATGGAGAATTTCAGAAGAGAACTTAAGCCCGAAGGCGGCCTGCCCTCCTACCCTCATCCCCGGCTGATGTCAGATTTCTGGGAATTTCCCACTGTATCTATGGGGCTCTCGCCGATAATGGCCATTTACCAGGCCCGCTTTAACCGCTATCTGGAACACAGGGAATTAAAAAAACCTTCCGAACAGAAAATCTGGGCCTTTCTGGGCGATGGCGAAATGGACGAACCGGAAAGCCTGGGCGCCATAAGCATTGCCGGTCGCGATAAACTGGATAACCTTATATTCGTGATAAATTGCAACCTGCAACGCCTGGACGGCCCTGTCCGCGGCAACGGCAAAATCATACAGGAACTCGAAGCCCTCTTTGCCGGCGCCGGCTGGAATGTCATCAAAGTTATCTGGGGCTCCGATTACGATCCCTTGCTCGAAAAGGACACTAATGGTCTGCTGGTCAAACGTATGGGAGAAGTCCCCGACGGTCAGTATCAAAAATACGCCGTATCCTCCGGCGATTATATCCGGCAGGATTTTTTCGGAAAATACCCCCAAGTCAAAGAACTCGTAAAAAAATATTCCGATGAACAGCTCGAAAAGCTCCAGCGCGGCGGTCACGATCCCGTCAAGGTTTACGCCGCCTATAAAGCGGCCGTTGAGAATCAGGGTTCACCAACGGTCATCCTGGCCCAAACCATCAAAGGCTATGGTCTGGGCGAAGCCGGTGAAGGCAGAAACGTCACCCATCAGCAGAAAAAACTAAACGAAGAGGAACTGCTGGAATTCCGCAGCCGCTTCGGCATCCCTATACCCGACGACGACGTTGAGAAAACGCCGTTCTATAAACCTCGCGAAGAAACCGAAGAAATAAAGTATATCCACCAATGCCGTAAAAAACTCGGCGGCTACGTCCCCCACCGTTCCGTGGATATCCAACCACTGCCCACACCGCCCGATGCGCTCTTTGAAGAATTCTACAAGGGCAGCGATAAACGGCAGGTCGCCACCACCATGGTCATGGTCCGCCTCCTGTCAAAGCTGTTGAGAGATAAAGATATCGGCAAGCTCGTCGTTCCCATCGTTCCGGATGAGGCCCGGACATTCGGCATGGAAGCCCTCTTTCGGGAAGCGGGGATTTACTCCCCCCTCGGCCAGCTTTATGAACCGGTGGACAAGGAAAGCCTGCTCTACTATAACGAACAGAAAACCGGCGCCATACTGGAAGAAGGTATTACCGAAGCGGGCTCCATGTCTTCCTTTATAGCCGCAGGTACGTCTTACGCCACCCACGGCCTCAACATCATTCCCTTCTTTCTATTCTATTCGATTTTCGGCTGCCATCGCATGTTCGACCTTATCTGGGCCGCGGGGGATGTCATGACACGCGGCTTTCTCATCGGCGGCATTTCCGGCAAGACCACTCTCTCCGGTGAAGGTCTCCAGCATCAGGACGGCCACAGTCATCTTTTCTATTATGCCGTGCCCAACCTTAAAGCCTACGACCCGACTTTCGCCTATGAACTGGCGGTCATCGTGCGCGAGGGCATCCATCGCATGTATGAAAAGCAGGAAGACATTTTCTACTATATCACCATGATGAATGAGTTTTACCAGCAGCCTTCCATGCCTGAAGGCGTGAAAGAAGGTATCCTGAAAGGTTTGTATCGGTTCCGGGAAACCACAAAAAACGACGGTAAGCCCCAGATCGCACTCCTAGGCAGCGGGGCCATCTTCAATGAAGCCTTGAAAGCTCATGATATACTGGAATCGCAATATGACATCGCCACCGAGTTATGGAGTATCACCAGCTACAAAGAACTTTATACCGACGGCATCAACACGGACCGCTGGAATATGCTCCACCCGCACGAAAAACCAAAGCAATCCTATATCCAACAAAGTTTCGCCGATAATGATTCCGTTTTCGTAGCCGTGTCGGACTATGTCAAGGCGCTGCCCTGCTCCATCGCCAAATGGCTGCCCGGTCGTCTGATGGCGCGGGGAACCGACGGCTTCGGACGCAGCGACGGCAGAGCCGGTTTGAGAGATTATTTCGAAGTCGATCATCGCTACATCACAATTTCAGCATTGCAGGGATTGGCTTTAGAAGGTAAAATCGACCGCCATATTCCGAAGAAGGCTGCTCAGGACATGCGGATCAATCCGGATAAAATTAATCCCGTCATGATTTAAGGAAAAGAGCCATGATTGAAGAAGTGCGACTGCCGGAAATATCGGAGAATGTTGAAACCGGAGAGGTCTTGAATATTCTGGTTAAAAAAGGGGATTTTGTCGAGAAAGAACAATCACTCGTCGAACTGGAGACTGAAAAGGCCGCTTTTGAAGTCCCCTCGCCCGTCAAAGGAAAAATCGTCGATATCAATATTCAGGAGGGCGATGAAGTCAAGGTCGGCCAGGTCATCATGAAAATTGACACCGAAGCCGAACCGGGCGAAGGACAGCCCCAAAAGCCGGCAGAGGAAGAAACGGACGAACAGGGAATTGAAGAAGCTCCCCCCGCGGAAAAGACAGAAGCACCGGAAGAAAAACCTCAAGTAACCGAAAAACCGGACAGGAAAGCCGGGGAACACGAACATGCCGGTGAACCGGAGGAACCTGAAGAATCACGAAAAACAACACCAACGGGCGAAGCTGTGCCCGCCGCTCCGTCTGTCCGGCAGCTTGCCCGTGAACTCGGAGTCGATATCCATGATGTAACCGGCTCCGCTGAATCAGGAAGAATCACCGCCGAAGATGTCAAAGATTACGCCCGGGGTATTATACTCGTTCCGATTGAAAATTCCCGTTTTGTCAAAACGTAACTATCTGCGGGCATAGCCTTTACGACTGGCCCTGGCGGGAATTCTCATACCCTTTGGGTATATAACCAGTCGGCCGGCCAAGACCGCAACGCCCAAAGCCCGTCCCTTACCTGAC
>CAYZXY010000077.1:0-14328 GCA_964482555.1 uncultured Pirellulales bacterium
CAAGTTGCCTATTTTAACAAATTGAGTTGTTTATGGAATTTCTGTGAACGGTTACCAATTCGGCAGTATTGGCTTGGAAAACTGCCGAATTTATCAAACCCAATAAATATTGCAAACTGGGGTTACAAAAATATTCCACGAAAAGGCCTTTTTACTACAATAGATCAGGTTGTATCGCTGAGTTTACGGACTTAGGGGATGACTGTGAAGTGCATTAACAACTCAAGAATGGAATTTTCATAAAGGTGAATGGAAAACGAAATTGCTCTGGCTGCCGGGATTGTCGAAGAAAGGCTTTTGGTATGAAAGTCCGCCATCGGCCGCACCGGCCCGAAAAATGACACTTGCCAAACCTGATAAAATGATTATTGTGGATTTAAATATTGTCTGGGAGCCCCTCAATCAAAATCAGGGAACGCAATCCAATCATGCCTGGGGAGGAAAAGTGCAATATACCGAATTCGCAGAAGATGTACCGAAGTTTTTCAGGGGGTCGAATCGAACCTATGTGGACGGGCATGTTAAATGGGTGCATCCCGCAGAAATGGGCCAGAATAATACGCCCATTACGGGCAATCCGGAAGAGTCCCGTTACAGTCATCAGAGTAATGCGAAAAGGCCCTATTACTGGTAAGGGTATTCAGTCGCTTTAACAAAACGCCTGCTTTATACCCCATCGGGTAGAAAGCTCCGGGCAGGGCCGGGTGTAAGCCTTGTGCTCCAATGGGTCTGTCTTTCAAAACCAGTCTGCGTCCAGGAAATACTGGTAAGCCCGGAGGCCTTTTTCCAGTTCGGCGATTTCGATGAATTCATTCTGGGTATGGGCCTGAGCGACATCGCCGGGACCGAAGATGGGTGTGGGGATGTTCAGATGCGACAGGGCGCTGGCGTCTGTGGCGTAGCCGACGACCACCGCTTCGGGCGCATCGGCAAACTGCCGGGCCGCGGCGAGCAGACGCTGCACCAGTTGGGCGTTTTCGTTGGTTTCCATGGATTCGTATTGATTAATGGTTTCGATTGCCACCGGCACATCCGGCAGCCGGTCGAGAAGCCAGGCCGACAGTTCCTCCCGGCAATCTTCCGGCGTACGCCCCGGCAGCAGCCGCCAGTCCACCTTTGCCGTACACACATCCGGAATGACGTTTATCTGCTGACCGCCAGCAACGATCGTCGCGGAGAGCGTTTCGGTTTGCAAACGCGGATGGGCCGGCCGGCCGGCCAGTTCATTGCCGAAAGCCTCCACTGCCAGCAGCGCCCGAGCCATTTTATACACCGCATTGTCGCCCTGCTGCGGCGTGGAGCTGTGGGCGCTTGTGCCGGAGCAGGCCAGGTTCAGCCGCATGACGCCTTTATGGGCGACAACGACATGATGGTTCGTCGGTTCAGCCATCACCGCGCCAATGAGTTTGCTCCCTATCGTCTTTGCACAATGGCGGGCGCCAAGCAGATTGTATTCCTCGCCGCAGGTTGCCAGAAACGCCAGATTGCATGACAGCTTGCCGCGACAGGCACGTTCGGCAAACGCCATCATCAGTACCGCCAGCGGCCCCTTGTCATCGCACGACCCGCGACCGTATATTCGGCCGTCGCGCACCCCGGGCATAAATGGATCGATTGTCATCCCTTGCACACCCACGGTATCCATATGTGCACTGAGAAGCAGTGTTTTGTCCGACTGCGAACCTTCGGCAATCGCCAGAACGTTTGCCCGGCCGGGTTCGATTTCTTCCTGTCGGACATCCAGTCCCGCGCGGCGAAGCCAGTTCTCGATATAATCCGCCATCCCCTGTTCGCCAAAAGGCGGCTCCAGCACATCGCCATCCTGTGGATTCACACTGGGAAGGGCTATTAAGTCACTCAATAAAGTCGTTACATCGGTTGTCATTGTTATCTCATTTTTTTGGCAAGGGCATCCAGAAACAGGAAGTATGAAACCAATCTCAAATCCGAAATTTAATCCTGTTATTAGCGTTCACTCATCTATTCGTTCACTCCCTTATCTCCACAAAGTGTCCTTCCTGCACATTTTCCGGGGACACCTTTATGATTTCGCCTGCCCAGCTTAGCGCCTCACGGAAGGGGCGGCTGGTTTGTTTTTCGCGGATGATGATGACTTTCACGCTGCAATCGCTGACCACCGCCCGCCGCACCAGGTTCTCGCGCGTCTCGTCCCAGTCCAGCAGCACAAAGATCACCGCCGAGGTCTGCTCCAGTTCCGCTTCCATCGCAGCGGGAATGGAATCGAACAGTCCCTTGTAATTCGGTTCCACGTTTGCGAGAATCTCCAGCAGGCTGTCGAACTGTCCGATATGCCGGCCGGCGCGGAAGACATATAAATCCGTACCCGCCGCGAAAAAATCTATGATCCGCTCAGTGCGTGAGAGGTTAGCGACCATGGCCGCCGAGACGCTGACCGCCGCTTCGAAATCTGGATACCCCATAGGCCCGGGTTTGCGACGTTTGCCGATAAAGGTATCCATCACGACCGCGACATGACAATAGTATTCTTCGGAATACTCCTTCACCACCGGCCGGGTCAGCCGCGCCCATGCCCGCGAATCAATCCGCCGTGGCGAATCGCCAAACTGGTATTCGCGATTGCCGATATATTCGGGCGATTCACCCACCCGGCTGGCCATCGTAATTCCGCCGGGCTGATACCGCATATCGGCCGAAATATCGAAGCGGTCGAGGACCGTAAACGCCGGCAGAACCAGGACCGGCGTCTTCACCACGCGATACCCGCCATTGCGAAACAGGTTAAAAGGAAATGTCGAAAGGCAGCGCGGCTCCAGCAGATGATACTGTCCCCGTTTCAGCGGCAGGACATGAATGCTGAACTCGACCGACTCGCCCGGTCGCAGACAGGAAATATGCCGGTTGGGCTTGATTTCCTGAAACTGTTTGGGCAGACAATACAATCCCAGGTTCAGATCATAAGCCGGCAGCCGTGAGCGGTTTTTCAGTGTGTATTTGATCGTAGCGGTCTGACCGGCCACAATTTTCGCCGGTAGCCGCCCCCCGACTTCCACATGCGGCCAGAAGACAAGCCCGATCAGAAACGAGGCGGCCAGCGCCACCACCATCACGGTAAAAATATGATACGCGGGTATCGGTATCGTCAGCAGTCCGGCCATGAATGCTGCCAGTATCATGGTCCGCCCGACATCGGTCAGGTAGTATTGCAGGATGTCCCGCGTGCGAATAAATTCTGCTTCTAACCAACCCGTTTTCACGTCGGCACCTTGACCGTTTCCACGATCTGTTTGATGATCTGAGTTTTCGTCGTTCCGTCGAACCGGGCTTTCGAAGTCATGATCAACCGATGCGGCAATACATACAACGCCAGCCGCTGCACATCGTCCGGCAGCACATAATCCCGTCCCTGCTCATAAGCCGACGCCTGGGCGGCGTGGGAAAGCATGATGGAGCCGCGCGGACTCACGCCCAGCTTCAGCCGCTCGTCCTGGCGTGTGGCCCTGGTGATCGAAATGATATATTCCGAAACGCTGCGGTCGATATGAATTTCCCTGACCGCGTGCTGCATGTGACGAACCTGCTCGGCCGACATTACGGTTTCGATGGAGTCCAGCGGATGGTTGTGAATATGCGACTGGATCAGATCGACCTCGACAGAAAATGCCGGATAGCCCATGTCCATGCGTACCAGAAACCTGTCGAGCTGTGCTTCGGGCAGCGGATAGGTCCCATGAAAATCGACCGGGTTCTGGGTGGCCAGAACCAGAAACGGTTCGGGCAGCTTATAGGAAACCCCCTCAATGGTCGATTGCGATTCGTTCATCGCCTCCAGCAGCGCTGACTGGGTACGCGGCGACGCCCGGTTAATCTCATCCGCCAGCAGCACATGGCAGAAAATCGGCCCGCGCCGAAAATCGAAGGTGCCTTCCAGTGGATTATAGATCGAAGATCCCAGAATATCCGCCGGGAGCAGGTCTGGCGTAAACTGAATCCGGCTAAAATCCAGATTGATGCTGCGGGCCAGGGCTTTGGCCAGCGTCGTCTTGCCCACGCCGGGGATATCCTCCAGCAGAACCGCGCCGTTCGAAAGCATCGCGATAATCAAGACATCAATGCATTCCGTCTTGCCGTATATCACTTTTTCCAGGTTTTTCTTTAATGCAGCCAGGGCTACCGCCGGGGCTGTCGTCTGTTCCTGTGTCATACATTTTCTCCAAAAGACGTCATTTTCAGCCAGTGAACGTTGCCGGCGAGGCAGGAAAGCATATCGCTTGATCACCGTCTTACCATGTCTGTTATCTTTAATTGTGCCAGAAACAGGTTTTTTCTTCCATAAAAATCCGAATCCGGATATGCCGGGTTGTAACGCAGGTATCCTGCCTGCATTGTTAATGTGTATTGTCGTCTTGTTGCCATTTTGCTCAAGATATGACTTTGACGGGGCTAAAACTAATTTCTGCTTGAATATTCAATGAGATTGCCTTATAATAAGCTTTTGTGTAATTAATGCTATAAGTGCTTTGCTTCCACGGAGTTAGGGACAATGGAAATTCAGGGCAAACCTGACGGCCGTCTTATTATGCTCATTGTACCGCTGCTTGCGGTGTTCGCCGTGGCTACGGTGGTGTTCCGGCCCGCGGCAGATAGACCCGCGGCGAATCCTGCGGCGACTACCGAAATCGATGCCTTTTCGTTCCAGATTCGTCCCGGCGTTGACGGCATTGCCGTTTTTAGCAAAAATGAGCAAACCTTGTGTCTCTACCAATACCAGGCCCATCGTCCCGCATATGAGGGTCTGGTGCTGCTGGCGAGCCGGAAATTGACAAACGATTTCAAACTTCAGGATTACAATAACGCCGAGCCCACCCCCTCACAGGTGGAAAACATGCTCCAGAATATTGACGACCATTCTGAAGAAAAAGAGCAGGAATAACGCAAACTCCCCATATTGACGATTTTATTCCCGCAAAGGTTTGATATGTCAGGATTCAGCCTTTATAATTTTATTGAGGGTTTTTAAAGTAACATTCGGGGGGAGTTTCGGCGACAACAAGACGTATTTGCTTATATATGAGTTAGTTACGATCGGCTTTGCCCGGGCCGTCATGTCCGGCGGGGTGATGCGCAGATCAATGGCATATTGAAATATACCCCATTGGGTAGAAAGTTCCCGGCAGGGTCTGGCGTAAGCTTTTTATCCGCAGATAATTACGTTCCGACAAGACGGGTATTTTCCATCGGAACGCGTATAGTAAGGATTTTTATTATGGCCAAAATGTTTTACAGTTCGGAAGAAGTGCTCAACAAACTGGGCATAACCCAGGAACAGCTTGATCAACTGGTCGCGAAAGGCAACTTGCGCGAATTCCGTGACGGCGCGAAAAAAATGTTCAAAGTGGATGAAGTTGATGATTTTAATCCCCTTGAGCTTTCAGGTGATTCGGAACTGCCCATGGCGCCTGAAGAAGATCTATCGCTGGAAGATCAATCACAAGAGGATGATTCCGGCGATATTATCTCATTGACGGACAGCAGTACCGGCATTGAGCTGGCGCCGATGGATTCGGGCAGCGGCCTGGGGCTGATGCCCTCCGATTCGGCGGATCATGTCGGGCTGGATGATTCAGCGCCGGTCAGCGGCGAAAAAGATGATACGGTCATAACCTCCGGCATTGACGAAGGAGAAGATGAGGATGAAGGAGAAATTCCATTCGCGTCATCCGATCCGCTGGCCCAGACCCAGTTGACCGACGACGACATGGACCGTATCTCACTGGACAGCGGTTCCAGCGGCAGCGGATTACTGGATTTATCCCGCGAAGCGGACGATACCAGTCTGGGGGCGGAGCTGCTGGAAGAAATTTATCCCAGCGTTGAAGAAGTGTCGCCGGAAGCGCCCCTGACCGACTCGTCGGATATTTCATCGGAACCCGATTCGTCCGCTCCCCAGCGTCAGCCCGAGGAAGACGCCGTTTCCCAGGTCGCCGAACAACCCGTCATGACCTCGAAAGTCGTTACTGCATATGATTCATCCAGCGGCCTGTTCGGTGCCGCCATGATTATTCCGTTTCTGATGCTGTTTTTTTTGGCGATGGCTGCTTTTGCCGCGGTCAGCGGTGTGGAGCCCGGTCTGTTGGCCAGCATTTTCAAAGGCAACGATACGAGCATGATCTGGTACATCACCGGCGGTGCCGGCGCGGTAATGGTGCTGGTCCTTGTTATCGGCCTGGTCATGATGAATCAGGGAGGTCAGCCCAAACCTAAAAAAGCCAGAGAACCCAAATCCAAAAAGGCCAAAGGGAAAAAAGGCCGCAAAAAATAAAGCGGTAACCTCTTATACTCAAATCAATTAACCTCAATAAACCCGGCGTCCCATCCCGCCGGGTTTTTTGTTCCCAACGGGTATGAAAAATGATTGGAGTAAACGGGACACAAAGGTTGTGTAAGCGAAAACTCAATCAGTGGCAGTCTAACATTTTTGTCCCAGCTATCCTGGGACACAAAAAAGTTTTGTTTTTACATAGGAACGAATTCCAGTAAAATGACTCCATGTTAATGTACGATTGACTTCCATAGCTCAGCGAAAGGAAATACCCATGAAAGCGACATCGTCTTTCTGCGTCATGACCGTCCTGGCCGCTCTGTTTGTGTTTGGCGGCTGTGTACCCAAGGCTCAATATGATACCTGCGTCGTGCAGAATCAGCGCTGCAACCAGCGGGTCGAGCACCTTCTGGCCCAACAGCAGTCCTGGCAGACCGGCGTTAATGAATGGAAGAACAGATTCGAAGACCTCGAAGAGCTGCACCGGGCCAACCTGGAAAAACTTGAAGCTTATGAATCGCAGTTGAAAGCCAAACAGACGCTGATTGAACAGTTGTCGCAAGTGAAAAGCCAGCCAGCGCTGCCGCCCGAAGTGCATAATGCCCTGTTGGACTGGGCCAGTAAGACCGGCTCGGATTATATCACCTACGATGAAAAACGCGGCATTGTCCGATTTAAGAGCGATCTGTTGTTTGAAAAAGGCGATGTGGCCGTCCAGGAAGAGGCCCGCCAGCGACTGCAAGAGCTCGGCAGCATCCTGAACTCTACCGCGGCCCAGGATTTCGACATTCTGGTTGTCGGCCACACCGATAATATCCCGATCAAAAAACCCGAAACGCTCGTGAAGCATCCGACCAATATGCATCTCTCGGCGCATCGGGCCATTTCGGTGCAAAACATCCTCGTCGATAACGGCATCAGTCCGGTCCGCGTAGCCATTATGGGCCTGGGCGAATATCGCCCCATTGAACCAAATCTGCCGGACCAGAAGGGCAACCCTAAAAATCGCCGTGTCGAAATCTATATCGTACCGGCCGGCCAGATTTATGCTCGTTCCAATTGAGAGGTTCCCTTTGGTTCGAAACGTAATTATGTGCGGATAAAACCTTTGCGTCTGGCCGGGGGGGAGTTTTCTTTCCGATTGGGTATACTTCTTTTGTTTTGATACACCTTGTGCCGGCAATAAGCCGGCACGTGATGATATGAATAACCAGAAACTGGCCGACATCTTTGATCAAATGGCCGACATCATGGAGATACTCGGCGAAGATAGTTTCCGCGTCAATACCTATCGCAAGGTCGCCCGGATGATCCACGATCAGGCGGACGACATTGTCGAATCCATAACGCCGGACCGTTTCGTGTCAGAAGTGGAAGCGGCCCCGGACGACAAAAACGCACTTAACAAAATCCGCATGAAAAAACTCACCGGCATTGCCGGTCTGGGTAAATCAACCGCTGAAAAAATCATCGAATATGCCGATACGGGTCGTATGACCGCCCACCTGGAACTGCTGGAAAAAATCCCCAACGGTCTGCTCGAACTGCTGGATATCCCCGGTTTCGGCCCCAAAGGTGTCGCCAAAGTCTGGAAAGAGCTTAAGGTCGAAAACCTCGACAACCTGCAGCGGGCCATCAACGACAAGTCACTGGAAAAGCTTTCCGGCTTCGGTCCCAAAAAAGCCCAGGCGATCGCCAAAGGCATCACCTTTGTAAATTCCTCCAAGGGCCGGATCAACATCGACGAAGCGATCCAGATCGCCGATCTCGTGGTCGGCCAGCTCCGGCTGCGGCTGCCCGCGATTAAGCGTATCGAACTGACCGGCTCCCTGCGGCGCTGCCGGGAGACCATCGGTGACATCGACCTGCTGGCCCAGATCGATCCTGACAACAATCCTGAACTCGGCAAAGATACTGTCGAAGCCTTTACCACCATGCCCGGCGTCCAAAATATCATCGCCGCCGGTGAATCAAAAGCCTCCATCCGGTACTACCATCAGGGCGTTTCCTCCGAATCGATTCAGGTTGATCTGCGATTGGTTCCTGACGCGAGCATAGGCGCCGCTCAGCAGTATTTTACCGGCAGCAAGGAACATAACGTCCGGCTGCGGGAAATCGCCGGCAAAAAAAATCTGAAACTCAACGAATACGGTCTCTTCAAGGGTGAGCGTCAGGTTGCCGGTGATAATGAGCCCGACATCTATCGCAAGCTCGGCATGGCCTACGTTCACCCCACCATGCGCGAAGACCGCGGTGAAATCCAAGCCGCTCAGAAAAAGAAACTGCCTAAACTGATTCAGCCCTCCGACATTCGCGGCGATCTGCACATGCATACACCCGCCTCGGACGGCCGCTCGCCGCTGGAAGAGCTGATCGAAACCGCCCGCATGCTCGGTTATGAATACATCGCCATTACCGACCATTCGCGCAGCTCGGCGATTGCCGGCGGTATGGAGACCGAGCGACTGCTGGAACATATCGACACCATTCATGACGCCAACCGCCGTTATGATGATATCGAAGTGTTCGCTTCGTCAGAGGTCGATATTTTGCCGGACGGCTCGCTCGACTATGACGATGACATACTCGCGCAGCTTGATTTCATCATGGCCTCGGTTCATTCGGCCATGACCTCGCCCCGCGAGAAGAACACCCGCCGCATTCTGCGAGCCATGGAAAACCCTTATGTCAACTGCATCGGTCACCCGACCGGGCGCATGCTCGGAATGCGGGAACCGATGGATCTTGACATGAAAGCGATTATCGAGCAGGCTGTCCGGACCGGTACAGCGATGGAGATCAGTTCGCAGCCGCTCCGGCTCGACCTTAAGGACGTCCACATTAAAATGGCCGTCGAAGCCGGCGGCAAGATGATCATCAATACCGACGCTCATGACGCCGGCGGGCTGCAACTTATCCGCTACGGCGTCGCCACGGCTCAGCGCGGCTGGGCGGAAAAAAAAGATATCCTCAACACCCTTCCGCTCGGAAAGTTCCAGAAATGGGTCCGCGCTAAACGGGAGAACGCCTGATCCGATCCAGCCGCTCAGGAAACAAAATGTATCTCATTTTTATATAATAAGTTATGACAAATCATACTTACCCGGCATGATTTGCTTGCTTTGGCCGGTTTTTTACGATACAATACAGATCATATTATGAGGATAATGTTGACTGAAGATTCTTTTCGCAATAATTCCTCGTTTTCATTACGGCGATACATAGTATTTTTCGGATTTCGTGCTTAGGAATTCCCGTTTTTACGGCTTCGGTATTATACCCAAAGGGTATGAGAGTTCCCGCCAGGGCCAGACGTAAAGACTATGCCCGCATATAGTTGTGTTTGGACAAGACGGAAATTTTCAATCGGAACGAGTATATATTACCACGAAAGGATAAGAGCCTTGTTCAGAATCCGCCTTCTCAACCCTATCCCAACTCTGATTCTATTATTATCCCTTGGCAGCATCGCCAGCGCCGCGGATGATCCCGTCGTCCACTGGCGGATGGATCAGGGCGAAACGCTGGAATACGTCACGCTGCATGGCAATCCCGGATACGGCCCCGGCCGCTACCAGGATGACAACTCCGCCTTGCATATCGAAAGCAATACCGGCCAATATCTCGAGGCCGACCTCACTGCTGCGAACCTGGATCTGTCCGACTTCTCCCTCTCCTTCTGGGCCTATAGAAACGCCGTTTATTACGACGCGCACTGGCTGGGTATCCACATGCAGGGCGAACCTGACAGCGTCTCATTGACCCTGCGAGCTAAAAAACTCCGTCCCTGCATCATCGGCTACAGCCTGGATTTCTCCACTCAGACCCGTATCGTCGGTGATATGAAATGGAACCATATTGTCCTTACTTTCAGCAAGCCTGATAACAAATTGAAAGTATATGTCAACGGCTCGCTCGATGGCACAACCTCCAAAAGCTTTGACGGCGTTATTGATAAAATACGTCTGGGCCGCAGCTTTGCCGCCGACGAGACTAAATTCGACGGCTTTATCGACGATGTGCGTATGTATGACTATGTCCTGAACGGTTCCGAGATAGCGGCTTTGACGAATAGCGGTTACGGCGCTGCCCGGAATCCCGCTCCGCAGGACGAAGACGAGAACGCCTCACCATCCACCGTGTTGGTATGGGAAAAATCGGCGGACATAACCGGTTCCTGTGTTTACGATGTCTATTTCAATGAAGGCTTTGCCACCGGTCTGCAAAAAATCGCCCGCCTGGGCGTCCCAACCTGCAATCCGCCGGGAGAACTGGAATACGGCAAACGCTATTTCTGGCGTATCGATACCATCGTCAACGAAGACGGCATCGACCATTATTACCCCGGCCCTGTCTGGAGCTTCAGCATCCCCTCGCCTTACGCTCTGGCCGATACCAATTTTGACGCGCAGGTCAACCTGCATGATTTTACCACTATCTCCGGCAATTGGCTCAGTGATATGACCGTGTTCCACGGTCGGACCCGCCTTTCCGGATCGCCTCAGCCGCCGGCCGCGGCCGATACTTCTCAACCGCAGCCGATGTCGCTGAATGCCCGGACAGACCGATCCCAAAAAGAAGATATTCAAAGCATTACGGTTCAGTTTGCCCCTGTCGCGGTCGAAGCAGTCCTGAATGATGAAGGACTTATCAGCTTTACCTGTGTCGGCAACGATATCCAATGGCTCAGCCGGCCCGGACAGCCTGCCATTCCCTGGCTTGTCAAAAAAGTCCTGCTGCCCCCGCGTGCCGCCCTGCATACCCTCAAAGCCGGCAGCGCAAACTTCTCCTACAAACCACTCGACCTCACCGGCGTCGTCATTCCCGCACCGCCCATCATGGAACGCCGCGGCGAAGACTTCATCGCACGATGGGACCATGCCGCCGCCATCAAAAACGGCCAACATGACCGCCTCTACCACACAGACGTCTCTTGGCCCGCCCGCCCGTTCCGCATTCTCCATTCCGGCAGCAAGTACCGCTGGCGGGTCGCCCAGATCGCCGTTCCGCTGATCAAATGTAATCCTGTGACCGGGGCAATAAGCGTTTTTACCGGCGGCGAAGGGGAGCTGCTCTGTGGGGAAAGGGACGAAGCGCGTTTCGGCCGCCGCAATCGTCCCGCCGCTAAACAAAACCGTTTGTCCCTCCGCGGCCGCAGAGAAATTGCCGCCGCCACCGCCAATTACCAATCCATGGCTGCCTCCTACGACCGGGAATATGCCGCTGAAGAATCCGCTCCGCAAAGTCTGGATGTCACCTTTTCCGATCAGTCGCAGCCGCAAACTCTGGCCGACGGGCAGCGCACCGGCTATGTCATCGTGACCACCAACAAGATCAAAAACGAATCTGAGAAGCTCGACGATTTCGTCGCCCACAAGGAAAACCTCGGCTTCGACGTTTATGTCATCACCGAAAACAACTACGGCGGCCTCGGCGGTGATCCGACGTATGAATTTTACGACACCAATTATCCCGATTATCCGGCAGAGGGCATGCAGCGGGCCATCGACATCAAAGCCTGGCTCCGCGCCAACTACGAAAGCAAAAATCTGCTTTATGTCCTGATGATCGGTTTCCCCGAACGCTACGGCCCTGAAGCCGGCGACGAGCCCGGCACCGGCGTGCCCATGGTCCACTCCGCCGGCCATTCCGATTTTTACTATGCCGACCTGACCGGTTACTGGAATCTCAACGGCGATACCCGATACGGTGCCCCCGAAGACCAGGGCTACGATTCGGAGACCGGACGATACGGTCTCGATTTCCAGTGGGAACTGCTCATCGGCCGTATCATGTATTACAAGGCCCAGAAAGCCTGGAAACCTGATATGGATTTTCCCGCCCACTACTGGAAAAACGGCAGTAAATGGGAATACGGAACCTATACCGTTGACTGGATTTTGCAGCGAACGATCGACTATGAAAACCAGTCTCCCGAATACCGTCAATATCGCAAAGATGTCATGCTGTGCATGAATCCGCTCGACGGGAATACACAAGCCTTCGAACTCGGCGAACAGATCAAGCAATACATCACTGACCCGGCCGGCTGGGACACCTATCGCCAGTATAATAATGATTACGACACCTGTACCTGGCCGCCGGATATGACCCCCTGCCACGCCGGCTGGGATGTCTGCACCAAGGTCCTCAACGGTATGGCCCATAACAGCGACGGCACCTTCGGCCTGCTCGTCTGCCAGGGACATGGCGCGTCCTACAAGATCGAAGGGTTTATGTACAGCTCCGACGTTGCCCAACTCAACGACGATTACCCCTTCTTTTCCTGGCAGGCCGCCTGCCTGAGCGGCAACCCCACCGATAATGTTAATCTCGGCTGGCGGCTGCTGCAAAACGGCGCGGTCGCCACCGTCAGTGCTTCCCGTAACGCCCATTATTACCCCGGCCAGACAGATTATACCGGAGGCGGATTGTTGATGGGGCCGGCCGGCTATGTCTTTGCCCGCTACCTCATCGAAGAAAGACAGACCGTCGGCGAGGCTGTCTATAACATCCGTCAGAACTGCAACGGCGGCTACTGGTCCGATCGTCACCTTTTCAACCTCTACGGGGACCCGTCGCTTTATTTGTATCCGCCTGAGCTGCCCGCCGATCTCGACGTCTCCGGCAAGGTGGACCTGTTCGACCTCTCCCACCTCAATAACCAGTGGCTCGATAACCGGGACTAGAACCTCCCCCGGTATAACGTTATCTTAAAAGTTGCTCCCGCCCACCAGAAGCTGAAAGTTATAAGCTCGAAGCTGGAAATGGTAAAGCAGGGCCATTCTTACCAGCCTAAATAGACCCAAAGGGTATGAGGATTTCCGTCCGGGGTCAGTTGTAAAGGCTTTTTCAGCATATAGTTACGTTTTTTACAAAACGGGAATATTCAATCGGAACGAGTATGAAAATCCGCGGCACGGGAGCCTATTGATCGACAAAGCACAAAAGAAAACGCAGGCTTTTTACTTGCAGTCTTTCCCTGCAATCAGATAATGAGTGTATTTGGCTGGAGCCTGTTCACCCTGCGTTACTTACGGTTACTGACTTAACTATGCCTAAAACAACACTCCATACTCTGATTGAACTGAAAAAACAAAAGCGGCCCATTACCTTGCTCACCTGTTACGACTACGCAACGGCGGTCCTGCTGCAGCGGGCGGGCATTGATTGTCTGCTCGTGGGCGATTCTCTGGCCCAGGTCGTTCTCGGGCACAATAACACGCTGCCCGTCAGTCTAGACACCATGATCACTTTGACCGCGGCTGTACGCCGCGGTGCTCCCGAGGTCTTTCTCATCGGGGATCTGCCCTTTCTGGCCGGGGTCGAAGGTTCGGAAAAGACCATCGCCAATGCCGGACGCCTGCTCAGCGAGACCGGTTGTGACATAATCAAAATCGAAGTGGACCATGGTCACCTCGACCTCGTCGCCCGCATGGCCTCGCTCGGCATTCCCGTCATGGCCCACCTGGGCAACAAGCCTCAATCCGCCCTGTTGGGCCAACCCATCGTTGAAACGCGATCTGTTGAAAAGGCCTGCCGGCTTGTCGAAACCTGCCGGGACATGTGCGAGGCCGGCGCGCGGGCTATCTTGCTTGAATGCGTTACGGAAACCGTTGCCCGCACCGTGACCGAAGAATCCGACGTCCCCGTCATCAGTTGCGGCAGCGGCCCGCATTGTGACGGGCAGGTCCTCGTGCTGCACGACATCCTCAGCCTTCCCGGCTCGGCTCCGCACCGTATCTCCAAAACCTACGCCAACATTTCCGAATCCATTCTCACCGCCGTCCGGCAATATTGCGATGATATTATTCATCATCGTTTTCCAGAAAAGAAAAATTGTTATAACATCAGTGATGAAAACGAATTACAGTTCCAGGCCTGGCTGAATAAGCCCGATAAAAGCTAAACAGTTGTGTATGAAACAACTTCCGGGAACAATAATATAAATAGTTTCTGTTTGCGGATAGATTATTTGACGTATCTTTAATACATCATTTTCCGTTTGCAAACGTTTAACGTGTTTA
>CAYZXY010000078.1:0-14300 GCA_964482555.1 uncultured Pirellulales bacterium
TTCAATCGTATCAAGTTCCAATTGGCGTTACCTTAAAAATGCAAAAGTTCAGTTACTTACATAGAAAACGGTTAGGCGAGGCCCTGCGAGGAGCTTCTACCCGATTGGGTGTCTATTCCCGGCCACTTTTGCCGCGGCGACAACAGCCTGGCCAAATGAAATGACGCCGTCATTTACCGGCAGCTTCTGATTGATATAAATGTTCAGGTCCGAACGTTTTTTTTGCAGGGTGTTAATCAGGCTGTGCAGCAGGATGTCGTTCTGGAAAACACCGCCGCCCAGCACGATGTCTCTCAAACCAGTCATGTCAACATGTCGCAGCAGTAATTCGCTCAGTCCGCCGGCTATTGTATTATGGAATGTACCCGATATTATGCACAGATCGACCCCGTTGTGAAGGTCATCGACGATGCCGGCAATAATTCCGCCGGTCCGCAGCACAAGCAAACTGTCTGGTTGTTCAATGGTATAGACATAAACCCTTTCATTTGACATTGATCTGGCGACATATTCCAGCTCTATAGCCGCCTGTGCATCATACGTGTTGTTTGTACAGATTCCCAGCAACGCGCTGACGCCATCAAACAATCGTCCCAGACTGGATGACAACGGGACATTAAAATTTCTGGTAATCATCTGGGAAATGACATCAATGTTTTCCGGATCGATGTCGGGCAGCAGCTCTTTGCTGATCCTGTCGCCTTGTTCGACACCGTAGGTATTGATCAGATAACTCACCGCCATCCGCCAGGGTTCTCTGCTGGCGGCATCACCGCCGGGCATAGCGACTTGTTCCAGATGACCGATTCGCTCAAAGCTCTCCCGCCGGCAGGTCATCAGCTCGCAACCCCATGTGGTGCCGTCTGTGCCGTAACCGACGCCGTCGCTGATCAGTGCCGCAATCGACCCGAAAAGATCGTGTTCGCCCATTACTGCCGCTGCGTGGGCATGATGATGCTGAATACGCAGTAATCGGCAGTTCTGATAGGTTTCGGCATATTTTGTCGAAAGCATTGCCGGATGCAGATCGCAGGCAATGACGGAGGGATGGGCGCCGATCAATGCCCCCAGCTTATCGATGGTTCGTTGAAAAGTTTCGTATGTTGATGTCGTCTTCAAATCGCCGATATGCTGACTGATATAGGCCTTGCCACTTTTCAGAAAGGTGATGGTGTTTTTTAATTCCGCCCCCACTGCCAGAATATCGGGTGATGAGGAGGCCGTATCCGGCATTGTGACAGCGATCGTCCCGGGTGCATAACCCCTTGCCCGTCGCAGCAGCAGGGGGGTGCTTTCCTCGACTTTCACGATCGAATCATCGCAGCTGGTGTAGATATCACGGTCATGCAGCAGGAAGGCATCAGCGATCTGATGCAGATGGTTCGTTGCTCCTTCGTTGTCACATTCAATGGGTTCATCCATGTTGTTGCCGCTGGTCATGACCAGTGCGGGATAATGGCCCTCCATGATTAATACATGCAGCGGCGTATAGGGCAGCATGATGCCCCAGTGATGCGACCGCGGCGCAACGGCGGCGCATAAAACGGCATTCTCCTTCTTCCGGCACAATACGATCGGCTTTTCTATGCCGTCCAGCAGCTTTTTTTCTGTTTCGTTGAGAAGGGCGTATTGATCCGCCGTCTGAATATCGCGGACCATGATGGCAAAAGCTTTGGCTTTGCGATATTTTCGATGCCGTAATTCATTGACACCTTCTATATGGTCGGCCCGAACGGCCAGGTGAAACCCACCCAGCCCCTTAATCGCGACAATTTTGCCTGCCTCAAGTAATCTGACCGTTTCCTGGATGGCTTCATCACCCGCCGCCATCTGCTCGCCTTCTGAATCTCTCAGCCACACCTGCGGGCCGCAGACCGGGCAGGCATTGGGTTGAGCATGATAGCGGCGGTCAGACGGGTCAAAATATTCACCCCGGCATTCAGGGCACATTGTGAATTTGTGCATAGTCGTATTCGATCGATCATAGGGAATATCGCTGATTATCGTGTAGCGAGGACCGCAATTTGTGCAGTTTATAAAGGGATATCGATAACGACGATCATTCGGATCATGCAATTCCCGGCGGCAATCTTCACAAATTGCAGTATCTACGGTGATCTCAATGGATTTTTCCACCCCGCCGGCAGATTCCAGAATCCGGAATTCCTTTTCATTTGTAACAACCGGAATTTCATGCAGCTCGATAATGTTTGGTCGGGCCAATCTGGGGGGTTCTTTTTCGATAGATTCAACAAATTGGCCCAGTATATCTGATAGGCCCTGAGCGGCAATCACTACACCATGTGTATCATTTAACACACTGCCCGTTAAATTATACTTACCAGCCAGATTATATATGAAGGGGCGAAAGCCCACGCCTTGCACTGTGCCGCCGATTTTAATGTTAATTCGTTTTAATGGCATTTATACATTGTAATACAGAAACCTTATCATTATAAGTTGTATTTATGCCTTTGAGCTATAATGACAAGACTATATATTTACATTGTTTGATTCAAGAGGTCAGGTCCTATAAACCGATGATGGATATAGAGCAGAATAATAAAGTAGCCTTTCCGACAGTAAATATTCTATCGAGAATTAGTGATATGTTTTCACCCAACTGTTGTCGTTTTTTGTTGTTTTTCATGTCGTTTTTCTTCATTTACACGTCATTTTCGCTTGTTTATGCGCAGAAAAATACTTCGCATGGGCCGTCCAGTTCGGAAGAGGTTGTCCCGAAAAATAATATAAACAATTATAATAAAACGACTTACCCAGTTGTCCATACCCGCAGTATGAACATCAATTATCGGGTAAATATGCCGCCGGAAAAACTCAATCGTGTGGAGTTGTGGTATATGAAAGGGGCCGGCCAGTCCAAAGAACAGGAGTGGCAGCTATACAATTTCGACGATGATAAAACCTCTCCAATTCGCTTTAATGCCCCTGGAGAAGGGGTTTATAAATTTCTGGTTGTGGCGGTGGATCAGTATGAACGCCGATCCATTGAAGCCGGTGGCGAGAATGTCCGCTCGCAGGGGAAGATTCCAGACAGCGTACAACCACATCAGGTGGTGTTTGTCGATTATTCCCGTCCGAAATTGTATCTTCAAAGTCCGCCAGCGGATATAGAAAATTGTGAGACGGGGCGATTGAAGATAAGCTGGGCAGGATTCGATACGCATTTACAGAGTCGGCCTGTCGAGATTTATTATCAGCAAAAAGACAGGGAGGAATGGTTGCCTGTCTGCCCGCCGCAGGCGGCGATCAATGATTATTTCTGGGAGATACCGGCGGATATCAGAGGGCCGGTGCGAATAAGAATAAGAATCGTTGATAATGCCGGGCAGGAAGATGTCCAAATGACGCAATGGATCAATATAGCGAGAAAGCCTACCTTGTCAGCGGAGCAGGGGAATGGATTATCCTCCGATTATGGCGCGGGATTATCTTTGACGCAGCCAGTGGTCAAGCAGGAGGCTGTGCCACATCAAGGAAAGATCGATACGGAAGAGAATGCTTATCCCCCCAATTTGACGAATTTGCCGGCGAAAAAGAGGGCGGCGGACCCGAATAAAAACGCTGCCACTAATGAAACAATCGATCCGGTACAATGGGGCATTTTTTATGAACGCCGTAAAGAGTGGGACAAAGCGATGTCGGTTTACCAGTCTGTTCTTGAGCAGGATCCGAAAAACGCGCAGGCTCATCTGCGGCTGGGTTATGTGTATTACACGCTGGGGAAATTCAACGAGGCGGAAGATGCGTTTAACCGGTTTCTGAAAAAGAATGTGAACGATCAAAACGGCCTTTATGGAGTGGTTCTGGCGCAAATTGCACAAGAGCGAAATGTTCAGGCCTGGGAGAATCTCAAGAAACTTTTAGCTCAGAATGACCAGGATTATGAGGCCTGGCTGCTTCTGGGCGATGTCGCGTCGAAAATGGGTGAGAAGAAGTATGCCGTTGAATGCTGGCTTAAAGCGGCCCGCAGTGAATCCGATATCCTCGTCAAGCATGCCAGAGAACGTCTGGAAAGGCATGATAATCCATGACAGCCAGAAAAAAGCAAACATCAGAATCTGAGCAGCTCGCCCCGGTCAATGTGGTGTATGGCAAAGATCGCCGCCGGGCAGTTGACCAATTGCATAAGTTGATAGACCAGGCGCTGGATGGGGCTGACCCGCAGGTGGCCCTGGGGCAGTATGAAGGTGATGATGTCGAGCTGGCGGATGTGCTGGATGAGCTGAAAACGCTGCCGTTTCTATCGCCCTGCCGGGTGGTGGTCGTCAAGGATGCCGATTCCTTTATTTCCAGCTACCGCGGTGAATTGGAAGCGTATTGCGAGAATCCCAGTGCGACGGGAATTTTAATTCTGCTGGCGGACAGTTTTCCCGGCAACACCCGGCTGGCCAAAAAAGTCGCGGCCAAGGGCAAGATCATCGATTGTTCGCCGGTGAAAGCAGCGCAACTGGGCGGTTTTGTTCGGGATTATGTCCGCGGCGAATATGGTATGGCCATCAGCGATGATGCCGTTGATATGCTGATTGAACTGGCGGGCGACGATTCCGGCTTGCTACTGAGCGAAGTCGATAAAATCGCCACCTTTCTGGAAGGCGACAGCGGCCAAAAGAGGATCGAACTTAACCACATCACGGCTTTGGTGGGCCATAACCGCAAATTCGACGTTTTTAATGTGATTGATGCGATGATTACCGGTAATACGGCATTATCGCTGGATCGTCTGGACCGTATGCTGCGGCAGGACCGGGATGCGGAATTCAAGTCGGTTGGGGCTTTTGCCTGGCATTTTCGCCGGCTCTATAACGCATGTCTCATGTCTAAGAAGCGAGTGCCGGATTTTGAGATATGTCGGGAATTGAAAGTGTGGCCGAAAGCGGTACATCGACAGTTTCTGCAGCAGTCACGGCGTATGGGCGTTAGCGGCGCTTCACTGGCGTTGCGGAAGCTGATGGATCTTGATCTGGCAAGCAAGACCGGGCGCGGGACTGTAAAAAGCGGTTTAGAGAAATTTATTGTGGAAATGGCGGCCGTCGGCAAGTGAAAATATACCCGATCGGAACGAGTATACAAACTCGAATTATAAAATGGAGGTATTCGTTTCACTCACATTTGATTTTTTCGGGTCATGATTGACTGGGAATATTTCTGTTTCGCTTAATGATTATTACTGGTACAATACCCGCTGTTATGATCGTGTGAAGAATGCTAATGGCGACGAATGCACGGAGGCAGTTTGTCCATGTTGAAACCGACAGTTTTACAGGATGGCAATAGAATGATGCGGTTTGTTCTATCGGGGGTGTCCGTTCAGGCGGCCGCATGGCTTGTGGGTGTGGTTTTCGTCTGGATGTTGTGCGGGTGTGTACCGATGGGTGGGCAGCAGAATCCGCAAAGGCAATCGCCCAGGATCGAAGTACATGATCCGGCGGCTCATACGGAAGGGCCTGACTCGTATTCAAAGTCTATGGGAAGCCGGCAGGGGGCCGGCATCGGTCGCAACACATCTCCATCAAGCAATGCGGGACGATCGGATGATGCCGGCAATACCCGCCCGAACAACGTCGGTTCGCAAGTGAGCGGTCGAAACACCGCCAATAACAATACCGCCGACGGTGTCAGCAATTATTTATACATGCCGGATCATCCGCTGGCAGATAACCGGGGATATGTACGGATTACGTCTCCGGCGGCCCACAATCATGAGGTCTCACCACCAGCGGCGGAGCCGCGTATGTCGGAGAGGTCTTATGCCGGACATCTTGCAGAAAGATCTTATGCTGGAGGAGATCCTTATGATATATCGAGCCGGCTGCAGCCCACCGTAACGCAGTCGAGATCATCTGACGCCACCAATGAACGTGTGCCAGACATGGCGTTACGTCCGGCAGTCAGTAATGTTACGATAAGTGAAGTCAGTGAAGACGGCGTTACGCCGGTCGTTGAGGCAGGTGAAAACGCAACAGCATATTCTACGTCCCCCCCGGGACAAACACAACATAATCTGGGAGCAGGGCGACCATATACGAATCCAACCGCTACGAACCGGATGCCGGTGCGTGACAGCAATGCATTGCTGTCCGCAAGTGATGCCGGGACTGGCAACCGTTTCCAAACCGACACTCGTTATGATGTTTCGGCCGTGCAGACTTCGAACGCCACTCCGACTATACAGCAGGGTGAAATTGCCAAACCGTCTCTGCCGCCGCAGGTGACGTCTGTCGCGCGAGATACGTTCAGCGGTTTGACTGGTATCAGCCGCACGATTGCCGAACTGGAGAAGCATCTGGAAACCCACACCAATGATGGCATGGCGCAGTTGGCTTTGCGGCTGCTGTATTCCCAGGAAGGGCGTGAGCAGATGGCCATGAAACCTTTCGGCAGCGACAGCGATCAGGAAGTTGATATGCAGAAGCTGGTTCGAGGCGTGCTGCTGACGACGAAGATAAATCTGGCCGGCAATGTTGAACAGGTGCAGTTGGCGAACGAGGCGCTAGCTGTGCTGGATGAGGTCCGGCAGGATGTGGCGGATAAGGCGGATTTGAGGATACCGGTGTTGAAGATATGCAGTGAAGTGAAAGGGTATGGCCGGTACAAGGAACTGCCGCATAATCTGTTGACGACCGGCCAGCCGCAGGAAGTACTGGTTTACTGCGAACTGGAAAATTTTAAGAACAAGAAGAATGAAGAAGGTATGTATTATACCGATCTTCATGCGGAGATAACGCTGTATGATGAAGCATATCGTGTGATCGGGCAGCCATTAAGTGAGGATGTGACCGATTCGCCGTCATATAACAAGCGGCGCGATTTCTTTCTCCGCGGCCCCTTTAAGCTGCCGACGTTGAGCCCGGGCAAGTATGAGATCGTCGTCAGCATCGAAGATAAAATCGCCCGAAAAATCGCCCGTGCCAAACGGTACGCATTTGAAGTCAAGGGGATGAACACCAATTAGATTCGTAACCGTTAACGCGGTTTTTATGGTTTTATGTAAAAACTTTGCTGTCCAAGATAAAAATTTGAAGCATAAAAAACGTCCATAATAAGCTATCAATAAGGCATTTAGGACGGATTTCGGCATTTTCAGGTTCAGGTTATTCATTATGCTGTCCAAAACAAAAGAATCATAAATTAGCTCGTAAGTGCCTATAATTGGCAGATTATCAAGCTTTTAGAGTGCCTCTGGTACTCCGATTAAAACTTATCTTGGACAAGAGTGATGTAAAAAGTAATTTCAACTGTCTCTGACGGGACTGAAACGACAAGGCGAACGGTTATGGCTTAATTTTAACATGTCATTTCCGTAAACGCTTACTTAGAGATATTATGTAATACTCAAAGGGTATGAGAATTTCCGCCAGGGCCAGACGTAGAGGTTTTATCCGCAAAAAATGACGTTTGGACAAAACGGGAACATTCACTCGAAACGAGTATGAACCAACTTTTCGCGGTTATTCTGATGCGGTTTATTTACGCTAAGAATCTGAACGATCAAGTTTTACCACGGCTTCGAAGATCTTGCCGCTGAACTCTGAATTTCGTTTGTAGTTGCCTAGCGGGCGGTGCCAGCCGTGGACCTTGCCGGCGCTGATCATGCCGGTGAGGGCGCGTTTACGACCGGTTTGGGCGGGGATGCCGCCTGCCACTTTCTGCTTGAGCAGGGGATTTCCGTTAATGAGCAGTTTAACCGTTCCGTCGCGGCCGTAGGTGAAGTCGATTGTGGCCTTGCCTTCGGGCACGTCCACCGCGGGAAAGACGTGGTTTTTTCCCCAGCGGCGAATGCCCGCTTCCAGTTTGCCTTTGTGCATGTAGATGGCGTAACCGTGTGCCCATACGACATCGGAAACGACGATCGGGCCTTCTGGTTTTTTGGCTCCATCCATTTCAATGACGGCATGAACGTGAATGTTTTTGTCCGCCTGGTAGGGCGCATCAATATCTTTGAGGATTTCACCCGGCGGCAACTGGTATTCATCCCGCTCAATGAATGGTTCATACGGATTGTTTTCCAACTGGTCTTTGAATTCCGGATGGAACGCGAAAATCTTTTCAAGGAGATCGCTGCGGACGCCTTCGTACCCAGGCAGATAAAACAGATTATGCTGTTCCTGCGGGTCCCGGTGCAGATCGTACAAGTCGCCGTCATGGTCCTTAAGATGGATTCCCAGTTTCCAGCGATCGGTGATAACGGATACCGTATGGCGGATTTCGATGAAGACATGGTCCTGGACCGATTCATTCTCATCGTTTAGAATCGGGGTGAGATCCTTGCCTTCCAGAGAATCCGGCATCGGCGCTGAGGCCAGCTTCAGGATTGTCGGCATGAAATCGACATGGGATGAGAACGCTTTCGTCCGTCGCGACCGGTAGCGTTTGGGGCAATGCACGACAAACGGCACATGAGCGGAACGGTGGTAATGGGTTCCTTTGTGGATGCTTTCATGGTCGCCAAGATGGCAGCCGTGGTCCGAGGAGAAAATGATAATGGTCTCATCAAGTAGCTTTTTTTCTTCCAGGGCCTCGAGGATTTTTTCCATTTGGCGGTCGATAAAAGTCAGGCCGCCAAAATGGCCGGCGCGGATACGTTTGATGATCTCATCGTGTTGTTCCGGGTTCTGATCAATGAGGTCCGGCACGCTGCGGGTATAATTATAACGCACGCGGGTATGGTCAGTCGGCTTCTCCAGGAGTTCGAAACGCCGGCTGTTGGCCGGGGGTAAATCCATATTCTTGTAGGGGTCGGTGTATTTGGCCGGCGGATTCCAGGGGTTATGGGGGCCGTTAAACGAGACCCACAGAAACCAGGGGCCGCGGAGCTCATCGCGTTCTATGACGCCGACAGCCTGATCACCCACATAAGCGTCAATATGCAGCGACTCATCAAAAGGCCAGTCATACACCTCGGGGATTTCCCACTCGACATGCGGGCCGTAATCCAGGCGGTTGCGGTCATGGCCATGGCTCTTCAGGAATTTCGCATAGTCATCGTCAATGTGGAGTCCGCCTTTGCGGTCGGCGATAATTCGTCGCTGAAAACCGGCCATGCGATCCCACGGGTCAAAATGCATCTTACCGATGCCGGTGGTCTGGTAGCCGGCACGGGTAAGCTCCTCCATCAGGATGGGCGTGCCGGGTTTGAACCAGCCGCCCCAGTTGTCCCAGAGGCCGTGATAGTGCGGATATCGACCCGAGACCCATGTATAACGGGCGGGCATGCAGATCGGGGCTGTGCTGTAATGGCGTTCAAAGACAATGCCGTTGTCGCTCAGGCGTTTCAGGGCCGGCATATCCAGAAAAGAATTTCCCAGTGTCGGGCCGTCTTCGCCGGCCTGATAGTCGGTGCAGATGAAGAGGATGTTGGGCCGTTTATCCCGTTTGGTTAAGGCGTGTAAACGGGAGCCGGTTCCTGAAAGCCCCAGGGCCAGAACACCCAAACCAGTGTTTTTGACGAAATCGCGACGGGTTGGTTGCTGAATCATGATTGTTAAGTCCTGTTATGTTTAAGTCTCTTATAAGAAAATCATGCTCAAATTGGCCATGGAATTTAAAATGATGAAACAATGATGAATGAATCAATGTCGAATTCAGGATATCGGACAACATTTTCAGGTATGGCCAGGATAACCTTACGGGAAGTTATGCGGTAAATCGCTATGAGGAAAAGAGTTACGAAGCATTTTATTTATATTCCACAATGGGATATTATTTCGTTTTGCACATTTCTAATAGTTATAAATTACTCTATAACCTGGAGAATGTCAAGAGAAACCGTAAGGCGTGAGGCTGCTTTTGGTATTCTTTGCAACTTTTATTTGTGTGCCGAGAGATACGCCATGAGCTTTATCAAGGCGTTACCGCGATGGGAGATAGCGTTTTTTAAGTCGCTGGTTAATTCGGCGACGGTTTTTTCATGGTCGGGAAGATAGACAATTGGGTCGTAGCCGAAGCCGTTGCTGCCGCACGGCGTGTCGATGATGAGGCCTTCGAGAACGCCGTCCGCTTCGAACCGAATATTTTTAGGTGTAGCGAGGCAAATCGCACACCGGAAACGGGCCGTGCGCTGCTGTTGCGGGATGTTGGTGAGGTTGGCAATGAGTTTGCGATTATTGGCCTGGTCGCGGTCTTTGCCCTCCACGCCGGCATAGCGGGCGGAATAGATGCCCGGCTTTCCGTTGAGGGCATCGACTTCCAGGCCGGAGTCGTCTGCCAGTACGGTCGCCTGCAGACGCTGACTGTACCATAAGGCTTTCTGGCGGGCATTTTCCGCAAAGGTCGAACCGGTTTCGGGGGCTTCGGGGATATCGGCGAATTCATTCAGGCCGTGTATCGTGATGCCTTTGCCGGTAAGCATTTCCCGCAACTCTTTGAGTTTGCCGGGATTGGTGGATGCGAGTACGATGGTTTCGATCATATTCCTTGAAAATTCTTAATGGTTCACGCGGTTATTCTCATTTCCTTAAAACCCTATTTCAGTCGTCCCAGCGGGACTTAACCGGCAAGGGGAACATTTACAATATTGGTACATATTGACTGTGCATTTTAACACCAGTGAAAGTTGAGAACAAGCATTTTTACAGGTAAGCTTGAAGACTTACCTGTGATAAAATCTGGAGGAGTTTATATTTTTTTATGGCAAATCAGGTTTGAATCGGTTAGTTTACTCGCTATGTTAATGCAGAAAAGTTGCAGCTGTTTGTTATACCCGAAAGGTATGAGGAAACCTGCCAGGGCCAATCGTAAATGCTTTACCCATACATAATTACGTCTTGACTGGACGAGCAGGTTTGTGTGTAGCGTGTGTAGCGTGTATATCGCATTTGTTTTGAGCGATCAGCCAGTCCCGGTATCGGCCCGCTCCATTTGGATAGTTGTTTCATTATGATTGAAATCCTGATTCAGATTGCTATTGTATTGTTATCATTTGTGGCTTTAGCAATGGGGGCGTCGTGGATGGTGGACGCCGCTGCCCGTATTGCCCGTTTTCTGGGCATTTCCGAACTGGTTATCGGTCTTACCGTCGTGGCTTTCGGTACGTCCGCGCCGGAATTTGCGGTAAGTGTGGCTGGGGCCGTTACCGGCAACAGCGATGTGTCGGTCGGGAATATTGTTGGCTCGAATATTTTTAATATCGGTTTTATTCTCGGCAGTTGTGCGGTTTTGACCACCATCGTGACCAGCCGGGCGCTGGTCTGGCGTGATACCACGATATTACTCGGTATTACAGCGTTGTTATTTGTTTTTCTCAGTGACTTGTCCCTTTCCCGTTTGGAAGGGATTATCATGTTTGTCATGCTGATTTTGTACCTGATTTTTCTGTTTATGAAAAAAGAGGTGTTGCTGGAGGAGGAATTGCCGACACAGAAAGCGCATTGGAAAGATATACCGCTTTTTATCATGGGTGTTGGGTTGATTGTCGTCGGCGGTTATTTTCTGGTTCAAGCATCCGTGAAGTTAGCTTCGGTTTTTGGCGTGGACGACTATGTCATCAGTGTCACGGTCGTGGCGGCGGGAACATCGGTGCCGGAGATGGTCACCTCGCTGGTCGCGCTGATGAAGAAGCATCACGGCATGTCCGCCGGCAATCTCATTGGCAGCAATATCTTCAACGTACTCGGAGTGCTGGGGCTGGCAGCAGCAATTCAGCCGCTGACGGTGGACAATTCGGCTATGCTGAGTATGTGGGCGCTGATTATTTTAACGTTTATCGTACTGGTATTTTTGCGGACCGCCTGGAAGATCAAACGCTGGGAAGGGATAGTTATTTTGGTGTACAGTGTGGTCGTCTGGATTTTGATTATATATATCAACTGGCCGAAACAGCCTGTAACCGTTTCCGGTTAAATCATGTCAGAACAGCATAATATTTCACCAAATGTTACGGCATCGTTTTCGCCTGTTGTGGCAACACCGACCATAGCGTCCTCGGCATATATCCACCCGACAGTAGTGGTTATCGGCGATGTCACAATAGAAGAGAATGTGCTGGTTTCGCCGATGACATCTATCCGGGCGGATGAGGGAACGCCTTTTTACATCGGCCCGGAATCCAACATTCAGGATGGGGTTGTGATGCACGGGCTGCATACCTGGCATGAGGGCCGGCTGCTTTCACAAAATATGAAAGAGGTTGACGGCCGGTTGTATTCCATTTTTGTCGGCAGGCGGGTGTCGGTGGCCCATCAGTGCCATCTTCACGGTCCGGTGGCGGTGATGGATAATGTGTTTATTGGTATGCAGGCGTTTATGTTTCGTGTGACAATCGGGCGGGATTGCGTTATTGAACCGGGCTGTAAAATTATGGGTGTCGATATTCCATCGGGACGGTATGTGCCGCTTGGTTCGATCATTTCCGAACAATCACAGGCTGACCGATTGCCAAAGATTACGGAAGATTATCCCATCAAGGAAATTAATAAGGGCGTGATCGTTGTAAATACAGAACTGGCAAAGGCATACCGGCAGGCTTTTTCCGGATAAATTAACAGGCTTTTTGGTGTGCCCTTTCCGTGTCGGTATAAATAACATTTGTTAACGAATATTTTTTTCTGAAACTTTTCTGGTCAACTAACATCTCAATATAAAGATCGCATTACTGGTTTTTAGGCAATTGTCTCATTCAGGAGCATAAGTTATGATGAAACAGATAATTATGAGTATGTTGGCGGTTGGCGCGTTGTGGGTGTCCCTGTCGGTGGCGGATACGGGCCTGACCATTTACAATCAGGATTTCGCTGTGGTACGTGATACGATGCCTTTGAAGTTGAACAAGGGGGTGAACCGGCTGAGCTTTTCGGATATTACAGGGACGCTGGAGCCGGATTCGGTGATTTTGCGCGACCCGGCGGGGAAGCATCATATCCAGATTCTCGAACAGAATTATCGTGCCGATCCGGTGACGCAGCAATTGCTGCTGCATCATTATGAGGGTAAGGTGATTGATTTTCTGATCGTGAATGAAGATCGCGAGGAGCATATCGTGAAAGGAGAGATCATTCGCAGCGGTTATGTTCCTCTTCATTCGCAGCGCTATCAGCAGCAGCAGGGGCGGGGGTATAATGTGTATGGTCAAGGCGGTCAACCAGTCATCAAGGTGGACGGGCAACTGCGATTTCAACTGCCTGGCCTGCCGCTGTTTCCGGCGCTGTCGGACGACAGCATTCTCAAGCCTACGCTGGATTGGGTGATTGAGACGAATCGTTCGGGGACGTTTGATGCGGAACTGTGCTATTTGACCTCAGGATTGAGCTGGGAGGCTGATTATAACGTCATCGCGTCGGAAAAAGGCGATGTGGTGGATATAATCGGCTGGATTACAATGGAGAATCAGAGCGGCAAGTCGTTCAAGGATGCTATGGTGAAACTGCTGGCCGGTGATGTCAGTAAGCTCCAGCCGGAGCACGTCGGCAAAGCCAATTTTGCTTATGACATGGCACGCAGTGAGAGCGCCATGGCCCCGCCGGTTACCGAAAAGAGTTTCGATGAGTATCATCTCTATACTCTGGCCCGCAAAACGACGCTGCACGATCAGGAGACCAAGCAGGTCGAGTTTGTGCGAGCGGAAAGCGTAACAGCGGAACGGATTTACGTTTATGATGGGGCGCACATTGGCGATCAATATCGTTACTTCGATGCTCAGCGTGTCCGGAATGACCGTAATTACGGAACGCAGACCAATAAAAAGGTCTGGATCATGCGGCAGTTTGAAAATCGGGAAGCGAACAACCTCGGCATACCGCTGCCCAAGGGCGTCCTGCGTTTCTATCGCCGGGACGATGATGGGCAATTGCAATTTGTGGGCGAAAATAGCATCGATCATACGCCCAAAGACGAAACCGTTCGTGTCTATACCGGCAACGCTTTCGACCTGGTCGGCGAACGTAAACAAACCAATTATCAGGTCGATAGTCACCGCAACTGGCTGGATGAGTCGTTCGAAATAACGCTTCGTAATCATAAAGAAAACGATGCCGTCGAAATCCGCGTCGTCGAACATCTCTATCGCTGGATAAACTGGAAAATCGTCGAGCATTCTCATGAATACAAAAAGACGGACGCTCGCACCATCGAAATCCGCGTCAAGCTCGAACCTGATGAGGAAAAGAAGATCACGTATAAGGTGCATTATACGTGGTAGTTTTGAGTCAGGATAAATTCGTCATGTCAAACCAGTACTGTCCCAATAACTTGAGACCCCATTAATATAACTATTTTAAACATATAATGTTTAAGATAAAGACACTGTTACCGATTTAAACTGGCTGTTATCCTGCGGCGGTATT
>CAYZXY010000079.1:0-14236 GCA_964482555.1 uncultured Pirellulales bacterium
TATATATTTATGGACTAATAATGGACCGCACCAGTTCGACAAATCGCTCCTGCTGACGGCTGTATTCGAACTGCCGGATATAGTCCCAGTCCGGCTGGACGTGGATACCCCCGGCGCAAAACTGTTTAAATAAATTTAGCAGGACAGCAGCGATGCCATCAATATCTTCCGGCGGCGTCACAAATCCCACGCCGGAATCCAGCACAATATCCCGGGCTTCGCCCGGAGGAAACAGGGCCAGTACCGGTTTGCCGGCACCGATATAACTGTACGTTTTATTGGGCACGCACCAGTGATACTTTTCGCCTTCAATACCATACAAGCTCGTTATCAAAACATCTGCCCGATCGATATACAGCTGTGCCTTGTCCGGCGGCATTGTCCCCATCTGCAAAACATTGGTCTGCAGCCCCAGATCCACCGCCCAGCGGTCAAGCTGCGTCACTCGCGATCCCACAAACACCAGCCGCAATCGACGTAACAGGTCCGGCTCCACATCACCGGCTCTGCATACCGCCTGCAATAAGTGCAAAGGCGACATCCAGTCAAAACGTAATTTCTCGCAGAAATTCGCCCCCAGAACCACCCGGCGCAAGCCCCGCTGCAGCCGTCGCAAACCAGTCAAGTAACTTTCCGTTTCCGTCTGGTCGGCGCCGTGTACCTGTCCGACATAAGCCAGCGTAAAATGATCCGGTCGGATCTCTTCAGGCAGCGAGTCCGGCTCTTCCGTATGTTGCAGATCGGCATCATAACTGTGAGGGATATAAACGACATCCTCCTCTTTCAACGTGGGGTACTCGTGCAGCAGCAGCAATCGGTGTGCCCGGGTCACAACGACGATCTTCGCGGCATCTTCCAGGCATTCCCACTCGCAAAAACGGGCCAGTTCGCGCCGAACCACATTTTCATACGGCCAGAGAACCCCCTTAAACCATGCGTCCCGCATCTCCAGCACCACCGGCACCTGGAATTCCTCCCCGCATCTTCGCCCAATCACAAACAACGCAAAGGGCGGGCCCGACACATAAATCATATCGATTTGATGCCGGTCGAGCAGCCAGTGACAAAACCGGTACAGCGACCGATGAAACGCCTCCGCCGGATCCGGCCCGGGCAGCACTTCCCACCAGGGCCACCGGGCATCACAATCCTGCACCTCTTTCGGCAGCTTTCCTTCGGGGCCGATGGCACCAACCCACAAATCAGACTCTGCCTGCGCAAAAGCGGCGGCCTGCCCTTCCGTCAAGACAATGACGGCATAGCCCGCCGAACGTACCGCCTGAACGAATCGCCGGGCCCGAATGCCCGCTGAGGTAAAATCCTTATGATAATGCCGGTTGATGTATAAAATTGTCGATGCTGTCTGGTGCATAAAATTCGTCCGGTCCTTATGATGTCATAGGGGATATCATACGCGGCCGGGCAGATTTTGTAAATGGCGATGATAACGGTTTTCGGCATAGCTGCGCATGAAAAAGGCGCCCGCAAAACGGACGCCTGGATTGTCAACAAAAGAACCGACACTCTTAGAACGTGCCGCTCGGCTGGGCTGGCATACCGCCGCCCATCCCCATGCCCAGCATCATGGGCGCCATTTTCCCGACATTCTGAATCAGCGACATCGGCACAAAGAAATCGGCCTCCATGCCGCCATCGGTTATCGTGCAACTCATACCCATATAGCCGCTGAACATGGTTTCCATCATGCTCATCATTGCCATCTGCTGTTGCTGCTGAGGCGCCATCTGCATATTGGCCTTCATCATCTTACCGTAATCCATGACAAAGATGACATTGGCCTCGTCGGATAAATGATCCGCGACAGCCTTGATGTCGCTTTGAGCAGACAACTTCGCAGGAGAAGGCATATTCACCATCGACATGGCCTTCTTCAAAGCTTCTTCGGTGAGGCCGGTGACCATGACATTATCATTCAGCACGCAAACTTTCTGTGATACGGTTGCATCCTCACCGCTCTGGCCGCTGCCGGCATTATTCGGCATGCCCATCGAACCCATCATCAACTGATTCATATTGAACACATAATTATCATAGCCAATGCCGTTAACTTTACCGGCATTCTCTTCATATTTCAATTCGACCGGCAGCCCCATATTCTGTAAAATACCGGTCAGAGCAGGCATCATATCATTCATCAATTCCAGAATCTGTTTTGCGTTTTTGAGCCGCTGAATCTGAACGAACTCCGTCTGATCGGCGCCGGATGCAGATTCATCTCCCCCGATAAGATACATAGCCTGAGAAGATTCAGAACTGAGGGTGTACATTCTGGTAAGAATGCTTTTTAACTTGTTAATATCAGATGCACTGATAGTGTCATGGATTGTCGAATCGGCCGCCAGAGCATCCATGAGAGCCGCGATGGGCTTATTCGTCAATTGAGGATCAAACTTCATGGCGCCGGCCGCAACGATATTGCCCTGAGGAAACTGCGATAAATCCGACAATGACGTCGTGGAGCCGCTCTTGAGATGATTGGCCAGGACGCTGCCGGGCATGGCCTGATAGTACCCTTTGAGGGTTATGCCGGCATCGGAAATAACGCCGCCCAGCGTAATAGTCTGCAATTCGGTCACGCGGTCCAGCGTCATGGAAATCATCTGGCCGAAAGATGGATGCTTCTGAATTTCTTCATTGCCCATCAGCATGCCGGTAGCCCACATTTTCACCATCCCCATCAACGGCGTCATATTCACCATCACGCCGACATCGCTGTTTTTTATGACAGACATGGCATTGTTGTTAAGCGAAACGCCTTTGGGCATCTGGCTGCACATATTCAGAGTCAGCGAATTGGGGCTCATAACCAGATATTCGTTCTGGGCCTTGAAATAAACCTTGCCCCATTCTTCTTCCACCATCCAGATTCCTTCGCCTGCGGAACTCTTGTTGGAGATAGACTGAATGGTCTGTTCGGCATTCGTCACCGGGATAAACACCACTAGCGACTGCTCGCCCTGCATGACATTGAGCATGGCCATACCAAAACCGGCATCGGCTTTGAGCGTCATCTCCTGGCCCAGCATATCGGTCATGCCCGAAAGGATTTCTTTTTTCAGACTGAACGGTTCGCCGGATTCCTGCGGGGGAATCAAAGGTGAAAGAACCTGCAATTTGTTGTTCAAATTATCAATTGAGTGACAAACGAACACAACCTGGGCATTTTGCGGCATTTCCTTCAGGATGGCAGACGCATTGGCCCGGAGTTCGCCGCCGGTCCGCAAACATGCAAGAATAGTCAGAACGGCCGCGATCATAAACTTACGACTGGTACACATGATTTTTCTCCTTAAAATGATTTGACTCATACAATTTTGTTGCATATTTAGTTCATGTTGCGGAAACATGTATCGCAGGCATCCTGCCTGCATTTAATCAAGATTAAATCTTTGCAATTGGAAAATGTTGTATTATGAGATACGTCAGAAAATGTATCTGCAACAGAAACTAATTATATAAGCTCAAATTTTACAAGCACTTAAGACCGGGCCCACCATTTCCGGTTCCCTTTATCGCACTTAATGCCCACCGGTGCGACTCTAAATCGTTGGACGCCTTATGCCGGTAAATGTTACATGAAAAATCTACATCTCTCAAATATATTATCGACAGATTACAGGCCCCAGAAAAGTTAATAATCCGTAACAATTTCATCACGGAAAAACCTAAAACCTGCACGTGTTTGCTCAATGAATCATATCCCGTTCTTAAAACATTGCGACTTTTAAATCCTGTGCTTATCATCCCCTCAGCATTCCACCAGATATTTCGGCTTGCCGGTTTGTTCAAACTGCCGGACATTTTCCAGCGTCACCTCGGCAATATTTGTCAGGGCCTCGCGCGTCAGAAACGCCTGATGGCCCGTCACGATCACATTTGGAAACGTCAGCAACCGGGCAAAAACGTCGTCCTGAATCACCACATCCGATTGATCCTCGAAAAACAGCTCCGATTCTTCCTCGTAAACATCCAGTCCGAGGTAACCGATCTTCCCCAGCTTGAGGGCCGCAATCGCCGCTCGTGCATTCAGCAGCGCCCCGCGACTGGTATTAATCAGCATGACGCCGTCTTTCATCTGCATCATCTGTTCCCAGTCGATCAGATGATACGTCTCCGGCGTCAGCGGGCAATGCAGAGTAATGATATCCGAATTCTGGTAGAGTTTTTCCAGTTCAACATATTCGATACCCAACGCCCGGCATTGATCATCAGGATACTTATCGTAGCCCAGCATCCGACAATTAAATCCTGACAGAGTTTGCGCTACCACCTGTCCGATGCGGCCGGTGCCGATAATGCCGACCACCTTGTCATGCAGGTCGAATCCGATCAATCCCTCCAGCGAGAAATTGCCGTCCCGCACGCGCGTATAAGCCCGATAAATCTTCCGGTTCAACGCCAGCATCAGTCCGATCGCATGCTCTGCGACCGCGTATGGCGAATAGGCCGGCACCCGCGAAACGGTCAGGCCCAACCGCTGAGCCGCTTTGATATCGACGTTGTTGTAGCCCGCGCAGCGCATGGCGATGAGACTGGTGCCGCCTTCGGCGAGTCGCTCCAAAACATCAGCCCCCAGATCGTCATTCACAAACGCGCACACCGCCGGATATCCTTCCGCCAGAGCACAGGTGGTTATATCGAGATCGGACTTGAAGAATTTAATGTCATGACCAAATGCCTTATTTGCATCAGTGATGAATTCTCGATCATATTTCTTCGTTCCGAATATTGCCACTTTCATAGCGTTTTCTCCCACTAAAATCCTGTAAACTGCTTAATTCTTCTCTCGTTTACTCAAATTAATTAATCAGCACCAGATGATTAATCCGCCGCGTTCCTTTCGGATCGTTCAGGCCAATGCGCACATACTGGCCCACCCATTTCTGGGCATCGCGAATAAGATAGCTCTTGGTAACACTAACCCCGGGCTGCAAACGGGGAATAGCCCGTTCCAGATGATCGCGGTCCGGCAGATCGACAAAGCTGATCAAGCTTATTTCCTCCTCCGATTCATTCGTTACTACCTGCTGGATCAACAGATCCGACCCGTTTATCCGCTGAGTAAAGACATTCATGTCGATGCCAAACAACTGGATTTCGAAAGGAACGCTTACATGCAAACCATAATTACGATTCGCTTCCAGCGTCAGGTAGGCCGCAAGTTCCTTCATGCCGCCCACCTCGTTGGTCGGCAGCTTGAGCGAAATCTCTTCATTAAACTCCTCGCCCTGATTGAGAATGAAATTCATAACGCTCGGTTCAATAACCCAGTTGCGATAGCCGCCGCCCTCCAGCAGAAAACGGATCTGTCCAGAGACGGTGACATGAAACGGATTGGTGAACTTCAGACGTAAACGCTGTCGGACAATACTGGCCTCGATTTTTTCCGGCTCCAGGTGCAGACTGGCCCGCAACTGAGCGATGCGCGTATCGATACCGCTGACGAGCTTCGGCCACTGATCCAGCCGAATACGTCCCAGGCCATTATTAGCATCCAACGCTTTGCGGTTGCCCAGCAAATCGACCAGCACCGGCTCATCGCCCAGATACAGCTCAATTTCTTCCGGGGCCTTCCGGCTCAAAGGATCGTATTCCCGGTTCCATAGAAACAGGCTTCCTTTGCCGCCGTGGTCGAAGATCATGGCCGTCACCCCATCGCCTACTTCATAACTGCCGACATACCGGGCGCCGCCCAAGTAATCGGCCATGGTCCGAAAAACCAGAAACTCCTCCGAAGGCTCTGTGACCAGCCGGGCGTTATACTTCCGCTGCTGCCAGGGATGATCGATAAAAATACCTTCCGCTTGTCCTTTCTTCGCAAAGGCGATTCGCAGCGCCATATCAATCAACACCTGCTCCCGGTCATAAAGCGACCGGTCCAAGCGGTCAATTGTGACCCAGAGGTGCTCGAAACCGCGTTGCCGGCTGCCGGAAAGGTATGCCGGTATCTGATCGGGATTGATCGCCGTAGGCAGTTGCAGAGCCGCGTAATCGGTGCCGACCTGCGGCCGGGAAATATCCGCCATACTGTCCAGCGGCGCCGTCAGGACGGTGTTGCGAACCAGCCTGCTGAATTCCTGCCGTAAACTCTCCAGTATCGTCTGGATACGCGGATCCCAGACACGACCGTCGCTGTAATCACCGCCGATCTGCCAGAATGCGATCTGCCGGGCATACTGCGACAGCAGCGACGCGACATGCGGCCGCCAGAATTCCGCCCGCTGGCTCAATACATCCAGCAGCCCCCGCCGTCCCACATCCAGCTTATGGGCCAATGCGTCAGGCACCTCATTAAACATCGCCACCACCTGAATATTGTGCCGCTGCATATTGATCAGGTAACGATCGAAATCCTTTTCTGAGACTATCGCTCCTTCCATATTCGCATGACGCCGCCACACAGGCAGTTTCAACTGCTTGACATTCAGGATGCGTATCAATTCCATTGCCAGTTCCCAATCGGGATATTTTTCTTCCCGCAAAATGATGCCGAATCCTTTGCCGCCGTTATGAGCGTCCCGACTCAGAGGGGCCAGCCGGGCAAATGTCAAATGACGCGACGCCACCAACACATCTGTGGACATGATATCCATCTGGGCCCGATACGCTCCAGCCGGCAAGCCCGGCAGATCGATCTGCCGGATATTCTTTTCGCCTTCGACTCCGGTCAGAACCCAGGGTTCACGGTATATCAGCCGTCCATCTGCCGTATGAACCTTCAATTCCACATGATAATCCAGTACGCCTACGCCTTCCATTTCCACTTGCAGCTGCACCGGCTCATCATGCTGAAAAACATTACCTTTTTTTTCCGTCTGCAAGATCACACGCGGCAACTGAAACACGGAAATATCGTCAAACCAGGCGACCGCGTCTACATTCTTCTGAAAGACCCGTCCGTCACTGACGCCTTCCAGATTCCACTGTTCCTGCTGTAAAAACCAGACGCCGACCGTGATGAACCGGGCCTCGGAGAAATTCCCCGGCACATAAACCGATAATTTCGCCCAGCCGTCATTGGCCTGATCCTGCTCACCCACCAGTTCCGAAGTGACGGTACTCCCCTCAATAATCTGGCCGGTCCGATTCGTCAGAGAACAACGTATCTGTGCCCGGCATGATTCCCCATTTTCAATATGCACATACCCGGTAATCTGAAAATCGCTGCCCGGCATTACTGGTATGCGCCGCGGATGATATTCAAACGCAACACTTCCGCCGTCCGGCATCAGCTTGAAACTATATTCTCCGCCGTGCTGGACAGCCCTGTCCAGCAGGCCATACGAATAATGCGGGAATCCCTGCCTAGCTCGTACCTTTTTCCAGTACATCGGGACTTCTTCATAATGCAAACCCCGCTCTTCGAAATCAAATATCTGCATAACACGTTGCCCGGTCAACAGTTCACGGCTGCGATCCGGTTTATGCCCCACGTCCTCTGGGAGGCCCAATCCTTGTCCCCAGAGCATTGCTGAAAAGCAAAAAACGCACCATCCTGTAAATAAGATAAGGTTATTTCTGTTAATCATTTCCCTGTAGCTGATGTCTTTTTGCGGTTTTCCTTAACACCATAACACAATTGTTATAGGACGCATTGTTTAATTATCGTCACTCTGAAAGATTATTCCCAATAATTACCGGATTTTGTAATAATTTCTTTTTTTACAGTAACTTATAATTTTTCCCTGTTGCGGCCACTTTGACACGGGTCTCTTATCTGTGCAATTGTACATTTCTATACAATTACTCGTCTCAATTAAGACAATGCCATGGACTAAAACCCATGATCCCTTAGCCCCATGGAGACTAACAATGTATTTATCGATAACACAATCTATTGTCGAGGCGGAATTGTTCAGTTATACTATTGCGAAAACAAATTTGAATAAGAATATGACTATTGGAATGGACTCCATGATGATGACGCGACGAAAAAAGAAAGAAGGATGCATCTGGCAGGTACGCCCGGTCTGGGAAGGCCGGAAAGAGATGGCCCGCCATATGAGCATACCAGAACTGCTAGTGCAGCTTCTTTATAATCGCGGTGTCACTGAACTCGATTCGGCCCGGGCCTTCCTTTCCCCCTCCTTGAACGATCTCATCGAACCGCAGGCTTTCACGGGCATGGAGCCGGCAGTCAGGCGGATTCGCGAGGCCGTGGCAAAAAAACAAAAGATCACGCTGTATGGCGATTATGATGTGGATGGTATAGTTGGCGTTGCGATTTTATGGCGATGCCTGCATTTGGCAGTCGCGGAAGTGGATTTTTATGTCCCACACCGGCTGGAAGAAGGCTACGGGCTCAACGTCGAAGCGATCCGACAACTGGCGGAGCAGGGTACCAAACTCATCGTCACCGTGGACTGCGGCATCCGGGGACATGAAGCCGTGGCGGAAGCAATCCGGCTGGGAATAGATGTCATCGTGACGGACCATCATAAAATCGAAGGTGAGCCCGTTGCGGCGTTGACCATTGTCCATCCCGGTCTGCCGGGTCAGCAATATCCCAATCCGCATCTGTGCGGAGCCGGTGTAGCATTCAAGCTGGCCTGGGGGCTGGCCCAATCCTTTTCCGGAGCAACAAAGGTTTCGGATGAATTTCGGGCATTTTTATTATCGGCTACGGCTCTGGCGGGACTGGGAACAATAGCCGATGTGGTCCCCCTGCTGGGCGAAAACCGGGCGTTGGTCCGTTTCGGAATGGACGGGTTGGTCAACAGCAGCGATCACGGCATACGGGCCTTGATGGTCGCGGCCGGCCTCAACGGCGGCAAGCTCAAAAGCAGCGATGTCGCCTTTCGACTGGCTCCCAAAATCAATGCCGCCGGACGAATGGGGCACGCGCGGCTGGCGGTGGAATTGCTGACCAAGAGCAGCCCGGATAAAGCGATGGAAATCGCCCGCTATCTGGAAAGTCAGAATCGTCTCCGACAGAAAGTCGAAAAGGAAATCGCCGAACAGGCCATTGAACAGGTCCGCCACCTGAAAATGGACACGAAAAAATGGCGGGCTATCGTTGTTAACCATGAAGAGTGGCACGGCGGCGTCATTGGGATTGTGGCAAGCCGACTAGTGGATAAATTCGGCAAGCCGACCATCGTCATTACCCGGAGCGGAGAGAAAATGATGGGATCATGCCGGTCGATACCGGGCTTTGATATCTGTCTGGCACTGGAGGCCTGCTCGGAATACCTGCTGGGTTTCGGCGGGCATACGATGGCGGCCGGGCTGACACTGGAAGAAAGCCGGATCGACCTGTTCCGCGAAACGTTCAACCAGTATGCCATCGAGCACTTAAGCGAGGCGGACCTGGCCGCGACGCTGGATATCGACGCGGAAGCGGTTATTGCCGATTTGCGGCTGCCGACGGTCGAGGCGATCGAACGTTTGCAACCTTTCGGACAAGGCAATCCGCCGGTCAGGCTGGCGCTGCGGGGACTGGAGCTTGTCGGCCAACCCTTGACGATGGGTGCCAAAGGAGCACATCTGGCCTTTTCAGTCGCCGAAAAAGGGAATCGTGAGGCGGTTCTGCGACCCGGCGGCATGATGCGGGTGGTGGCGTTCAGCCAGGCGAAATGGGATAAAAAATTGCGCGACGCCGAATCATTCGACCTTGTGGCCGAACCGGTCATAAACCGGTTTAACGGCAACACGACCGTCGAGTTGGTGGCCGAAGATATTCACTTTCACGACTGAAAAGACGTGTAAGCCTTTACGGAAATCACAGGTTATACCCAATCGGGTCTACAAAATCTTAAAGGCAAAACACAATCTCTAATTGAAAATTTTTTATCGAAAATTCTCTGGTGGCATTTCTTTTATTATAGGGTATAATTTACCATAGGACTGGTGTCATATTTTCACAATTATTCTCAAAGATGAGCAATATCGTTATTACTGGAAAAAGGAACCTGCAATGTACACTCTCAAGGATATATTAAAAACAAAAGGTAAAGATGTCTGGTCGGTTTCGTCCCAGGCCTCGGTATTAGAAGCCTTGCGGATTATGACCGAGAAGAATATCGGGGCGATTCTGGTTATGGATGAGGGTAAACTGGCGGGGATTTTCTCGGAGCGAGACTATGCCCGGGAAACGACGCGAAAAAAACTCTCCATTTTGGATACGCCGGTAGCCGATCTCATGCAGCGGGATGTCTATTGCATGAAACACGATACCCCGGTGGAAAAATGCATGGAGTTGATGACGGGCCAACGTATCAGGCATGTTCCGGTAATGGTTAATGAACGACTGGCCGGCATTGTTTCGATCGGGGATGTGGTCAAGCTGATCATCACAGATCAGGAGTTCAGAATTCAGCAACTGGAAAAATATATCGTAAGCGGATAAATCGAAACTCACAACCATATATTCTGCTTGCGATTGAGTTTTTCGCTTACACGGTTTTCCGTATCCGGTTTTCTCCGATCGTTTTTTTGCTCAATGTGATACAATTTTAAAATCCGGATTATCCGGGCCAGGGTTTAAATGACCATCAAAGTAACGGATTATTTCAACTTCCAATGAATAAGGAGTGCACGTATGATTCTCCGAAATGCGATTATGATGATGCTGGTCGTCTTCACATGCAACAATCCCTTAACGGCCGCTACGTTTTATGTCTCGCCTCAGGGCAATGACTCCCACTCGGGAACCGTGGACCAGCCGCTGAAGACCTTTGCCGCCGCCGTTGAACGCTGCCGTCCGCTGGCAGGCAAACAACCCGTAGAGGTGATCTTTGAAAAGGGAATCTATTATCTGCCGGAAACGATCGTTTTGCGGTCCGAAGATGGCGGCACGGAACAATACCCTGTTGTGTACCGCTCGCGCCAGCCGCAACAGGCGGTCATCAGCGGCGGCCAACACCTTGACCTCTCATGGCAGCCCTATAAAAACAGCATTTATAAAGCCGCAACGCCTTCTGGCCTGAACATCGACCAGCTATTCGTCAATGGCAAGCGACAACATATGGCCCGTTACCCTGATTATAATCCGGAGATATTTCCCTATAACGGTTACGCCGCTGACGCCTTCAGCAAGGAACGTGCCGCCCGCTGGTCCGACCCGGCCGGGGGGTTTATACATGCCATGCATCGGGCACGCTGGGGCGGCTATCATTATCGCATCACCGGCAAAAAAGACGATAACACCATCCTGTACGAAGGCGGCTGGCAGAACAATCGCCAGATGGGAATGCATAAAAAATTCCGATTTGTCGAAAATATTTTTGAAGAACTCGACGCGCCCGGAGAATGGTATCACAACAGTAATACTCATACCCTCTACTTCTACCCGTTGGATGATACGGACATCAAAACCTCAAAAATTGAGATTGTACGGCTGCGCCACCTGATCGAGTTCCAGGGCACGCCGCGCAATCCTGTCCGCAACATTACGTTGGACGGATTCACCTTCCGCCATACTGCCCGCACCTTCATGGACACAAAAGAACCGCTGCTGCGCAGTGACTGGACCATCTATCGCGGGGGCGCGATCCTGTTTAAAGGGGCCGAGGAATGCCGGATCATCCATTCCGATTTCGTGGAAGTTGGCGGCAACGCGGTTTTCGTGGATGACTACAACCGCCGCCTCGCCGTAAATGATTGCCATATCGTGGGAGCCGGCGCCAGCGGCGTCTGTTTCGTCGGCAGCCCGGACACGGTTCGCAACCCGCTTTTTGAATACCACGAGCGACAGCATTATAACGATATCGACAAACGCCCCGGTCCCAAATCAAACCGCTTTCCTTCCGACTGCATGGTCGAAAACTGCCTGATACACAAAATCGGCGTCTTCGAGAAACAGGCCACCGGCGTTCAGATATCCATGTCCCGCAACATCACCATCCGGCATTGCTCCATCTACGAAGTCGGCCGGGCCGGCATCAATTTCAGCGAAGGGACCTTCGGCGGCCACCTGATCGAATTCTGCGATGTTTTCGACACCGTCAAAGAAACCGGCGACCACGGCAGCTTCAACTCCTGGGGACGTGACCGCTTCTGGAGGCTCGAAGGAGCGCCGCCGGAGGAAATGATGTCGCTGGCCATGCTGGATACGGACAAAACAATCATTCGCAACAGCCGCTGGCGCTGCGACCACGGCTGGGACATCGACCTGGACGACGGCTCCAGCAACTACGAAATCTACAACAACCTGATGCTCAGGGGCGGCCTGAAACTGCGTGAGGGCCTGCTGCGAATCGTCCATAACAATGTCATCATCAACAATAGTCTGCATCCCCATGTCTGGAC
This sequence comes from uncultured Pirellulales bacterium, assembly GCA_964482555.1. Taxonomy (GTDB): domain Bacteria; phylum Planctomycetota; class Phycisphaerae; order Sedimentisphaerales; family SM23-30; genus CAYZXY01. The sequence goes on from CAYZXY010000079.1 coordinate 12,271, forward strand.
GATGTACCCCGACAGCGGCGATGTCTTTACCCGTAATATCGTTATGAATTCCTATCGGCCCGCCGGCGGCATGCCTAAAGGTAAATGGGGACACCTGTTAGATCACAATTTGTTTTACACCGACCAGAAGCGAATGCATAAATACGCCTCCCACGATTGCGACCTGAACTCCCGGATCGGCGATCCGCTGTTCGTGAATCAGGCCGCTGGCGATTTCCGTGTACGGGAAGATTCACCGGCACTGGAACTAGGCTTCAAGAATTTCCCCATGGATCGTTTCGGTGTCCAGACGCCCCGCCTGAAAGCCATCGCCCGAACACCCGCGATTCCCGAATTGCAGGACCGCGGCTATGAATCGCCGGCAGCTACGACAACCGCAGAAACAGCGGGCCTCTGGCTTGGCGCGAAAGTCAAGCTCCTCTCCCACGAGGAATATTCCGCTTACGGCGTCAGCCAGGAAGACGGCGGCATCTGTCTGATTGACGTCCCGGCCGATTCCCCGGCCGCCCAACACGGTTTTCTCAACGATGATGTGGTCGTACGCATGAATAACCGCCCTGTCAAAGCATTGAAAGATTTACCCGCAACCCCCACAGCCGACCAGACAACCATCCATTTTGTCCGAAACCAGCAACTTAAAAAAAGACACATTAACGCATTAACGCATTAACCCTTTACTTCCATCCCCACAATTGTTATATCATCCGGCTGGTGGAGCGAGCCTTCCATTTTTTCGATGGCATCGGCAAGCTGTCGGCACATCTCCTCCACCGGCAAAGCCGCCATACCATTAAACGTATCCTTGAATTGCGGCGGCTCTTCTTCATTGTCTTTCATGTCAAAAACCGCCTCAATGCCATCGCTGTAAAGCAGCAGTTTTTCACCCGAATGAAGCTGATACGTTTCGCTGGGAAACTCCGCATCTTCAAATATCCCCAACAATGCACCCTTCGCCCGCAGTTCTTCCATTTCTCCCTTATCATCAATCCGCAGCATATACGGATGACCGGCATTGGCGACCCGCAGCTCCAGCGTCCGGGCATTCAGCAGCGCGTAACAACAGGTCGCGAACTGAAAATCGCTCAGCTTTTGCGCTACGAATTCCCTGTTCAACCTCGCCAGCGTCTCACCCGGGTCGAGCAGTTCATACCTGTGACCGTTAATCCGCTTGGTCACGATCGCCTGCTTAAGAAACATCGTCAACAGCGCCGCCGGCATACCATGCCCCACGACATCAGCAATATAAAATCCAACATGCTCTTCATCCAGACGCTGCACATCATAAATATCGCCACTGACCCAACTGGCCGGCTTGTAAATGCTGGCAAAGCGAACCTGCTCCACTTGCGGCAGCGTCCGCGGCAGAAAATCATGCTGCAATCGTGCCGCCAAATGCATTTCCTCATCCACTCTATGAAAATAACTGCTCAGCGGCTGCTTCACCCGCTGCAAATGCTCCAGCTCCGATCTCAACTCTCTTAGATACGGCCGCAACTCCAGTAGCGTTAACAACCGGCCACGTAACACCTCCGGTGAATCGTCAACACTCGCCGAGAGCAGCTTGACCGAATCGTTAATTCCCAGGCTGACCCGGATACTTTCATCCGCCAGAATCATCATATCGTGTGTCATGACGTTCAGCGTCTCCGCCAAAGCCACCATTTCTTTACGATCGCCCTCTTCCAGACGATCTAGCGCCAGCACTGCCGCAACAGCCTCCCCATTCTCCAGCAGATGCTCCCGTGCTTTATCGGGCGTACACACCCTGCTCGCCAGCCCCAGCGACTCAGCCGCCATTCTGACATTCTCCGGCAGTAAGTGTTCCCGATTGATCAACAATAAGTGATTCTGCGTGCTCATTGAAGTACTTTTTCTTTAAGTGTAATTGAATGTTAACTTTACATCGTTTATTATTTCGACGCATTCATAATCCCGCTTTAGATCGCTTTACTCAGAATTTAACTTA
>CAYZXY010000080.1:0-13733 GCA_964482555.1 uncultured Pirellulales bacterium
TAAACATCAACTCCAATGTAAACAAAACAATCAACAGCCCGCTGATCGGAACCGCCAGATAAAAATAGCCAACCTTTAATCCCAATGCCGGCTTCACCTGGTTACTCTCCAGCGTTCGGCTTACCAGTTGATATCCACCGATAATCATAATCAAAACAGCGAATAGAATGACAACGATATGAATAAAAATCTCGATCAGATTCTGCACCTCGGGATCGAACTTACTCACAAAGTAATCCACGCCCAGATGCCCCTTGTCCCGAAAGACCAGGGCCGCCCCCAGCAACGAGACCCACACCAGCAGCATCCCCGCCAGTTCCTCAGTCCAACGCGTCTGACCGCCCAGAATATATCGCGAAAACACTCCCCACAAGACATCCAGCAGCAAAACGACAAACAGCAAAATCGTCACCACTTCGATCACACGCGCAATAAATCGAATCACAACCGTCATATATCACTTCATCTCCAGTATGCGATTCATGTAAGTCCCGGCCGGCACGCCCCGGTAATCCTCATACATCGGCTTGACCTTTTCCGCAAACGGCTTTTTGTCGGGATAATAAATCTTTACCCCCTTTTCACTGACCGCGTCGATGGCTTCCTGTGTCATTTTGTTCCACAACCGCTTCTGATAAACCTGCGATTCATCCACCGCTTCCTGCAGCCAATTCTGCTGCTCCGACGTTAACTGATCCCAGATTTGCTTACTGATCAACAAGATATCCGGCACAAAGGTATGCTCATTTAAGGAAAAATGTTTACAGACTTCATAATGACGATTGGTATAAAAACTGGGCGGATTATTCTCGGCCCCATCGACCATACCCTGCTGCAAAGCGGTATAAAGCTCTCCCCAGGGTAGGGGCGTCGCCTTGCCGCCCAGAACATCAACCATATCCATGGCGCTCTTACTTTTCTGCACTCGTATCTTCAGCCCTTCCATATCTCCGGGTGTTTCTATCGGTTGATCCACGGTATAAAAATTCCGGCTCCCGGCATCGTAATAACACAATCCCCGCAAACCGAGCCTCTCACCCAGCATCAATAGCTCTTTGCCAATTTCACTCTCTATCACCTGCCAGAAATGTTCCTCATCCCGAAATATATAGGGCAGACCAAACACCGCCATTTCCGGAATGAAACTTTCCATCGGCGCCGCCGAGGTTTTAGTCATCGCCAGCGCTCCCTGCTGCAACTGCTCGATACATTGCGTCTCCGCCCCCAACTGACCATTGGGATAGATTTCTATTTTCATGGTTTGGCCGGATTTCTCCGCCAGACGCTCCGCCATGTATTCCATCGCCAGATGCACCGGATGATTTTGATCCAAACCATGCCCCAGCTTCAGAATCCGCGCTCGCCGAACATTCGCAGACGCGCCTTCCCCGCCCGGCATCGCCGCTCCGACATTGCTCCGCACCAGATGACTGAAAATCATTGTTGCTCCAAAAAGGCCGATCAGCAACCCTGCAAAAAATATTGATATCGTTTTTCCGCTCATCTTAATCCTGATTATACAATCACCATTCTGTGATATTTATCACACGTATTCATCATTGCTACAAGAATCGTCATTATAAACACACCGTCGGCATAATACACGTAAAAACCAGCCCAGAAAGGGCTGCCCATTTTCGCAAATTCCATTCATTCTAAGACGACTTCAATAAATGTAAACCCCGGCAGTTTAAAATCAATCTTCCGACCCATATCGAATTTCCGGGTCATATCACTGCGATGAATATTTCCCTGCTTTTTCACTGTTTCGATAGTAAGACCGGATTCCGCTTGCAATTTCTTCTCCGAAATCAGCTCAAAATCACGCCTTATTGCGGATAAATCAACCGAAATCACCCCGTTTTCAGCTCCCCGATTCAGTAAATACAATATCATTTTGTCCATTTTCTTATTATAAGCGGCCTGAATCTGCACGGGTTTCAGCATATCCGGCTCAAAATCCTCGATTTTCAGCGGCCATGCCGCCTCGCTCCGCGAGAAAAGCTCAAAAACATAACCCGGGGGCGTGAGAATCGCCTTATCTTTGGGCGTTTCGATACAAGACTGGCCCATGGTATTAGCGAGATTGTTAAAACAGAGAAAGCGGGCGTCGCTGCCGTAACGCTGGAATTTCATCAGATTCGACGCCAGTGTCAACGCGTAGGACCAGCACCGCCGGCGGGTGGGCCGTTGGACATTATTATTTTTGTAAAGCCTTGCGGTATAAGGATCAAGTGATCTCGTCCGATCCTGCAGAGCTTCCGTATCGGCGTAGAACAGCTTGTGGTCGTGCGTGGCGTTCCATTCCTGTAATATCTTCAATTTACGATTCACATTGTTTTTGTCTAACCATCTGTCAGCGAGAAAATCGATATCTTCGCCGCAGATATCCAGGATTTTTTGCACCGGTCCGCTGTAACTGTGATACGTCATCACACCGATCTTGATCGTCGGATCGACGGCTTTCATCGCTTGTGAATACTTTATGACCTCGCGGGCATATTCCTCCGGCGTAAACCACCGCGCCCCCTCGTTGTCCATTTCCCAGTATTTGACATTGAAGGGTTCGGGATGACCGTGGTCGGCCCGAAGTTTCCCCATCGGATGCGAGATCGGGGCATTGCAGTAAGCCACCCAGTCCACCGCCATTTTTATGCCTTCTTCAGGATCAGTTATCCGCGGCAGATCGAAACCATGGGCATTGCCCTGCCCCCGTGACGATGAATAGAACCGCTTGCCGGGATGGAACATATTGACGCATAACAGAGCTTCGGCATCAACCTGTTCGCATAACTCCAGAAATTCCTTCGTGCCGACATCGTTATAATTGACATCGCCCCAGAAATATGAAGGTTCCGGCCGCCGGACGTCAAAGGGACCGATCGCATCTTTCCAGACATGAAACGACGCGAAGCAACCGCCCGGAAACCGCATAACCCGCGGATTAACCCGTCTGACCGCCTCAACAACTTCTTTGCGCCACCCAAGCACCGTATCCCCCGGCATCAGCGAAAAGGCGTCCAGTTTCACCTCCGTTCCCGGTGGAAACCATACGCTGAACGTGCCCATGCCGGTATAATCATCAATAGTAAACGAGGTTGAAAAAACGCCATCGGTGACATCCCTGACCGGTACGACAAGCAACGGCTTATTCCAGTTGCCGCTGTCGTCATCATAAATACGAATCTCCATCTCCACCGGCTTGTCATTCACTGCATGAGCCTGACCGCGAACATGATAGCGAACGCCCTTACGGAAGAACTTATGGCTTTGAGCGAGACCGGCCCATTTCTCGGGCTCGAAATTTTCAAAACGGACGCAATGGGATCCATGACGGCCCCCTTCGATCTGCATCAACCGCGCCCGCAGCGAAGGAGCCATTTCCACAATAAAGGTCGAGTCAGGACCGATGTAAAATTCAGTATCCCGCCCCGGGCAGACATACCAGAGATCATGATCGTAGCCGGTATGATAACTGACCGACTCCCGCCAGTCGCCTTGTCCAAAATCAAGACCATACCAGTGATACGCCGAGGGGAATAACGGCACAAATTTCTCAAAACTGCGGTTATAGAGCATCTCACCCCACATGCCCTCAACCTGATAGCCGAAACCGACCTCAATAAAGTTGGAACATAACAGGTCACTGATGGACGTATCGGTCATTTTTTCGTCTGTCAACCTGACCGACAAATGAAACCCCTCATCACCGCAAACAATTCGACCTGACAGAACAAAAAAACCAGCCAGAAAAACACTCAATATCAATCGCTTCATCATGTCTCCTTTGCGATATTATCCTGTGTAACTGCTTATAGACTCGTTCCAATTTTAAAAACCCGTTTTATCGGAATATAAATTCGGTGCGCACAAAAAGCTTACACCCGGCCCTGCCAGGAGCTTGCTACACGAGGGGGTATAATAACATAATAATCCTTTGTGAACTTTTAATACTTTGCGCCCGGGTCAATCTGGTTGCGGCTTGACCTCTCTGCATTTCTAAGACACGGCTGAAAACAAAAAGTCGATAGATTAAATTACAAACGAATATCCGGCGAGATAAGCCGCAGCAGCGAATCACGCCCCCACTGGTAGAGGGTATATTTGCCGCACTCAATACGGACCCGACCCGACATATAAGGCCGCACCGGCAGTTGCTCCAGTGTTTCATCCTCCAGGGCAATCGTTACTTCATAAGCCGTCTCTACGGGTTTTTCCTTTTCGGTAACCGGGTCATACTCGGTTAGGACTTCGCCGCCGGCCTTGTTGCTCAGGGCGTATTTCTCCTTAAACTCCCCCATATCCTCTTCGCGATTGAGATTGATATGCGTCACCTTGCCCCTAAACGGCTGGTCGCTGAAGGCATACAAAAGCAGCTCCGCAGACTGACCCACATGATCAGGATGCTTGAAAATGCGGGCGTAGGTCTTTTCCTGTACCCAGACCTTGGCTTCCAGCTTGCGCGTGTCGGCAAAGAGCAGCAGCGGGTCGGCTCTTTCGATATAGCGGCCATGATGCATCCTGAGCATCTCTGTTTCGGAAAGAATCTCGCCCGCGAAAGGCGCTCGAATACGCAGATGCCTGATCTGATCCTCCACACGCTGCTTTTCCCGGGAATAGGTATTGAGCCGCTTTCTGAGCTGTTCAATCAGATTCGTATTTCCCGTCTCGACTGCCTGGTCCAGTTGGATGCGGGCATTCTGAATCTCCGACTCCAGTTCGGCCTGCCGATAGGCCAGTTCATGATTCGTCAATTCGGCCAGCGGCTCATCGGCCTCCAGCCAGAGGGCATGAGAAAAATGTGAGTCGGCCGCATCCGAAGACGACTCGCATCCCAGTTGCCGGGCCACCGCCGGCTGCCAGCGCAATATGCCGTCGGCCTGAGGGCGGATATACTGAAGCCGGGCCGGTTCCAGAATGAAGTTCAATGTGACATGCTGGGAAAGGGGGAAGAACAGAACGCCCCCCAGGATCACCGACACCGCGGCCAGCAGCATAAGCGTCCGCAAACGCGAAATGCCCAACACCCGCCGCTGTCGAGTGAGCATGACACCGGTCTTCATCAAGGGCGTCAACAGGGTCATGGTTATGGTCACGAACAAAAAAACCCGTCCGAAAAACTCCAGTCCGATCTGCTTGAAATACCCCAGAATGGTAAAAGCAATGGCAAAAACGATAAACCAGCGATAGATAAACGAGGAAATCGCATACAAAGGAAAAATGTTGCGATAGCGATGATCTTCCGGTTTTTCCGGCATGTGGCCTCCAAGGATGTTTTTGACAAAGAGATTTTGCAGGTACTTGCTGGAACGCTGCTGAAGGTTAGGCACTTCGATCAGGTCCATGAGAAAATAATAACCATCGAAACGCATCAGCGGCATCGCGTTCATCATCACCGTATGAATAGAGCAGATAACAATGATATTGAAGGCGAAGGTGTTCAGGAAACCCGGCGATTCCGTATAGTACCAGACGACCGCCGCCAGTGAAGCGATAAAAATTTCTACAAGAATCCCTCCGGCCGTGGTCAACAGGCGATGGGCTTTGTTGGGAAAACGCCAGGAATCGGTCACATTACAGTAGAGCATCGGCATGAAAACAAGAAAGAGAAATCCCACCTCATGAACTTCACCGCCGTAGTTCTTGCAGGTGAGACCATGCCCGAACTCATGTATGGCTTTGACCAGCCAGAGCGAAACCAGCAGAATGGGGATATTGTATATAGTAAAAAACTGAGTGCGGAACATCTCAGTGAAGGTGTTCCACTGGTTAAAAATCATCGCCAGCGCCACACAGAAAAACAGCAGGTAAAAGGCAAAAAACGTCTTCGTCCAGAAAAACCGGATATGCGGAAAAATACGATCGAAAAACCGGTCCGGATCCCATAGCGGAATCTTGATATACAGAAAACTGGTGAATTTACCCAGCAGCTTCTTGCGGGCCCGGGCCCGGCCGGATTTAAAAAGGATTTCATGACGCTCAGGGTGGGTGAGATGCAGCAGGTTTTTCTTCAGCAGCGAACTGATAAACAGGCCGATATCTTTGTTGGTCAACGGGGCCCCTTTGAACCGGTCCTGATGAATCGCTTTCAGGCCGTCCAGTGTAATGCCCTTGCGGAGTTTCTCTATGATGAAATGCTCTTCGCTGTTAAAACGATAATAACGCAACGAGAGGGGATCTTTGTACACCCAGCAGGGCTGACCGTTATAAATCTGCGTATAGGACTCGATCTCCGGCCTCAGCCTGGGCAGAAGATTTTCTGTCGGCGTTGTATGTGATTGCTCCATGTTATGAATACTCTATGTGACACAGGCATCTTGCCCGTGATATGTTTTACCCGTTCCGATTGAAAATACCCGTTTTGTCGGAACGTAATTATATGCGGATAAAAGCTTACGCCCGGCCCTGCCCGGAGCTTTCTACCCGATAAACTATTCGCTCAGTTCCAGCCGCGCTCTCATGCCGGGCCGGAAAAGATAGGGATAGGCGCCTTCGCGAAGCGGCTCTTCTGTAACCAGCGGATTGCTAAATTCAACCCGGATGTCAAAATTATCGACCGAAGTCACCGTCGGACTGATAAAAACCACCTCAGCGGAAACCGGCCGGTCATTAAATCCATCGACATAAACGGTCGCCGGCTGGCCAAGATAGACCTTTCCCAGTTCATTCTTGGGCAAAATCCAACGCAGACGCAGACGATCGACTTTCATCATGGCGGTTGCCGGCGTCTCGCGACGCACCGTTTCGCCAACTTCTACCCGCTTGATACTTGCCCCTTTTAACGTTTCCACACTGGAAAACGGCACAATCACACCGTCAAACGGGGCTTTCAGAGAATGCTGCTCAATACTCAAATTGACCTGGGCCAGACGGATTTCGAGCTTCCCGGCTTCCATTTGTGCGTTTTTTAACTGGATTTCAGCGATATCCTTTGATTGCATGGCTTCTTTTAATTCCTTTTCCGAAGCCACCCGCGTACCGCCGAAAGCATTTGGATCCAGATTGTAAAGCTGCCGGACAATGTCCAGATTATCCACACTGTATTGCAGGCGTATCCTCTGTTCGGTGATTTTAACCATTCGGGCAATTTCCAGTTCCGCCCGGGTTAAATCCCGTTCCAGTTCATAGCGTTCGGTGTCCAGTTGTATAAGCAGGTCATCCTTTTTCACTATGTCCTGGGGGCTGTGTCGAACATTTTCGACAACCCCGTCGATCATCATGTTAAGTATTGCGGTCTTCTGCGGTTCCAGAAAGCCTGCATACCGGTCCTGATAGTCCCCCGTCTGCGCGGTTGCGGTATATGACATCATCAAAATGGACAAAAGCCCGAAAATAGATAAACAGGGTTTAGGCATGCATAGAATCCTTTCAAACAAAAACAATCTCACTCTAATGTAATTGATACTCGTTCCGATTGAAATACCCGTTTTGTCGGAACGTAATTTTCTGCGGACAAAAAGCTTACGCCCGGCCCTGCCGGGAGCTTTCTAACCCAATGGGTATAAAACATCATTTCAGGCATTTCATAATAAAAAGGCCGGACCATCGTCTGCGGTTTAAGCCAGGCGGATATTCAAATGACTGGAATACCCAGGGGGCTCTACCCAGATACCATGCCGGTTAAAATAGACTGATGCGCAGGAAATCGACGAATTCATGCGTGGCTACATACAACAGGTTTCGCTTGCCGCATTCTACGGCCACCTTGCCTTCGAGTCCTTTGCGAGGATCGATCACGCTGCCAAGCTCTTTCGGGGCGGCAACATAGACCTCAATGACATTACGAAAATCCTGCTGACCGGCTGAATCAACGTGGGCCCGGCGGGCCAGCGATAATACCGGGGCCGAAAAGGTCTTTTCCGGATAGGCGTTCAGAATCACGCGGGCGTTCAACGTCTCGTCATCGGGAAGTTTATCATAGGCCCGCAGCAGTTCTCCGGCTTCACGCTCTGGAACAAAGACCTTTAGCTGCCAGTCAGCCTGGTCGGGTACGACCTCCAGAACCGGTTCGCCCCGGCGGACAGGTTTGTTATCAAGCTGGCGAATCTCGCTGTCGCGATTGATGACCAGACCATCAACTGGCGAACGAATCTCAAACAGTTTTTTTTGCTCCAGAAACTTAAGTTTTTCCGCCTGGTAGGCCTGAAGCCGGAAATTATAAAATTTCTCCTGCACTGTCTGGCCGCTCATGCGGGCTTGATTAAGTTGAATCTGCGTTTCATTAATGCTGCTGATCACCCGGTCCAGTTCGGTATCGATCAGCCGGGTATCCAGGGCCGCCAACACCTGCCCCTCGGTGACCTGACGGTCGCCGGGGATATTGACCGTTTCGATAATGCCGTCCTGGGCCGCATAGGCCATTCGGGCATTGACCGGGACCAGTTCGGCACGGCCGATGACGCGGGTTTGCAGCTTGATGACAAAGGGGACCGCGCAGATAATTGCGATGACGGCCGACCAGACAAGACGGCGGACCATCGACGTTTGCGCCAGTTTATCACGCAGGCCGGCCAAAGCTCGACTGATGAAAGACAATGGCAGCCGGCGATAATTCAACGCATTCGCAATGGCCGAACCGGCTTCAACCAGCATCCAGTCGATTTTTTTCAATTCTTTCTGATCAAAGGGAACCTCTTCGCCCTTTTCGACTATTAGAGCGCCGACTACCTGGCCTTCCCACTTAATGGGGAAAATTCCCATAATGCTGGTACTGGCCTGAAGCATATAAAACCGGGCCTGAGTCAATAAGTCATTTTGATCCGCTTCCTCCTGGGTCGCTTTGTTGGGATTATCGGCCAGAAAAATCTTGTCATTCCGGCAGACCTGGCGGGCGATTCGCGTGATACTCTGAATGAAATTGCTCTTGACCACGACCGATTCCACACCTGAGACCGCTTCCAGTTTAAATTTGCCGTTCGGGGTGTACGTGCCAGCCATGCAGCGATAAACCTTCAGGAACTCCTGAGTATAGTTCGCCAGGGCGAAACAGGTCTTTTTCGGGTCGAGCGAACTGTGCAGAGCACTTATGTAATGGTGAATCTCATCGCTTTGATTCACCTGGCTTTCCAGGTGTTCGATATGCTGCCTCAGGAAAAACTGACTGGCATAACCGCATAATTTCTGTATGAATCCCAGATAACCCCGGACGGCCCGGGGGTCGATGTCAGGCGGTGAAATGAGCAAAAAGACGGCTTTAATATCTTCCTTGAGAAAAACAGGTACAAAAAGGAGGGAAAATTGCGAATTATTGATGCCGTCGGCTCCCAGGCCGCCGTCAAACACATTCGAACCGCCCTGGGCCGGTAAGACCACCGGTCCCGATAATTCAAACACCTTCTTGACGGCGTTGACAAATAATTGAAATTGTGGGCCGCCCTCTTCCAGACCGGCCGCGGATAAATTTATTTGACAAACCTGGCTGAGATTTGCCTGCGTGTCACGAATCCAGACACCGCCGCCATGGCCCAGAAGGGCAACCGTCTTTTCGAGAAAAACGCGAAAATAGTCCTCCGTCGATTTATCAGATAGACTGAGACGGCTGATTTCGCTTTCTAATCCGGCAAGCTGTTCCTGAAAAGCATTAAGTTCAACATCCGTTGTCATAGTTTACTCCATTGATAGTATCGAAAACCGGATGAAATCATACCACATTCAGGATTCTCAATAAACCCATTTTTCCACATAATTGGGGCTGGTCAAGCGTTTTCTGCCTTATTTACGAAAAAAGGGCCCATATCGCGAGATATGAGCCCTTTGTAAACTTTAGTGTAACCGGTAACCCGGCGTCATCATTATTGATTAATGATGGTGGCAGGACCGTACGGAGTCAGGCCGGGAGCCGTGGTATTGGCGATCTTGACCGGATTCCATGCCGGATTTTCGTTCCGCCAGATACCATTGCTGGCAGCGGCGCCGCCACCACCATCAGCCTCAGTATCACTGCCTTCGATCCACCGACGGTTGTCGATGTTATCGCCGGTGACGCTGCCGAAGTTACAACTGATCAGTGCGCCCTTGAAGCCCATGCTCAAAGTGCCAACATTATTGTTGACCTGAACTTTCGCGAGCTTCACGGCATCCAGCGTCGTTACGCTGTTCGCGATATGCATGTTGACACCCATGATTACATCGATATCATTCACACCGCCGTCAATAAAGACGTCCTTGATGACATCGGCGTTAAGTTCGCCGACATCTGTATTGCCTTCATTGCTGTCGCCAGCAACGAACAGGCCGTTGATGTGGCGAGAAACTTTGATGTCGTCAGCAGTGCCGTTGATGTACAGTTGAGCGGCCTTGCCATTGGCAATAAGGTCTTCAATGCTGCCGTCAGCAACAAATCCCTGAATATTTATGGTTTGCCAACCTTGCACGGTGACATCACCCAGATGGGCCGTTCCGGCATCTACATTGAGTCCGTTACGGGCCGTATCTCTCAGAATGGTCTTAATATCACGTGCGGTCAGAGCATCATCATGGACACTGGCCACGCTGACGCCGCCGCGTCCGACGAGGTTCAGGCTGGTCATCTTACCAAAGTTGATTTCATAATCTCCTTCGACATTCCGACCGGCCAGCAGACCAACCGTCTGCTGATCGCCATTGGTATTCGTGAAGGTGACAGAATTGCTATCGAAGTCCAGAGTGCCGGAACTGAACTGGGTAGCGATACCCGGATTAAGGACATCGCCGTTATGATTCAGGGTAGTGAAGTTGGCCGCGTTCAGCATAGCGGTCGCAGCATCCACATCACCGTTGAGGTTGATAGTCGTGACGGCCATCAGGTCGCCCTGTGCATCCAGCGAAACTTCACCCGCCCAGTCGCCATTGACGGTAAGCGTGGTTACTGCACCGGCGATGTTGACATCGGCACCATCAGCAAGATCGCCGTTAAAGGTTGCCGTGGTAACACCACCTTCAATATTCAGTTCGGAGCCATTCGCCATGGAACCGTCAACTTCGACTGTGGTAACGCCGGCACCGTTGACATTGATCTGTCCATCAGCGGCCAGACCGTTGAATACATAAAGCGTGTTGATCGCATCACCATTCGCCGTAATCCAGGCCAGAGTTGTGGCGCCGGAACCGGTAACCGATACATTGCTGTTGGAAGCATTGTAGGAAGTGCTGGCGGTAATGACGATTTCACCATTGATCAACTGAATCTGGGCATCGGGATGATTACCCGCAATAACGCCGCCGCCAGTGTAAGGAGCGACGAACATGTCAATATCGCTGTTGGGGTCCACATTAACCGTCGGTGTCGTACCGGCATTCAAGTCATCCAGTGGAGCAAGAATACCACCGAAATCACCACTCAGATCATATGTACCGCCTGCTTCACCATTTAGTGCGGTAACCTGGCCCAGGGCATAGCCTTGAGGAACCCAGATACCAAACAGTTGTGCATAGGTTGAGGCATTGGCAGTGATGACCGGTGTGACATCACCATTTTCGGATAAAATTCCGCCTGCGAAACCGCTCGGCAGTCCGGTCAGGCCGTAGTTGGCCACCCCGGCGGCCATCGCCGAACCGTCATCAATAGCGACCGGACCTTCGACTCCAATCGTACCGGAGACATTACCGCTGGCTAGAATGCTGCCGACGGAACTGTCAGCAACGATGTTGCCGTCACTGCCGAAGGTGCCGTTCAGAGATACCATGTAGCCCAGAGTATCGATGCCGGCCGCCGTAACATCCAGATCGCCGGTGGCGATGATGCCGTCGGTGACACTATCTACAAACAGGTCAACATCGACATCGACATCGGTAATGTTATTCAGCAGAGTATCAACAGACGTCGGTGCGGTATCGCTGACAACATCGAAAGAAATGTCCGGATCGTTGTCGGCATTATAGGCATTGATGAATGCGGTCTGCATTTCCGCCGTGGTCATCAATTCATCATTTTCAACAGCACCAACAATCGTGCCGACATTGCCGTCAACCGTAATCGTGTTGTCATAGTTCGTCAGAATGAAGATTTCATCAACCGTTACGGCGTTTTCATTGTCCGCCGAAACAGTCACGTCGTCGTCACTCAGAACAGTAATCGAATCGATCGTGAGTCCGGTACTGGTCACAGCACCGGCTTCGATATCGATAACAAGATTGCTGGCGTTATTGGTGCCGTCAATCGTATAGGTAATCGGATCGACATCGTCATCAGTTGCCATCAGGTTCAGGGTCAGCGAATCAACGCCGGCCACGGTACCGATCATCAGGTCACCGGTGATCGACTGGGCCTGCAGGACGACATCATCGTTATTGGCTGCACCGATGAACAGGTCGGCCGAGATGGTGCCGTTATTAGCCGTAACCGCATTCAGCGAACCGCCGGCCATGATCGCGCCGCTGCCGCCGATGTCACCTTCTGTCGAGGTGACACTGGTAATGTCACCCAGAGCGGCGATCGAACCTGTCATGTCGTTGTAGATAGCGACAGCCCCGATATTATCAGCAACATCAATGACACCGCTGAAGTTGTTATTAATCGTGATACCACCAATCGCGGCATCCAGCGTTTGCAGCGTACCGGCGAAGTCACCGACACGTTGATCTTCCGCCTGGAAGTCGAAGTCGGTCTGGCCGACGGTCAGACTTGTGATCGTACCTTCGGCATAAATCAGGCCGGTCGATCCGACATTACCAAAGATGGTGATCGCGCCGATGTTTCCATCGTCATTACCGCCGGGGCCATCATCATCAGCCGTTACGGACTGAATCGTACCGTCCATATTACCCGTGCTCAAATCGTCCTCTGTCCCGATGGTCAGAGCGCCGATGTCATAGGCATTGATACCGCCGGCTTCCAGAATTGAACCGGTAATGTTCACCGCATCAAGGTCTTCACCCAACAAAGTATAGTCCAGATCACCGTCAATGGTCAGATCGCCGTTGAGGGTACGGGTGCCGTCAACAGAAAGCCCGGAGTCGGTTACGGTGACATCAAAGGAACCGACTGTAGCGGTTGTGCCCACACCAAGAACGATCGGACTGTCAAAACCGGTTGCCGTGGCCACAGCGAAGGATACATCATCGCCGGTCGAGTTATCGCTGACTGGAACAGTAAAGACCGTATCGACAGCCGGGCCTTGGTAGGCTATTGTACCCGTCAGGGCATTTTGCAATTGAGCAGCCGTCGGATCATCGTCGCCCTGTACGGCACCGGCCGCAATCGCGGTAATCGGATTGGCCGCGTTGTCGAGCAGCCCAACCGGAACCTGAATATCGTCTTCAACGATCAGCGACGCGATTGAGCCGACCACTACCGGTCCGGCAATGTCGCCTTCGACATGCAGCAGACTGAGGTCATCATCGCCGGCCGAGAAGTCCAGACTGTTGAGATTAAATTGCGTATTATCCAGAAGCTCGTCACCGGCTTCGACAACCCCACCGGCATCGACCGTCTTGAGCATCATGTCGATCGGGGTGGCATCGCCGCCGCTGTTATCAACGGTAATGTCGATCGCACCACCGGTGAAAGTATAACCGAAACTCGTACCTGTGGCGTTTTCAGCTTCCAGGCTGTATTTAACGTCACCAAAGGTCCAGGTGGCTACCGGGGAAGCCGCGGTGGCCGCACCGGCAATATAGGTACCGGCCAGTGCACCGGCCTGAACATCACCGATATCACCGGATGCTTCAATAGTACCGGTTATGGTATTGCCAGCATTTGGGGTGTCATCCGTATCGGCTCCGTCAAGCACCGAAATCGTGCCGATGTTGCCGCT
>CAYZXY010000081.1:0-13731 GCA_964482555.1 uncultured Pirellulales bacterium
GAATCATGCCTGACAGTCTGCTTGAAACCTGAGACATGTTTATAAACGCGCAACAGCAAGAAGAGATTATCCAGAAACTGTATTAAGTTGCAACACTGGAATTAAAAAATATTGCAAACTAAAAAAAGGGTCATTAGCGCAACTTTAACATTTCACTAATTTTAATTTAACATTTATGGTGGATAATGCCTCACCATGGTAACCAAAGAAAGTTTGTGGTTGCTTTAGGAAAGGCTCTTATAAAAGTTAATAGGGTAAAACTGTGATAAGCAGCAGAAGTATGAACTGCGGAGTCGGGAGTAGAGAGAGAAGTTGTGTTTAATTCTGAGGAAAATGATAACTTCTTACTCCAAATCGAGGAGGAAACGATGAAAAATTTCGCTATTATTGTTCTGGCTCTGTGTGTTACTTCTAACGCTTTCGCTCTGGAATTCAAAACCGGTCAAGGTCCGACCGCTTCTCAGACCGACGTAACCAGCGGTTACTACTACCTGGCTCAGTTTGGCGGCGTTGCTAAAACGAACACGGTGTACGTTAATGTTGAAGATCGTGATGAGTCTTACAAATGCTGGAGTGCTATTCGATTCGATGTCAGCGATTTCTATGCAAATGCCGCTGCAACTGCTCCTAAAGGCATCGTCATCGACAAAATCACCCTGAGCCTGTGGGAAACCACTCCGTTTTGGGGCAGACAGGGCAACGTTGAAGTCCGTTATACCGCTGACGACGCTGTAGATATCGAATCGCCCACCAGCGATCTGGTCATGTACGACCCGCCTTCGGATCCGGTTAACGGTCAGTTGGCTGACGGCAGTGGTGATCTGATCAAAGAGATTCCCTACTACAAACAGTCTGGCTATCCGGAAATCAAGCACGAACTGTACAATGGCGTTGCCGGCAACAGCGGCACCACCAAGCTGTACGACGACCTGATGGATACCGGTGACAATGCTATCACCTTCGCTCTGGTTGATGATGGTCACGTCAAAGCCGGTTGGGTTGGCGCTACCAGCACTTACTGGTACGAAAGACCTCAGTTGAGCATCGAATACCACGAAGTTCCCGAACCCGCTACCGTGGGTCTGCTGGCTATCGGTGGTCTGTTCGGTCTGCTGCGTCGCAAAAAGTAAGTGATGTCTTTTTTAAGATGATTCATACTTGCTGCCTTATCACTGTAATCAAAGCAGCATGGGAGACGGCTCTCATGCTGCTATTTTTCATTTTTATACCCAGTTTGGATAGAAAGCTCCGGGTAGGACCGGACATAAGCTTTATATTCACACATAATTACGTTATGACAAATGGGTATTTTCAATCAAACGAGAATAATATTGAGACGGAAAATGCATTGAAAAAGCGTACATAAGTATACCCAAAGGGTATGAGAATTCCCGCCAGGGCCAGTCGTAAAGGCTTTGTCCGCACATAGTTATGTTTGGGCAAAACGGGGATTTTCAATCGAAACGAGTATACAATAAGAATTATCAGGAAATGTTTTTTAGTGTTAGTGTTATTGAGAAAGTGGCGTGCCTTATGAAAAATGTACAATGCAAACAAATCAATCCCTCCAACCAATCCCCCAAAGCTTTTACCCTAATCGAACTGCTTGTTGTTATCTCGATTATCGCTTTGCTCGTGGCCATTCTGCTGCCCGCTTTGAATAAAGCCCGCGGCATGGCGCAGGGGATCGTCTGCCGGTCGCATGAACGCGGCGCGGTGCAGGGAATTCATGTGTATGCTGCTGCTCATGATGACTGGATGCCCGGGCCGAACACCTCCGGAGTCGCCCTGGGCGGCGGCGGAATGGGGGATCTTGGCAATCCGGGTAATCTGGCGCCGGTGCTGAACGGTTCTTCCGCTCCCACGCAGAATATGGACTGGATGTCGCCCTCGCTGGGAGAATCGCTGGGGTTGCCCGCTGATCCGGTCGAAAGGCTTAAACATTTATTTAATACAGATATGCGTTGTCCGGCCAAGAAAGCCATGTATGGAGAATGGACCAATACGAGTGCTTTTCCTCCGGGGACGATGCTCTATGCCAACAGCTATTCCGCCATTATTAATTTTCATCTGTTAAGCGGAGCCACCCCTCAGGGTAGCCCGGAGATCTATGATGATGTATATCTGGCAGGTTTAGCCAAAGTCGGAAAGAACACCCGGAAGTTGTCCATTGTGGGCAATCACGCCCAGAAGGCCTTTCTGGTCGAAGGCTCACGTTACGTCAACATGGGTGTTACACCGTATGAAGTGACCTTTAATTCCGCCTTACGCCAGATTGCCGGCGGCAATTTCATGCTGCATGGACCGACGAATCCGCAAACGGGCGATCCCTTCCGTGAAATGCTGTATCCGCAGCACGAAGAAGTGAACTTTCTGGAAGCGCATGAAGAATTGTGCTATGTTCACAACAAGCGTATGAATGTCGCTTTCTTTGACGGTCATGTCGAAGGTTTAACGCCGGAGGAATCTCTGGATGTGAATATGTATTATCCTCGGGGGGCCACAATTCTTGCTCCGCAATGGACACAAGACCCAAGAATTCGTAACAGTTCCAAGCCTGTTTATATTAAATAGGCCATATTTTTTGAATATATAATGTTTATGGGGGGGTATTTCAGATTCTCTTCCATGCTAACCGCTGTGTTTGTGCGGCTGTTTCCTGGTAGTTATTTAGACTCGTTTCAATATTTTTTACTTTTACATAGCAGGTCCGGTTATGCCGGCTCAGGAATTATCGTTTATTTTCTAAATTGTGAGGACATCTATGAAAAAACAAGTGAAGGGAATGTTTCTGGGATTTTTAGCTGGCTTATTGCTGCTGGCGGTCGGTTCAAGATTGCAAGCCGCCGTGCGAGTCGTATCATGGAACATGCTGATGGGAGAAGGTACCCAGATGGCGGATGTGACATTGGAATATGTCTTCAAGCCGCTTTTTATCAAAATGGGCGAACAGGAAGTCAATGGCGTTACCCGTCCCTTTGATATTCTGGTTGGCCAGGAGCTGGCTTCGAACAAAAAGCGGGAAATCAAGCTGTATAATTTGCTGAACAGTTATTATGGCGCCGATACCTATCGGTTTGCCCAATTCAACACCTTCGGCGATGGCTGGAATTATAACGGCATGATGTATAACTACGATCAACTCGAATTGATCGAAGAAGTCAATTTCTATCCTTCTGGCGGTGGACCGCGCGGCACCAGCCGTTATCGGCTTCGCATTCGCGGTTACGGCCCTGATGCAGATATCTTCATTTATAACACTCACTACAAAGCCTTTGACGGCGAATATGAAAGAGTAAGACGTGCCAGCGATGCCCGCGGCATCAGATGGCATTCTTCTTATGGCTCGGACAAGCTGCCGGAAGGGTCGAATGTCATTTATGCCGGCGATTTCAACCAGCACAGCGACCCCACCCAGGATTGCAGCATGGGCGCCGGAGATGTAACGTCTCTGGGCGGCTATGATAATCCCTGGTATTATCTTGTCATGCAGGAGCAGTATCCTCCGGGTT
Organism: uncultured Pirellulales bacterium; assembly: GCA_964482555.1. GTDB lineage: Bacteria > Planctomycetota > Phycisphaerae > Sedimentisphaerales > SM23-30 > CAYZXY01. The sequence continues at coordinate 3,513 of CAYZXY010000081.1, forward strand.
CTGGTAGTGGTTATTATACCTCCGGCAACGGGCAGGGCGTCGATCCGGCCGGCTATACCACACCGGTTTACTGGTCTGACAATCTTTATCACTCATGGAGTGTCGCGAACTTGCAATCCCGTCTGGATCTCCAGGTCGTAACCCATGAGCTGTACGACGGTGAAGGCGTGAGCCTGATTGCTCCCGGCGTCGGCGACAGCCTCGCGACGGAAAATTCCTATCGCGTCTTCGGTAACAATGGCACACATGGTTATCGTTGCGGCATATTCAATGCTTCCTGCGGGACTGTCGGGTATTATGATATGGAAGTGCCGGAGCTTTTATCCGTTGCCAGCGACCATCTCCCGGTCATCGCCGATTATCAGCGCCCGGCGAAAATGCAGGTCAGCATCACCATGCCGGTCGATGAGCCTTTTGAGGTCGGCGAGAGCGTGATGGCGGAAATTCTGGTGGAAAATATCGCCGATGTTTCCGGCGTTGCCGGCGCCGATGAACTGGACTATGAAATCATCATTCACGATGGCGGTACACTGATCGGTTCGGAATTCGGCATGGATCAGCCCCTGAACAGCGGAAATGTTCATCAGGTTGTGCTCGATACCTTCCAGCCCGGCGAGTTTACGCTTGATGTTGAAGTCATCAGCACCAGTCAGGCCGTGGCGAACGGCCACTATCAAAACACCTTTGTGTTTGAAGTCTCCGGCAATGGCATAACGCAGCTGCAGGAACTGGTCGGTGTCTGGATGAACGATGATAACGATGCCGGCTGGGATCCGTCGCTGGATTATTTCCTCGACGGCAAGATCGATTTTCTTGACTTCATGGTTTTATCCCTGAGCTGGATGTAAGGGGAATGCTTCTTTCCCGTCTCGTGTTGAAATCTGGTACATGAGTATATAGGAAGGAGGTGGCTCGGAGGACATTTCGTGTTGGCTTAAGGATGATGTCGTGTCGTGTCGTGAAATGAATGTTTAACGTTTTTAATTTTTTACTTTCCGTAGAGCCTTTACAAGGAGGATTTGAGATGAAAAAATCTGTTTTATTGGTGTTGAGCGTTATGCTTACCATTGCCGCTGTTGCCCAGGCGCAGCCGCGTAAAATTCTGGCTATTTATGATGAATACTGGCGTATCGATTATGGTCCTACGTCCAAATGCGTAAATTTTTATGATGTGACCGGCATCGACCTGGACGAAGAGGATGTGCTCAGTGATACCCCGCTGTTCAGCGTATGGGTCGGTGGCGAAGATTCCGATCCGCTCACCGGTGGCACTAACTACTGGCGCGAAGAGCATCAGTCTGTTGCCGTCAATCCCGCTAACGGCATGGTCTATCTGACCGCTTATGACAGCCCCGGTGGCGGTCCGGTTAATACTCAGGACCCGGTTACCGGCGATTCCAACGTCGATTACGATCTGTTCCGCGTTAACTTCAAAAAGATCATGGATTATCATAACCAGCATCATCCCGGCCAAAAAGGCATCATGTATGCTCCGACCGAAGGTTTCTTCGATGATCCCGCCCGTTTCAATCAGGACCATCCGGCCTTTGTCGACAATACGGTATTCATCGATGACTGCGTAGAAAAAATTGGTGAAATCGCCCGGTTTTCGGATCAGACGGCAGTCGGTCAATACCTGGACATTCAATCTGAATTCGTTGATGCGGCCACGATTCTTTATATCGAAAATGGCGAAGAAAGCTTTTTCAGCGGTCCCGTTCGTGACTTCACTCTCAGAAAAGCCGTACGCGTCAATAAAGACCCGGACCTGGCAGAATACGACGCTCAGGAAAGACTCGGCGGTTTCCGTGGCGGCTTCAATGTCGATGAATCCTGGGAAGCGGAAATCTTAGATGAACTTCACATGGACCTCTGGGACGATGAAAGCCTGGGATACAACGAACCCATTATGGGCATCGATCCCTGTAGTATTTCCGAACCGGAAGTATTCGCTTATTATAAAGATCCTGCGACCGGCGTTTGCGGCGTGTGGGTTGGCGAAAGCGACCACGGCTTTAACAACACCAGCACCACCGGTTTCGATCCTTGTGAATCCGGCGACGATATCGCTTTCTACTACATCGACTGGGAAGACCCCTGCAACAGCGGTTTCTGGACCATCGAAGGCACCGGCGGCAAGAAATTCTTTGAATTGCTGGACGATCCGAACGATCCCTGTGCCATCAACGGCGCTCTGGACTTCCTGTTTGTCAACAAGGACGGCGAACTGGTTATCGGCGAATCCGGCTATTTCGACGTGAAGAGCTATAACCAGAAAAACAGTTCTGGCTATTACAGCGATTATGACAGACATCAGCCGAAGATCCTCAAACGCGGCTTCATTCTGCATCCCGAAACGCAGTCCGTCGAACTGCTGGATTGGGAAAATATCGGAAAGATTTCCGTTGAGACCGATCCGATGCCAGATGTCGTCGTTCGCGGCGATTTTGTCGGGTTCGATTATGAAAACAACAATATCTATTACTTCGACATCAACTATGGTTATACCGGCGGCCCGGAAAACTATGACACCAACCTGTTCGTCGTCAATAGCGATACCGGCGATACCGTATATGAAGAAGTCAGTGATGGCAGTCATACGGCATTGAATGTTTATGTCGCGCCGGACCGTTACGGCATTTTCATATTCGGCGATGTTGACTATGATGGCGATGCGGATGCCGACGACCTGATCAAGCTGATGGGGATCACCTGCGGTAATCCTGACGCTGTGACGCAGGAAACCTATGACCTGACCGACGATGAATTGCTGACCTGTGCGGATATCGAAGCACTGGCCGCTATCGTCGGCGTCACCAAAGGCAGTGCCGACCTGAACGGCGACGGCATCGTCGATGCAACCGATCTGAGCATCCTGGTCGCCAACTGGCTGAACCCGATCTGCTGCCCGGGCTTCATGGGCGATGTGGACGAAGACGGCGTCGTCGATATGCTTGACTTCGAAATCGTTTCCCGTGAATGGCAATTGAACTAAACCTGTCAGTTCAAATTGAAAGTTTCACATAAAACTAGGCCGACGTCAAAATGACGCCGGCCTTTTTCGTTTGCGGCATTTATACTCGTTCCGATTGAAAAATACCTGTCTGTCGGCAGGCAGGCCCTTTTGTCGGAACGTCTTTATTTGCGGATAAAAAGCTTACGCCCGGCCCTGCCGGGTGTTTCTACCCAATTGGGTATATCTTACGTCCTTGCGGAGGGCATAAGATGAAGGTTTCGTTATCATCTTGCCTTATTACCGCCGGCCCCATCCCCCGGCAAACAGGCCGGCCGGGGGCGGTCTTACTGGATAGGCATTGAGTCAGGCTTAACTGGACTCAGCCAGTCGTCCCCAGTCTCACTAATCCAGCGTAATATCCATATAAACCGAATGCCGGCTATAGGTCTCATAAAACGGTTTCAGCGTTACATCATCAATCTTGAATCGTAGCGTGCCGGGGTCACCCGTTATCGACTGACCAATATCCGCCGCGTTCAATGTAACGCGGCGCCATGTCGTCCGAGGAGCGTTTTCTTCCGCCGCCAGCAATACCGGCCCGTAAAAAATACTGGCGATGTTCGGTTGATCCATCACCCGCCGCAGATAAAAATGGAAAGGCACCCGCAGTTCGATGGTATCACCGTCCTGCCAGCTTCGACTCAACGTCAGATACGTGCCCGGCACGGCTTTGACATCCTGGTCCCTGTCGTTGATGCGGACAAAAAAGCCGTTTTTACTCCAGCCCGGCACCCGCACTTTCACGTCAAAATCGCCGCCGCCGTTGATGCGCAGCTTCGTCGTATCCGCGTAAGGATAACTGGTCCGCTGCCGGATAACAACGTCCTGTGCCTTCCACGTCAGCGTCGAAGGCACATAAAGGTTAACGTACAGCGTCCGGTTGTCGGTGCTCCTGAAGTAGATCGAATCCTGCAGCTTGGTATTGCTCTCCAGCGCCGTCCCGTTACAACAGGTGAAACCGGTCATATTGGCGTTGCTAAAGTGCTTTTGTGCTCCCGGATTCAGCGGCACATGATATGTATTCCCGGCATTATGCTCGGCTACCGACGCCAGAATATGGTTATACATCGCCTGTTCATAGTAATCCATGTAACGGCCGTCATGATCGAACATGAACAGCTCCCGGCTCAGCTTGAGCATATTATACGTCGCACAGGTCTCATTCTGACCGCCGTCGGAAAAGCCGTTTGTAAACAGCGTATCCGGCTGAGCCGTAAAACATTCGGCATTATTGGGATTTTTCGCTCCTGCTACACCGCCGATGTTATACATATAACAATGCCGGCACATTGTCCAGAAATTCTCCGCCACCTGGTAATACTGGCTGTCATGCGTTCCTTTATAAGTTTCCAGGGCCCCGGTAATCTGCGGGATATGCTGGTTGGCGTGCTTGCCGCGAATCGTATCCACATTTTTCGCCAGCCCATGCGTATGCTCGGCATCGCCGAAGAAAAAGCTGATATTGTCGAACAATTGCGCACATCTCAAAAATCGCTCATCCCCTTCCAGCCGGTACAGACGGGCCAGCACATCATTCATGCCGCCATATTCACCGGCGATATACCGGTTCCACATGCTGATGAGGGTAGACCTGGGAAGAATCCTCAGCCGCTCATATACCCAAATTCCCATGTCCTGGGCCACGGTCAGGGCCTTTTCATTCCCGCCGACTTCGTAGCAGTCGAGCAGGCCGACCAGAATCTTATGCAGCGTATAATAGGGGGCCCAGACCTGGTCGTTTCTCGTGCCGTAGGTAGCTCCTTGCTCCAGCAGAATAAACTGGTCCGGCGGATACGCGCTGATAAAGCCTTTCCCCCAGTTCCAGTAATCGGTGCGAATACCCTCTTTGCTCAGGTCGGAATCATAACCGTTCTTACCCGGCCCCGGCGGGACCTTTGTCGGATCGGCAATGTATTCGCCGCCCGCTTTCGCCGGCTGCCCGGATTTACGCGACAGATCATACAGCGTATCGACCAGATAATCCATTTTCTCGCGGAAACTGGCCTGAAGCTTTTTGTCGTAAGACGTACTGGCGTAGGCCTGAGCGATGGCCGTGAGGTAGTGGCCGCTGGCATGACCGCGTAAGCGCGTCGTCTGGCTGTCCCAGCCGCGCAACGGCTCAACGCCTTGGGGCTGTTCCTGCCCAAACGCGTCCCGGAAATTATACAGGAAATTGTCCGGATCAGTCTCGGTCAGCTTCTGAATAAATTTGTCGCGGTTTTTCATGAACTGGGTTTCGCGCCCTATTTCATCATTATTCAAAACGACGCTGCCTAATGGAAACGGTTCCATGTCGCGCTGTTTTATCATGCCGCCATTGGACGGTTCTTCTTTAACCGTTACAACGGCTTGAGGCTTGAACGGTGTGTCAGGCACGGTCCCTGTTATCGTAAAGGTCCCGGTCTTGCGGACCAGTTCATTATCGACAGGGGAGGGCCATATCACGCGTACCGGCGGGCCCTGCTCGCCATTGCGATACTTGCCCGGAATCCGGACAGGCAAATGCGGCAGATGCCCCACGACGGTCTCCGACGTGATATCCGGCACATCGGCCAGAATCGGTTTATCGGGCAGCCGTCTCACCATGACCTCAAACTCCCTGCTCGCTTTCGCATTGCCTTTGACGGCGGTAACGGTCAAAATAACTTCCTTAGAACCTTCTTCATATAGCGGTCGTGTTACCTTGCCTTTGCTTGAGAGAACTGCCTCATTACTGGACGACCACTTGATTTCGCTAAGACCGGAAACGCTCGTTGTCGGCAGGTCCAGATATTCTGTCACATTGGTTAAGGCCGGCAACTGAATGTGGGCAATATCGGTGTTAACCATCTGAGTGTCTGTGGGCATGGCGATTACCGTGGCAGTAAAAGTTCGTGTATCCCTGACCGTACCATATGTCAGAATAGCGGTCAGTGTAATTTCGGCGTTTCCCGAGCCTGGCGCCGGTCGGGTGACTTTGCCGCTTCGAGATATGATGTTTTCATTACTTGTTTGCCACCGGATATAGGCACCCGTTTTGCCACGCTCCGGCAGATGAATATTGGCGGTCAATGCCGACAGGTCTCCCGGATCGAGCGCCGCTTTATCCAAGGCGACGACGGCATCGTCTGCCGGCATACGCGGGACCGTCACTACGAATTGCCTGCTGTTCTGAATCTCATTAATTTTGGCCCGCGCCGTAAGGGTAACTTTAACCTGTTCCCGGCTGTAGGTGCTAAGCGGCCGTGTGACTTTACCGTTCGCGGCAATAAACTGAGGCTTGTCGGAGTGCCAATTTATCGCTGAACCGGTTGCCCCTTCAGCGGGCAGTTCTAAATTGCTTACGCGGTTTTCAAGCTCGCCCAGGTCGATCGAGGCCAGATCCTGCCGGACCCGCACCTCATCGGGCAACGCATTATTGCGGATCGTTTTAACCTGTTTATCGCTCAGGGCAATGCTGTATATACGAACATCATGTATTTGGGCGTCGATTTGTGAGCCGTCGTAATTCCCTCTGCCAATATACAGCAGATTCTTTACCGCCTCGTCCTGATCCAGAATATCCTCCGGCGTTATCGAGACCTCCATCGCATGTCCGACTCTGACACCGTCGCGGTAAATAGTCATGCTTTTGCGGGTCGTATCCAGCGCTATCGCCAGGTGTATCCATTTGCCGGTTTCGACGTTGGGAGCCGCCGGTCCCTGCCCGCCGGTCCAGCCGCTCGTTGTGATCTGCGGACGAAATCCTTTTTCGGCGTTGCGCCGCGTCAGCGTACAATAAAAATGGGCCTGAGTACTCTTGCCAAAGTCAACAAATGTCTGATTTGCCTGGGACGACCGCAGATAAACCCATCCGGTCACGCTGATGGTATCCACGCCGATCAGCGCCTTGCCCGGAATCTGAACCGCTCCGCCTTCTCGACCTCCCGGCAGCGACAGTACGGAACCGAACATAGCATCGCTCGTATATGTCGCTCCCTTGCCGACCAGCTCCGCATGGTAATTGTTTCGCGACCAGTCGTTTGTGTTGCCGTTGAAGAGGTAGCGGGCGATCATCGCCGTCTCGCCGATGCCGTCCAGGAACTGATGTCCTTCGTCGTTCTGGGCCGTGGCCCCGCCCGGGTAGACAAGTAAACCAGCGACAAGGAACAACAAAACTAAACATACACTAGAACATGCTTTCATTTTTAAACCTTTCCATATATTATGAAATTTTCATTTTGTTCGGCGGACGTTTAGCCTGCCAGTAACAATGCGACATGGGCATCCTGCCCGTGTTATTTTCTATACTCGTTCCGATTGTCATGTCTCGTTTTGTCGGAACGTAATTATGAGCGGATAAAAAGCTTACGTCCGGCCCTGCCAGGAGCTTGCTACCCGATGGGGTATAACTCGCAAGACTTCAGAGTTCTTCTTCCTTACCGTTTAACCTTGATCCGCAGCAGGTTCACCGAAAAAGGCTCCAGCAACACGGTGAAATCCTTCGCACAGTTGAGCAGCGGTTTTTCCCGGGGAACGATCTTACGCGGATTCTCCAGAGTATTCTGATCCAGCGGATGATCTGAACTGAGTACGATATGTCTGCCTGTCTTGCTGACCTCAGCGGCGCCGTTCAGGCTGATGAGAGCCTCAACCGGCTGCGAATAGTAATTCGTCGCCTTCACGATGACGGATTCCGTGTCATCGTCGTATCCGGCCGCACTGAAGAACCAGGGCATGTTTTCCACGCTCGCATCCGACACTTTCCTGCCGTCAAGGAATATCTCCGCCTGATTATTTTTCACCACCAGCGCAATATCATACCAGCGATTGTCCTCGATCGATCCGCGTGTGGTCTGGCCCGTTTTAAAGGAACAGCCCTCAGGCTCGCCGCGCGACTGGATGGCGGTGAACTCATTGCCCGACGCTCCGTAATTGCAGAACAGAAAACGATTATAATCTTCTGCATTGAAAAGCATCAGAAAACCTTCATCGCCGGCCACCCGCCTGGCCTTCAGGGTCACCTTGCCCGTTTTCAGCAATGGTGTTTTAAGCAGCAGTTTTGCCGGCCCTTTATTAGTATCGGTTTGTTTCAACACGCCGTTCTCGACCGTCCAGGTACCCACGCCGGGCGTCTCCCATCCGCTCATATCTTTAAAATCATCGCTGTAGATGAGATGGCCCTCTTCATCATACATGCGCAGTTCTTTAAACTCCGTGCTCGTTCGCCAGGCGCCCAGCCCAAACCGGCCCGCCAGCAGTGCCTCATCCGGGTCCGGCCGGGGATACGCTTCGGCGGTCATCTCCAGATTCACATCGGGACGGTTCTCATTAAACGTTTTCTGCACGTAATACGATGCATGAGCGAAACTGCGGGACGAATCGAACTCAATCAGGTTGACGCCCCAGCTTTTTTCATTCACATTACAGAACAGCGGCGCGTAACTGGCCATCGTGACCATATCGCCGTTCCGCTCCATCATCATAAGGTAAACGGAATCGCCCATGGCCGCCTTCCAGTCGCCATTCTGGCTGTGCGAAGCATATTCACCCACATATACCTTCCAGGGCATGCGTTCATATTTGTCGAAATAATCGAAGTTCGTTCTGATCCAGTACGCATTGCGATAAGCGTGTTCATCCACAATGTCAATGTTCTCATCGCCCGCCCGCTCGATGGCTGGCCGGTTCAGCCCGCTCCAGTACATACTCATAATCACGGTCATATCCGGGTATTTCTCCTTGATGGCCTCCCGGAAGAGGACGTAATAATCACCATAAACGGCAGGGGGATGCTCGTTTCCGATCTCCACATATTTCAACGGAAACGGCTCCGGATGTCCCATTTCGGCCCGCACTTTGCCCCATTTCGAATCTTCCGGTCCGATCGCGTATTCTATCGCGTCCAGCGTTCGCTGTATAACAGGTTTAATCTCGTCCAGCGGCCAGTTGTTTTCCGGATGCACCGTCATCCCGCAAAAACTGACATACATGGCGTCCGCCCCGACGTCTTCACAAAATTCCAGAAACTCATGATAGCCAAAACCGTCCGTCGAACGGTATTTCCAGTACCCCCACATTCCCGGCCGGTCAACAGGATCGCATACCATCTTCCGCCAGTCCGGTGCCGATTCCCATGACAGCCCCTGTACATAGCAGCCGCCCGGATATCGCACGAAATCCGGCTTCAGTTCTTCCAAATATGTCGCCAGGTCTATTCGCAGTCCGTTGGGCTTGCCCTTATAAGTAGGCGGAAACAGCGAAACCCAATCCACCTGTATCGTTCCCGTACCGGTAAATGTCAGCACGAAACGTCCTTTGGGATCGCTGCCGGATGATGTAAGCGTAGCCGTGTATTTCTTCCAGCGGTTACCCGGTTTGACCGTTCCAAAATCATGTTGCGCAAACACTTTGCCGCTGCGGCTTTCCAGCGAAGCCGCGACAGTTCCCTGAAATGTCCCCGCTCGCAGATAAAACACCAGATCGTAGTCTGTTTCAGGTTCCAGATTAATGCCCCAGTAGCCGCTGTTGATCAGCCGTACCTTGTCGTCTTGTGAAATCCTCAACTCCAAAGACCGGCTCGACGCCTCATTCATCGGGTTCGCCGCCGTAGTTTTCATGTCGCTGATCGCGCCCTTCCTATTTTCTAGCGACCAGCCGATCAGTTCCCGCTTTGGATCCCAGCCGCAGTTCATCCGCCACGGCCACGGCATATCCCATTTTTCTTTCGGAACGCCGGCAGGAAGGCTCTCCAGTTCCATCTTCAATGACCCATCTTCCTTTTCCACCAGTTTCATTCCTGGTGGCAGTACGCCCTCTTCAAAGCTGCGGTTCTGAATCAACTCCGCATAAATCCCGCCGTCAAATGCATGGCTGATCTCCTCCAGGAAAATACCGTATAATCCCGCTGGTACCGGTGCCTTTTCCTCCCGGACGTCAATATTGATAACCGCCCGGCCCGGCTGTCCCGCTACCGCGACGCCGGCGATAATGACGCTCAGAACAAACAGCATTATGAATGAAGAGGAGATTTTGGGGATGTTCATTATAAATCTCTGATTTGGATAGTTTTATGATACTAATGCCACATAATTGCATATAGTGTGGGCAGCCCACCATTCCCTGAAAAATAACTTTTCCACATTATTTGACGCTTTTCCGTATAGTTTTGTTCTAATTTGTAGATGTATATTCTAAAAAATCACCCGTTTATGTCAACTGAACAATATATATACGCGTTCCGAT
>CAYZXY010000082.1:0-13256 GCA_964482555.1 uncultured Pirellulales bacterium
GTTCGACCAGCCGTTCGATGGTGCCGCCGGTATGACTGAGGCACAGGGCCAGCGTCATGCGCCAGAAATAGTCGTAAACATGCTCGGAAACGGCGGCTGTGACCGGTTTGAAAAAACGCTTGGCATTTTGGGGCATCCTGCCGATAGTAACCACAAGGCCTCCTTGCCAGTAACTGTTTGTTTCTACTGTATTTATCGGCAAGACAGGCCTTTTTTGTTTGATCAGATTATCCATAAAAATGATTACCATCGGTCAGTTTGAGTAAGTAACTTAATGCAGGCAGGATGCCTGTGTTACATTTCGGCCTGGCCGGCAGAGGAAGCACGATCTCTATGATGAACGAGAATGATCAGCAGATGCATTCGACATTGGGTATTCCGCTCAGTCGCATGCCTCGTCATATTGCAATAATAATGGATGGAAACGGCCGCTGGGCCCAGAATCGCGGTCTGCCTCGCTTGAAAGGACACAGCCAGGGCGGCACCAGCGTACGACGAATCATTACCGGCTCAGCGATCCTGGGGGTGGAATGTCTGACACTGTACTCCTTCAGCACCGAAAACTGGAAACGTCCGCAGGATGAAGTCCTCGGCCTGATGAAACTGTATGAAGAGTATTTTGTCCAGGAACGGCCCACAATTATGAAACATAATATCAGGGTCAGGCATGTAGGCTTTGAAGAGCGTCTGCCGGAAAGCACGTTGAAAGAACTTAAAGAGACCGTCAGGCTCAGCTCGAAAAACACCGGCATGACATTGTGTCTGGCGTTGAATTATTCGGGACGCGCGGAACTGGTCTCGGCCATTCAGAATATGGCCCATGATTGCAAAATTGGCAAGATATCGCCGGATGACATCGATGAGAAGATGGTCAGTTCGTATCTGGATACCCGCGGCTTACCCGATCCGGATTTGCTCGTCCGTACGGCCGGCGAAATGCGCATCAGTAATTTTCTCCTGTGGCAGATTTCCTATGCGGAATTGTATGTAACCGATGTTATGTGGCCTGATTTTGATGAAGAAGTGCTGCATGACGCGATTCGGAGTTATGCCGCGAGGGAACGGCGGTTCGGCGGACTGGTCTTGGATGAAGAATCTAACGAGCAAATTTAATAATCAAGGACATTTTATTCCCCGGTTGGGTTGAAAGTTCCGGGCGTAAGAGTTTTACCTACATAAAATAACCTCCTGATAAAACAGATATTTTTCATCGGAACAAGTAAACTTGACTTTTCTCAAGGTGACAATTTCCTGTTTTATCGTAATTGTTTGAGCCGATCAGAATGAGCACAAATACGCCTCAACGAAAATCTTCTAAGAGAATTGTAGTTATGAAACGTGTGGCGTTCGGGGCGTTCATGTCGATTTTACTGGCGGTCTGGTTGTATTTCGACGGCATCTGGTCCAGCCAGTCGGTTCCGATGGGGGTATTGCGAGGATTTGGATTCGCTCTTTTGGTCATGCTTTTTGTCGGGCGCGGGGCGGTGGAAATCACCCGGCTGGCACGTGCCAAAGGGTTGCATGTGGATTTAAGGCTGATTTTACCGGCGATTATCGCCATGGTTTTTCAGCCATACTGGTTCTATCCCCATAACGGCTCACGGCATGACGGCCTGATTGCGGTCGTGGCCGTTTTGAGCGTCAGTTTATTCCTTTCCGCATTCATTCAGGCGCAAAAATTCGGGACCGATAAAACGCTGGCAAACCTCGGAGCAAGCTGCTTTTCACTTATTTATCTGGGCGTTAACGGCTGGTTTCTCGTCGCCATGCGTCTGCTGGGCGTTCAGCAGGAGAGTTTCTGGGGGCAATCCGGCCCGGTCATCATGTTTCTGGCGGTTGTAAAGTCTTCTGATATAGGAGCTTACTTTACGGGAATCCTTATCGGCCGTCATAAGTGGGTTCCCTCGATCAGCCCGGCGAAAACCTGGGAAGGGCTTGCCGGAGGCATTGGTTTTGCAGTTATCGTCTCAACAATTATTGCCAAATCATCCGGAATAATGTATAATGACGAAGCGGTATTGTTTGGAATTGCAGTAGGACTGAGTGGCCAGTTTGGAGATTTGATTGAATCGATGTTGAAACGTGACGCCGGCAGCAAGGACTCAGCGAAGCTGATTCCAGAATTTGGCGGTGTCCTGGATGTCCTGGATTCCCCACTCCTGGCGGCTCCCATAGCTTATGTTTTTTATCACTGGTGCGTTCTTTGACATTGAATTTTTACTCGTTCTGACTGATACTGCTTTTGTGTGATTTGGAGAATATTTCTATAACTGCTTTTTTGGAGAAATTTAATTGCGCTGACTGCCGGGAGGACGCCCGACAGGATGCGGGACTGATGATGGAACTAACCATAACACTTGAACAACCTGAAAAGCGTTTGCAGTTGTTCGGGCCTGCCGATATCAATCTTCGTACACTCAGGGAAATTTGTAACGTGACTATCGTAGCTCGCGATGGAACTGTAAAACTTTCTGGTACGAGCGAAGCGGTGAACAATGCTTCGGTTCTGCTGAATTTAATGCAGCAGCGGCTCAAAAAAACCGATCATTTAACGAAAGATGATGTGCATCAGCTTGTCGCTCAGGCCGCAGCAGAGGCCAGACGCCCCATTGGGCAGGCCATCGAGGTGTATGTCAGAAGCCGCTCCATTGAACCCCGCACCGAAGGACAGAAAAACTATATCGAAGCGATACGCAACAATGATCTGGTCTTTTGCACCGGACCGGCGGGAACAGGTAAAACCTATCTGGCTGTTGCAATGGCCGTTTCGTTTCTTAAGCAATCGCTTATCCGGCGTATTATTCTGGCCCGACCAGCTGTGGAAGCCGGCGAAAAACTGGGTTTTCTACCAGGCGATTTGCAGGCAAAAGTAAATCCCTATCTGCGTCCGCTCTTTGATGCACTGGGCGATATGATGGAATATGAAAAAGTCAGACAGTTTATGCAAAACGATATCATTGAAGTTGTCCCACTGGCTTTCATGCGGGGGCGGACGTTGAATAATGCGGTGGTTATTCTGGATGAAGCCCAGAATACGACGGTCTCGCAGATGCTGATGTTTTTAACCCGGCTGGGTCACGATTCTAAAATGATCGTTACCGGCGATGACAGTCAGACCGACTTGGAACCCGGCCAGAAATCCGGCCTCGTCGATGCTTTGACAAGATTGCGCGGCATCAAAGGCATCGCGTTTGAAAAACTGACGGAAGTCGATATTGTCAGACATCGACTGGTCCAGAACATCGTTAAAGCTTATGATAATAGAACGGTCCGGGAATCGCAGAGCGAGTAGTACATAAAGTCTTACAGAACAGGATTTAATCGTAATAAATATCCTGAATCTTTTTCTCTTATCAGACGGATTTAAGTCTATAATATTATATGGTAAAAAGAACCACAAAAAAGAAAAGCAGGCGTGTTGACAGTCGGCGGATTATCGAAGGCGAAAATGCCGCCCGGTTGCAGGCTTTCTATGATTCGGGCATACCGCTCTGGGTTGTGATGCTTGCGGTATTTGTGATTATTTCCAGCGCTTTGTTATTGATAAACAGCATGAACAAAGCGGGCGAAATAGTTTTCTGGCCCGGATTCGGGGAGTTTTCCATAACGATGGCTATCATGGCATTTCTCAGCGTCGCTCTGGGATTGTATGTGGTGGCCTATGAGCACAAAATACTTCATAACTATATACGCGGTACGGTTTTACTGATCTGGCTGCTCATCATGATCGCCTTGCTGCGATTCAGTATAAACCAGAACTGGTCCCCCTATTTTCTGGTTGTACCATTAATGATTACCGCCATATCGATTACTATTGCTTATTCGCAGCGGTTTGCCCTCGGCGTCAGTGCATTTTTAGGCCTGATCTGTCTGATCGCCCTGGCGGGCAGTCCGGATATCGAAAGCCCTTATTCCTTTAAAGAGGGGTTGGGCTTCGTTCTGGCGACAGGTAGTGGTACGGGAATCGCGATTTTGTCCCTGCGGGAAATTCGCACGCGGACCAAACTGATCGAAGTCAGTGCGGTTGCGGCCATTGTCGTATTTGCCATGATCGTGGTTATGGGAATGTGGCAAGGCAAAGACTGGAACGAAATGGTTTCGAACGGCATATGGGGCGGCGGCGGTGCTCTGGGGGTAGGGTTTGTGATGCAGGGTTTACTGCCGATCGTTGAGCGTGTGTTTGGTACGGCCACTAATATGACGCTACTGGATTACAGTGAGGCCACAAAACCGCTGCTGAAGCGGCTGGCCGTTGAAGCTCCGGGAACGTTTAATCACAGTTTTCAAATCGGTATGCTGGCCGAGGCCGCGGCTGAAGCCATCGGTGCAAACGGACTCTTATGCCGGGTTGGCAGTTATTATCACGATGTTGGGAAGATCAATAAACCCCGTTTTTTCGTTGAAAATCAGGCGGAAAGATTCAATCAGCATAAAGAATTATCGCCGACTATGAGCCGGATGATCATTATCGGTCATGTCAAGGACGGGCTGGAATTATTGAGAGAATATAAAATTCCCAAGGTTTTGCACCAGTTTTGTGCGACGCATCATGGTACTACGCTGGTTGAATATTTTTATCATGAGGCGACCAAGCGAGAGTCGGAGAGTGGGCGGACCGTAGAGCAGACGGAGTTCCGTTATCCCGGTCCCAAGCCGCAAACCAGGGAATCGGCGATTGTTATGATTGCTGATGCCGTGGAAGGGGCCACACGAGCCATGAAAGATCCGACGCCCAGTCGGATTGAAAATGTCGTTCATAATATGGCGATGAAACGGCTTCAGGATGGGCAGTTTGACGAATGCGACTTGACTATGCGTGATTTGCATCTGATTGAGGATAGTCTGATTAAGAGCCTTTGCGGGATGTATCATGGTCGGATTGCCTATCCCAAACAGGATAAGCTGATAAAGACGGGGGCCGATTCGGGGGCTTCGGAACGGGCGCTGAGCGGCACTTCTTCGTAAATTGTTTTATTATATGGGTTTATGTGTTTATAATTCTTTTTCCTAGTTAGCGGGTGTTTGGGCCGGATTTTGAGTGGAATTTTGATAAAAATATGCGATAATCAGAATTGCTGTAAGATAGATTGCAGTCAGTTAGAGAGAACAACTGGATATGTATTGCAGGCTATGAATGTCACTGTCGGTCAGGTGAGTATCGCTTTGGTTGACGATGAAGCGATAAGCCGGCTGAAAAATGAGTATTTTGGGCGACCGGAAGCGACGGATGTCATTAGTTTCGATTTGCGTGATTCCGATAATGACGCATTGGATTGTGAAATCGTGATAAATACCCAGAAAGCCTTGCGTGAAGCCGAAGCCAGGCATAGCGAACCGGGGGGGGAGATTAATTTGTATCTGGTTCATGGCTTGCTGCATCAACTGGGCTACGATGATCGGAGCGAACTCGATGCCGTTCGTATGCATCAGAAAGAAGATCAATTGCTGGTTGAACTGGGTTTTGGTACCATTTTTGGGGGAACAGGATAAATGACTGTGGATGACCCTGGATCGTGGTGTTTACTCATCGCGGGTTTTCTGACACTGCTATTAACCTTGTATTTATCGACATGCTACCTGGCGTTGCGCCATATGTCGTGGGTAAAACTGGAAGAAGCGTTTACTATGGCCGGTCATGCCGGCCGGGCGGATTTTCTGCACAAACATGTCTCGCAGCTAATCCCCGGACTGGCGGTATTGAGCGTCGGGATTAATCTGTTGTTTTTGACGATATTGATAACGTTATTCTTGTTGCCGGGTATGGCGCTTAACAGTAACCCGGCCGGCGATATTCCAGAAATTCAACAGGTGCAAAGCTTTAAGTTGATTCATCTGGTTGAGGCTTTTGGTATTGCTGTTTTTCTGTTGAGTATTTTTTCGGTCGCGGTTCCACATGCTTGGGCCCGATATGCCGGTACTGGTCTGATCGTGAGAACCTTTCCCTTTCTCTGGTTTATTGACCGATTGACCCGGCCGATCGCCGTGTGTGTGAATCTGTTCGATCCGCTGGTGAGGCGGCTCGCGGGTATGCCCAAGGGCTACAGCAACGGCCGTCTGGAAGATCGTCAGGTCGAGCTGCTTAATGCCGTGGAAGAAGGTAAAAAAGATGGTGTAGTGGACGAGGAAGAACGTGAGATGATCGAATCGGTTCTGGAGTTTCGTGCTACCACGACGGGCGAAATCATGACGCCGCGTACAGATATTGCCGGGATCGAGGCAAACCTTTCAATCAGCGAAGCGGTGGATTTCATCCTGAACGAAGGGTATTCCCGCTATCCGGTCTATGAAGAAACCATCGACCGCGTGGTGGGCATGTTGTATGCGAAGGACCTGCTGCGGGAGATTCAGCAGCCCAATGGGACGGGGCAGATTAAACCGCTGCTGCGGACGGCTTATTTTGTGCCCGAAAGCAAGCCGCTGCGAGATCTGCTGCATGATTTTCAGAATCAGAAGATTCATGTGGCCGTGGTGCTGGATGAATATGGCGGAACGGCGGGAATGGTTACAATTGAAGATATTCTGGAAGAGCTGGTGGGCGAAATCGAAGATGAATACGAATCGCCTCAGAATGGCCAGGTGATCAAAGTTATCGACCAGCACACATTGGAAATAGACGCCCGCTGCGAGGTGGACGAATTGAATGACCAATTCGATTTGAATATTCCAGAAGATGAAGATTATGAAACGATCGGGGGGTTTGCCTTTACCAAACTGGGGTATATACCCAAGACGGGGGAAATATTCAATCATGAGAATCTGCGGGTGACAGTGGTGGATGCGGGCGAGCGAAAAATTAACCGCTTGCGGATTGAGATTATCGCTGCGCGGGAAGAAGTCGATACTTCGCAGAAACAGAATTAGAAAACTCTCGACTATATTATAGATAGAAAAAACCGCAACCCCAATGACCGACAGGGCCAGTCGCAAACGCTTTATCCGCACAAAGTTAGTTCTTGTTGTGGAAACAGGTACCGCAGGCATCCTGCCTGCATTCAACCACGCTTAAAGGTTTGAAATTGGAAAATGTTGTATTGTGAGATACGGCAAAAAATCTATCCGCAACAGAAACGGGTTACGTTTTTTCAGGTGATAAGATTCATGTGTGACGGGTATAAACAGTATCACTAAAGCTTATGCAGAGCAGGACGATAAAAGACAAGGGGATTTGCATCGGCGCCCGGAATTACTCCGAGACGAGCCAGTTGGTCTCGTTTTTCACCCGCGGCCACGGTAAAATCAGTTCGATTGCCAAAGGCAGCCGCCGCGAAAAAGGCGGTTTCGGCGGCGGGCTCGACGTTATGACGGCGGGTGAGATTCTGTTTGTGCCGCCGCGAGGCGAGAGCGGTCTGGCGACGCTGACGGAATTTGAGCAGCAGGACTCCTTTCCGGCATTGCGAATGGACCTGCTGGTCCTGAACTGCGGCTTGTGTATGTGCGATCTGCTGTCGCGGTTTACCGAAGATATGGACCCGCATCCGGAGCTTTATGTGACGTTCCGGGGGAAGCTGGGCGAATTGCAGCAGGCGGAGCGGCCGGAGTATGTTATCTTTCAGTTCGAGTTGATTTTGCTGCGGGAAATCGGCATGCAGCCGGTCTGGGATATATGCAGTCAATGCCGGCGCGATGTTGAGGACAACGGCCGCATTTATTTTTCCAGCCAGAGCGGAGGTATCGTCTGCCGGGATTGCGAACCGGCTTTTACGGAAAAGCGGCTGGTCGAACCGATCGTGCTCGAAGCGCTGCAGAATCCCGAACGGGCCTTGCATGCCCCCCGGGAAATCGTTGTCAATGCCCATGAACTGCTCAGCTATCACTATCGCGAACTGGCCGGCAAGGAAACGGCGATTATGAGATTTGTAAACCAGCTTTTTAAGAGCCATATAGGTGACTGATGTCTTATCATGAAGATCTGGAAAACTGGGAAAAAGACGATCCGCGGAACGAGGATATTGAGGAGCAAGAGCCGATACGTTTTGAGGACCGTTTTGAGAAGTGCCCCAATTGCCGCAAGATGATCACCGCCGATATGGATTCCTGTCCCTATTGCGGCGATATACTCTACCGCTATTTTAAAGACGGCATTTTTATGCCGAAAAAAGGCCTTGCCGCCAAGGTCGTTGCCGGCGTTGTCATCGTTGTAATTGCCCTGGGTATCCTGGGGTTTATTATGATGGCGCTGGGGCTGCCCTAAAAAACGATTACTGTCAATCCTGGACGGGCGCGACGCAATAAATGTACACAAGCGGTTCATCGCCGATGTTTTGAATGTTGTGATGGGTGTGTGGCGGAATGTAGATGATTTTTCCGACACCGACATCGATGGGGGTTTTGTCCGGGCCGGCGAAGGCCGTGCCGCGGCCGGAGAAAAAGACAAGCTGTTCTTCATGGTCGCCGGTTGAATGTTCGCCGCAGCTCTCGCCGGGTTTGAGATAAACGCGCCCCGAACGCATGCCGTGGGTCTGGGGCTGACCTTCCAGCAGGGGCTGATAGGCGTCGATTTCCTCGAATGGGATTGTAATATACTTATTATCAGGCATTTATGTCTTCTCCGGTTTCTGCTGTTTCCTTTTGCATTGCTTCCGATAGAGTATCAGTTCGTTTATTATAACGAAGATTAATTTTTTTCCAATTTTTTTCTTGTTGATTTATTTACGATGGGGTAGGATTTCATGGGTGTTACGAAATCTAAAACTTTATGCGCTGGTAATTGAGGAGAATTAAATGATTAAAAACAGCTTGAAAATTCTGGTATCGGGTTTGATGATTTGTTGGGCCGCTGTCCCGGGTTTCGCTCAGACGGTGGCGGAGGTGACGCACCGCGAGTTTCAGGCGGTCGCAGGGAATGGTGTAGGAACATATGTTCCGGAAAATTCAGATAAGGTTATTTTGACCGGAGTATTGTTGAACAATCCCGAGGAAATGCTGGACGTCCGACCGTCGGCGCCGGGGGATTCAATGGGCGGGCAATGGCAGGTGTTTATTCAGCCGGTTGACCCTTGCGATCATGCAGGAACGGCGATCTGGCACGGCCAGAATTACGGCAGCGGCGGCCCGGGGACGATCGATTACACGGATGTCGAACTTATGCAGGAGCAATACCGACTGAATCACGATTCCAACACCGGCCATGTTTTTCGTATCGGAGACCGGGTAAAGGTGACGGGCTGGTACAAATTCTTCAAGGGTAAAAATAACATCAACGAACAGCATCAGACCGACCCGACATTCAATATTGAAATTGAATTATTGGAAGCCGGCTATGGCTTGCCGCTGCCGGAAGTGGTAGCGCTGGATGAATTAAAGGATGCCGACGACGATTATATTTTCGATTACGACCGGCTGGAAGGGTGTGAGTATTATCAGGGGCGGCTGGTGCGATTGAATGATGTAACAATCACGAATCCCGGCGCATGGGGACAACAAAGCGAATTAATCGTCAACGATGGTGCGGGACGCACGTTCCCGGTATATCTGGGCCAGGGTCTGGGGTTTGTCGATTACGATTGCCCGACAGGTTTGGTGGATGTGATCGGTATTTTGAATCAGGAAAATTCGACTTTTACACCACCGTATAAAGACGGTTATCATCTCTGGGTATGCGACTACGACAACAATGGCAGCGTGCTGGCCGATTTCGGACGTTTCAAGAATCATCTCGAAGGCGACATCAATCTGGACGGTGTCGTGAATCTGGTCGATGTGGACCGGCTGGTTCGCAACTGGTTAATGAGCAGATAGGCGACAATGAAACGGATAATGACACAACCGCAGGGCGGCTATCGTGCATTTACGCTGATTGAGCTGCTGGTTACGATCGCGATTATCGCGTTGCTGATGGCGATTTTGCTACCGTGCCTGGCCATCGCGCGGCAGCAGGCGAAGGTAACGGTCGTCAATATGGAGCTCGATCAGATCGCCACGGCGCTGGAGATGTACATGATGGACAATGAGGGCAATCGCGGGCCGTCAGCCCAGAGTCATCCGCCGACGCATTCCGATTGCGGTACGGGGCTGGTGACCGATCATCTTTTTCAAATACCCGATGTGCTGGTTGATAAAAAGTATCTGCCGGGCCAACGGGAAACCGAAGCGATGTCCTGTGTGATGGAGGACCGGTTTCATCCAGACCATACGTATAAATACCGTGCCGTGGGGCAGAATATTGTCGATCGCGGAATGGTCAGTAAATGGATAAAGGCCAAACTCTGGGTACCCAAGGGTTTTCCTGACCGGAGCCGTACGACGCAAGGGCAGTGGCATGACGATCCGAAAAGCTCTCCGGTACTTTGGGTTCTGTTCAGCCTGGGGCTGGATTTCGATATTAAAGAAGCGACTGCGCGAAACTACCCCGTGTCGCCGGAATCCTGGTACGACCCCGCGGAACGCAGAGGCATCATTACCCGCGTTCGCTTGCGAAATGGTAAATATGTTGGTTCGTTCGAAAGGTAAAACGCTAATGAGAAGCACGGCAATAACCTGTTCTGTAACGATAATCTTGTTGGTCGTCGGCTGCCGGGGACGGCAAGAATCACAATCGCAGCTGGCGGGAATTTGCGTCACCAATACCTATTTGCAATCGGCGGTGAACGATCTGACCGGGAACGCCAAAGAGGTTTTCACCCTGGTCGGGCCGGGGATGTGCCCGGGCCATTTTGATATGTCGCCGGAGCAATTACGGCAGTTGCTCGGCAGCGCGATTTTGTATCGGTTTGATTATCAGGCTGGTTTGGACGAGAAATTGAACCGGATGGATTGCCCGATTGTACCGGTGTCGGGCCGACCGGGGATGTGCATCCCGCAGACCTATCTGGAAACCTGCCGGGAGATTCTGCCGCCACTGGCGGAGCGATTTCCGGAGGAACAGGCCGCATTTCAACAGCGGCTGGATCGTCTGGAGGACGCCTTTGCGGAACTGGAACAGGAGATTAAAAGACGTGTCGCGGCGGAAGGCTTGCAGGGGGCAAATGTTATCACATCATATCACCAGGCTGAATTTGTCCGCTGGCTGGGATTGAATGTCGTTGCGACCTTTAGAGGAACCGACAGCATGACGCCGCCTGAGATACAGCAATGTCTTAACGCCGGACGCGACAAGGGTGTGCGGCTCATCATCGCTAATCAGCAGGAAGGCACGGATTTGCCCCGACGATTCGCCGATCAGCTGGATGGCAGGTATGTCGTTTTCAGCAATTTCCCCGATACGCAGACGGCACCGGAACATGCCTTTGCCCATTTGCTGCGAACGAACATTGAACGTCTCCTTCAATAAGCGGACGCCGGGACATGACGCAAATGATAGAAATAATCGATCTTCTCGTCAAACGGGGATATCATACCATTTTGCAAATCGAAAATTGTCGCATCGCCGCCGGCGAATTTGTCACGCTATTGGGGGCCAACGGCGCCGGCAAAACGACTTTTCTAAAATGCTGCTGTGGATTAATCCAGCCGACCCGGGGAACGGTCCGTTTTGCCGGGCAACAGATATCCCGTGTGCCGCCCTGGCAGCCATCCCATTATCGCCGGCAGATCGGCTACATTCCGCAACAGGCGGAATACAACGCCCATCTGCCCTTTACCGTGCGGGAAGTGGTGGCGTTGGGGCGAAATGCCCGGAAGCCGCTGTTCAAGTCGCTGGACAAAAGTGATTACGAAAAAGTTGATTTCTGGCTCAGCGAATTGGGATTATACGAGCGCCGCCGGCAAACGTTTCGTTCTTTGTCGGGCGGGCAACAGCAGAAAGCTCTGATCGCCCGGGCGATGGTGGGTGAGCCGCATCTGGTGCTGCTGGATGAACCGGGGGCCAACCTCGATCCCCACTGGAAAAAGCAGTTGCGGGATGTTCTCGACCGTCTTTTCAGCGAGTATGAACTGACGGCGTTATTGATTTCGCATGAGCTGTCGTTGATTCCGGCGGCCTGCCGGCGGATCATTCTGCTGAGTGAGGGGCGGAACATGCAAGACGGCCCGCTCGAAGAGGTACTTGATAGTGAATTCGCCCGCGCATTATTCGGTGGGGTTGCCTGTCCAGCGGGAGGAGAGGAATGATGGATGGCTTTTTTGTTCCTATAATCGTTACGGGGGCTTTCGCGGGAATCGGCATCGGTTTGCTGGGGGTGTTCATTATCGGCATGCGGATGCCGTTCATCGGCAGTTGTATTTCGCATACCGCGATGGTGGGGGCGGTGTATGCGTCGCTGCTGGATATAAATCCAACGCTGGGAGCGATGGCGTTGTCGATGGCCGGGTCTGCGGGTGTGGCGTTCATTCCCCCCGGCCGAAAGCGGCTCGACGTCAACACCGGGCAGGCAATTCTGCTGGCGTTTATGATGGGGCTGGTTTTCCTGGCGGTTGGACTGGAGCAGGGCAGCCGCAGCGAGATGCTGTCTTTGTTATGGGGCAATGTGCTGTTTGCCGACTGGGCTGTGGCGGCGACCACGGGATCGCTGACGACGGCATTGATTATTTTTGCCATACTGTTTCAGAAGGAGCTCAAGGCGATTCTGTTCAGCCGTTCCCTGGCCCAGGCGACCGGAGCATATACCCATCTGGTTTATGTCATCTTTCTGTGCTTTTGCGGGATGATTCTGGCGGTGAATCTCAAGGCGGTGGGGGGGCTGCTGATATTCAGCCTGCTGGTTTGTCCGGCGGCCGGCGCCTATCAGCTCTGCCGGGGCTATGCGGCCGTTGTATTGACTGCGATGCTGTTCGGCGTTCTCTCAACCGTGGTCGGATTTCTGATGTCCTATTATTTCAACCTGCCTACCGGCGCCTGCACAGTGCTGGTCAGTACCATGCTGTTCGCCCTGGCCTGCCTGATGCGATTCGTATGGGGGCGTGAATGAAGCCGCCGAACAGCGGCGTCGCAAACATTAACTTTAAGAACTCAAGCTTTGTGGTTTCGGGACCTGGTTCGATTATTAGACGCTTCATTTTTCGCAATACGATTTATCAACTTCTTGTATTTTGTGCGTTATTTTGATTATGTATAGCCAATTGGGTAGAAAGCTCCCGGCAGGGCCAAGCGTAAGCTTATTCTCCTCAGATAATTACGTTCCGATAAAACGGGTATTTTCAATCGGAACGAGTATAAGTTATGAACAACAGTAAAATTAAGAGGGTCTCTAATAATTGCTTTTGAGGCGAAAGGGTATGAGAATTAACGCCAGGGCCAGACGTAACGGCTTTACACGCACATATTTACATTTAAACAAAACGGGATTTTTCAAACGGAATGAGTATAGAATGTATCTACG
>CAYZXY010000083.1:0-12900 GCA_964482555.1 uncultured Pirellulales bacterium
GTTGAGGGGTAAATACAAACCATTTATACTCGTTCCGATTGAAAATGCCCGTTTTTTAAAACGTAATTATCTGTGGATAAAAAGCTTACGCCCGGCCCTGCCGGGAGCTTTCTACCCAATTGGGTATACAAAAAAATATTTGACAGGTTAGGCAAGGATTTGTTGAATTGAACTTTCATTGCTGTCCAAGATAAAAATTTGAAGCATAAAAAACGTCCATAATAAGCTATCAATAAGGCATTTAGGACGGATTTCGGCATTTTCAGGTTCAGGTTATTCATTATGCTGTCCAAAACAAAAGAATCATAAATTAGCTCGTAAGTGCCTATAATTGGCAGATTATCAAGCTTTTAGAGTGCCTCTGGTACTCCGATTAAAACTTATCTTGGACAAGAGTGTGGTGACTATAATAATAAATCCCCACCCAAGTCCTGCTATAACCACCTCATCTTTTTTCAGGTTAATGGTGCTTTTTTCAGGAGATATGCTTCCAATCCCATCCAGAAAATTGGGTAAATTTTCTTTTCACATCTGACTGTCATATACGATAATACAAATATGGATACCGAACAAAAACTTAACATTCTGGCCGATTCCGGCAAATACGATCTGGCCTGCGCCTGCAAATTCAAGGACGAACCGGGCCGGGTCCAGGGAAACCACGGTCGCTGGATTTACCCGGCCGCTCTGCCGGATGGCCGGAAAATGTACCTTCTCAAAATGCTGCAAACCAATGCCTGTTCCAACGATTGCGTCTATTGCCCCTTCAACGTCCGTCAGAACCAGCCCCGCTGCACCATACAGCCTGACCAACTGGCCCGCACCTTCCTGAGCCTCCACGAATCCAACCTTGTCAACGGCCTGTTCCTTTCTTCCGGCATATCCGATTCGCCGGAAATCAGCATGTCGCGCATGCTCACCACCATCGAAATTCTTCGCAAACGACATCAATTCAAAGGATTCATCCATCTGAAAATCCTGCCCGGCTGCAGCGATGCCGCCATTGAATCGGCGGTCCGGCTGGCGACCCGCGTATCGGTGAACGTCGAAGCCCCCAGTGCCCACCGACTTTCGCAATTATCCATCCGTAAAAGGTTTAGAGAGGACATTCTTCACGCCATGTCACGCATCGTCCATTACAGCCGCCTCTACAAACACCGTATAGACCACACCACCCAGTTTGTTGTCGGGGCTGCCGGGGAATCGGATCGCGAAATTATCACTACTACCCATCATCTTCATAATGCATATCACGTATCCCGAACCTATTTCTCGGCCTGGCAGGACATGAATAACGATCATTTTGACCCCATTGATACTAAAAACATTCCTGAAAATGCTCAAAAACATGATATTTTCATAAGAGAACACCGTCTTTATCAGGCTGAATTTCTCCTGAGAAAGTACAAATTCGACATAAAAGACATCATTTTCGATGCAAATAACAACCTTTCTCTTACGGAAGATCCTAAAACGATCTGGGCCCGAAATCATCCCGACTTATTCCCGGTCAATATAAACCACTGCGATTACGATACTTTACTGCGAATCCCCGGCATCGGGCCCCTCAGTGCCAAACGCATTATCAAAGAACGCAAAAAAGCTCGCATTCCTACTCTGGATGATTTATCGCGGCTTAATATCCGAATTAAAGAAGCAGGGAAATACATCGATCTGCCGTATGCGGAAGGTTTATTATGGGAGTAATGTGTGCAATTTGAAAAAGAAATGATGACGGATGTTGTTATTTTTATTTGAAGATAAACTTTTCCATGATAATCATTTAAAGAAAATCCGACATAAAAGTCACAACCTTGTGTTTCAATATTTCAACATGAAGCAGCGAAATGCATCCCGCAACACGAATTAACGTATATTTAACATTGAAGGTTAAGCATTCATAAATAGACAATTACAAACATTTACAGGCATGACCCGGAAAGGTTTAAATAATTGGTATAAGATTTGCACAGTTAGACCTTTGTCTGTCAAAATTCATTTTGACATATAAACCAATCTATATTTTTGTTTTTTCTGAGAAAGCGAATGATCATTTGGTGACTGGAAATCTGAAAGCATGAACTGTGTATGCTGTTTACAGAATCAAGGGAACCGTTATAAATGATCCTTTAATCCAGATCTATATGGTTAAAAGAAAATATTGCGCTTAAATCAGTAAGGGGAGATTGGAAACCGTACTGATTTATCATATATGAGAGAGGCCGTCGGAGGGGCGGTCTCTTTCGGTTTTTATGGGGATAATACGGGATTTGAATGTGATGGATTTCAAGGAGAACGATTATTCGGCGTGGCTCATCCATTGCTCAAAGAGGGTATCAAGTTCCTGCTGAATGCCCTGGAGTTGATTCGATAATTCGTGGCCCAGATCCATGTCACCAGCGGAAAATGCGTCGGCGATCTGCGCTTCAAGTGATTCCTGGTTTTGTTCCAAATGGGCGATTTGTTCTTCGAGGCTTTCAACTTCTTTTTGTTTTTTACGTTCGGCGGCTTGTTGCGCTTTGCGCTGTTTCCAGGCTTCGCCGCCGACTTTGGCTCTGGATTCATTGCTGCCACGCCGACCCTTGCCTCGGGTGGCGATATGGCCGGTGACCGTCTGGGTCATGGCATCGTGTTGTCGGGTTTCCCAGAAGCGAGAGAAATTACCATCATACAACACGAGAGAAAGATCGCGCACCTCAGCGACATGATCGACCACCTTGTCTAAAAAATAACGGTCGTGGGATATTACCAGCAATGTCCCTTCAAACTCGCTGAGAGCTTGCTCAACCGCTTCGCGGGTGGGGATATCCAGATGATTGGTCGGCTCGTCCAGTATCAGGAAATTCGGCTGCAGCAGCATCAAACGGGCCAGTTGTAAACGATTGCGTTCGCCGCCGGAAAGGTGTTTGATTTTTTTGTAAACCTCCTCATCGGTAAAAAGAAAACGGGCGAGAATCTTCAGTACTTTTTCGTGCGTCATATCGGGAATGGTAAACAGCTCTTCATAGACTGTATTTTCCGGATGAAGAACTTCCTGCTGCTGGGCGGCATAGCCCACGCTGAGACTGGGACCGATACGAATTACGGGATGCTCCCATTTGCCCAGTTCCACGATGTCACGGAACAGACTGGTTTTGCCGGTGCCATTGGCCCCTACCAGCGCCCATCGCTGACCGCCATGAATATCCCAGGAGACATTCTCAAACAGACGCCGTTCTCCGTAGGCCTTGGCGTAGTTGCGAAGCTGCATGGCGATATCGGCGCGGGTGGCCTCCGTTTGAAATTTCATGGAAACGGTTTTCGCCTGTTTCCGCGGCTTGTCGATGGCGAGGGATTTTTCATGCTCCAGTTGTGACCGACGGGCCCGCAAACGTTTTCCCCAGGTGTTGTCGCTGGCGTGCCCCTGGGCGATGTCGGCGAATTTCTGGACCAGCGCTTCGAGCTGGGCAATGCGCTTCTGCTGGGCTTCATACTGATTCTGTCGGGCGCGATGGCGTTCCTCTTTCTGGTGACGATAGGCGGTATAATTCCCGTTATAGCGTTCGAGTTTGCCGTCTTCCAGTTCGAGAACGAAGCCGACGACTTTGTCGAGCAAGTAACGGTTGTGCGATACGACCAGTACGGCGCCGCGAAAACGTTTCAGAAAATCCTCCAGCCAGGCCAGACCGAGATAATCGAGATGATTCCCCGGTTCATCCAGGATTAGCAGATTGGGATCGGCCAGCAGCGCGTGCGCCATGCCCAGCACATTCTGCTCGCCGCCGGAAAGCAAGTGGATGTTTTGTCCGCTCTTGCCCGCGAGGCCAAGAGCGTCGAGCATGACATGGGCTCTTTGCTCGAAATGGTCGCCGCCCATATGGTCATATTCATCGCGGATTTTCTGATAGTGCCGGAACAGAATATCCATGGAGGTTTCATCGGCCTTTTCGATCTCTGCTTCGAGTCGAGTTAGACGCGATCTCATTTCCAGATAATCCTGCATGATATAATCATGGACGCTCTGATTGGCAGTAAAGGTAATGTGCTGCGGGACATAGCCGATGCGGACATCGGCGGCGAGTTCGATTTTGCCGGCGTTGGCTTTTTCGTCGCCGCAGATGATTTTCAGTATGGTGGTTTTTCCCGAGCCGTTAGGGCCGATGAGCCCCAGCTTCTGACCAGCGTTGATCTCCAGAGATACATTATCGAGAATGTGCCGGCCGGCATATTCTTTCGAGATATTTTTTAAGGCCACGATAGACATTATTACTATACGCAAAGGGTATGAGAATTCCCGCCAGGGCCAGACGTAAAGGTTTTACCACACCTGTTTACGTTTGGACAAAACGGGAATTATCAATCGGAACGAATATACAATCGTCACTGTCAATCAACATCGATATCAAAAGACCCGGTCTCAATCCTGCCTGACGCTTCCATTAGAAGGTCTTTTTTAACAGCGTCAGTTTCGTCGCGGTCGAACATCACGTCTTTTTTCAGGATGCGGGCCGTGTTGTCTTTGACTTCGATATCATAGCGGCGGCCAAACAGGGGAATGTCCCGCAGATAAACGTCTTCCGGTAAAGCACCGTTAAGGCGGATACTGCCGTCCGGCTCTATGTCGCAGATTTCTTCCAGGCCGATCAGGCACATCAATGCTCCCCAGGTGTAATAGGGGACGGAACTGCCGCTGCCGTCGTTTTCAAAGTTTTCATAACAGCCGTAATCTTTTTCATAATTCCGCATAAACAGGTTGATGCTCTTGCGAGCGAACTCTTCCCGCAGGTCGTCGCCGGCGTAATTCTTCAGGCCCTGATAGACCAGATAATTCGACGGTGGCCAGATTTTACCGCGCCAGTAGTGTTCGTCCGGATAGGACGGGTCGTCACGGGCAACGGTCGGCATAATCCAGTCACCCCAGAATTTGTCCGGGGCTTTCAGAATATTCATCATACTGGCGGCCTGCCGGTCATTGGGAGCTCCGCTGATCATCGGATAAAAACACATCGGGCTGAGGGTGTCGGAAAAGATGGATTTCGCCGGCGGTTCCGGCCCCCGGAACCATGCAAGTTTAATCCGGTCGCGCCAGCCGCGACTGTGCTCCAGTTTGAATGTCAACGGTTTTGCCTTTTCCAATGCCACGGGTTCAGAGACCGCCACATGCTGATCGTTTTCATCCCAGGCGTCAATGATCATTCTGTCGCCCAGCCACAAACGAACCGGACCGTGGGAAGCAATGGTAAAAGTATAATCGCCGGTATGCTCGGGCGTCAGGGTGCCGGTCCAGCGGCCCCAGTATCTCTGCCGCCAGTTGGTAAAGGAGCTGGTATCCGGACCGGTATGATAATTGATTTCGCTTTCGATCCGGGTCAAGACCCGTTCCTGGAAATGCTGATCGAGATAATATTCCGCTTGCACACCCGGCTTCCCTTCGACGGTATGATAAAAACGGGCGTCTATGGGGTCACCGAACATGTAATCCTGGCGATCCTTAACCGACCAGTAGCGATTGCAATAGATACCCTTCTCTTCGTTCCAGAGCAGTTCGTTCATTTTTTGGTTTATTTCACGGTTTTCTTTCCGAAAACGCTCGGCGTCCCTACTGTAACCGAGTTCTTCGGCGATCTTCGCCAGAAACAGGGCGTCCATGGAAAACAAGCCGTTCAGCCCCACATCATCCAACGCCAGATAATTCCCCTTCATCAAGGCATTGTCGTACATCGGCGAATCATCAAGACCGCTTTCCCAGACAGCATGCTGCCATTCGCCGGCGATTTCGCTACCCCATTCGAGCAGGCCGTTCTGATTGCCGTCTCGATACGGCAATTTGTTGGCCGGCCGAACGGCAAACCACCAGTCATGCCATTTCTTCAGCTTCGGATAAAACTCTTCCAAAAACGCCTTGTCGGGCCAGCGCTGATAGATCTTCCAGACGCACATCGAGCCGACCGGCGGCTGAGAACGGTCCCAACTGGGATCCCAGCGGGCTCCGCTGTAAAGCGGGAGCAGGCCGTTTTCCTGCTGGGCCAGAAACAGGGCTCGCAGTTGAATTTTCGCCTGTTCAAAATCCTCAAGGCAATACATCTGGGCGTTAAAGAAACTGTCCCAGACAAAGTACATCACACCATCGTCACTGCGCCAGTAACGGCAGACGGCCGGAGCGACCCAGTGGGTTTGAAAATCGTAAAGACGGCAATGTCCCAGCTGGTTGATCATAGGGTCCAGAAACTTACCCCAGTCGCCAAAAGCCCGCACGCGTTCCATTTCATATTCTTTAAAGGCGTTATTGAGAATCGTTTTGACGTTATTCAAATCGGACAGCGATCCAAATCCGGCGACAAATGCCAACGGTGTACTGCCGTCAAGGTCGTAAACAAGAGCGGCATGTCGGCCTTCCTTGTGCTCTTTGGATGTCCCCTCCGCGACCAGTTCGCTAAGCCACGCCTGATCGGACACGCAGATTTTCGCAACCGGATCGCCGGTCGCCTTGAGTGTCCAGTCATACCAGACAGCGCTCTCGCCAATCGGCGGATGAGCAAACTGACCTTTGCCGGCGATGACATTCTTGCCTTTAAGGGAATACGTTGAGACATACGTCTGCCAGGCGGGCGTGGCTTCCAGAGTCACACGCACCGGTTTGTCGGCCGTAATCAAACAGGCCGCTGATTCAGGCGAGGTCTTGCTCCACATCATGCGGACATTGGCTTCGCCAACCTGCCATTCGATATCGTTGATGGAATAATCCGGGGCCGAAACGCCATGCCGGAGGATGCCTTTGTTGGTCCAGACCTTCTGGTTACTGTAAGACCCGTCCGCATTTACCCAGCCGACACGGACCATGAACCCGGCCTGCTCCGGCCGCACAAAGGTGAGCCCGTTCAGGACGGAGCCGTAGTGTTCGCCTATCAGGCTGGCTGTTTCAGCACGGAGCCCATGACTCATCGTTCCCCATAACATTAGAATCAACAATACAGTTCGTGACCTTCTCATCATAAAATTTTCCTCAAACATTCTTGTTCAAAATATACCTGAAGGGTATCGTTTCTGTCGTTGTCCCTGATACTTATACTCGTTCCGATTGAAAATGCCCGTTTTTTTAAACGTAATTATCTGTGGATAAAAAGCTTACGCCCGGCCCTGCCGGGAGCTTTCTACCCAATTGGGTATACATTAACGTATTTGCCGTATTCTCATCGCGAATGCGCAATTCAACATCTTTAATCAAACCGGTGAAATCCTGCTGCTGGTCATAATCGCCCAGCGGCTTGCCCCATTTGTGGCCGACGCCAATATGAACGAACGGCGACAGCAGTTCCTGTCTGCCGGGACGAACCGGCAGAAAACCGGGCGTGCGACGACGGGCGACGATGCGGCCGTTGACCTTTAACTGGACATGGCCATTATCCATCAGGCTCGCTTCGATGGCCGCAGGGCCGTCGGGCAGCAGCCTCTCAGACTGAATAACCGTGTCCTCGTTCCACCAGCGCAATCCAATTGCGAGCCGGTTATCTTTGACATACAGAACATAACCGTTCATGGTTTCGGTGATGGGCCAGCCGCTAATACGTTCTTCGCACGCGAAAAAGGCGCCGTCACGCGGCTTGCCGTCACGCGGTTCGATCACCGCCTTAATCGTCAGCGACTTGCCGGCCTGGGCCGGCGGATAGGGCATCTTACGCGGCTGGCGAATATCGCCCTGCCGGAAGGTGTATTCGTCTTTGTACTCGGCCGGAGCGGGCGGTTCGGCGTTAAGCTGACGGGCGAACGGGGGATGAAATTCGATCAGTTTTTGCTGAAGCTGCCGCTTGCGGTCGGCATAAGCCGGGTTGAGATACAGATTGTTCAGTTCGTCCGGATCGTTGCGGGTATCATACATTTCGCCTTCGCTGTTGTTGTGGCAGAAAAGCTTCCAGCCGTCGTCCATAATCACGCCGATGCAATTATGAATTTCGATGAAGACGCAATCCTGCACGGAACGGCCCCCGGCTTCGAAAACGGGTGTCAGGTCTTTGCCTTCAACTGCCCGGGGAATGGGAATTCCCGCCAGTGAAAGAATCGTCGGTAGCAGATCGACCCCGCCACAGAAGGCGGACGTGCGCCGGGGCTTGTAGCGTTTCGGACAATGCACGACAAAAGGCACGCGGGCAGAACGCTCATAGATGAAACCTTTGTGGAAACTGCCATGATCGCCCAGCAGCGAACCGTGATCGGATGAATATATAATGATCGTATCGTCCAGTTGGCCCTGCTTTTCCAGCGTGTTAATAATCTTTTCGACCTGCCGGTCGATCAGCGTCAAATTGCCGTAATGACAGGCTCGCAGTCTTTTGATATATGCCTCGGCTTTTTGGGGGTGCTGGTCGATGTAATCGGCGACCTCCTTAGTATAACCGTAGCGGGCGCCGGTGTGCATCATCGGGCTGTTGTCCAGTTCGTCCGACGTAGTCCGCGGTGCGGGAAGGTCCATCTCCAGATAAGGCCGGGAATACTTAGCCGGCGGGTCCCAGGGATTATGCGGACCGTTAAAGGAAACCCACATAAACCAGGGCTTGCCGGCAGGCATCTGATTTTCCTCCAGCACCTCAACCGCCTGGAAACCGACATAATGGTCAATATGACATTCCTCGGGATAGGGAAAATCGTACACATGCGGCGTTTCGGATTCGTATGCGAGCTTGAGGTAATCCCAGCGGGTCAGGCCGTGCTTCGCCAGGAATCTGGCGTAGTCGTCCTGATGTTTGGAGTCCCACTCGATGTTGGCCTTGCGGTCGGCGATGATGCGGCGATCAAAACCGCCCATGTGGTCCCAGGGATGGAAATGCATTTTACCGATGCCCAGGGTGTAATAACCGCCTTTGCTCAACAATTCCGGCAACAATGGGCTGCCCTCAGGCAGCCAGCCGCCGCCGTTGCCCCATTTGCCATGTGTGTGGGGGTACTGGCCGCTGATCCAGGTGTAGCGTTCGGGCATGCAGACCGGAGCGGTACTGTAGGCACGATCGAAAACGACGCCGTCTTTGCAGAGCCGGTCCAGGCCAGGCATGTCCAGAAACGGACTGCCGAGTGAGGGGCCGTCTTCGCCGGCCTGGTAGTCCGTACAGATAAACAGGATGTTGGGGCGATTACGGGTATCAGCGGCGGACGAGGCGGCTGCACCGGCAAAACGAACGCCGCCAAGAGAAAGAACGGCGGCATTGAGACCGGTAAACTTGAGAAAATCACGTCGTTTCATGTTATGTCTCGTTTCGATTGACTCTGCCATATTGACAATACGCTATCACGTTCGAATTAAGGTGACCTCTGGAAATTACTTTTAAGGCGAAAGCGAAGATCGTTTTCGTCCGGCAAGAAGCGAAGAACCGGGCATATTTGACGATATTCACAGTTTTTCGCGCCGCATCCCGGGCCCAAACAAGATCGCTTGCAGCCATAATGAATTTTTAGAGGTTGCCTTAATACTTTTGCTATGTGAAACCGGCACTCACAATTTGCTCACCACGAAAGGGATTGCCTTTTACCAATACTATCACATTAGCGACCAGGCATTCTCATATCGCGTCCGCCGCGCTGCTGCGGTGGAGCCGGGGCCTGCCGGGGGGCCGGCTTTTCCTGCAATAACTCCTCGATGGCTTCATGCAGTTTTTCGCCGCGCAGACCTCTATAACGGGCTACGCCGGAACGATCCAGCAGAACGGTCATGGGAATCGCGTTAACATTATTGAATTTCGCAGGGTCGGTATTATAGCCGTCGCCGTCGTATATCTGCGGCCAGGTCATATTCGCTTTTTCCATGGTATTTTTAATCTTATCCTTGCTGTTAGGACCGTCGAGCGAGACGCCCAGAATTTCCAGTCCCTGATCCTTGTACTTCTCGTAAGCCGATACTACGTGAGGCATTTCGTTCATGCAGGGTCGGCACCAGGTCGCCCAGAAATCGATCAGCAGTACCTTGCCTGCGAAATCAGACGTTTTGATTTCCTTACCGTCGAGGCCGGGCCCCTCAAACGGCACAAACGCCACGTCGCTCACAGCAGTTTCCCCAGGCTCGCCGCCGCCATAGAGATAGACCAGCAGATTGTTCTTTTCTTCTACGGATAAAGTGTCGCCCGTCAGAATACCCCCCAGCAATTGCATCAGATAGGCACGAGCGCCTTCTTTTTCACTTTCCATGACCATAGAGCCAACAAAAGAATAAATGCCGTAAGCATTTGAGGTGAATTCGATCAGCGCAGGCAGAACTTTACCCACGTTCTCGAATTGCCCTTCGTTAATATACCTTCTTATTGCACCGGGAAGCATCCGGATTACGAAACCGTTGTAAGGCTCTGCTTTCTGAGATAGACCGCCGTGCTTAATAACAAAATCAGCCAGCATCTGGCCGGCTTCCATTCTGGTCTTGACCGGTGACTGGGTATCGCCGGCCAGCATATAGGTGGAGAAACTCAGTAAATAGCCTTCTTCTCCGAGATCGATATTATTTTCCGAAATGGTTTCATGCCAGGTTTTAATCTTTTCATGCCGCTCTTTCAGGCCTGGGTGGCCCATGCCCCAGCCCTTGCCTTTGCCCATAAAGAAGTAGTCATTGAATTTTTCGGCAGCCTGCTCTTTGGTCCAGACCGATGAGGTCTCGTCAGCATAAAGATTTATGGATAAAAGAGTTGCAATAATATACAGGCCGACCAACGCCATTGAGAAAGCCTTCTTGTTCTTCATCATTCAGACTCCAGATAAAAAGTGATGGTTACGTCTCATACATTCCTCAAATATTACGTATGAATAAGAACCTATTGTAACAAATATTATGATTATGACAATGAAGTTTTGTCAGGTTTACTGGATTTTGCGCAATGACACAGAGACGCAATGCAATCAGGAAACCCAGGTTATGTCAATATGTAATCATGATAACCGACAGAGTAATGATTGCACTTTTGGATTTGAGTTTTACTTATCGCCTTCGGCGTAGCCGTTATTAGCAAACGCTGGAAGTCCTCTTCTCCTTATAGCGCCGCGCAAAAAAAGGCATGGCCGGATTAGCTCCAGGCCACGCCTGTTGGTGTTCGTTTATGGATGATGGTCCAACGGAAGAAACAATCAATAGTTATAATTCAAACCCCCTGACGGTTTCTCCTTGGTCGGCCAGTGTGCCAGCATCCAGTTCAGATCGGGACTTGGGGGATTAAACGTCTCGTTTTGCCCATTCAATCCCATTTCCAACCATTCGATAACTCTCTTGTCCTGCATTTTGTAACGATCGGCATGACCGTCAGCAAATGCGAACGTGCTGGCATTATTATGCCAGATGGCTACGGAATCCACCCAGGAATAAGTGTACAATCCCATGACAAACGTTCCCATGTTCCAGCTAGCACTTGGATCATCAGGGCGATACTGCGTTTCTTCCACAAAAGTATAACTTTCGCTGGGACGGGGAATATCGTTATATTTCTTTAGTGCTATCTTGTAACGATTCCCCCATCCAAATCCATTTTTGTTAATAGAGCCATTTAAACCACCGGGAATCGAATAGGTTCGCCAACCTGTCATACCGCCATTTTTCTTGGTGCGTTTATCTCCCGGACAATTATAAATATCAGGCGTCTGGGTGTATTTATATAATGCCCCTTGCTTGATACCTTCAATTTCATCTTCCGTTGAATAACCCGGCAAGCCGTCAATTTCAATGGGAGATTGCACAAAATGGTCCTTGACATTCCCCCATGCTTCTGAGGAAGGTAGCAAACCGTTGTTATCGTTTGTGTACATCAGATAAGTCATACCCAACTGTTTTTGATTGTTCAGGCATACCGCAGCCTGGGCCTGCTGCCGGGCCTTGTTCAGCGCCGGCATCAGAATCGCAACCAGCAAGGCAATGATTGAAATCACCACCAGCAACTCAATTAAAGTAAAACCTTTTTTCGTTTTCATTTGTCAGTAACTCCTTACGTCAAAGTACCATAAAATCCGCTTGAATATTATATACAGAAAGCCGGTGAAGATACGTTAAATATCATGCCAGAGTTTGCCTGTTTTTCAATCAGTTCGTGTTGTGAAAAAAATGTGATGCGGGCCTCTGGTCCACATTTTATAGTTATAGAACAAATATTTCTTATCATCTTTTTCTTTGCGAGGCTTGGAAGCCGCTCACTGCCGTTTATCCGCAACAGGTACTAACTACCCTCCCTGCTCACCCTCATCCTCAGAAATACCTGAAAGGCTCTTATGCGACTCAATTCATTCCAGAGAGATACAGATACAACTATTCTAGATAATTATAGTTATAACTTAAGTCATTGTAAAGGGTTTTATCCCAAAAACAAGCGGGGATGTAAAAAAAGTCCGAATAACATAATTTTGCTATCAACCATCGCCATTCCCATATTCTCTAAATAACTCCAGAAAAATCCCTCGCGGCATATTTCCATATTCATCTACAAAACAAAGAGTTACAAATCCAATCCACGCATGCCGCCTCTCTGTCCTGTCAGGTCATACCAGTTACTTAACCGTTCCTGCCTTAACAAATCAGAAAAAATCCGACATAAAAACGGGGCCGATCACTGACCGGCCCCACTCATGAAAGTTACTCAATATTTTTCTCGGAATGTGGCATATTCCGGAAAAAAAGGCTAAGCAATTTACGTCTCACCAGTAGATTATTCTTCAACAATAAACTCCGTCAGCGAAACATCACTCAGCCATGCGGAAGACAGATTGGACAGGTCAGTCAGGTCCACGACACAATCGAAGTTGGTATCGCCACGCAGCAACGCGACGGCCTGCGTATAACCGCTCTCGGCTTTGGCTGCCGCACAAGCACTACCATAGACCAGAATTTCCACGGTATCAATATCGAATTTATCCGAATCATCCGCCGTTACCTGCAGAACATAGGTTCCGGCAGCGGTGACGTTGATATGA
>CAYZXY010000084.1:0-12819 GCA_964482555.1 uncultured Pirellulales bacterium
TAGATATTATGGGGTCTGTAACCCCTTTTTTTATTGTGGGAATAAGATATACCACAAAAACATTATAATTGTTGGAGGTTTATTAAAATAAAAATTTCTTTGGATTTTTTTAAAAAATAGAGTATTCTGATATTTACAGTGATTGGTTGCGCGATCGGATAGGAGTTTCGCTTGTCAACATGTCTGAACGGACGCATAATTTTACCAGATTTCATGAATCTTCTGTTAAGCCTTTCCTGAAATCATATCACAATAAAAAGTGCAAGATCGCATCTGGAACAATCAGATAGAAAATCATTTTATACTTGTTCCGATGGAAATGTTCCATTTTGTCGGAATGTAATGATGTGCGGATAATAAAACTTACGCCCGGTCCTGCCGGGAGCTTTCTGTCCAATTGGGAAAAACTGCCATTTCGTCAGTGACTTTTAGTGTTTTCTAACAAGGGATTTCAGTAATAAAGGAGATTCTCATGTTTGGTATCGAAGATAAATGGGTGGCCGGCGGGTATATGTTGTGTGTCTTAAGTTCTTTACTATGCGTTGTTTACGGTATTTTAAACTGGAATCGCGGGCATGAGGAAGTTACCCAGGAAGATATTCAATGGGCCAGCGAAGAGAAAAAAGTTGAAGAAGAGCTTTAAACTTCCATTTCGTCGGCTTATTCAGACAATTAGTTATCTTATCATCGGGTAGTGAAAACAGGGAAAACTTATTACAGGGGAGACTTTCCATGTCTATGTTATCGCAATCAGTGGGAACGTTGGAGATTCTGTGTGTTGTTATTTATTTGTTGATGGTTGGTTATCTGGGGTGGCTGGGATTTCAGAGAACAAAGACAGCTTCGGATTATATGGTGGCCGGTCGGGATATTCACCCGTTTATCATGGCGTTGAGTTATGGGGCGACATTTATCTCGACCAGCGCCATCGTCGGTTTTGGCGGGGTGGCGGGATTGTTCGGCATGAGTCTGCTATGGCTGACCTTTCTGAATATTTTTGTCGGAATTTTTATATCTTTTGTTTTTCTCGGCGGGCCGACCCGGCGGATGGGGCATCATCTGGGGGCTCATACATTTCCGGAACTACTGGGGAAACGTTACCAGAGCGGTTTTATACAGGTGTTTGCCGGGCTGATTATTTTTCTGTTTATTCCTCTTTATGCGGCGGCGGTACTGATCGGCGGAAGTGAATTTATTTCGACCCAGTTCGGTGTCGAATACAATGTCGCACTGCTGGTGTTCAGTGTGATCATTGCGGTATATGTGATAATGGGGGGGCTCAAAGGCGTTATGTACACTGACGCTCTGCAGGGCTCAATTATGTTCATTGGGATGATCATTTTGCTGGTATGGTCCTATAATAAGGTCGGCGGTGTGGAAGCCGGACATAAAGGACTTGAGGACATGGCTTCCATGCCGTCGCTTTTTAAAGGTATTGGATTTCAAGGGTGGACCTCCATGCCGGAATTCGGCTGGGGGGCCAAAGACGGTAATCCGCAGGCCTATAACCTCTGGTGGATCGTAGTCAGTACGATTATTCTGGGAGTGGGAATCGGTGTCCTGGCCCAGCCGCAACTGGCGGTCCGATTCATGACGGTTAAGAGTAAGCGCGAGCTTAATCGTGCCGTGTTGATTGGAGGTGTGTTTATTCTGATCATGACGGGTGTGGCCTTTACGGTTGGTTCACTCAGTAATTTATATTTTTATCAGTATGAGCGCATTAACGGGACAATTGTCAATAAAACCGATCTGGCCTGGGTCGTGGCCAAGAAAGAAAAAGGCTTGATGAAAAAGGTGCCTTGTGAACTCTGGCATATCGATACAGACAGCGACGGTATTGCCAATGTGGATATTGTCGGCCGGGGGTTTGATTTGATGGTCGGTGGCGAAAAACCTCTGGTTTTACCGGCCGACCATCAGGAAACAGCCGGAGAGGGCTTTAGCATTGTTCCTTTTTCCCGGTTAATGCCGCAAGCTGCTGTTACACAGACAATGGCGGATGGCAGCGTTGAAATCGCTCCACGGGCTACTTCGTTTCTGCGGGCGCTGGTGCGGCGCAATAATGAATGGGCTTTTAATACCGACAGTATTATTCCGTTTTATATCACCCGATCGATGCCCAAGTGGTTTGGTCTGATCTTTTTGCTGACGCTGCTGGCGGCGGCTATGAGCACGCTGTCGAGTCAGTTTCATGCCGTCGGGACCAGTATCGGCCGTGATGTCTATGAGCGGATAAGCGGCTCCACCGGCATGAGCATCAGCATTACCCGTATCGGCATTATTATCGGAATCATTCTGGCGGTTCTGATCAGCATCTATATGCGCGGCGGGTATTTTATCGCCCGCGCGACGGCTATCTTTTTCGGCTTATGCGGTTCGACATTTCTGCCGGCGTTTATGGGCGGTCTGTTCTTCAAACGGGTAACCCGGACAGGGGCAATTTTCAGTATGATAGTTGGTTTTCTGATGAGTCTGTTCTGGCTGGTATTTGTCAAAGATACGGAAGCCCGGGCTATCGGGTTGTGTTATGCCCTTTTTGACAGGCCGTCACTGTTTGTGGATGCCGCTAATGTGCAGCATGCTTCCTGGGCGGTTGTCGATCCAATGGTGGTCGCCATGCCACTGAGCGTTCTGGTGTTGATTGTGGTTAGTCTTGTCAGCAAAGCGCCAGATAACGTTCATTTAGAGAAATGTTTTCCGGTAAAAACACCAGCAAAGTCGTAAATAAATCCAGATGCAAGTGGCATAAATTCGGCATGTTCATACAGTTTCCATAATTGGGAAACAGCTATCAAGTAATAATCTCGCATTTGAATATCGTGTTTTTATACTCAATTGGCAAAAAAGCTCCTGGCAGGGCCGGGATTAAAGCTATTTATCCGCACGTAATAGTACGTTCCGACAAAACTGGACATTTCAATCGGAAGATAAATTGCCGGCGTCTCAGGGTTTGGGTTGCATTTTAGAGTTTTTTTGCTAGAATGATTCATCATGGCCGGGGGGAGAGGTTGCCCGTGAGGGCAATCGTAAGTGTATTATCCGCAAATAATTATGATTTATCTCTGCGGACAGATAATTCTAAATGAGTACAATCAAAGGATTCGTTCATGAGCGATGTAACTCGAAAACTGTTGAGCGGTAATGAGGCGGTGGCCCTGGCCGCCCGTCAGAACGGCGTGGCATTGGGTGTGGGATACCCCGGAACACCCTCGACGGAAATTCTGGAAAATTTTTCGTTGCTGGGCGGTAAAGCCCAGTGGTCTCCTAATGAAAAAGTGGCTCTGGAAGTGGGGCTGGGGGCGGCATACGCCGGCACTAATGTTCTGGTTACCATGAAACATGTCGGGGTCAATGTCGCGGCGGACCCGCTTTTTACCGCGGCTTATACCGGTGTCAGCGGCGGATTGGTTCTGGTGTCGGCGGACGATCCCGGTATGGCCTCCAGTCAGAACGAACAGGATAATCGTCATTATGCCCGGGCGGCTGGCGTACCGATGCTGGAGCCGAGCGACTCGCAGGAGGCGTACGAATTTACCCGCGAGGCATTGAGCCTTTCCCGACAGTGGCGGACTCCAGTGATATTGCGCATGACTACACGGGTATGTCACTCTCAAACAATTGTAGAGTATAAGGGCAATTTGACGCCATACCCGCCGGCGGTTTTTGAACGCGACATTCCCGGGCGGGTGATGATTCCGGCGTATGCCCGGCCGGCCCATAAGCGGCTTCGGGACAAACTCGACGAAATCCAAAGCTGGAATGAAACCTGCGGGCTTAACCAGATTATTTCCGGTTCAACGTCACTGGGTATCATAACATCGGGGGTATCCTATATGCACGCTCGTGAGGCGGCGCCCGATGCCCATATACTCAAGCTGGGATTGACCTGTCCGCTGCCCATGGAGAAAATCCGTTCCTTCGTCGGGACGGTGGAATGCTGTGTGGTCATTGAAGAGGGCGATCCCTATCTGGTGGAGTCAATTCTGGCCGCAGGGATTGCGGTGGAAGGCAAGCCGCGGATGTATCGTTTCGGTGAGTTGAATGTCAACCGGGTCCGGCGAATTCTTGAGGGGGATACTTCAGCGGAGGCAGTACCACCGCGCGGCAAACCCCCGCAATTGTGTCAGGGATGTCCGCATCGGACTGTTTTTGAGATGCTTAACCGGCTGGGTTGCATCGTTACCGGTGATATCGGCTGCTATACGCTGGGTGTACTCCCGCCGTTTGAAGCGATGGATACCTGCGTCTGCATGGGGGCGAGTATTGGCGTGGGGCTGGGATTGCGGCATGTGCTGCCGGAGGAAGAAGCCCGCAAGGTCGTCAGCGTTATCGGCGACAGCACCTTCGTCCACAGCGGCATTACGGGGCTGGTCGAGATGATGTACAACCGACCGCCTACAGGCCATGTCATTCTGATTCTCGACAATGGCACAACCGCCATGACCGGCCTGCAGGAGCATCCCGCGACCGGTCGCCTGTTGGACCATCAGCCGGCTCATCAGTTAAACATGGAGGGTCTGGCCGTGTCGATGGGGATCGAACGGGTGTTTGTGCTGAATCCACGCAAAGAAGCCGACAGGCTGGAAGAACTTGTCGCCGAATCTTTGGCGGTCGGTGTACCGACTGTGATTATTGCCCGGGAGCCCTGTATTCTGTCGGCGAAGAAACACCATGACTTGAAGCAGGCAGCCTGCGAAACCGCTGAAAAAGTCGGCGCTGCCGAATCCTGATTTTCCATTGCGGTCTGGTAATATTGATATAAAGATATAAAGAAAGTGTACGAATATGAGTGAAGCTAACGATGTAATCAATGTCGTCATTGCCGGCCTGGGGGGCCAGGGTGTTCTGAAGGCGTCGGATATTCTGTCAAAGGTGGTTTTTGCCGCCGGTAAGGACGTCAAGAAAAGCGAGATTCACGGCATGAGCCAGCGGGGCGGTTCGGTCAGCAGCGATGTTCGTTTCGGCAGCCGGGTGTTCAGCCCTATGGTTCCCGCGGGCGAGGCAGATTATCTGGTGGTATTGTCATCCGATCAGGTTGAGCCAAACAAACATGTTCTTAAAGAAAATGGCGTATTGATCGTCCCCAAGAGTATTGACGAAAAAGCCCTGTCGAATAAACGCAGTATAAATGTGGCATTACTGGGCGTTCTCAGCCGGTATTTCCCTTTTTCCCCTGAGGAATGGTTGAAGGTGATCAAGGAGTGTTTTCCCGAAAAACTGCATGAATTTAACGAGCAGGCGTTTGCGCTGGGAAGGGATGAGGCCTTAAAGCGTTAAAGCGTTTGCGTGTTGAATGGTATTCGCGAAACGGGAGAACTCAGTTGGAAGCCGTATAGCAATATACATAGATGACTATCAAAATCGGAGATTTCAGGCATGACGTGTACCCAATGCAGCCACGGCACTTTCCATACTGCCAGTGCCCCGGATTACTTGCCGCCGCAGCAATTACAGCAGTGTCAGCTCAGCCGCTTACGACGTATCGTCAATCGAGCTTATGAGCATGTCGAACTGTTCCGGCAGCGTATGACGGAACGCGATCTGACGCCGGGTGACCTGGACTCGCTGGCGGATATCAGCAAACTGCCCTTTACGGTCAAAACGGATCTGCGCGATACCTATCCCTACGGTCTGTTTGCCAGCCCCATGCAGGATGTCGTTCGACTGCATGCCTCCAGCGGCACTACCGGCAAGCCGATCGTAGTGGCCTATACGCGGGAAGATGTCGATGTGTGGTCCAGTGTCATGCTGCGGACGTTTGCCGCCTGCGGCCTGCATCAGGGCGACATCATCCAGAACTCCTATGGCTATGGTCTCTTTACCGGCGGCCTGGGGGCGCATTATGGGGCCGAGGCGCTGGGGGCCACCGTGATCCCCACCTCCGGCGGCAATACCGAACGACAGATCATGGTTCTGAAGGATTTCGGCGTGACCGCTATTTGCTGTACGCCCAGCTATTTTATCCATATTATCGAGCGGGCGGCGGAGATGGGCATTGATATGAAGGAACTGCCCGTGCGCGCAGGCATCTTCGGGGCCGAGCCCTGGACCCAAGAGATGCGCAAAGTCGTCGAAGAAGCAGGGGGGATTAAAGCTTACGATATCTATGGTCTGTCGGAGATTATCGGGCCTGGCGTCGCCAGTGAATGCGCCCAGCAGGACGGCCTGCATATTTTCGAAGATCATTTTTATCCCGAAATTATCGACCCGGACAGCGGCGAACCGCTGCCTGAAGGAGAAGAGGGCGAACTCGTACTGACGACTTTGAGCAAGATGGCCATGCCCATGATCCGCTATCGCACCCGGGATATTACGCATTTTATCAACGAGCCGTGCGGTTGCGGGCG
Source organism: uncultured Pirellulales bacterium (assembly GCA_964482555.1). Taxonomy (GTDB): domain Bacteria; phylum Planctomycetota; class Phycisphaerae; order Sedimentisphaerales; family SM23-30; genus CAYZXY01. Next base: position 6,348 of record CAYZXY010000084.1, read on the forward strand.
AACGATCCGGCGGATTAAACGTATCGGTCGCCGCAGCGATGATATGTTCATTATTCGCGGCGTTAATGTTTTCCCGTCACAGATTGAAGAGGCCCTGCTACGGGTGGAAGGCGTTCTGCCTCATTACCAGATTATCCTGATACGGGAGCGAGGGCTCGACCGTATGGAAATCCAGGTCGAAATCACGGCGGAGTTTTTCAGCGATAAAATCGGGGAAATGGAAGCCCTGCAGCAGCGTATGCGCCATGAAATCGAACATATTATTGGTATCCATGCCCAGGTGACCCTGGTGCAGCCGCATACAATTCCGCGCAGCGAAGGGAAAGCGAAACGATTGATCGATAAACGGAATTTATAACGATTCGTGATTGGCCGCCGGTTTGAACATATTGTTCGTTCGGCATTGTTTCATCATTCTGGTTTCGTCATTCTTGATTTTCTAGCCCTTTTGAGCAAGATTTTACATATAAGAGATTATTGGTATGTTTCAGGTCTCCCCGGCATAGATTGCAGTAAGTGATATTGACTCATTCTATGGAGGTGTATTATGGCTATTCAGTATCAGGCTGTTTCGCATCATGTATTCAGAATCCCGGCCGATAAAGCCAGGGATGTTTTTGAAAAGGTCTTTATCGAGAATAAATTGCCCGTATGTATGAGGTATTGTGCTGAAAATAATGTTGAAATTACTTCGGATGATGAGCATTGTGGAAAAATCCGAGATGTATTGGATTCCTGACTGAAAATGAAATGTCCCGCCGGAAACAATAGCGGGTGTAAGGAGGTTCCATGAAATTAAATCAACTTTCCGTTTTTCTGGAAAACAAGCCGGGCCGGCTCAGCGAACCGTGTAGGGCTCTGGCCCATGCCGGCGTTAATGTACAGACCATGTCGCTGGCGGATACCCAGCAATTTGGTATCCTGCGGCTGATTGTCCATGAATGGCAGCAGGCCCGGGAGGCCCTCGATCAGGCGGGCTGCGTCGTTAATGTTACTGAAGTGGTCGCCGCTGAGGTTGAGGATAAACCCGGTGGTTTACAGCAGGTGCTGGAGATTGTCGAAAAAGCCGGCATTAACATCGAATATATGTATGCCTTTACCTTCCGCAGCGGCAAAAAAGCCATTATTGTTTTTCGGTTTGAAGATGCCGATCAGGCCGTCGAAGCTCTGCAAAATAACGGCGTGTCCATACTGACCCGTGAAGACATCCAGTCCCGCGTAGGAGTTTGATATGAATTTTCCTTTCGGGAACCGCATCTGGGACCCGGCAGAAACCCTGCCGCGCGAACAACTGAAAGAACTACAACTTAAACGCCTGCAAGACTGCGTGGCGCGGGTCAGCAACGTTCCTTTTTATCGGGAGGCTTTTTCCACCCTTGGGGTTGCGGCGGAGAATATTAGATCGCTGGATGACCTGCAGCGGCTGCCTTTTACGACCAAGGCCGATTTACGTGATCATTATCCGCTGAATTTTCTGGCGGTGCCGCGGGAGCGGATCTGCCGGATACACGGCTCTTCCGGAACGACCGGCAAACCGACCTTTGTGGCCTATACCTCTGCCGATAAAAAGCTCTGGGCGGAATTGTGTGCCCGTTTTCTGGTCGCCGGCGGATTGCGGCCGGAGCATATCGTTCATATCGCTTTTGGTTTCGGGCTGTTTACCGGGGGGTTTGGCTTGCACTTCGGCGTGGAAGAGGTGGGGGCCGCCATTGTCCCGGCTGCAGCCGGCAATACGCCCCGCCAGCTTATGCTTCTTCAGGATTTACAGGCCGAGGTGCTGATCTGTACGCCGAGCTATGCCCTGCAGATTGCCGAGGTGGCCCGCTTGCAGGGATTAGGGCCGGATGATTTATCCTTGAAGTTCGCCCATTTTGGAGGTGAGCCCTGGACGGAGGATATGCGCGGGGCCATTGAAAAGGAACTGGGATTGCTGGCGTTTAATAATTACGGCCTCAGTGAGGTTATCGGCCCCGGCGTCAGCGGCGAATGCCCGGCCCGCGAAGGGATGCACATCCAGGAAGATCATTTTATCGTCGAGTGCATCGATCCGGAAACGCTGGAGCCGGTTGCGCCCGGCGAACAGGGCGAACTGGTCTTCACCGCCGTGACGAAAGAAGCCATGCCCATTATTCGATATCGTACCCGTGATATTGCTTCGCTGGATGAAACGCCCTGTCTCTGCGGTCGGACGACGGTGCGGATGAGCCGGGTGGTGGGCCGCACCGACGACATGCTCATTATTCGCGGCGTTAATGTTTTCCCGTCACAGATTGAAGAGGCGCTGCTGCGGGTGGATGGCGCCGCGCCGCATTATCAGATTGAAGTTAACCGGCCGGGCGCTCTCGATGAAGTTATTGTCAATGTGGAAATGCACCCGCAGGCTTTTTCCGATCGGCTCAGTCAGATTCAGGCCCTGCGCGACCGTATCGATAAGGAGATCCATTCCATTACCGGTCTCCGCATGAAAATTAACCTGGTCAGTCCCCAGACGCTCGAACGTTCTGCCGGCAAGGCTGTGCGCGTCATCGACCGCCGTCGGGAACAAGGACAGATTTGATAACTTATGAATGATTTACTGCTTCATGAATATCTCTTAGTGATATTATGATTTTTTCGTTGCGGCTTGTCTGAAACAGGCACTTGGTTGTCACTTTTTTGCAAATACGTGTTGAGCGGACAAAATGAACGGCATTGAATGATTCAGGAAAGGAACCGGGAATGCTGCTGCTGGCGCAAATGGTCTCTCTGACGGAAGCGATTGTTGTCGTTGGTTATCTGCTGGTGATTGTGTATTTAGGTTGGCTGGGGTTTCGCAATACCCGCACGGCGACGGATTACCTGGTTGCCGGCCGTAAGACGCATCCCTTCATCATGGCGATGAGTTACGGTGCTACGTTTATTTCCACCAGTGCCATTGTCGGTTTTGGTGGTGTCGCGGCGATGTTCGGCATGGGGATCCTCTGGTTGGTTTTCCTGAATATTTTTGTGGGTATCTTTATTGCGTTTGTGTTTCTGGGGGAACCGACCCGCAAACTGGGCCATCGACTGGACGCCCACACGTTTCCCGAACTGCTTGGTCGTCGTTTTCAAAGTTAATTCATCCAGCTTTTCGTCGGTATTGTCATTTCCATTTTCATCCCGCTGTATGCTTCGGCGGTACTGATCGGCGGTTGTGAATTTATCGCCGCGCAGTTCGATATTGATTACAGCGTCGCCTTGATCATTTTCAGTATTCTTATTGCCGCGTATGTCGTGCTGGGCGGGCTTAAAGGCGTGATGTACACCGATGCCCTGCAGGGCAGCATCATGTTCTTCTGTGTACTGCTGCTGCTGTTTTGGACCTACAGCAAACTGGGCGGCATTACCCAGGCTCATGAATCGCTGGCCGCCATGAGCGATCAGGCCTTCGTTGGCTTCAAGAGCATCGGCCACCAGGGCTGGACCGCCTTTCCCGATTTCGGCTGGGGCGACAGCAAGTACAATTTATGGTGGCTGATGACTTCGACAATTATTATGGGCGTCGGTATCGGCGTTCTGGCCCAGCCGCAGCTGGTTGTGCGCTTCATGACCGTCAGCTGCCGCCGCCAACTTAATCGCGCGGTTCTGGTAGGGGGGCTGTTCATTCTGGTTATCCCCGGCACCGCCTATCTCACCGGCAGTCTTTCCAACGTTTACTTTAAAAATATGGAAACGATTACCGGACGGCTGATCAGTGTTGACGAAGAAGTGCTCGTTATCGCCAAAAAAGTCCGCGAACAGGAAAAAACCATTCCCTGCAAACTGCTGCATATCGATACCGATGAGGATGGCATTGCCGATGTGCATCTGATTGCCAGGGGCGTCGGCAAGGCCGCCGAAATTATGCCCCGTGCCCGGATCAGGGAACTGGGCAATGACCGCGTGGAAGTCCCGCCCAATACGCCCAGCTTTACACGGGTGGTGGTCCCGGTGGGGAATAATCGCTGGATGTTCAATTCCGATAGTATCATTCCCGCATTTATTATCTCAGCGTTGCCCAAATGGTTTGGGACGCTGTTTTTGTTGACACTGCTTTCCGCGGCCATGAGCACGCTTTCGAGTCAGTTTCACGCTCTGGGCACCAGCATTGGACGCGATGTTTTTGAACGCGTTACCGAACGGCATGACAAGACTGTCAGCATCACGTGAGTGGCAATTGTTATCGGTATTCTGCTGGCCATGATCATCAGCTATTATGCCCGCGGCGGTTATATTATCGCCCGGGCGACGGCTATCTTTTTCGGCTTATGTGCTTCGGCTTTTTTGCCAGCGTTTATCGGCGGGCTGTTTTTCAAACGGATGACGCGCGCCGGAGCCTTCGCTCCCATGATTGTTGGTTTTGTCGTAACGGCATTCTGGCTGCTGCTGGTGAAGGAATCCGAAGCCGGGCCGCTGGGGCTTATCCAGAACCTGACCGATGGTCAGACCAGTCTGCTGGCGAATTATCCCAACTGGCCCTGGGTCGATCCAATTTTTATTGCGTTGCCGTTATCGATCCTGACCGCCCTCATTGTCAGTATGTTTACGAAACCCCTGGACGAAAAACACCTGCAGCGTTGTTTCCAGTAATCGTAAGTGTTCATAGAAAAAATGTACCGGGTTGTCATGCCTGCGCGATCCGAAGTGCTGCGCAAGAGAGGAGCTTAGACATGCTTATATTGGTAATTCGTATGATCTATTGGCGCCATTGCATTTCTTGACTGTTTTAACCATCTTCCTTTGCGACCGGGCGTGAAACTACCCTGATCTTTCTGCTTCCAGCTCCTGATCGACCGGCAGTTTGTCTTTTTTACAGTAGGCCAGACCGGTGAAGGTGGCGATCAGGACGCCGTCCTGGTTGGCGACGGTGATTTCACAGTTGGAGAGTTTGGAGTTGCGGTCGATTTCCCGAGCTTCGGCATAGAGCGTGTCTTTTTCGCCGGCCCCGCGAATGAAATTTATGCTGACGTTAATGGCCACCGTCACTGTGCCGTGCGTATTCACCGCCGCGGCAAAGGCGATGTCTGCCAGTGAAAAAATCGTTCCGCCATGAACCATCCTCACGCCGTTGAGATGATGCTCCCTGATCTCCAGTTTGCATCTTGCATACCCCGGCGCCACTTCCAGAAGCTCTACACCCAGAAATTGCCCCAGCTTATCCCTTTCCGCAAAATATTTTCTGACTTCTTCCATACCGTAATTCCTGATTATAAAGAATAAACACTTGATTTACCTGAAAGTGTATCGCAACCGGCACGAAAATACAAGATATGATTTCGAACTGAACAACCTTGCGAAGATTCTCAATTCGAGGTGGAGATACTCACCACCTCGTTTACTGTTCTGCATGATCACTCAATCACAATCTTCGCAAATGAAAGCCGCCGTCGGCGTTGATGACCTGACCGGTACAGAAATCCAGTCGGCCTTCGGCAATGGCGGCGACGGCGCGGCCGATATCCTCCGGTTGCCCCCAGCGTTTGATCGGCGTCAGACCGTCTTCAATCAGCTTGTCATATTTATCCTTAACGGTGCTGGTCATATCGGTGGCCGTGATGCCGGGTCGAACCTCAAAAACGCCGATGCCGTATTCCGCCAGACGGTCGGCGAACAGACTCGTCATCATGCCGATGCCTGCCTTACTGATGCAATATTCGCCGCGGGAAGGGGAGCTGGCGTAGGTCGAGATAGAACCGATGTTGACGATACGCGGGGTCCGTTCGGGATTAGCCTGTTTTTGTTTAATCATCCAGTTGGCGAAAATCTGGGTCAGGAAGTAGGGGCCTTTGAGATTTATGTTAAGCACTCTATCGAAGCTTTCCTCCGTTGCTTCCAGGATGTCCAGACGCTGCAACGGGGCCACCCCGGCATTATTCACCAACAGGTCGCAGCGGCCGAATAATTCCATCATTGCATGATAAGCATGCTGTTGTTCCTCGGGCCGGCTGATATCCGCCTGGATGATCTCGCAGCGGACGCCCAGTCCTTCGATATGACGGCGGGTTTCTTCACCCGCTATGGCACTGGGATGATCGGCGGGATGGGGGGTGTGGTTGATGGCTATGTCATATCCCAGTTCGGCGATTGCCAGGGCGATGCCTTTACCAATGCCGCGATTACTGCCGGTGATGATTGCTGCGGGGTTGTTCGACATTATTGTCTCCCTTTATATGTTTGGTTGTTGCGTTGATTCGTTTTCTTCCAACTTCTTTAAGGTACACCCAAAGGGCATGAAAATGCCCGGCAGGGCCAAGCCGGAACATATCATTTGCCCAGGCTACGAAACTGCGAGAATATATATTCACATGATAGCCATTTTATAGCACGGCATAACAATATTCCAATTTAATCCATAATGCAGTTATATTTGTGCTTATTTCATACACTATTTCAATTTCTGCGTGCGTCCTGAAGGGGTAAATGTTATAGTGAGCCAGGAATCGATCATTTTGAGCAGGAGAACAACATGCAATTT
>CAYZXY010000085.1:0-12598 GCA_964482555.1 uncultured Pirellulales bacterium
TAAAAGAGATAATGAAGGCGCTGGATATGGCGGCCTCGGCAAGTTAAGAATGTGACAAACGGGAAAATGAGAATGAATCCAGGTCAACCCGGCCGGAGACTTGGGGGGTTGAGAGAGGATCTTTGCATCCGCGGCCGCGGGACAAGCTGGCATAACTATAAAAGATAAAATACCGTATGCCCGGCTTGTCCTGCGGTTTTTTATCAGCCAATACCCGGATTAATCGTTTACTGATATGGGCTGTAATGCGTATAATGACCGCGAAGCCCGAGCCGGTTTCATTCAGGAGGTCATTATGGATTTACAGTTGCAGGATAAGGGCGTACTGGTGCTGGCGGCGAGCAGGGGGCTGGGCAAGGCGATGGCTCTGGCGTTTGCCCGTGAGGGGGCGCGGGTGGCGATGTTCAGCCGGTCGCTGGAGGATTTACGCCAGGCCCAACAGGAAATTGCCGAAACTGCCGGTCGTGAGCCGCTGATTATCGCGGGCGACCTGCGGCGGACAGAAGATATCGAAAAAGCCGTGCAGATAACAGTGGATGCTTGCGGCGGGATTTATACCCTGGTGAATAACACCGGCGGCCCGCCGGCCGGGCCGCTGGTCAATTTTTCCGACCGGGACTGGCTGGATGCGTTTGAACTGACGCTGCTGAGTTATATACGTAGTATTCGGCTGGTTCTCCCCGCGATGCGCACCCATGGCGGCGGCCGGATCGTCAACAACGCCTCCGCCTCGATGCGGATGGCGATCGACGGGCTGGGGCTTTCCAACACCTTCCGTACCGGCATTATGGGCCTGACCAAATCGCTCGCCCGTGAGCTCGGCGCCGTGAATATCCTGGTTAATGCCATTGGCGCTGGCCGGATCGACACCGAACGTCTTGCCAGTCTCGATAGGCTCAAAGCGGAAAAGGAAGGCGTTACGCCGGAAGAGGTTCGTCGGCAAGCCCAAAAAACCATTCCATTGAACCGTTACGGCAGTCCCGATGAGTTCGCTCGTCTGGCCGTCTTTCTCGGTTCGCCCGCCAATTGTTATCTTACTGGCCAGAGTATCCTGATCGACGGCGGCATGTCAAGGGCTTATTGACGGCACAAGTCCGTGCGTTAATCGCTGACCTGGATATTCCAGCTTCTAATCCGTCATTCGCCCCATAAACAGTATGCTGCCGGTGGGATTGTCTTTAATGATAAAGATGAACGGGTGGTCGGCTCGGAATATTTTCGGCGGTTCCGGTAGAGCTTTCAGGGTCATGATAACGCCGGTCGCGGCGGCGGCTTCGGTGCCCTCTTCATTGACCTCGACAAAGGCTTTGTGAACAATGGCCGAGATGAACAGCTCGCGTTTGCCGGTCATACCGGAAAAATCGGCTTTGCTGTTGTCGAAAGCGTTTTTCATGCCCATCTCGGAGAGAACTTTTTTCAACGAAAACGACACCGTCATTTTGAATTTCGGGAAGGTCACAACGACTTCCTGCCGGTTTATCAGATTCATTATATCCCGCAGCGACTCCGCCGTCAGATTTTTTTCCAGCCCGGCCAGCCCTTCGCGGTCTTTGGGAAGCAGGACCACCATGCTCAGTTTTTCGCCTTTGTAGGGCATTTCCAGAACCTGGAGTTTTTCATTTTCTCCATAGCCGAATGTCTTCTTCTGCTTCATCATGGGCATAAGTCTGGATTCATCCTGTGCGGTATAGAACGGGGCGTCCTCGGTGCGATCCGGATCGAATTCATGCTCCCATTTGCCCTTGAAATAGATGGCGTTGGTAAGGACCAGCCGAGTCATGGCGTCAAGGACGCCCGGCTTGATGAGGTCCTGAATCTTATCATTGGTCTTTTCTTCAACCCAGTCGTTGATCGTCTGGCGGGATTTTTCCGTCTCCCCGGCGAAATCAAGGCGATTCAGTCCGGCATGATAAAAAGTCTTGTTCAATCGGATGAAGGAATCCAGGAAGGCATAATTTTTCTGGCCCCATAATGCGTTGGCGACATGTAACTGGTATCCCTCTTCTGTCTTGCCGGGATTGAGCTGCTGCTGCAAGAGGCCCATAACCGGGTGAAATTCCTCCTGCGGGAGGTTAAATTGCAGCGTATCGGCCATTTGCTCCGCGGTTTCGCCCCGCGCTCCGATCCAGGTCATCGCCAGAGCCGTCGAAATGCTGTAAGGCGAAAAGAAGAGGCTTTCCCCGGTCTTTTCCGCGGCCAGTTTTTTGTATAAATCCAGTGCCAGTATGGTGTTACCGTCGATGACTTTTTCCATGTTTTTCTGCATTTTTTCCGATTTTTCCACCGGCAGATCCGATCCGGCTTGCATTTCAGCGCAACTAACCAATGTAGCTAAAAACAGCCCCATGATGCATAAAACAATTAAATGCTTATATGAAAACATGTTATATCTCCTTATCTTCTTACGAGTTCAAAACCAATCGTAACTCTTATCATGTATGATAGATCACAACGCAGATTGTTCCATGAAATACGTAATTTTATACGCGTTCAGTATGAAAGTATCCGTTTTGTCGGAACGTAATTATCTGCGGATAAAAAGCTTACGCCCGGCCCAGCCGGGAGCTTTCTACACAATTGGGTAGAATTTAATACATATGTCCTAACTGAAATAAAAAGATAACTTATATGCCAGTTATTTTAATAATAAACTATCTTCCATGTTGCAATCCGTTTGCAAAACAGCCGATATTCTACCATATTTAAACATAAATCCATTCAGTATAATTGTTTATGTAAAATGACCGACGAGGGGAATTTTGAATTTATCCGCCAGTTTTATGGTTTCCGGCATATCGATAATGAGGGTTTTTCCCGCTTCGACGATGACGCAGCCAGCACCATTGGCCTTGAGATTCTCCAGGGTGGATTGCCCGATCGTCGGGACATCGAATCGCATGTCCTGATCGGGTTTGGCGGTTTTGATGAGTGTCCAGCCGCCGGAGCGGCAAAGGCTGCCGGCCCGTTTGATCATTTCGTCGGTCCCTTCGATGGCTTCTACGGCGATGACTTCGCGTTCTTTTACGGCAATGGCCTGCCCAATATCCAGATCGCCCATGCGTTTGACGATGCTCCAGCCGAATTCGATATCCTCAAGCTGAGCGGCAGTGGGGTGACAACTTGTCATAACCCCTTGTCTGGCAAGATGTTCCTGGCAATATTGCGTAGAATCCGTCAAATGAATACCTCCTGACGCCAGCTCTTCGGCGATGGCACATAAAAGAGTATCGTTGCGTTTGTCCCGTCCGCGTAAACGGCCATACCAGATGCGAAAGGCCCGCCAATCGGGCAAATAATGCAGAATCCGCCGGGGTGTATAGATGTTCTGTTTGGCAACGCGGCCAACCATAATGGTATTGCCTGCCCCAAATTGACGTAAATGCCTGATCCAGGCGCCGGGACGGGCGAGGGGAACATATTTAAAGACTTGGACATGGTCTTTCAGACTGGGGTCTGCCTGATCGACCAGAGCCGCACAGATAACCTGCACTCCTGCTTTTCTCGCCCCATCCGCTACCAGAAAGGGCAGACGGCCCTGACCGGCTATGAGCCCTAACGTATTGGTATGACTCAATTTAAAATTCTTCGCCATTGTCCGCTTCCGCATCTTCTTTGAGATCGCGAATGAATTTTTCCATTTCCTTAAGCTTTTTGCGGAATTCAGGTAAATCCTTGAGCAGCATAATGCTGCGCTTGGCCTGGGTTATCGGTTGGGCGGGTGAGCCTACGACGGTACTGCCTTCGGGGATGTCGTTGGTAACGCCAGCCTGAGCGCCGATTTTCGAACCTTCGCCAATCTTGATGTGACCAACAACCCCCACCTGGCCGGCAAAAACACAATACGGTCCGACATCAACGCTGCCTGCGATGCCCACCTGCGCGACCAGCAGACAGTTGGCCCCGATGCGGGTATTATGGCCGATTGCCACGAGATTGCTCATCTTGGTGCCCTGACCGATGATGGTATCGCCGAGTGTGCCGCGATCGATCGCGCAATTTGCCCCGATCTCGACATCATCTTCAATGATGACGCTGCCGATCTGGGGTATCTTGTAATGTATGCCGTCATGAGTGGCGTAGCCGAATCCATCCTGACCGACCACCGTACCTGAATGAATGGTGACCCGATTGCCAACGGTACAGTTATCGTAAATGCTAACATTGGAAAAAATAATGCAGTCGCTGCCGATACAAGCCCCTTCGGAAAGAGTGCAATTCGGATAAATTCTTGTGTTATCGCCAATTACGACATTATCACTCACGACGACGAAATCATGAATATCGACGTTATCGCCTATTTTAGCGTTAGGAGATATACTGGCTTTGGCGCTGATGCCGACTTTTTTGTGGTCGCGATGACCGTGCAGCAAAACAATAATATTCATGAACGCGAAATAGGGATCCTCACTGATGATGTAGGCCTTTGTTTTCGTATTCTGCGGCAGGCTGCTCTCATCGTATTCGTCGCCGACGATGACAATTGAGGCGGGGGTAGTCTGGAGTTCTTTTTCGTATTTCGGGTTTGCCAGAAAGCTTATGTCTTCGGATGTCGCCTCGCTGAGCGTCGCCGCCCCGGATATCCGGGCATCCTCATCACCAATGACAGTACCGTTCACATGTTCGGCCAGTTCTTTTGCCGTAATTATTTTTTCCTGCACCTGATAGACCTCTATAGGGTCCGGAGCAATCCTTTTGTCCGGACACATTTATACCGGTTACGGTCTTGACTCACAGCGTATAAATCAACGCATTGTACTCAGAAGGTGTGATCCCGGCCTGCCGGGACTGGCTGGGCCAGTTGTCACATAACACAAATTGATGGCCCATTATAGTATTCCGGCATAACAAGTCAATAGGCGGAATAATAAACCTTTTCGCTGTTAAGGGTGCCTCTAATAATTGCTTTTGAGGCGAAAGCGAAGATTTTTTTCGTCTGACAAGAAATGAAAAACCGGGCATATTAGTGAATATTCACGGTTTTTCATGACGAAGGCCAGAGGGAAAAAAGATCGCTTGCAGCCCAAAATGAATTTTTAGAGGTGCCCTTAAGTCATTATCTGGTCAGGGGGATACGCTCTGCCACTGGCCGGTGAGCATCTCAAAATCCAGCAGATCGACCCGGCCGTCGTCTCCGAAGATATCAGCTTCATAGTCGTAATTGCCTCTCGTGCCGCTCTGAAGCCATTGTGTGCCCAGCAAAAAAAGCTCGTACATATCCACCCGGCAGTCATGGGTCATGTCGGCCGTGAGCGTGCAATGATTGCCTTCGGGATAAAAGCGTATGTTCTTGACATCGAAATGATTATCCCCCAGGCCGGTAGCATCTTTAAAATAAATCATTATTCTCCCCACATTTTCCGGATTAAACGGGCCCTCGAATATTTCATTAATATCCCAGACATAATGTTTCCAGACAGGATAATTTCCTCTGGGATATTCAAATGATTTTCGAGTGCCGTATTTTATGATATCTTCCGGGAGAACTTCATAAAAACGCAACCATATTTCATTATTCTGTGAGCCGGTATCGGTTTGCGGGTCGTAATAATACCGCAGATCGAATTCAATCCGTGCTTCCGGATGGGTGATATCGATATGGTCAAACCCGGTGAAAATTAAATCCAGGTAGATTTTGGCATAACTGCTGCCGCCGTTAAGATGGTACCGCAGATAACCTTCCCATTCTGTTTCATCGGCGGGCATGAACTCCATCCAGCCCACATCTTCATTAACATAAATCGCATCGAAACAGGGATCGGACGGGGTGAGATTGATTTGCTCATCCAGAGGGATATGAATGACCTCGGATGCTGAAATATGGACAGAAACACAAGACAGGAAAAACAGGGTGGATAGGTAAAAATATTTCGCTTGCACAGTTTTCTCCTCCGATGTTAAACAGACATAATAAACCTGAAACCTGATGATCGAACTTATTGAACCCAGGTTTTATACTCAATGGGGTAAAAAGCTCCGGGCAGGGCCGGGCGTAAGCTTTTTATACGCGTTTCGCTTGAAAATCCCCGTTTTGTCTAAACGTAACTATGGGCAGGCAAAGCCTTTACAACGGGCCCTGGCGAGAATTCTCATGCCCGTTGTGTCTATCCGCACATAATTAAGTTATGGCAAAACAGAACATTCCAATCGGAACGCGTATGACACCCTCTAGATATACCAGAATGATAAATATTCCTGTTCGCCTGTCAAGTTATTTCTATATGAAAAAGTCAATCGCAGCCTGAACAGGGTCTGACAAGCAAAGATGCTGGTTGGTATGGGGCCCCGCCAAACGGCTTGAATAATATCTGGAAGTAATGCTAGAATCCTAAGGAAATTAATAATGGTATTTGTCTACAAGCTTCAATCAAATAATTTTATTGGGAGTGGCGCAATGATCTACAAACTACCGGTTATACGTTATGGTTACGACGATCTGGAGCCGTTCATCGACGCCCGCACTATGGAAATACATCACACGCTTCACCATGCCGGCTACGTCGATAAGTTAAACAAGTGCCTGGAGGAATGTCCGCGGCATATTCAATCCAAATCTCTGGAAGACGTCATTGCGGATATCAGCATTGTGCCGGAAGAATACCGGCAATGCATACGCAATAACGGCGGTGGGCATCTGAATCACAGCCTGTTCTGGCAGATTATGAGCCCGCGGCATAAACAGCATCCAACAGATTCGCTGCTGGATGAATTGCGCCAGGCCTTCGACAGCTTCGATCATTTCAAAGCGGAATTCGAGAGCGCCGCTTTGCAGCGTTTCGGGAGCGGCTGGGTCTGGCTGGGGCTGGATTCGCACGGTAAGCTGGAAATTGTGAGTACGCCAAATCAGGATTCGCCGATCATGCTGGGGTACAGGCCGATCCTGGGGATAGACGTATGGGAACATGCCTATTATTTGAAATACCAGCAGAATCGTGCGGCTTATATTCGGGCGTGGTGGAACGTCGTGGACTGGGAAAAGGTTTCTGAACTGATGCAGCTTTATCGCGAAGGCGTCACACATCCGTTCTCCGGCTAAATTGAAAAAACTTTACGCCTGATGAAAAAAAGCCCTTCGGGACATATACCCAAGGGCTTTTGGTTTTCAAGGGACGGCGGGGCTTAATGGAGCCCTTAATTCAGACGTTCGTAACTGGTATCGATCTGAATTACGGTGTACATTTCGCCGCCGTTGTCTTTCATATTTTTCTGGGCAGTCTGACCAGCGGCCATGCCGATGTCTTTGCCGAGAATCAGCAAGGTAAAATCGATCATTTCCGACGCTTTCAATACCTTTTGATTTGTCATATCAAAGAGGTTGTGTTCGGTTATGGAAAATTCATTCATATTGCTCATGCTTTTGATAAGGTTTTTATCAAATCGGGTAGGCTCGGGCGTTTCCTCAACACCCACAGGCAGGACAAACAGCGGTTCGGCTTCCGCCGTAACCGGTATGACATCCGCGTCGTCCGATTTCTGAGGTGGATTGACGGTATAGATTTTTTTTACGGCTTTGGCTTTGATCATATCGTCCGGCAGCTTGATGTTGACATCATATTGCTTGCCGAATTTGATATTTTCAGGCAGATGCTGGAGGAATTTCCTCTGGTGTATCGATTTAATATGATCGTCCTGAAGGAGCCCGGCGATGATGCCCGGTTCGTCCCTGACCAGATTGAGTTCCTTGCGCAGCTCCTCCAGCCCCATAATATCCAGCACGCTGGTATCGGGAGCGAGTTTCACCTGGTAACTTTTACCAGCCAGTTCCGGTTCGTTTTTCCAGGTTGAACGGAATTCCGTGCCATCGCTGTAATACTCGTTTTCGACGTTTTTATCCCTGACGTCGGATTTGAGATAAACTTTCACCTTGTCCAGCGTGACATTCAAAATCGCGTTGCCCTTTTCGTCAACGGATTCCACTTCCGCGGTGTACACAATCTCTTTCTTGGTTTCTTTCAATTGCGGTTTAGTGGGATCCTCATCGGGCATACTCACCCAGACTTTATTAATCTCATCGGTGGAAATTTTCGCCTGTTCCACTTCGCCGGGCTGATAAGCACATTTCATGAGATTTTGCGAACAGCCGGCAACAAGGGCTGTCAGGATACCAAGGGTAACGATAAACAATTTGCGGGCTTTCATGAGACTCTCCTGTTTGGTTGCGGTATAGTAAGGTTTACTTCATGTCAAATTCGATCTTTTTATCAACAATATAGAAAATTCTGGCTTTTCTGCGGTTTTCTTTGGCGGCGGTTTTGCCTTCATTGCGTTCAATTTCAATAAAAACTTTTTCGCTAACACCGGTGACAACGCCTTTGCCCGCATCATACGTCATCACACAATTGTTCGGATCACAATTGATCTGCGTGGCAATAAAGCGGGTTGTGGGCCTTTTCTTCTTTTTTCCGGGTTCTGATTCAGGCTGGACGATATCGAAGGAAATGGTTACTTTGTTTTCATTTTTCTCGTCGCCGACTGATTTGATCGCATACTTTTTAATAACGGGAATGATCTGTACCTCAGGAGCGGTAATTTCGCTCTCACGGCTCCAGGTAGCGCCGACCGCGATATCTACCGGTTCCGAGTAGCCCGAAAGCCCCCCCGTGACATATTCAATCAGATTCGCCTGGGCGAGCAGCATACGGACCTGGGCATCACCAAACATGTCTTCGCCGGGTATTTTGTAAGCGGACTCTTTGATGGTCTTGTCTATGTCTCCCAGACTGGCTTTGGCGTCGTTGGGATCAATAATGACCCGGTACTTTTTACCAACCAGTTCCTTGAAGGTGTTGATGAATTTCTGGCTGCGGGCGTCGTTGGCATTTTTTTCCGGGGTTATTTTACTTTCGCCGGTCTTGCTGTTGTAGTAGCAGGAAATGCCGCCAAGGGTCTTCATGCGGGCCTGAACCGATTCGATAGTGGCTTCGATGACCAGCGTCTCATTATTCTTCTCGATGACCTTGCAAGCCAGGACCATTTCGTTTTCTTTCCTGTCGGCACCGGGGAATATCATTCTTAAGTCGCTGTTCTGGTTAACTTTAACTGAGTAGGACTGGCCCTTGTTCAGGTGCCAGGCCACAACGTGGCTGGGGCCTGCGCAGCCCACCAGTGAACAAAACAATAAAATAAAACTGAAGCCAAATATGACTGATTTTTTCATGATACCTCCCAGTTAACCCAAAAAACCTGCTTTCAGGGCAAAGATGAATTCCTTTATTTTTGTTTTGGGCCTGCCTGTTAATGTTGTCTAATCAACCTTGATTTACGGTTCGATGGTACTCTTGCCGGATTATAAGTAACTGTTGTTATGCAGGCAACACGATTATTGGACGGACAGCCGGCACAACAGAGAATCTCCGGAGAACCATACTGCTTCTTTACTTTAATTATCGACAGTTTAAGGGATTATCTCAAATCGGCTTTGAAAAAGTCTGCAAAAAAGTGAAGATGCCTCATGTCCAGAAAATAAAAAACCAGTATTTATTCTTCGACAGGTTGATTTTCACCTTTGGCGAGGGTGTCTTTTTGGGCTGCCGTTGGTTCAATCCGGCAAAAACCATTGATGGATGCGCCCTTTTGTACGGTCAGGCTGCGAGCGGTGATGTTGCCGATGATGCTGGCGCCTTCGTCGAGTGTGACTTTGCCGCCGGCGGTAATGCTGCCCAGGATCTGCCCCGCGACGTTAAGGTCGTATACGGTGAGACGGGCCCGCAACTTGCCGGTCTCGGTGACTTTCATAGACCCGCAGGTCTCGATATGGGGCTGGCTGCGAATAGTCGAAACGACCTGATCGTCCACGCTGACCCGCTGGTGGCATCGGGGGCAATTGACACTGAACGCTCGGGCGCTGACGGTCATTTCTTCGCCGCAATGATAGCAGAAGACATTTTTCTTACGATTAAACAGCTTCAACTCTGCAATCAGGCCTCCTGTATAAGTTTGCGGAGATATTATATCCGCAAACAGGCCGGGGACGCAAGAAGACTTTTCTTGTGGACAGCTGTTTGTGACAGAGCCAGTTTTTTTCAGAACGCCTTAGTAATTACTGCCGGCCTGATCGTTGTAATCGAATGCCTGGCGATCGTTATAATTGCCGGTGTCGTTTGATTCGTCTATGGGTTGCTGGCGAAAATCGGGTTCTTCTTCGCTGGTGACGGCTTCCTGGCCCAGTTGCGGCAGCCGGGCCTGGCCGTTGCCGCCGACATTGCAATGACCGACGAAACGAGCGCCGTCTGTAACGATCAGGCGGCCGCATGTCAAATCGCCCTGGAGCCGGGCCGTGTCTTTCAGCTCGACGAGGTCGTTTGCCGCGACATTACCGCTGATTTCACCTTCGACGACAATTGATCCGGCCTCGATATCGGCATTGATTACGCCCTGTTCCGATACGACAAGACTGCCCTTGGTCAAGATACGCCCTTCGAAGCCGCCCATGATCTTTACACCTTTTTCAAATGCCAGTTCGCCCTTGAATTTGGCGTCTGAACCTATAATTGTTGGAAAATCGCTATCGTTCACTATACGCTTCCTCCCAAAAATGGATGATTTTATACTCGGTCCGATTGAAATGTCCCGTTTTGTCGGAACATAATTATGTACGTATAAAAAGCTTACACCTGGCCCTGCCCGGAGCTTTTTACCCCATGGGGTATAGTTCCATGTTTGCGTCCGGCCGAGGCCCGTTCAACCGGAAATCCGGTTTAACGATTGCGAGCCTGGCCCGAGACTCGACTATTGGGAGCCTTCCATGGCCTGTTCATGATTTCTGCGACAAAAGTAAAAACTCGAGCCGACTAAAAATCTCCTTTATGATAGACCACAATGATCTATGATCATTCACGTATAGTAGTCGCTCGTAGGGGGTTTGTCAAGTCATAATATAAACGGGTAGGCCCAAATATTTCGATGCAGCCTGGTTTTTTTTACCTGAATTAAACGTTAAAAAAGAGCTTTTGGGTAAAATGGAAATATAGATAAAAAAGGAAAGTTCCAGGCTATTCCCCCCCGGATTGTTGGACCAGCGTTCCCAGATAGCGGCAGCGGTGTTTTCGGAGGTGTTCCTGAACAGTCTGGTTCGCTGTATCCGGAGATGATTTTGTCGCAAGTTGTACGACAAGGGCATCCGCAGCATCAAGCAGCGGAACGGCGGCAAGTTGTTCCGGTGTTTCGGGTTGGTCAATCAGGGCGTCCGGGGAATAGATGATGACGGCATCATAATTTTTCCGCAGATTACCCCAGCGATGAGCTTCGCGGGAGATATCCGTTTTTTTACTGCATTGATCGGGAGCGGGTTTGCCTACAGGCATAAAGCTCAATTGCGGTAGCGGGGTTTCGCAGATGACTTTGGAGCTCCATAAAGCGCCGCGCCGCCATTCGAAGAAGCCGGGGCCGCCGTTTTGTTCGAATACGCGGGCGAGGTCATGGCGTTGCGGTTCAGCTTCGATGAGCAATATTTTATTCATGCCTGCACGCGCCAGGGCGATAGCCAGGTTGATGGTGGGACGTGGTGAAGTCGATTCTGGTTCGAGATTGCTGATGAGCACGACGGGATTATTGACCTCGCGCTGGAGAGTAAGAATCTTGCGGGCGAGTTGGTCGTATTGTTCGGTGGCGGCCGGTGGTGTTTTTTCCATTTCGGCCTGTTTTTTCGTACGGGAAAAAAGGGAGCGAAAGCCTTTCCTGGGAGCCGTTTTTTCTGGCGGCGTTTCCGCCGCGGCAGTTTTAGCGGGGGGCGGTGTTTTTTTCGTCTCAGGACGGGTTGACGATGGGGTTGCCGTTTGTTTCTCAGGCTTTCGGGATGAAGCGGCCGATTCACGACGTGGCGGGCTCATCTGCTGCCGTGCTGGTTGCGGCACGGACCGCGCAGCGGCGTCGGGTTGCGAAGCGGGTTTCGCAGTTCCGGTTTGGGCAGTCTTTGCCGCGGCGGTGATTGCTTCCCGGGAGTCTTCCGGTTCCGGGGCCTTTCTGTCGCCGCCGGTTCGCAGCGATAGAGCATCGGTCAGGATGATACCCAGACCGCCGCCGATGAGGGCGGAGGAAATCAGCAGCAGAATCTGCATCAGGCTCAGTGAGGAGGTCTCCGTGAGGGGCGTGTCTGTTTTTTTCAGCCCAAAGGGGTAATCCTGTAAGACGGCCATTGCTATTTGATCATCATCGCTTTCTCCGGCAGACGATGGCAGCAGCGGCGACAGCAGGTCTATTTTCTCCCGGCATCGTTCCAGATCATGTTTAAGGTACAACTGCTTATCGATATTCTCCTGCATGGCATGTTTTCGCTGGCGAATTTCGGCTTTGACATGCTGCTGATACGATTCCCAGAGATGACTCATTGCCTGTTTTTCAATCGCTTCCTGCTGCTGCTGTTTCTGATATTTCGCTTCCTGAAGCTCTCGGCGCAGAGTATCACGCCGGCGCTCCATTTCCTCCAGCAGGCGGGCGCTCTCACAGGCCGCCATTTCCAGATCGAGTTCTTTAATGTCCTGTTCCAGCCGGGTAATTTTTTCGATACATTCCTCAAGCTGCCGATCTTCGCTATACAGATCACGAATCCGGTTTTCAGCATATTCACGAAAATGATCCGGCATAACCCGCGGTTGAACGGGCG
>CAYZXY010000086.1:0-12468 GCA_964482555.1 uncultured Pirellulales bacterium
CCGTGGCGGAGTTACTCAAGAAGGCCGGTTATGCCACCGGTTGTTTCGGCAAATGGGGACTGGGCGGTCCGACAACAGAAGGTGAGGCCACAACCCAGGGATTTGATGAGTTCTACGGTTACTACAGCCAGCATTATGCCCATGATTTCTATCCGCGATGGTTATGGCACAACAATGAAAAAATCATGCTGGACCGGAAAAAATATTCACATAACCTGATTATGGAAAATGCGTTACGTTTTATTCGCGAGCAGCGTAAGGGTCCATTCTTCTGCTATCTTCCCGTCACGATTCCGCATGCCGCCATGCAGGCTCCGGAGGAGTATTTCGAGCGTTTTCGGGAAAAATACCCCCAGTTTAATGATAAAATGGGTATTTATGGCGGCGATGACCGCCGCACGGAAGTGAGAAATCCGATCGCTGGCTTTGCGGCCATGATGACATTGCTGGATGATGATATCGGACGTTTGCTGGCGTTATTGAAAGAACTCGGGATTGACGAGAACACGGCCGTTTTTCTTTCCTCAGATAATGGCCCGCATAAAGAAGGGGGGCACGATCCCGTTTTCTGGGACAGCAACGGCCCTTACAAAGGTGCGAAGCGCGATTTATATGAAGGTGGAATTCGTGTGCCGCTGCTGGTACGCTGGCCGGGTAAGATTAAGGCCGGTGTCACTGCTGATCACATTTCCGCTCAATGGGATGTCCTGCCGACCTTCTGTGAGCTGGCGGGAGTGCTTGCTCCAGCAGATATCGACGGAATTTCTTTCCTGCCGACATTACTCGATGAAGGCAAACAGCGACAGCATGATTATCTCTACTGGGAGTTTTATGAGCAGGGCGGCAAACAGGCCGCGCGATTCGGTAAATGGAAGGCCGTACGGCTGAATGTTGGAAAGAATCCGGACGGACCGATTGAATTATATGACCTCGCAACCGACCCCGGCGAAGAGAAAAGCATCGCCGACAAACATCCCGAACAGGTGAAAAAGGCCGCAGAGATATTCAAAGAAGCCCACACGCCGAGCGCACTCTGGAAGTTCTAGTATTATACGTCAACGTTATTGGTGCTTTGGCATAATATACCACCCCTTAATATTAAATTATGAAATCATTTTTACAGGAAACCATACTTGCAGCCGGGAAACTGACGCTGGAGTATCGCGAAAAACTCAAAGAGCTGCAAATCTCGCAAAAAGGCACCAGCAACGATCTGGTCAGCGAAGCCGATGTCGCCGTTGAAGAGTTCATCTCCGAACGCATTCGCCATGCCTGGCCCGACCACGGCATGCTGGGCGAGGAAAAAGGCGAACAATCCGGCAATGGCTACCGCTGGATCATCGACCCCATCGACGGCACTACTTCCTTCCTCTATGGTCAGCCCTCCTATTCCGTCTCCATCGCCCTCGAACACAATGGCCAAATCGAACTCGGCGGTGTATATCTACCTGTTTTCGATGAACTGTTCCTGGCCGAACGCGGCCGCGGCGCCACGCTCAACGATAAACCGATCCACGTCGCCGGCCGCACCGACCTGCTCGAATGTGTCATGGCGACCGGTTTCGCCTGCCTCCGCGGCGAAGCCGACCACCATAACATGCCATATTTCAACGCCTTAATACCCCAGATTCGTGAAATCCGCCGGTTTGGCTCCGCCGCCATGGATATGTGCTACGTCGCCTGCGGCCGTCTTGACGGCTATTGGGAACTTCACCTCAACATCTACGACGTCGCGGCCGGCTGCCTCATCCTTTCCGAAGCCGGCGGTCTCTACTCCGACTTCGCCGGCAAACTCGATAACCTCTACAAAGAAATCGCCGCCGCCAATCCCGCCATCCACGCGAAACTTATAGCCCAACTCTCCAAAATCAAGTCCGAGCATTTTACCTGATTGCTGTTTCGGATAAATGGTCGATGTTGACGCCCTGGTTACGATAATGTATAATAAAACCAACATCGATATTCCTTTTGGATACTACTATGCATAAAACCGCCATCGTTATAGTTCTTGTCGCGATTGTCTCTGTTGTTGCTTATGTTACCCTGACGGATCATTCCCCGGACGCGACCTCGAAAACGGAACCTGCGAAACATTCCCCATCTGGCGGCCCGGACAGCCCGTATGCCGGCTCCTCCAGTTGTCGCGGCTGCCATGAACGTTTTTATGAGCTTTGGTCCACCTCTCATCATGGCCTGGCCATGCAGCCCTATACCGACGAATTCGCGAAAACGGAACTGCTCCCGCAGTCGGATTTCATCACCGTCAACGGCCATCATTACAAGGCCGAGATTGACCAGGCCCGCGTCATCGAAAAAACCCCCGACGGTTCCCAGGAATACCCCATCGTTCACGTCCTCGGCGGCAAAAACGTGTATTATCTGCTCACTCCGATGGAAAAGGGTCGCCTGCAGGTTCTGCCTGTGGCATACGATGTCCGCCGGGAGCAATGGTACAACACCACCGGCAGCATGACCCGCAACTTCGCCCACATCACCGACGAAGCCGTAAACTGGAAGGATTCTTCGCTGACCTTCAATACCTCCTGTTACGGCTGCCACGTCAGTCAGCTTTCGACCAACTACGATCCGCAAACCGACACCTATCATACCGAATGGGTAGAGCCGGGCATCAACTGCGAAACCTGCCACGGCCCGGCCACCGAACACATCCGCATCTTCCGCGAAGCTGAAAAAACCGGTGCGGTCCCCGAGGAATCGGGACTGGCTGTGCTGACTATGAAACACGGCT
The DNA here is from genome assembly GCA_964482555.1 of uncultured Pirellulales bacterium. Classification (GTDB taxonomy): domain Bacteria; phylum Planctomycetota; class Phycisphaerae; order Sedimentisphaerales; family SM23-30; genus CAYZXY01. The sequence continues at coordinate 2,750 of CAYZXY010000086.1, forward strand.
ACACGGCTCACCAGTCCAACGCCAACTGCGCCCCATGCCACGCGAAAATGTCGCCGATTTCAAAAAGCTTTGACGTGGGCGAAAAGTATTTCGACCACTATGATCTGGTCACCCTCGAAGATCACGACTTCTACCCTGACGGCCGCGATCTTGGCGAAAATTATACCTACACCCTCTGGCGTCTCAGCCCCTGCATCAAGGCCGGTACCTTCGAATGCATGCACTGCCACACCTCCAGCGGTCGCTATCGCTTCCATTCCGACGACATCCACGAAGCCAACAAGGCTTGTCTGCCTTGTCACCAGGCTCGCGTCGATAACCCGCTCCCGCACACGCATCATGACGAAGACAGCTCTGGCAGCAAGTGCATCTCCTGCCACATGCCCATGACCGAATTCGCCCGTATGAAACGCAGCGACCATTCCATGCGGCCGCCGATCCCCGCCGCCACCAACAAATACAAATCGCCTAACGCCTGCAACATCTGCCACACTGATCAGGACCCCAACTGGTCCCAGCGGCATATCGCCGAATGGCACGGCGTCGATTATCAGAAACCCATTCTCTACATCGCCGACCTGATCCACGAAGCCCGCGAATACAACTGGACGCGGCTGGATGAAATGCTGGCCTATCTTCAGAAACCCGATCGCGAAGAAATCTACGCCAATTCGCTTGTGCGTCTGCTGCGTAACTGTCCGCGAGAAAAGAAATGGCCCGTTCTGATCAAGCTGCTGGATTCCGATTCTTCGCCGCTGGTCCGCAGCAGCATCGCCGAGTCGCTCGTTAACTTTATCTCGGCGGAATCGCTGCCGGCTCTGCAGCAGGCGACGCAGGATGAATTCCGTCTGGTGCGTATCCGGGCGGCAGCCTCGCTGGCCGGCGTGCCGGAACGTATGATCGACCCCGCCCATCAAACCTACGTGCAGCGGGCGACCGAAGAATACAAAACTGCTCTCTTTACACAGCCCGACAACTGGTCCGCACATTATAACCTCGGCAACTTCTACATGAATCGTAACGAGCTCGACAAGGCCGTCGCGTATTTTGAACAATCGCTCGGTCTGCGGCCCGATGTCGTGCCGCCAATGATCAATGCTGCCATGGTCTATAACGCCAAAGGCGACAATGCCCGGGCCGAAAAGAAACTCCGCCGTGCCATCGAGCTTGAAAAAGACAGCGTCGCTGCACATCTCAACCTCGCCCTGCTCCTCGGCGAACAGCAGCGTTTTGGCGAAGCGGCCGAGTCGTTCAGTGCCGTCCTGAAGCTTGATCCGCGTAATGCCGTCGCCGCCTATAACCTTGCGATCATTCTTTCCGAAAACGATCTCACACAGGCTCTTGGCTACTCCCAAAAGGCCTGGCAGCTCGAGCCCGGCAATCATCGTTACGGTTACACCCACGCCTTTTTCCTGCTTAGGAACAACCAGACCGCCGCCGCTATTGAGCTGCTGCAAAAACTGGTCGATGCCGACACCGGCTACGGTCCCGTCTATTCCCTGCTCGCCCAGATTTATCTCGACAATAATCAACCCGACAAGGCCCGCGTCGTTTTTCAGAAAGCCGCCAACAACCCGGCACTGCCCGAATCCGACCGCTACCAGTTCTATATCAATGCCCAGTCACTTGAATAGTCATTCTTGTGAAACCACGAATGAACTTAGGCTGGTCTTCCTGGCCCCAGTTTTAACTCTTTGCTCCAGTTCCTTTTTTCCATATTTCCCATCCTTTGCACTTTAACGCATCCTCGCATCAACCCATTCACCAAAACCATTTTTTTCTTGCAAATTGTCGCACTTATGTTACTAAGGAGAATTCGGCATATTGTGCACCTTTTAGGTTGTCAGGCTAGGCAAATTACGATCTGCCTACGACTGACCAAGAATCTTAATATGGGCTGAGCCTATGGATGGCTGATGAAGCGTGCAGCTTGTTCTCGGCCGGAGGTGAATTTCTGGTTGCACTCAGCCGGGAGTCTTTATATACTCGCTACACGAGATTTAACCGCTTTGGCTTAACATGATTTTGTGCGGATAAACCAGTTATCCCGTTGTTCATCGAGAGACCCGACGGGCTTACTTATACCCTGTCTGGTGTATCATCATCGTGCTCCGTCGGCGGCGATTGAGGTTTCGTTCCTCATAACTTCGTATATGACAGTGAGTTGGAGCTCGCATTATCTAAGGAAATTTTGGTAAAGGATAAGGATCAGGTAGAATTATGACTTATGCAATTGGACTCGACTACGGCACAAATTCAGTCAGATGTTTAATCGTGGACACCACCGACGGCTCGGAAGTCGGCACCAGCATCTATGAATACGAAACCGGCGAAAACGGCATTATTCTCGACCCCTCCGATCATAATGTCGCCCGCCAGAACCCGGCCGATTATGTCAAGGGCATCGAGGTGGCCATCAAGGGCGCCATCGAACAGGCAAAAACCGAGTGCAAGGATTTCGACCCTGCCAAAGTGGTCGGCATTGGCGTCGATACTACTGGTTCTACTCCCATGCCGGTCGATAAAGAGGGTGTGCCGCTGGGCATCAAAGATGAATTTAAGGATAATCCCAACGCTCAAAGCTGGCTCTGGAAAGATCATACCAGTTATGCCGAAGCCGCCGAAATCACCGCCCTGGCCAAGAAGGAACACCCCGAATACCTCGCCAAATGCGGCGGAACCTATTCCTCTGAATGGTTCTTCAGCAAGATTCTGCACTGTCTGCGGGTCGATCCGAAGGTGTTCGACGCCGCTTATACCTGGGTGGAATACTGCGATTATATCCCCGCTGTCCTGACCGGTACGACCGCGCCTGATAAGCTCAAACGCGGACGCTGTGCTGCTGGTCATAAAGCCATGTTTAACGATGAATGGGGCGGCCTGCCCGCCAAAGAATTTCTCGCTAAACTTGATCCTAAACTTGGCGAACTCCGCGACCGTCTGTTCGACAAGACTTACACCGTGGAAGAATCCGTGGGCGGTCTGACCGAAGAATGGGCCCCAAAGCTCGGTCTCCCCGCCGGCATAGACGTTGCGGTTGGGGCCTTCGATGCCCATCTCGGTGGCGTTGGCTCCGGCTGCGGCCCCGGTAAACTCGTCAAGATTATCGGAACCAGCACCTGCGATATCATGGTTGCGGAAAACACGATCAAGCTGCCTGACATCCCGGGCTTGTGTGGAATCGTGAACGAATCGGTTCTGCCTGGTTTTTACGGTCTCGAAGCGGGCCAGTCCGCCGTGGGCGATATTTTTAACTGGTTCGTCAATTACATCCAGCCCGCCGGCATGGGCCATGCCGAACTGACCGAAAAAGCCGCCCGGCTCAAGCCCGGCCAGTCCGGCCTGCTCTATCTGGACTGGAATAACGGTAACCGTACCATCCTGGTCGATCAACGGCTGACCGGCCTGCTTGTCGGCCAGACTCTGCATACCCGTCCCGAAGAAATCTACCGGGCGATCGTCGAAGCCACCGCTTACGGCGCTTTGGCGATTATAAACCGGTTCGAAGAATACGGCGTCAAGGTCGAAGAGGTCATTAACTGCGGCGGCATCTCCGAAAAAAATCCGATGGTCATGCAAATTTATGCCGACATTACCGGCCGCGAGCTGAAAATTTCCCGTTCCGCTCAAACCTGCGCTTTGGGCGCTGCAATTGCCGGAGTCGTGGCCGCGGGCAAGGCCAAAGGCGGCTTCGATGATTTCGCTTCTGCCCAGAAGCTGATGTGCGGTTATAAGGACATCACCTTCAAACCGATCCCCGAGAACGTCGAAGTTTATAAGAAACTCTACGCTTTATATAAACAGCTTCATGACGCATTCGGTGTCAAGGACAGCATCGCCCAGATCGGCAACGTCATGAAAGACCTGCTCGACATCAAGGAAAAAGCCAACGCATAGAATGTTAATGCGTTAACGCGAAACTTGGAAGCATTATTATCTTTTTTGAGGCCCTTATATATTCGTGACATTGGAAGAGGTATCTTCTTCTCATTAACGCATAAACCCTTAAACCATAAACGAGAATTATGTCCTACGAACAACTCAAAGAAAAAGTTTGCGACGCTAACATTGAACTGCAACGGCAAAAGCTCATCATCTATAGTTGGGGCAACGTCAGCGGCATCGACCGCGACGCCGGTATCATCGCTATCAAGCCTAGCGGTGTTGCGTACAATGAACTGACGCCCGATAAAATTGTGATAATGGATCTCCACGGCAACCAGGTTGATGGTGATTTGAAACCCTCATCCGATACACCGACCCATCTGGAGCTTTATCGCCAGTGGCCCGACATTGGCGGCGTAACGCATACGCATTCCGCTCATGCCACGATCTGGGCTCAGGCCGCCAAGGGCATCCCCTGTTTCGGCACCACCCACGCCGACTACTATTACGGCGAAATCCCCTGCACTGATCCCATGAGCGAAGTTGAAATCAAAGACGATTACGAGCTCAACACCGGTAAGGTCATCGTTCGGCATTTCTCACAAAACAATATCGATCCCAACCAGATGCCAGCCGTCCTGGTCGCCAACCACGGCCCGTTTACCTGGGGACCCTCACCCGGGAAATCCGTTGAATCCGCGGTCGTACTTGAACAGGTGGCCTTCATGGCGATGGGGACGTTGAATGTCAATCCCCGGCAAGTGAAGATTCAGCAGGGTCTCCTCGATAAGCATTATCTCAGAAAGCATGGAAAAAATGCTTATTATGGCCAGAAATAATCCAAAAACGGGAATAAGATCGCTTCATACGCAGGAAAGGACACATAAATAATGGAGAAAATGACATTCGGTCTGATCGTCGCCAATCGGGGCTTTTTTCCCGACCATCTCGCCCGGGAGGGAAGACAAGATATCATAAGCGTTTTGGAGAGCGAAGGTTACGGCGTGGTCGCCCTGGACGAAAACGAGTCCAATTGCGGTGCGATCGAAACGTTTGCCGAAGCGAAAAAATGTGCCGATCTATTTCGTAAAAATCGCGATACGATTGACGGCATCATCGTCACCCACCCAAATTTCGGCGAAGAAAAAGGGATTCTCGAAACGATTAAGATGGCCCGTCTGGACGTGCCTGTTCTGGTTCAGGCCGAACCAGACAACCCGGTGATGATGACCATCGAGAACCGCCGCGATTCTTTTTGCGGTAAGATAAATAACTGCAACAACTTGCGGCAAGCCGGCATTCCATATACGCTTACGAAAAGTCATTGCGTTTCCGTTAAATCGGAAGAATTCAAGTTTGATCTGGATGATTTCGCTTCTGTCTGCCGGATTATAAAGGGGTTGGATAATGCCCGCTTTGGCGCTATCGGGGCCCGACCAGCGGCATTCAATACCGTTCGATACAGCGAAAAACTGCTGGAAATGTATGGAATAACGGTAGAAACCATCGATCTATCCGACGTTCTTGGTAAATGCAACAAACTCGGGGATGCCGACTCTTCCGTGAAGGATAAGCTGGAAGCCATCAGGAATTACACTAAAACCGACAAGGTTCCCGACGATTCGCTGATCAGGCTGGCGAAATTCGGTGTGGTTATTGATGATATCGTCAACGAACTGGAACTGGACGGAACGGCGATTCAATGCTGGACGAGCTTGCAGGAGAATTACGGCATTTGCTCCTGTACTCAGATGAGCATGATGGGCGAGTTGAACGGCAAGCCCAGCGCGTGTGAGGTCGATATTCCCGGTTTGCTGGGGATGTACATTCTCAAGCTCGCGGGTAATCAGCCCAGCGCCCTGCTGGACTGGAACAATAACTACGGCGACGATCCGGATAAATGTATCTGTTTCCATTGCAGTAACTTACCGCGATCCTTCTTCTGCGAAATGACAATGGATTTCCAAGAAATCATTGCCGGCTCAGTCGGTAAGGAAAACGCTTTCGGTACGGTTGTCGGCCGCATCAAATCCGGTCCGGCGACGTTCTGTCGGTTGTCCACGGACGATACCGACGGCGTCATCAAAGGCTACCTGGGCGAAGGGGTATTTACGGACGATGACGTTACGACTTTTGGCGGTTATGGCGTCATGGATATTCCCAACTTGCAGGAGTTGCTGCAGTTCATCTGCAAGGAAGGTTTCGAACATCATGTCCCGGTGAGCCTGTGCAGCAAGTCGGAAGCGGTCTTCGAAGCTTTGGACAATTACATGGGCTGGGAAATCTACTACCACGCATAAAACGTTCAAAAAAACTGGCGACAATAACGAAGAATCGTTTATAATTGGCCGGCAAACAGGCATTCTGGAAGCATGAATTGATTAAACTTTGAGGCGATGTTGGACATATTCTATACCTGAAGGGTATTTGACTACCTGGCAGGACCAGTCGCAGCTTATTTTAATATATGAATATGCGTTTTCATGAATCGTCCGATTCTATCGGAATCATTATAAATAGTATTCATTAAACAGGTTTCTGGTGTAGAAAGGTAAACGAGATGGAACAGTTCATTACTTTATTGGCAAATCAGGAGAGTTTATACAGTTGGGGCGGCTGGGACTGGTTTACGCTGGGTCTCTTCGGTTTGGGTATGGTTGCCGTGGTCATCTGGGTGGTCATGCAGAAAGAGGAGACTTCCACGGATTACTTCCTGGCCGGTCGCGGCGCAGGATGGCTGGCGATTGGAGCGTCGATTTTCGCGTCGAACATCGGCTCGGAACACCTGGTCGGACTGGCCGGTGCGGGTGCGGAAAGCGGGATGGCCATGGCCCACTGGGAGATGCATGCCTGGCTGATTCTGGTACTGGGCTGGGTGTTCGTGCCTTTCTATTCGCGGAGTATGGTTTTTACGATGCCGGAGTTTCTGGAGCGCCGTTATTGTCCGGCAGCCCGTTCGGTCTTGTCGATTATCTCCATGGTCAGTTATGTTTTGACGAAGGTGGCGGTGACGGTCTGGGCCGGGGGGACGGTTTTCAAGACAGTTCTGGATATCGATAGTATTACCATAATGGGGACGACGATCGATTTCTTCTGGGTGGGCGCAATCGGACTGGTGCTGCTGACCGGTATTTACACCATCATTGGCGGCATGAAATCCGTTCTTTATACCTCCGTTTTACAGACGCCGGTATTATTGATTGGATCTTTAGTGATTGTTTGGGTCGGTCTGAACCAGTTGGGCGATGGCAGCGTGGTTGCCGGCTGGGTTGAGATGGAAAATATCACAAGAAATACCCCTACGAATGCGTTTGGGGATAGCATGCTGGACCTTGTTCGATCGGCCCAGGATGCCAAGTTCCCTTGGACGGGTGTGCTGCTGGGCTCAGCCATTATCGGTTTCTGGTACTGGTGTACCGACCAGTATATCGTCCAGCGTGTTCTATCGGCTCCGAATCAAAAGGAAGCTCGTCGCGGTACGATCTTCGCTGGTTATCTGAAACTGCTGCCGGTGTTCATCTTCCTGGTGCCGGGCATGATTGCATTCTGTCTGAAGCAAAAGGGGCTGCTGGCCATGGACGATCCCGACCAGGCCTTTCCGCTACTGGTAACCGGATTATTGCCGGTAGGCATTAAAGGTATCGTGGTGGGCGGCCTCGTGGCGGCGTTGATGAGTTCGCTGGCCTCGCTGTTTAACTCCTCCGCGATGCTGTTCACGGTGGACTTTTATAAGAAATTCAAACCCGAGTCCAGCGAGAAGCATCTGGTCTTTGTCGGCCGTGTCGCAACGCTTGTTATTGTGGTACTGGGTATTGTCTGGATTCCGGTTATGGAAAGTCTGGGTGATGTGCTGTATGAATACCTGCAGGATGTGCAGTCGCTACTGGCGCCGGGAATTGCGGCGGTCTTTGTTCTGGGTGTGTTCTCCAAACGGACATCGTCCGCCGGCGGCCTTTGGGGGCTGATTATCGGTTTTGTGCTGGGTATGTTCCGCCTGGCCATGAAGATGTATGTCAACATGTCGCTCGATCCGGATGGAAAGATTGTCGGAAAATGGCAGCTCGAAGGGGTGATGGATCCAGGCATGGGGCCGATTCAATCGCTGATTATCCAGTTTGTTGCAGTGAACTGGCTGCATTACTGCATCTTCCTGTTTATCGTTTGCCTGGTAGCGATTTTCATTATCAGTCAGATGACCAAGGCCCCGAGCAAGGAGCAGGTGGCCGGTCTGACATTTGGCTCCGCGACGCCGGAACAGCTTGAAGAAACCCGCAAGAGCTGGACGAAATGGGATGTCATCAATACCATTATTGTTGTCGGTATTGTCGTGGCGTTCTATATTTACTTCTGGTAATGCGTTGAAGCGTTTTAAGTAGGAATTATTACAAATTATTGTTTTAAGCCAGGAAAGGAGTTAATCGTGTTCAAATATATCATTACAGGCATGATTTGTCTGGCAGGTTTAATTGGATTTGGTGGCTGTAAGGCTGAACGAGGCTCAGGTGACGGCAACGGTAAAGATGGTGAAACGGAGAAAGCAATGAAGATTACCAAGGAAAAATTCGGTGAAGTTGACGGTCAGGAAGTTTCTCTGTTTAAGCTGGTCAACAAGAACGGCCTGGAATGCGAGATTATCAACTGGGGCGGTACGATGGTAAGCCTGAAAGTGCCGGACAAGGCCGGCAAACTGGGTGATATTGTTCTGGGCCATGACTCGCTGGAGCCTTATATCGGCCGCGATAAACATCCCTACTTCGGTTCGTTGATCGGCCGCTATGGTAACCGGATTGCTAAAGGCAAATTTACCCTCGATGGCAAGGAATACACCCTGGCCACCAATAATGACGAAAACCACCTGCACGGCGGCGACAAGGGGTTCGATCAGAGGTTGTGGGATGCCGAACCGATGGAAACTGGCAACGGCCTGGCGCTCAAGCTGACCTATACCAGCGAAGATATGGAAGAAGGGTATCCGGGCAAACTGGATGTCGAGGTGGTTTATACGCTGACCAACGATGATGAACTGACGATTGATTACAAAGCAACGACCGATAAAAAGACCATTGTCAACCTGACTCAGCATAATTATTATAACCTTTGCGGCGAACCCGGCGGTAAGACCGTTCTGGAACATGAGATGATGATTAATGCCGATCATTATACGCCCGTTGATGCCGGCCTGATTCCCACAGGTGAACTGAAACCGGTTGAAGGTACGCCCTTTGATTTCACGAAACCGCATACCATTGGCGAACGCATCGGTCAGGTGGAAGGCGGCTATGATCATAACTGGTGCCTGAACGGCGTCGTCGGTGAGATGAAACTGGCGGCACGGGTGCATGAGCCGACGACTGGCCGGGTGATGGAAATTCATACCGATCAGCCGGGCATCCAGTTCTATTCCGGCAACTTCCTGGATGGCAGTTTCTCGGGTAAATCAGGCGTTTCTTATGAAAAGCATTATGGTTTCTGCCTGGAAACGCAGCATTATCCCGATTCGCCGAACCAGTCGAATTTCCCGGGCACGGTTCTTGAGCCGGGCGAAACCTATGAGCATCATACGGTTCATAAGTTTACTGTGAAAAAATAAGACCAGATGTGGGACGGCCCACATGCAAACATTAAGAAATCCTGACTCCCGTTGGTGTTATCGCTGACGGGAGTTTTTTTATGGTTTTATACCCAATCGGGAATAAAGCTACTGGCAGGGCCGGGTGTAAGTTTTTTATCCGCATATGATTTCGTTCTAACAAAACGGGACATTGCCATCTGAACAAGTATATCTAGTCGCCCCTGAAAAAATCATAAGTCTTTTTATATAAAAGAGTTGTATT
>CAYZXY010000087.1:0-12417 GCA_964482555.1 uncultured Pirellulales bacterium
CCGTGGCGGAGTTACTCAAGAAGGCCGGTTATGCCACCGGTTGTTTCGGCAAATGAAAGGCCGTCCGGCTGAATGTTAGAAAGAATCCGGACGGACCGATTGAATTATATGATTTCGCAACCGACCCCGGCGAAGAGAAAAGCACCGCCGACAAACATCCTGAACAGGTGAAAAAAGCCGCAGAGATATTCAAATAAGCCCATAAACCCGCCCCAATTTGGAAGTTCTAAACCTTCACGAAAATATGGAAATGTAATTCGCCCCGCAGGTTATCATAGATACGCCCTTTGTTTTCAGACCGGGCAGATATGCTCTTCAACGGTATGCCGCAGTTTCTTCAGGGCCTTGTTCTGTATTTGCCGGACACGCTCTTTAGACAGACCCAGTTTTTCTCCCACTTGCTTAAGTGTCATGCCCGAGGTTTCTTCCGCCTGGAGGGAAAACCGCATCTCCACCACGGACTGTTCCGTTTCTGATAAGGCGGCCAGATTGTGGGTGATAATGTATTTCATCTCTTCAATCTGATCCTTATGTTCGACTTCACGGTTTTGCTCAAGATGATTATCCCGTTCCAGAGACGGTTCCAGTTGTGCCGGAAACAGATTGCGATACCGCCAGCTCCGACGGGCGATTCGGGAAAAACCCTTCAATATCGCCCGGCAGGCATAAGTACTGAAACGAAATCCCCGCGTGTAATCAAACCGGTCCACGGATCGCAGCAACGCCATACTTCCTTCGCTGATCAGGTCGGTGAATTCGACGCCGCTGTAATGAACATGTTTGGACATTGACAGAACCAGTCCCATATTACCGGTAATAATTGTACTTCGAATTTTATTCTGTCGGTCATACCAGTTCAGTAATTCGACCAGGTTGTTGATATGCCATTGACGTTTACATAATAATAGATCGCGCAATTGAGCCAGTTGGAACCGGCAATAGTTGTATTGCATGAAGAGCAGTTCCATATGCCTGGTGTCAAATGATAATCCATTATTCATATCAGGCTCAAAATTCATGATGGATTCCATGAAGTTATATTGGCTAAATCGCTCATCATGGATATATGCGTAGTTCTCGGTGAAAATTCTTTCGAGTTTCTGGTATTGTTCGGGGGATAATTCTAAGTGGACCGTCTTTTTGCGAACAATATCATGCCGTTGGGTTTCTTTTGTCGTCTCCATGGCAAGACCTTCTTCCTGTAAGGTTTTAGTGTCATTCCGTCCCCGGTTAATAAAGAGTTGTGTTATGTTTAAAAGATAATAAAAAATCAAAGCAATGGCAATTGAGGCGTTTTCTTATTTTTATCTGAAAAAAACGCTATAGAGTCTGTGAAAATCCTGACCTGTATTGGCTGCTATAAAACGATTATGTCAATCGAGACTGGTCAGCCCTTCTCGGATGGCATATTTGGTTAATTCGGCAATACTGTCCAGTTGCAGTTTATCCATGATCTGTCGCCGGTGCGTTTCGACGGTGCTTAAGCTAACATGCAGTTGCGACGCGATAAATTTGGTCGGTTTACCTTCCGCGATCAATTGCAGGACTTCCCGTTCTCTGGGCGTTAAGGTTTTGTGATTGGATACATATTCGCCACTGCGAGTGCTTTCGATCAATTCTTCCAGAACCAGATTGGTGATTGACGGACTCAAGTAGATTTTTCCATCAATGACAGTTTTGAGGGCCAAAGTTAACTCCTCAAACGATGATTTTTTTAAAATGTAGCCGCAGGCGCCGGCTTTCAGCATGGCGACCACATAGCGTTTCTCGGCATGCTCCGTTAAGGCTATGATTTTGATACCAGAATTATCTGACATAATTTGCCGGGTGGCGTCCATGCCGTTTAACTCCGGCATGGTTGTATCCATCAAAACCAGATCGGGTTTTTTCTGTTTGACCAGTTCTACAGCCTGCCGGCCGTTCTCAGCTTCGTCGATGACCTCGACATCGGGTATCTTATTCAGCAGCACGCGCAAACCCGCCCTGACTATGGTATGATCATCAACCAGTATTATTCGATTTACCATACTGAAATAAGGCACTTAAGTTATATATTCTGTTTACGATAGTGTTTTCCCGTTCTCTCCAATCATAAAAATACTTATACAGAAAACGGTCAGGCATCTCTTTGCCAGAAGCTTTTCTACTCAATCGGGTATAAAGCTCTACTATGCTTTCAAAAACGGTATAAACTTGGCTTGGTCCGGGAAAAAATCTCACTGCACAATTATAGAAATGCGAATCAAAGTTTGTGTTAACATTTTAATTAAACTTGGTGAAAAAGGCAATCATATTTTATTATCTTAAAAACCTGCGTTTTTCATTTCCATTGTCTTTTGCGTGGTCATGTTACATGCTAGAGCCACGTTATCAGGTCCGGATATAGCTGGATATCAAAATGCGAAATCTAAAACAATTCATAACCTTTGATCGCTCAATTTGTTTTACAGACATACACCCGCCTGTTACATTTTATTTAAAGGTGTGTTTTATAAATATATGATAATAAATGATTTATAAAATATTGAACAATTTTTTTCGATTTTCATGAGATTCATTGACAGGCCAATTTCTCATAGTTATACTTCAATTGAAGATGATGAAGAAAGACTACCCTGTTGCTGGGTTTTAGCGAATTTGCGGCTTTCTTCACGGCAGGTTTTGCCAATGTGCATTGCCTTCTTCAGCCGTGGCGAACTTCCGGGATGGTTGGTCCTGTCCCGGAGGTTTTTTTTTGGCTGTTTGTGGGTTGTTTTCTGATAAATCCTGCTAATTCACTTTATCTTTCTCCGTATTTTTGTATAGAATTAACGTGAATCAAGGCTTTTTATTGATAGAACATGAATAATAACACCCCAAAAACTATACCAAGGCGTGGTGAATTTACCGGCAAAATCGTCCATTTGTCCCCCTTCGGGACGGAAAGCTACGCCATAAAAATTGAATTAACCGGTACAGCAGCAGCCGTTTACAGCAATGCGAATGCAGGGCAGTTCATCCAGATTGCCTGTCGGGATCTCAATGAGACCGATGCCCGGGCTTGCCAACCATTGCTGCGGCGGCCACTGAGCCTGGCCGGAGTCTGTAACCGCAGTGAGAATAATGAGTTAGTCGAAATTGAATTTATCGTCCAGGTCAAAGGTCCTGGCACCAGCTGGCTTGAACGTCGGCGTATCGGCGAACCCATTAATTTGATCGGCCCCCTGGGAAATGGTTTCAGGCTAATGGATAATGAGTCGAGAATCATCATCATGGGGGGCGGCGTGGGATTGCCCCCGATGTTTTTTCTGGCGGATCAGATGTCGCAAACTTATGTGAATAAAGACCTTAAGGTAATCTCCTTTGCCGGCATCCGCAGCCGGGCGCAATTTGATCCCCTGATGATTCAAAGCCGTTTCCATACGCACGGATTTGAATGCATTATCTCGACAGACGATGGCACCTATGGTCATCACGGCACGGCAGTGGAAGCGATGGCATATTTTATCGAAAATCACCCCGAATGGCTGGATGCTCAGGTATTTGCCTGCGGGCCGGACGGTATGCTTAAGTCTTTATCAAAAATGACTTTAGAAAAAGATATGCCTTGTCAGATCTGCATGGAGGCGTATATGGCGTGCGGAATCGGGTTGTGTCAGTCGTGTGTGGTTCCGGTGCATCAAAACAGTGAAAACACCCCGAAGAATGAGGAAAATGAGCCTGTTTTATACAAACTTGTATGCACAAACGGACCGGTTTTTGATGCCCGGAGCATTGCCTGGGAAGACTATAAATGACAAAAACTGAAGGAAAACAAGGCGTTTTTTCGTAATATATGACAACAAAACAGCAAAAAGAAAGCCCGGATTTATCAGTTCGATTTCGCGAAATCACCCTGGCCAACCCCATTATGACGGCATCGGGAACATGCGGGTATGCCTTCGAACTGCGAGATTTTGTCGATATGTCGCAACTGGGGGGATTTGTTACAAAAAGTATAACTCTGCGGCCGCGGGCGGGCAATCCGCCACAGCGGACATACGAAACGGCAGCGGGGATGCTCAATTCGATTGGGCTGGCCAATGTGGGGCTGGATCGTTTTCTGGAAGAGAAGATGCCGTTGCTGGAGCGGATGCCGATGCCGGTGTTTGTGAATGTGGCAGGCAAGACGATTGATGAATATGTCGAAGTGGTGCATGTTCTGTCGAAATATGACACAATTCAGGGGCTGGAGTTGAATATCAGCTGTCCGAATGTCAAACATGGTGGATTGACGTTCGGGACGGACCCGCGAGCGATAGTGGAGCTGGTGGGAGCGGTCAAAGAGAAATGTGCCGGTAAGCTTCTTATTGTGAAGCTAACGCCGAACGTCACGGATATCGTGGTGAATGCGCGGGCGGCCATTGAAGCGGGAGCGGATGTATTGAGTCTGGTCAATACGTTTGTCGGTTTGGCAATAAGCGCGGAGAAACGCAAGCCGATTCTGGGGAATGTTTACGGCGGGCTCAGCGGTCCGGCCATCAAGCCGCTGGCATTGAACCTGGTGCACAAGGTATATCAGGAAGCGGCCAGAGAGATGAAAGTTCCTGTCATAGGCCTGGGCGGCATTCATAATGCGACGGATGCGCTGGAGTTTATCATTGCCGGGGCTTCCGCGGTAGCGGTTGGAACTCAGATGATGGTTCATCCGCAATGCATTATGGAGATTATCGACGGCATACGGGATTATCTGATACGTCACGAGTTCGCTTCGGTGGGCGAACTCGTGGGGACGCTGGATTAGGAATTGCGTATAAAGATACCCGATGGGGTATAAAAAACGGTTGGAGAAAACGGGAAAACCCTATCGGTACGAGTATCAATTCATAACACTCCATAGTTATGGTTTTATTGTCAGTGCCGCTTCGGCAATCCTGATCCCTAATTGTTGTGCGGATTTTATCCCGAATTCATCTTTGGTGATATCATCATTGTAATTATTCCAGAGCGTCGCTCCCTGGTGAGCCCTGGGCTTACCGCCGACAACCATTACTTCATGGCAGAGCATGGCGGTTTGTATTTGCTCAATGGTCAGTTCCTGACCGCCGTTGCGATAGGCGCCCACAGCAACAACGCCAACGGGTTTGTCTGCCAGAAGGAGTTTTGGTTTTCGCAGCGAGGCTAAACGTTCCAGGAACGCTTTACACAAAGAGCTCATGGTCCGGAAGTAAACGGGTGAACCAATGATCAGGCCTCCCAGATCAGGTGCCATTAATGCAGGTTCGACTTTAATTGGAAAATCATCCATAATTTCCGCAACGAGGCCCGGGACGGCGCCGCCAGCCCAGCCGCTGATATCCATGCCGCCCAGGTCAATCAACTCTGTTATAATCCGATCGTCGATTTTTTTTGCGGCATCCAATGCCGTTTTTACACTTGTGGAAGTGGTCATGTCTTTTCGAGGACTACAGCTTATGCCGACAATTCTGATCTTGTCATTAGCATTGGTTTCTGCGTGTGCCTCTGAACCCAGCGCCGCAGCTCCGCCAGCGGCGAAGCTTTTCGCCAAAAAGTTTCTTCTGTCCATAATAATACTCCTTTTGAGAACAATACCTGCGATTTTTATGGTGCGGTATATATCAGCCAGATACCGCCCAGAATAACCAAAAGACCACATATTTTCTTGAGAATATCGGCACCTTTGGACTTTTCGTTCCAGTTCATATAACGCTGGACAACCTCTGTAAATGTTCCGGCGAAAATAATCACCGAGCAATGCCCGATGCCATACACCAGAAGCAGTAAAATACCATAGGGCAGATTAGTAGATGCCAGTTTGAAAGTCACCCCTAACATAGGAGCCATGTACGCGAAGGTACAGGGGCCAAGGGCGATGCCGAAAACCAGACCCAAAATAAACGCGGCCAGCATGCCTTTGCGTTTCATTCCTACCTGCCCGGGTCCTGACCATGGCATGGGGATTACACCCAACAGGTGCAGTCCCACAACGAAGAAAATCAATGCCACAAAGTAATTTCCGTACATGCCGATATCACCCATCATGCGTCCGGCAGCCGCGGTGACCGCCCCGATCGCGCCGATGGTAACGAGAATGCCGACTGAAAACAAGGTCGATATCCAGAAGGCCCGCCTGGTAGAGATCTGTCCCTGTTCATCAATAAAGCCGACAATCAAAGGGATACTTGCCAGATGACAGGGACTGAGAATGATACTTAAAATGCCCCAGATAAAAGACGCGGCAACGGCTATATACCATGCGCCTTCTACCGCTTGCGTCAGTTGTGTGAAAAGCTCCGGCATTATTTAACTCCTAACTCATTTAACTGGGCGGTTATATCTACCTCTGACAAGAAGCCGCTGTGACGAAAATGCTCTTTTCCCTTGCTGTCGAATATGATCTGAGAAGGAATGGACCGTATGCCATATCTTGCAGCTAAAATCTGCTCATGTCTGGGTTCGATATAAACAATACTGATTCTGTTGTCGTATTTTTTCTCAAGACCCTGTTTTACAGGAATCATCTTATCCGGCCCGCAGCAGCTTGCGGCACTGAATATGGCCAGTGTCGGCTTGCCCTCATTCCTGGCCTTGTCGAGAGGATTGTCTTGGGCTTTGGCGGCTTGTTGTTTTGTCCAGGAATCCGATATTGTAATTTCCATCTTCCGGCCGAGTGTCTGAATATACTGGTCCACAAACCGCTGCTGCTTATCCTGCAAGACATACGATTCGATTTGCTTGCGGACACTGGCCAGCGGGGTCCCACAAAAAACAGCTTCATTTTCCTTATAGAAGGTCTCTATATCCTGATCCGTAACTTTGATATCCTTCGTCAACTCTTTGATAAAAGTTTGTATAAGCTGATTATCCTCTATCGAATCAACATCTTTGCCGCTTTGGGAAAGTGTTTGAGCCGCTATTATTTTCAGCAGTCTTCCGGTCGCTTCCTGCTCAAGAACAAAAAACGCATTCTTTTTTAATTCCGCCTGTAATTGTTCAGGCTGTTGCAAAATTGATTGGTCCAGATCACTTGTACGAATTTCGATGTCCTCAGATTTCAGCAGAACTCCGTCAGGCAATGTTCCTATGGCTGCGTAAGTCAGTGCACTTGATGCAAGATTAGGATAAAGCTGTTTTACTGTCTGGGTGCTGTTGGGATCGTCATCCTGTGCATAGCAAGGCATAACCGCCAGCATAACGATCAATAGAATGTCAGTCTTAAATTTTATTGGTCTCATCATTTGCTCCTTTCTCGATATCAATGCCAAGTTCTTTCCACTTGCCAAGGATATCTTCTTTTGAATAGAATCCTTCGTGCCTGAAGAGTTCGTTACCTTCGGCATCATAAAATACCTGGGTAGGTATTATCTTAACATTGTATTTATCCGCTTCCTGCGGATTTTCCCATACATCGATAAATGTCACCTTGAATTGTTCATGATAGTTATTCATAAGATCATCGAGGATTGGCTTCATCATCTTACAGGGAATGCACTTGCCCGCTCCCAAATCGACCAGTCGCGGCAGGCCGGCGACCGGTTGCGCGGCGGTCTCGCTCTGCTCCCCGGTTGCCGCCGGTTGGGCCAAGGCCTCTTTGCCCTGCTGCTTTAAGGTGACCACGACACCGATAACAAGCACTAAACCAACAACGATCAGAATTTTAACGGCCTTACTCATAAACGAAACTCCTTTCGATTTCATAAACGTCTTTATCCAGTAAAACAACAGCCATGCTCCTGCAAATATTGCAAGCAGTAATAACGGATTAGCACTGCCACCGCCGCTGCAAGGGCACTGCATTAACATTTCAATATTCAAATTATTCATTCAAAAATCGCCTTACCTCGCTTTGCACATATTCTTCAAATTCCACAGGATTACCCATGTAATTCCATACCTTTTCAAGTTTTTTATTTTTTGTATGATTGCCGTCCTGCATTTTAGCCAAAACCAGCGTGCTCACGGAAATATCGAATTCTTTTTCAAACTCCTCACTGCCCGGCTCATCGAGATTTAAAGGTATCCACATCAATTGCTCATTTGCGATCTGATTTTCAAATCCGCCTTCAATCACACGCTGCGCATTCGCTTCAATGGCCAGACAAGCCGGACATCGCATGGTTCGATGAAAATAATAAGCGATGACCGTCGAATTGTTTCCCTCTGAATGCGCAGAGAGATTGATTCTCTCGCTCTCTTTATTGGCAGCAGTTGCCGCCGTAAGAGTGCTGCTTTCAACCGCGGCTGCAGAACGGGACGAGGTTTGCTCCAGGCAGCCGCACACCGATAACGCCAATGCAAAACAGGCTATCAAAATCAGTTTATTTTTCATAACATCTCTTTGCCTTTGGCAACCACTTTATTGATATTTTCCTCGGTCACCGGAGAAATGCACTTTTCCAATCCCAGATCGGCCAGTTGAAGGTGATCAAATTGCTTAAAACCTGCCAATTCCAGCGAATTCTTGACGCAGTTCAAGGGACATCCGTCAATGGCCAGGATTTTCTCCGCCGATTCGGTTGTCTTCAAAATCCCGCTGACCCGCCCGCCGATCCCGACCGTGCAGAACATCTTGCCGGCGCCGTCCCGCGTCATTTTCCGGGCCGCTTGGTCCGCGATTGCCCCCACATCCGCTGCACCCGAACACGCAAAAATCAGTGTCGGGCCGCCTGAGCATGCACATGAATTTTTCTGAGTCATAATACTTATCCTTCGTTTTCTATATTTTGGATTTGGTTTATCTAAGAAAGCATTGCCTTGATATCATCCGGCGAAGCGACCTTGCCGGCTACTTTCACGGTTCCGTCTATGGCCAGGGCAGGGGTCACCATCACCCCCATTTTCATGATGTCGTTGATCTGGGTCACTTTTTCGAGTTCATAGTCAATACCAAGCTCTTTGGCCGCCTCTTCGGCATTTTCTGCTAACTTCTTACATTTCGGACAACCTGTCCCAAGTATCTGTATCTTTTTCATGTTTTACTCTCCAAAAATATTATCGTTTTTCTGTTCTCAATTTACTGTTAAATATTAAATAAACACACGGCATCAATATTAAAGCTGTGCCAATTTCAAACACGAGACCACCTATCGCCGCTACCGCCATCGGCTGGAGCAGATCGCCGCCTTCGCCCAGATTTAGCGCAAGCGGGACAAAGCCTGCAATTGTACTGACAGTGGTCATTATTCTCGGTCTAAATCGGATCTTGCCTGCTTTTGATACGGCATCAAAGGCAGAAATGTTTTCACTTTTTCGGATGTTTTCGGCATAAGTAAGCAGTAAAACGCCATCGTTGACTGTTGCCGCAACGACTATTAATAGCCCTATGGCAACAGTTGCCCCGACGGCTAAACCGGCCCAATATAAACCATAAACCATACCAATAATGCAAAAGGGCAGACAGAGTAAAATCAAAACAGGCAGCTTCACACTTTCGAATTGTACCGCCAGAACCACAAAGGCAAAGAAAACGGCAAAACCGAGCAGCCATTTGGCGGTTTTTGTCATTTCCGCCATCATCTGTGCCTGTCCGCCCATCTCCAAGTAAACTCCCTGCGGTTTTTCAAGGCTTTCAAGGGCGTTTTGGGCTCTTTCGACAGCCTGACCGACACTTATCCCGTAGGCATCGGCTCGAACGATGACCTGCTTGGCCTGATTTTCCCTGACGATCTCAACCGGGCCTACGGCTCGTTTAACTTCAGCAATGTCACGAAGATAAAACTGTTGGCCATGTTTATTTTCAAGGATCAATTGTTCGATATCCTCTATCGAGTTAATACTGGTTTCCGGAATCATGACGCGAATCGCATAATATTCTGAGCCGTCTCTGTATTGGGTTGCCACTTCACCCTGAATCAATGAGCGAAGGGTCTGGGCAACCTGTCTTATTGGAATCTGCAATGACGAAGCCCTGGCACGGTCGATATGCACCCTGTATTCCGGCTTGGACATGTCCATTGAAACGTTTACGCCAGTAAGCCCTTCGGTCTTGTTCAAGGTAGAGGCCGCTGTTTGAGCAAAGGAGAAAATTTCCTCGATATCGGCACCATTCACTTTGACCTCTACCTGCTGCTGCCCGATTTGCCTGATACCTTTGATTTTCATGTGCATCACGGCGATTTTTCCGCCAGGAACCGGGATTTTCCCCAGTTCGGGTCTGAGTTTATTGATGAAATCGTCAGTCGAGATGTTTCTCTGAGTTTTCGGCACAAGTTGAATATCGACCTGACCCTGCTCAGCAATCTCGTAAGTATAAAGCCCCCAGACCTTACCGCCTGCCAGTGTAAAATAGCTCTCGATTGCCTCTTTATCTTTGATTTTTTGTTCAATGGTTGCCAGAAGATTATTTGTCTTTTCAACCGATGTTCCTGCCGGCAGCATCAGCTTAACCATCACTCTGCCGTCATCGATTTCCGGCAGAAATTCCGAGCCTGCCTCGTTAAAGAGAAAAATACCGAACCCCAGCGCCGCTATGGCTATCAATACCACCAGCCATTTCAACTTCAGGGCAACGTTCAGGAGCTTGCCGTAACCTTCGGCTGCAAAGTCATTGACTTTATCCAGAAAATTACCTATTCCTCCTTTTACATGGCCTTTTTTAATAAGACGATCCGCAATCAAGGGGGTAATTGTCAGTGCGATAAAAAGCGACAACACGGCGATACCGGCGATCACCATGACCAGTTCTTTAAACAGCAGCGAGATAAGCCCCGGCACCAATAGAAACGGCAAAAACAGGGCAAGGTAGGACAGTGTGGCCGCCAAAAGGGCTGTCCCGATTTCACCCATTGCCTTGATCGTTGATTCGCTGCCGTTTAGATTTTTGATACGAGTAATGTTTTCAACAGCCACAATGGAATTATCCAGCACCACTCCCATCGCGACAACCAACCCGCCGAGCGAGAAAATATTCAGGCTGAATCCCGCCATCTTCATCACAAAGAAATTCGCTATCAGCGTCAGCGGCATCGCGATAATTAAAACAATAATCTGCCGCCAATGGCCAAGGAATACATAAGTAACGATAATTACCAGAATCGCAGCTATTATGGCCGAGTCTTTGACACTGTTGATGGCCGCCATCACATAATCGCCTTGATTCTCAACCACGCCGAACACGATATCGTCTGGTATTTCGGACCGGAGTTGTTCAAGCCGTTCCTGCACAGATCGAGAAACTTTTACGGTGTTCGATTCGGCCTGTTTGAGAACACTGAGTTGAACACAATTATCGCCATTGAAGCGGGTTATAACCCTTGCTTCCTCGTGTGAATCCTCTACACTGGCCACATCTTTCAAATAGACCAGCCCCCGGTCACTGTGGGCCACGACAACGTTGCGGATTTCATCAAGCGATTCAAACTCACCCATCGTTCGAGCGATAATCTCACGCGATTCCACCGTAACCCTGCCGGCAAACATTTCTTTGTTTTCTTCATAAAGCGTTTTGGCGATGCCGGAAGGACTTAAACCGTAAGCCAGCATTCTGGACGGATCAAGGTGAACCCGAATTTCACGTTCCAGTCCGCCCACAATTTCCACGCCCGCCGTGCCTGGCACGGTAACGATCCTGTCCTGCAGCCAGTTGTCGGCCCAATCACGCAGCCAGACAAGATCTCTTTTCTGTGATGAAACCGTTACCTGCATCACAGGAAGCTGCGAAGGGTCGGCCTTGATAATCACCGGCGGGTCCATATCATCAGGCAGTTCCCTGGCAATGCGTCCCATCGCGGTAATGACATCCTGATAAGCCTCTTCGACCTCGACGCCGTACTGGAAATTGACCAGCAGCGTGTACATTCCCTCTATACTTGATGACTCAATGTAATCGAGATTATCTACCGTCGATAAAACCCGCTCGATTGGATCGGCCACATTTTTATCGATATCTTCCGGCGTCGCTCCCTGCCACCAGATATGGACTTTTATCATCGGATACGTAATTTCCGGCAGATAATCCACGTCGAGCTGTACAAGACTGAACAGCCCCAGCACAACCACCGCCACGGCAATCACCGCTGCCCCAATAGGTCTTAATAATGTCGATTTTGTAATATTCATTTTTTATTATCCAACCATCCGTAAAAAAATTACTATGGCGTCACCAGATTTCCCAGATTTCCCAGATTTCCCAGATTTCCCAAGCAAACTTACTTGAATGCGGTGATGTGCCCACAATACACCGGCGACTTGCCGGAGAGTTTATCTGTCTTTGAAACCTTGATATCAATAAAACCTGCCTTATTCATCTTTTCCAAATATTTCTCCAGCGTGATGGCTCCGCCAATACAAGCTGCCCATTTATCCCTGTTTCCACTGAATCAATATCGTTGTCTACTTCGCCTTTCATACTACTGTGTCCTTTTCCATACTTCGTGTTGTCGAACGCTACGCATAACCAACTCTGCCACGAAGCAACCTTACAATACCATGATGTAAGCC
>CAYZXY010000088.1:0-12215 GCA_964482555.1 uncultured Pirellulales bacterium
ACCAGAATGGGCCGTCCGTATAAGTCTTCTTTGCAAACTCTACTTTCCGTACATAAAAAAAGGAAGGCAGCGGAACCACTGCCTTCCCTAATTCATTTAATTATAAACACTTAGGATAAATAGAATTTACAAAGCCTTCTGTTGAGTGTTGCATTATTCCGAGGGCGTTTCATCGCGGCTCAGCCATACGATGTACAACTTAACTAAATCACCCATGCCGACATCACCGCTCATATCAAGGTCAGCGCCATCGCACCAGTTATTTGCGGCACAATCCGTCTCCAGCCAGTGCATAGCCACTTTCGCCAGATCAAGCAGATTCACCACGCCGTCTTTGACCGTATCGGCTTCAGGGCCGGTCACGGCAACCTTCAGCTCGGAATCTTCCGTTACATTGCCGTAAACATCCTTCATACGAACGACATACCGATACTCAGTCATGGGCTGCAGACCTTCATCTACATAAACCGCCTCGGTCTGCCAGCCGCTGTCCGTACCGCCGGGATTGCCGCTGACTTCATCAAAGCGGTACAGCACATTGAATTCCGGGTTATAGGCATTGTCATCATCGCCCGTTTTAGCCTTCATGGCAATCGAATGCGTATTCAAAGCCGCCGGCACGTTCAGCCATTCAGCCGGTCCCGGAGTCGGCGGCGTGGTATCGAAATCGCAGGCCGCGCCGCGGATATACGCATCTTTGATCTTGCCGTCGAAGTAATACTCCTTGCCAGTCTGGTCCATCGCGAAACCGATCCGGAAGTTCTTGTTAGGCAGAATCCATTCATTAGCGGAATAACTCTTGGAAGCAACCAGTTCACCGTCAAGATAGAATTCGGCGTTTGAACCGTCATAACTCAACTTAACATGCTGCCATTGGTTCAATTCCACATCGATGCCGGTATGCCAGAAATCGGCGCCGGGCAGACGTACGACAAACTTGTCATCATTGAGACCCAGACCGCTTCCCTGGCCCTGATTGTTCCCGGAATTAACGGCCTCGCACGTGGAATCGAATATGGCTTCGTAATAACCGACAAACGAAGACGATTCCGGATAAATCATCGCTTCAAGAACGCGTGCCACGCCGTCCTTGACGCCGGACTGGACGCGGGTGTTATACCCGTTGAAATCCATTTCCTCTCCAACAAAGTAAGCGCCCAGGATATCCCCGCTCCGAACATACTCGTTCTTAACCTCATCGGCGTTCAGAGCCAGGTTATAAAAGCGAACATCATCGACGTCGCCGGCGAACAGATCACCGCCCCAGTCACGTCCGACATAGAAGGCTTCCGGCTGCGTATAATCGTTCGAGCCCAGAACCGCATCCGGACGAATCGTCGCCGCCTGTTGAGCGACTTCGACGCCGTTGATATACATCGTAATGAAATTGCCGTCCAGTGTAACGCAGATGTTCGTCCACGAGCCGGCAGGCACAACGCCGGGTGAGGTAACGACGACCGTCGTCACGCCATCCGTAATCGTAAAGCGGGCATGGGCCGTCCCATCCAAAGCCAGTTCCAGATAGCTCGCGGGCGAACTGCCCATATACAGCAAAGGAGCATCGGTATTATCGACCGGCTTAATCGACAGACCGAAACTGCCCCGAACGAAATCGCACAAACCGCGATCGACAACGACATAATGATCGATGCCGTTAAGACGCAGAGCATTGCTTTGCATCTGTTGATCGAAAATACGTTCGACATCGCCGCGAGCCACGCCATGTTTAGCACCGAACTCATCCCAGACCACCTGGCCCGCCGGCTCTTCGAACCGATAGGAAGCGATCAAGCCATTCGGTTTGACCTGCGTCCGCGTAAAAAATAGTTCGTACCAGTTACCCCAGGGTACATGGTCAAAATGAACCCCGTCGGATATATTAAAGTTCATCGAAAAATCATAATCGGCAATCGCCGTTCCCGTTGCCGCACAGGCCCAGGGCGATGCTATGCCGCGGGTTATCGTATTATCGAACATCCGGTAATTCTGACCCAAAATGGCATATTCTTCCACCACGCTGTCGTCAACGATATAGATTTGTGTATTGTCGCTGGCCATGGCCCGGTCACGGAACTTGGCATTATTTCTTACCCAGGCTGTATTCTGCAGCAAGGAGAACCCGCTGATGACCGCATTGTCTTCGATTCGGGCGTTATCCATCATGACTGCGTAGTCTTCGACACGGGCATTGCCCAGTACCACGGCCTCGTCCAGAACCATCGCGTTGGGACCGACATAAGCCGTCGGCTCAATATGTGCGGTAGAGTCAACCCAGCCGCCGCCGTTGGGATGCGGCGCGCCGGCGCCTTTGGCGCGTTGGTATTGCTTGATCGTCGGCACGGCGTTCACCAGACGCACCTCATAAGGATACCGCATACGCAGCGGATGCTTATCCTTGGCTATCACATTTTGATAACCGTCCAGGTCGAGTGTGGTCGTGTCCGGCGTAGCCACCACAATTACAAACACGCGGCTCTCCCCCGGTTCCAGTTGAAGCGTCGTAATATCGCCGGATTTCAGCAGTTCGGTGTAACGGATCGATTCGCAATTCTCATCCGTCGCCGCCAGCGACCAGCGCCAGTCTTCAACGTCGGTAATAAGTTCATAGCCCGCAAATTCAACCGTCAACGTATCACCAAGAGGATCCAGTTCATGATGCATCGTGGCGAACATTTCCGGTGCTCTGGCAAACGGAACGCGATACCAGCCGGGATTATCCTGGCAGGGAATCAGATGCGATCCGCCGACATAAAACCATCGCGACATGCTCTCTTCGTCGGACCAGTGCAGGTTTCTCAGATTAATGCTGTCTTCCTTCATATCCAGCAGCGGCCAGTGACGCATACAATATCCCAGAACATCTCTGACATCGTAACCGCTCGGCAGCATTTGTGCCAGCTTGTCATAAACCGTCCATAATGTCGGCTCTTCGGTCCAGAACTTACTCACCATATTGGCCGGCAGACCCAGATCGACCGCATGATGCTGAATCGCACGGTGTACGCGATAATCCTGATAGATGATTCGTTTATGATCCTGGTGTACATTCTGAAGTTCGCAGGACGCCCGCAGATTTATGCCCGGCCAGTAATTCGGCGACATGATTGCCCGGAAGTGGCTGTTACGCGATTCACGCATGAAATTGGTGTGAGACTCCCAGTGACCGCCAAACAGCTTGCCCGGTTGATGACCCTGAACGACATGACCAAATTCATGCGGTACCGGATTGCCGTAACTCTCATCATTCAAACCGCTGTCATTGACATTGAAATATGCGAATCCTTCATAAGAACCCATCCAGAAACCCGTATAATAAGTCACCTGATTGACTTTGTAACGATTGCCGTCGCGTAACGCCTCTTCGGTGTTCTCGAACGGCGGCAAATAACCCAGCTTATTGCAGAAAATCTGGTAGCTCTCTTCGATCATCCGCAGCGATAATCGGCGTTTTTGCAGAGTCAATTTTCCGCTGTCGGAACTCTTCCACCAAATGACAGCATGTTTCGATTCCATTTTGCTCAGCTGGGAAACGCTGCCGACGCCTGAGTTGCCAATGTTCAGGTTGTCATTCACCAACAGAATATCGCCTTTGATGTCGCCGACTTCCACGTAATCCAGCGAAAAGCTGGCCCCGTTTCCAGAATGGCCCAGCGGCAGCATGCGAAAATCGTCAAGATAATCGCGCCACCAGACGACCAGACCCACATCGATTCGATAAGTATGCCACTCGCCGTCTTTCTGTACGTATTCGGCGGGAAGAACAAACGACCGGTCGCCGGTGGTATCTATGCCGTCTTTCACGGACGTGCCGAAGTAAAACACGATGTCATCATCGAATCCCGCCGGCAGCTTCAGACGAAACTGTATGAAATCAAAATATCCCAGATCGAGATCGGGCTGATGACCGATATTCGTCAGTTCAATGTAAGGTGCGTCCGTTGTCCCGGTAGCCGTCAAAATACCGTTGGCGACTGACTTGCCGGTCAGACCGGTATCGCTCCAACCGTCCATATCGCCGGCCGCATTCCATTCACCCAGTATAAACGCCGGCAGATCCTTGACGCTTCCGGAGTTATCCGCCAGACGATAAGGCGAATCCACTTTATAAGGCTTATACTCTTCATACTTGACGACGATTTCGGAGGTGAAAGACCAGACCTCGCCTTTGACCGTTCCATATTCGCCGAGGTGTGTATCCACTCGCCAGTAATAAGTGACGCCTTCATCGATCAAGGGACGATACGCTTCAGGTATGGAAACCTGATTCACGCTGCCATTGAGACCGCTGTAAACCGGAGTCGCGGCATCATTGGCATCTTCGAAATTCATACCGAAATAAACATCCTGGGTAATGGCCATACTGCTGGGTGTCCAGGTCAGAACCGACAGCTCCGTATCAACCTTGTCCGCCTTGTCCGCCGGACCGGGGTCGTAGGCATAGCCGCTGACTGTGGTAAACTGCCAGAGATTGCCTTTGGCGATATCCATAGCTCCGATCTCGTCAACACGCCAGTAATACGTTGTATGAATGTCCAGCAGCCCCGGATCGAACTGCGGATCGGTCACATTGACATAAGTCACACCCGGATGATCCGTGGAGGTGGCGGCAAAAACATCTTTGCAATCCATTCCAAAATAAACGTCATGACCGCTATCGGGCAAAACTTCAAGTCCCGGCGTCCAACTCAAAATCTGATTCAGCGGCACCTCAACGGTATGAACCGCAGGAACCGGGTCCGACGCCTTTGTTCCGTCGGAAATAATCTCCAATTTAATGCCGTCCCAGTGCAAAAGGCTGCCCGTCTCAGCGGCATGATCGTTAGGTCTCATATCAAACGTACCGTCTGTTAACTCAATGGAACCGTTGATGATTTCGTTCGCATACTTACGGCCGCCCAGCCCATAATAATATAAAAAATGTGTATCATCGATTATCCAGCCTAATGAACCGCTGACGGGAACCTGCACATAACTTTCAATATCCTGTAGGTGAATGAAAAAACTCTCGGATACATCATTGTAACTTTTATCCAGAATTCGTATCGATACATGGAATTGCTCCCCTGGTTTGGGGCGATGCAAATTACCATACACATTCAGACCGTTCGGGACACCGGCCACATTTTGAATCTTTGCGGGACCGGTCGAATCGCTTGCCTCAATGTGTAACTGCAAGATAAGCCCCTCACCGCCGTCGCCTATGAAGTCATATTCCAGGGTGCAGGAGTCTCTGAATTCAGATGTCGTATTGGTATCGGGTACCCATCCGCTGTTATCCGCCAGTTGCTGCGTCTCGGAAGATTTCGTATCAAGTACGCTTAAATCCAGTATTTTGGCCATAGCGGCATGACCAAAAAACAATGTTATCAGACTGAAAATCCATAACCTTTGAACAATTTTCATACATCCTCACTTTCAAAAACCATAAACGTTTCCTCAAAATAATGGGCACACCCCATTATCACGGATCCATTTTCCGGCATACGCGCCGAAATTGGACGTTACGATATATTGACATAACATGGGATATTTAATGTTAAAGTTAAGTTAAATGTGTTTTTTTTCACTATTCAATAAACGCTTTGCACCCGACACGACCACCATTTGACGCTATCCCAATGGTTATTCATCACAAAGAAATCCCGACCCATCAACTTCATAACCCCTTTTTCAATCCAACTATGAACTCGTTAATCCTTTATTGCCGTGATGATCCCGCCCGTATCATCTGTTGCGACATATTCCCCCGGATTGACGATCAGAAAATCCTCTTCCGGCCAGTTTCCCGCGACAAGTTGTGCAAAAAGCCGCATATTCCCCTGCAATTTTATGAACTCCCATCCCTTTTCCGCCGCTTCCCGCCGAGCCTGCTCGATATATGCCTGATCGACCGCATATCCCAGTTCTATATAGGCCAATGCTTTGTACTCCTGCTGCCACCCCCCCAGGCTTTCACGCAGATAGTCCGCATTTTCCTTACCATATTTCTCGACCATCTGCTCGTAAGGCATTTCCATCCCCATCTGATGCATCAGCGAATCATCATCATAGCCGTCCCGTTCCATCCAACCGGTCGTCCGGAAATATGTACCAGGATGTTCTTCAAAAAATCGGTCGTAAGCTGACCGGCTGCCGAAAAAAAGTGTGATACAATCGTGAGCACGTGGTATTACCAGCGGAATTTCGTTAGCATGCAAGCCCACCACACCGTTGTTGCAACGGCCATACCCGAGCAAGATGTAATCATAAACATATTTATTGCAATCATTTACAGCTTCCTGCAAGGTGGCGGCCATTTTTTCCGTCCCCACATCATGCAGCCCTTTTCGCAGAAATTCCGCATCAATAATATTGGGAGAGTCGCTGAGAACGCGGGTCAATTCCCGGTAAAAAATTTCGCAGGCGAGGAGTTTTAAGCGTCGTTTTTTTGGTGTTTTATTGGTATTTTCTTTCATTTTTTACATTTTACAGGTATTTTCGAGCATTATCCAGCGTTAAGCTATAGAGTCATTTAACCCGATGAATGGGTATAAAATGAGATAAAATGCCTGTAAAAGTACCCTGAAAAGTGAAAAACGTACTGATACTTATTATTGGCGGTTCGCTGGGCACGCTGAGCCGCCACGGACTAGGCTACCTGATGCATGCCCTTTTGGGACAACGATTTGCATGGGGCACCCTCACCGTTAACCTGATTGGTTCCTTCATCATCGGCCTGCTCTGGGCGTTATCGGAACACAAACAGCTTTTAACAGCGGAAACGCGACTGCTGATTATAACGGGATTTTGCGGCGCGTTTACTACTTTTTCCACGTTTATGTTTGAAAGTGTGCAGTTTGTACGAATAAGTAACGACTATCTGATGGCAGGGGCGAATATTTTTATCAGTATTTTACTGGGTGTGGGGATGGTCGTGCTTGGTATGGCACTGGGTGAATGGATGTAAGGCTTCAGCTACAGACAGCGTGTTTTCACTTAAAGCTCAGACCGGATAGAAAGCTCCGGGCAGAGCCACGTCTAACCGTTTTCTGTATAAGTAATTATGATAGGAGCAAACGGGGAAACTCCATCGAAAGCAGTAATCATAACTCAGATTTCAGAGTTTGCAGGCAGGCGGCTGGTATTGTTGCTGCGGTCGTCAGGACTGGTCGCGTTTGAGTTCTTCGGTTTCCCAGAGGATCAGTCGGGATTGCATCCAGCGGACGGCAAAGGTATCTCGGAGGGCACGGAACAGGCGATTCCAGACGCCGTATTTGGCTTCGCCGGCGATGCGTGGTCGGTGATTTACGGGGATTTCCTTAACGCGATAGCCTTCCATACGGATTAGAGTGGACAGGAAGCGATGCATGCCGTTATAGAATTTGATCTTTTCGAAGCATTCACGGCGAAAAACGCGTAAACCGCAGGCGGAATCGTGGATTTTTTCATTGGTGAGCCAGTTACGGACGCCGTTAGCGATCTTCGTGGAGACCAGGCGTATCCAGGGATCGTTGCGTTTAGTCCGCCAGCCGTTGACCATATCGCATTCATCGTCTTCGATAAGCTTGAGCATCTGGGGGATGTCCTGAGGATCGTTCTGGAGGTCGGCATCGATAATGGAGATAAATCTTCCACGGGAGTTGCGGATGGCGGCATCGAGTGCGGCGGTCTGCCCAAACCTCTTTTTCATCCGTAAAACCCGCAATTGGGGGTAACGATTCATGAGCAGCTTGAGGACAGTTTCGGTACTGTCGGAGCTGCAATCATTGGCGATAATAACCTCCCACGGTTTGCCCAGTTCGGTCATGGCCTTGTTGATCTCATCGAGGAGCTGGTTAAGGTTGTCTTCTTCGTTATACGCGGCAGCAACAATGCTGATATACACATCCGAGGCTTCATTCTGAGTCATAGTTCCATCCTTGAAAGCGGTCGTGCGGGCGTAAAAACATGCTTAAGCTCATGGCGACTGCGGGTGATTCGCGTAAGCATGCTACCCGGTGTAAATTAATAAGCGAAATTATTCAAATTTCACGGGCATGATGCCCATGGTCATAAGCAGACAGGATGCCTGCGGTACAGCTTTGAGAGTATACATATTCCGGCTGGCTTGACCAGATGTTTCATAAAATGATTTGGATAAGATAAGAAAAAAGCGATATCCCAAAGGTTAATTTATCATTAATCATTTGCTATACAACAAGTTACATTCACAAGCGGTTTATTTTTTCGTTGCAGAAGGATGAAAAAGATGTTAACGTAGAAACTGTTAGTGTTTAGAAAAGCGGCATATATTCGAGCCGCATTTATTATGGAAGGCGATAATTATGTCAATTACTGAATATATCGGGCAAACGCTGCTGAAGGTGTTTCGCAGCAGCAGCGATCGTTATGTCAAAAAACGTCAGGATTTTCTGGCGGAAGTCGCGGAGTATGAGAAGGAATGTGCTCTTCTGAGCGATGAGGAACTGCGAAACAAGACCGATCAGTTTAAGCGACAGATTCATGAAGGTGTGGAACAGGCGATTGGCGTTGAGTTGCGAAAGAAGCTCCGTGAGATTCAGCTTCTGCCGGACGAAGCCCGGAAACCGGCAAAAAAGCGGATGACGGAAACGCTGCAGCGCTGCGGCGGTCCGCTGGTGGCAGAGGCATTTGCGGTGGTGCGGGAAGCGGCGGACCGACAGTTGGGCATCCGTAATGTCTTCAAGGTCAAGGATGAATTCGATCCGGGAATATTGTCAGATTCGAACCGCAAGGTGTATGAAAACGTCAAAGCCCGGGTTCTGGAAGGCGAAGATATTCACCGGATCGCCCTGCCGCCGGAGTTTTATGCGGAAGTGCGGGAGCATTATGGACTTGGAGTACGTTCTCCGTTTCGATTCCGGCATTTCGACGTGCAGTTGGTCGGCGGCAGCGTTTTGTATGAAGGGCGTATCGCGGAGATGGCAACGGGTGAGGGGAAAACGCTGGTAGCAACGGCCGCGGTCTATATGGTGGCGTTGAGCGGGCGGAAGGCGCACGTGATTACAGTAAACGATTACCTGGCTCAACGTGACCGGGACTGGATGGCGCCGGTATATGAATCGCTTGGTCTGACGGTCGGTGCAATTCAGTCGGACATGGACACCGCCGGGGACGACCGACGGAATCAGTATGAATGCGACATCACCTACGGGACGAATAACGAGTTTGGATTTGATTACCTGCGGGACAATATGAAGGTGCGTCAGCAGGATCAGGTACAGGGGCCGCTGGATTATTCGATTGTGGATGAGGTGGACTCGATTCTGATTGACGAGGCGCGGACGCCGCTGATCATTTCGGGGCCGGCCCATGATGACACCTCGCGGTATAAACAGGGGGATAATGTCGCGCGGGAACTGATCCGGCTGCAGAAGAAATATGCGGACCTGGAGAAGCAGATCGATATTACCAAACGAAAGCTGGCGAATGCCGAAGGCGAAATCAGCGAATCGAAAAAAGAGAAAGACAGTTCCCGGCTGGAAAAAGCAAATCGCGAAGCAATTCGGCTGGATAAGGAATTAACGGAACTGGAAGAGAAACTGGTCAATACGACCCAGTATTACGAAGTGGAGTATGACCGCCGGAGTGTGCATCTGACCCATGAAGGGATCGGCGCCGCACAGGAAATCGCGGGCGTGGGCAGTTTTTATGTTGGCGGAAATATGGAATGGCCGCACCTGCTGGAGCAATCGCTGCGGGCACATCTGGTTTTCGAGAAGGAAAAGGAATATGTCGTCCAGAATAACGAAATAATCATTGTGGATGAATTTACGGGGCGTTTGATGCAGGGCCGACAGTGGTCGGATGGTCTGCACCAGGCGGTGGAAGCGAAAGAAAATGTCACCATCAAGCAGGAAAGCCAGACTCTGGCGACGATCACCATCCAGAACTTCTTCAAACTGTATCAGCAACTGGCGGGCATGACCGGTACAGCCATGACAGAAGCGGATGAGTTCATGAAGATATATCAGTTGGATGTGGTGCAGATTCCGACGAACAAGCCGATTATCCGGGACGACCGCGAGGATTTGATCTACAAGACGCTGAAAGAGAAGTTCGATGCGATTCTGAAAGAAATATATGAGGTCAGCGCCAGCGGACGGCCGGTACTGGTGGGCACGATCAGCATCGAGAAAAATGAATTGCTCTCGACGACGCTGACGAAACGGTATGGTCTGGACCATGAGGTGCTGAACGCCAAGCAACACGCCCGGGAAGCGACCATCATCACCAAAGCCGGCCAGCAGCATACGCGCCCGGACGGCAAGGTGATGGGCAACGTCACGATCGCAACAAACATGGCGGGCCGCGGTACGGATATCAAACTGTCGCACGATGTTCTGGAAAAAGGCGGGCTGCATGTGATCGGCACGGAACGCCATGAAGCGCGGCGTATCGACAACCAGCTTCGCGGCCGCTGCGGACGTCAGGGCGATCCGGGTTCGTCGCAGTTTTTCCTGTCGTTTGACGATGACCTGATGCGGATTTTCATGCCGGACTGGACAATCAAAATGATGACCAAAATCGGCTGGGAAGAAGGCGAGCCCATCTACAACAAGCATATCAGTAATGGGGTGGAGAAGGCCCAGAAGAAAGTGGAACAGCGGAACTTCGAAGCCCGGAAATCGCTGCTGGAATATGATGAAGTGATGGATTATCAGCGGCAGGTGTTTTACTCACGGCGGCAGTCGATTCTGGAAGGCCGGGGGCTGGACGGGCTGATCTGGGAGATGGTCGAGGAATCGATGGTGGAAAACTGCCGAAAATTTCTAAGTAAGGATTACCCCTATGAATGCATAACGGAATGGGCACGCACGACCATGGGCGTGGATATCGAGATGGAACGGTTACGGGGGCTGGACGCCAGCGATCTGGAAAATGTCCTGCGGGCCCACGCCCGGAACAACGCTGACCAGGAAATTACGATAACGCTTGGTGAGTACATGGGTGAAGACCTTGAACCCGAACAGTGGGATATGAAGGGGCTGAGCAAGTGGGCGATGAGCAAGTTCGGCGTGAATATATCGCAGAACCAGCTGCGAAAGATGAATTTTAACGATGTGCAGGAGCAATTGAAAGAAGCGGCGCATGCCCGGATTGACAAATACGATTGCTCACGGCTTAGCTCGTTTCTGGCTGACAACTTCTCTATGAGGATGCTGACTGAATGGGTCCGGCAGAAATTTGACATCAGCGTCAAACAGGATAATCTGCAGGACATGCCGGCCGAACAAATTGAGACGTATTTGCTGGAACAGGCCCGGCAGGCCTATCATCGCCGGGAGATTGAATATCCGGTCGATTTCATCATGAATGTCTCAATGCGGCGGCAGCAGAGCGGCAGCAGTTACGCCGCCCAGGAAGTGGTGCAATGGGTGCGACACAAGTTCAATACGGAACTAACCATTGACGAAGTGCAGCAGAATTCGTTCGACACGGTCCGCCGGCGGTTGCTGGAATTAAGCGAGTCCTATAATAACGGGATGCTGGACCAGGAAATCGAGCAGCAACTGGCACACTGCAACTGGACAGACGCGGAACGGTCGGAGCTGGTGCAGTGGGCGCGGGACCGGTTTGCGGTGGAGCTGGTGCCAGATGAGCTCAGCGCTGAGAACGGGCGGGAGATTCTTTATGACCGGGCCCGGCAGTTCATGCGAAGTGAGTTGACGGAACTGGAAAGGTATGTGCTGCTGCAGATTTACGATGCGTCATGGAAAGATCATCTGTACGCGATGGATCATCTCAAGGGCAGTATCGGGCTGCGCGGGTATGCAGAAAAGGACCCGCGGATGGAATACAAGAAGGAAGGTTTCCGCATGTTCCAGGACATGCTCAGCGGCATCCGGGACAAGGTAACCGACATCATCTTTAAGGCGCAGCTGGAAGGCCGGGAAGAATTGCGAAGCGTATGGAATATTTCGAATACGATGCATTCGGAGTATTCGCAGTTCGAAGCCCAGCAGGAAGCGGCGCAGACGCCTCAGGGCGAACAGAAACCCAAAACCATTAAACTGGAAAAACCCAAAGTCGGCCGCAACGACCCCTGCCCCTGCGGCAGCGGCAAGAAATATAAGAAATGCTGCGGAAAAGGGGATTGAAAAGCAGGATTTATACTCGTTCCGATTGAAAATACCCGTTTTGCAGGAACGTAACTATTTTCGGACAAAGCCTTTACGGCTGGCCCTGGCGGGAATTCTCATACCCTTTGGGTATAG
>CAYZXY010000089.1:0-11985 GCA_964482555.1 uncultured Pirellulales bacterium
CGGCTTAGATATATTCGTTAATGATGTTTTCGAGCATTTCGACGCGGCCGGAGGCGTTGGGATCGGGTTCGCCTTTTTCGAGCATATATTTTTCCAGTTCGACAAAACCGACCTTGCCGCTTTCGATCTCGGCGCCGATGCCGGAGTCCCAACTGGCATAACGCTCCCTGATAAAATCCTGCAGGACACCGTCCCGGCGAATCGCGGCAGCGGCTTTCAGGCCGCGGGCAAAGGTGTCCATCCCGCCGATGTGGGCATGGAACAAATCGACCGGCTCGAAACTCTCGCGATGAACATGGGCGTCGAAGTTCAATCCGCCCGTGGTGAAGCCGCCCATCTTCAGGACCGCCAGCATGCAGAAAATGGTATCGTAAATATTCGTAGGAAACTGATCGGTATCCCAGCCGAGCAGCAGGTCGCCCCGGTTGGCGTCGATCGAACCGAGAATGTCATTCGCCACGCTGAACTCGAGATCGTGAGCAAAATCATGACCGGCCAGCGTCGCATGATTCGCCTCGATATTCAGTTTGAAATCTTCGATCAGATTGTATTTTTGCAGGAACGCGAAACAGGCCGCGGCATCGGAATCGTACTGATGTTTTGTCGGTTCCTTGGGCTTGGGCTCGATGTAAAACTGGCCGTTAAAACCTATCTGTTTTTTGTAGTCAACCGCCATCCGCAGCATAAATCCCAGATGGCCCAGCTCACGGCCCATATCGGTATTCAGCAGCGATTTGTACCCTTCACGGCCGCCCCAGAAGACATACCCGGCCCCGCCGAGTTCGTGCGTGACTTCGATAGCCTTTTTCACCTGGGCCGCAGCATAAGCGAAGACATCGGCATTACAGCTTGTTCCCGCACCGTGCATGAACCGCGGATTGGCGAATAAACATGCTGTCCCCCAAAGCAGCTTGACGCCGGAGCGGTCCTGCTCCTCTTTCATGACCTTGACCACTTCGTCGAGATTCTTGTTCGTCTCGGACAAAGACGCCCCCTCCGGGGCAACATCGCGGTCATGAAAACAATAAAAATCCACACCCAGCTTCTCGAAAAACTCAAAGGCTGCCCGCACGCGATTCTGGGCGTTGGCGATGCGGTCGCTGCCGTCGTCCCAGGGCATCTGCCGGGTGGGGCCGCCAAACGGGTCGGCACCGCCATTGCGGAAGGCATGCCAGTAGGCAACCGAGAATCGCAAATGCTCGCGCATTGACTTGCCTTCGACCATCTCATCTGGATTGTAATGTTTAAACGCTAATGGGTTTTTCGATTCGGGGCCTTCGTATTGAATTTTACTGATACCGGGAAATGCTACTGCCATGGTTTAACCTCTTCTCTATAATAAATGTATACTCGTTTCCATTAAAATTATCCATTTTGCCCAGGTTTATCCTCGTATGAGCCTTTCAGAAATAACCTTCATGCATATTGTTTCGTAAAATTCAGCTTGCCGCCGGCCAGAAGGATTCGCCGTTCGCGCTCGCTGAGATTGATATTGCAGGCAAACTCAAAACCCTGGCTCCGGTTTTTTACGGTAAATGAATCCTGAGATTGCAGCGCCTCATGTACGCCTGCCACCTCGAACTGATCACCCTCCTGAATACGGTCAAAATCGGCCGGATCGGCAAAGCTCGCCGGGACAATGGCGAAATTCACCAGATTGGCCCTGTGAATACGTTCGATCGACTTGGCGATGACCAGCTTAATCCCCAGATACATCGGGCACAACGCGGCATGTTCCCGACTGGAGCCCTGCCCGTAACTCTCGGCGGCAACGATAATTCCGTGCCGGCCGCTGTTTTTGATTGCCAGGGCCCGGTCTGCGCAGCTCGGGCTGCCGTCTTCATTGAAACAATTGAACACATATTTGGCGTACTCCGGGACATTCGAGCGGTATTTCAAAAAAACGCCGGCGGGCATGATGTGGTCGGTGGTAATTTTGTCGCCACACTTGAGCAGGACATCACCGGTAATTCTGGCCGGCGGCGTCTCGGCGGCTGGCGGCGTGACGATAGAAGCAGAACGAACCACTTCCGCCGCACCGCTTTGATCTGCCGGGAGCGGCGGGTCAATCAGCCGGTCATCCACCGGCACCTGCCTCAACTCATGAATGCCGGGGTAGTCAATTCCCAGTAACTCAGGCAGTTTTCGCGGATCGGTAATCCTGCCAGTCAGAGCGGCCGCGGCCGCCACTTCCGGACTAACCAGATAACAGTCATCGTCATTCGTTCCTGTCCGGCCTTTGAAATTACGGTTGAACGTACGCAGGGTTATTTTGCCGTCGCCCGGCGATTGCCCCTGCCCAATACACGGTCCGCAGGCGCTTTCGAGGATTCTCGCCCCCGCAGCGATCAAATCCGCCAGAGCTCCGTTGCCGGCGACAATATTGAGAACCTGCCGGGATCCGGGCGCCATGCCGAATTCAACACTCTCATGGACGGTTTTGCCATTCATGATCTTCGCCACGGTCATCAAATCGCGATAACTGCTGTTGGTACAGCTTCCGACCAGAACCTGATTAACTTCCGTACCTTCAACTTCGGTAATGGACTTGATATTATCCGGGGAAGACGGAGCGGCTGTCAGAGGTTCTAAAGATGAAAGGTCTATTTTGATGACCTGATCGTAATGACAATCCGGATCAGCCGTCAAATGCTGGAAATCTTCGCCGCGCTGCTGCGACTCCAGAAAATCGCAAGTCTGGGCGTCGGCGGGAAAAATGCTCGTCGTTACGCCCAGTTCCGCACCCATATTGGTTATAGTCGAACGCTGAGGAACCGTCAGGCCGGCAACGCCAATACCGAAATATTCTACGACACAGCCGACGTTTCCCTTTGTCGTAAATATACTTAGAACTTTGAGAATCACATCTTTCGCCGAAACCCAAGGTTGCAGATTGCCGGTCAAGTGAATCCCGATCACCCGGGGCATCGTCATATAGAACGGACCGCCGGCCATGGCCACCGCCACATCGAGCCCCCCTGCCCCGATGGCCAGTGAACCCATGCCGCCGGCAGTCGGCGTGTGGCTGTCGCTGCCGAGCAGGGTGACGCCGGGTTTGGCGAACCGCTCAAGATGGACCTGATGGCAGATGCCATTGCCGGGTCGGCTGTGATACGCGCCGATCTTGCGGGATATCGATTGCAGATATAGATGGTCGTTATGGTTCTCCGGTCCAAACTGAGCCATGTTGTGATCGACGTAACTCACAGATAAATCTGTGCGCACTCTGTTCAGACCCATCGATTCGAAAAGAAGCATGGCGGTAGTGCCGGTGGCGTCCTGGGTCAGGGTTTGGTCAATTTTTATACCGATCTCACGGCCGGGCTCAAGTTGTCCTTCGACCAGATGATTGCGTAAAATTTTGCAGGTTAAATTGTCAGCCATATTCTTTCCTGTAAAAGGTTATACTCGTTCCAATTGATGATTCCCGTTTTGTTCAAACGTAACTATTTGCAGGCAAAGCCTTTACGTCTGGACCTGGCGGGAGCTCTCATCCCCATTGGGTATAAAAAGTCTGTTGTCACCAAGTAAGTAATCTGCTTCATAAAGCTTTCGAACGCAAAGAATTGTAATTCATATCCTCTGATACTTCAATGAGTTTTTCTTTTAACAATATATTAACTAATATTTTTGGTAATACCTTACCGATAAATATTCTGAGTTCATAAATTTTACATTTTTTTGGTTTTTTTAAAAATTTATACTCGTTCCGATTAAAATGTTCCGTGTTGCCGGAACGTAAATCATGAGCGTATAAAAAGCTTACGCCTAGCTCTGCCCGAAGTATTCTACCCAATGGGGTAAAATTTTTTGTGCTAAAGGCCAGAACTGACTAAAATAGCCGTACCATTTGAGCGTAAAAAACCTAGTGAAAACTCGATTTAAAAAATGTAAGTTATTTCAATCGAAAACTTGCTTTACACTTTCGAGTATGTAATAATATTGTTGTTTTGTAGTAAAAATCTTTCATTCAACTTGAAAATTACTTTATTTCTATGGGGCGCGTCAGTAAAATGGAGGGGATGAATAAAACAGTAGGCCCAAAATAAATTCAAAAACGGTCTCAAATTCTTAAAGGTGGCTCAATGAAAGTATTAATGCTAGGATGGGAGTTTCCTCCTTTTATTTCCGGTGGTCTTGGTACAGCTTGTTATGGTCTGACGCGGGCCATGAGTAAAATGGGCATACAAATCACTTTTGTTCTGCCACGACCTGTTAATTCAGAATATACAACTCATGTTAAAATGGCCAGCCCTAATTCCAAAACACAATTTTTGGAAAGCAAACTCCATGAAATAGAAGATTTCAAGAATGTAAGCTTCAGAACAATCGATTCCATCATGCAGCCTTATCAGAGCGAAGAGGCTTATGAGTACCTTTTACGTCAGATCGGCACAAGCCGTCAGGAAGCCGAGCAAACCCTCAAAGAGCTGATGGAAATCGGGGCTCACGGCCAATCGGTCAATTACGGGCATAATCTTTATAATGAAGTGCAGCGATATGCCCGGCTGGCCTCGCTGATTGCCCGGACGGAAGAATTCGACCTTATCCACGCCCACGACTGGATGACCTATCCCGCCGGTATTGCCGTTGCGGGCATGTCAGGCAAGCCGCTGGTTGTTCATATTCACTCCACGGAATTCGACCGCAGCGGAGAGTATGTCAATCAAATGGTCTATGACATCGAACGACAGGGCTTGCATTACGCTGACCGGGTCATAGCCGTGAGCTACCTCACCCGCAATCTGGTGGTCAACCGTTATGGCATCAGCGGAGAAAAGGTCGATGTCGCCTATAATGCTATTGAAACCAAAGATAATTTTATAGAAGTGGATATGACGCGCCATGCTATCCGAAAAGATGAGAAAATCGTGCTGTTTCTGGGCCGCATCACCATGCAAAAGGGGCCAGAATACTTCCTGGCCGCAGCGAAAAAGGTGCTGGAAGTCATTGATAACGTCAAATTTGTCATGGCCGGGTCGGGGGATATGGTCCAGCGAACCATTGAAATGGCCGCCGAAATGGGCATTGGACATAAAGTTCTGTTTACGGGTTTCCTGCGTGGCGGCGATGTGGACAAAGTCTTCCGCATGGCGGACCTGTTTGTTATGCCGTCGGTATCCGAACCTTTTGGGTTGGTGCCGCTGGAGGCGTTGCGGAATGATGTCCCTGTCCTGATCAGCAAGCAAAGCGGAGTGGCCGAAGTGCTGACCCACGCCTTAAAAGTCGATTTCTGGGATATTGATGAGATGGCGAACAAGATTATCGCAGTTCTGAAACACCCGCCGCTGCATGTGACCTTGCGGGAACACGGTAACTTCGAAGTCCGTAAACTGACTTGGGAAGGGACGGCGGAAACATGCCACGACGTTTATGAAAAAGTATTAGCTCGCCACGCAGTGGCAATATGACAAAGAACTTGACTATAATCAGTTATCTGAAAAAGAAGGCGTTCGGACGCGCCTTTATTTGCAAAAGAGCATAAATAAAGGGATTTTCCATCATGGCATCAGTTTGTTTTTACTTCCAGGTGCACCAGCCATTTCGTCTGCGTCGCTACAGTGTGTTTGATACCGAGAGTAATTATTTTGATGAATACAAAAATGCTCAGATTTGTCGCAAAGTAGCTCAGAAATGCTACCTCCCGGCAAACCGGCTCATGTTGAAGCTGATTCATAAATATGAAGGCCGCTTCAAGATTTCATACAGCATTACCGGTACGCTGCTGGAACAACTGGAACTTTATGCCCCGGAGGTCTTAAGCACGTTTCATGCCTTGGCGAACACGGGCTGTGTCGAATTCCTATGTGAAACATACTACCACAGCCTGGCGTTCCTGTATTCCAGGCAGGAATTCGCCGAACAAGTCAAAATCCATAAACAGAAAATACAGGATTACTTTGGCCAGGCCCCTCGTGTTTTTCGCAATACCGAATTAATTTACAATAACGACCTGGCCCACTTCATCCGTGAGATCGGATTTGACGCCATACTTTGCGAAGGGGCCGACCATATCCTGGGCTACCGAAGTCCAAACTTTATCTATCACCCGCCAGGACTGCCGGATTTGAAGCTGTTGCTGAAAAATTACCGACTCAGCGACGATATCGCGTTCCGGTTCTCTAATCGCGACTGGGCGGAATGGCCGCTGACGGCGCCCAAGTTCGCCAATTGGGTCTCAGAAGTCAACGGCAACGGTTACGTAGTCAATCTTTTTATGGACTACGAAACCATTGGCGAGCATCAATGGGAAGATACGGGGATTTTTGATTTCCTGGAGCATTTGCCGGACGAAATTTTCCGTCATCCCGACAACAATTTCAAAACGCCTTCGGAAGTGATTGATTCGTATAATGCCGTCGCCGATCTTGATGTACCGCACATGATAAGCTGGGCGGATATGGAACGCGACCTTTCAGCCTGGCTGGGCAACGCCATGCAGTCAAATGCCCTGCATGTCCTTTATCAGTTCGAAGAACAGGTCCGGCAATCCGGGGACATAGGCATTATAGGCGATTGGCGCAAACTCCAGACCTCAGATCACTTCTATTATATGTGCACCAAATGGTTTGCTGACGGCGATGTTCATAAATACTTCAACCCCTACGACAGTCCATATGATTCCTATATTAACTTTATGAACGTCCTGGACAATCTCCGCAGCCGCTGTAAAAGCGCCTGCTCGGTTGTTTGATTACCATACATATTCACTAAGCATAAAAAGCTATGCCCGAATGCGCATCGCTTTTTTTGTAACCCTTCACGCGAATAACCCCTTACGTGAAGTGAGGGGATGGCTTTGGACAAATATAACGATCTCTCGAATTTACATCAGGGGTTGTTGTGTTCAACAAAACAAAACGGAAAAACATTTCCGTGAATGCATCCTTTTATTGATAGTTAAGACGCAACAATTCACAATATATGGATTTTATCTGTCATACGTTCCTGTCAATACGGTTTCGGTAATGATATGGCCCTCCATAGCTTTCAAGAGTTCTTCCTTTGACAAATGGGTTTTAACAACCAGCTCCTGATCAAGGGCATACAACTTGAAATGGTAATGATGAACGCCGTGCCCTTCCGGCGGCAGCGGGCCGCCATAGCCCAGTTCACCCCAGGAATTTACCCCCTGCATCGCCCCGGGCGGATTCGGCAGCGTGGCCGATTTTTTCACATTTTCAGGCAATCCCTTCGCTTCAGCGGGTATTTTGTAAATCACCCAGTGTACCCAGGTTTTCCCCGGTGCATCCGGATCGTCGCAGATCAGGGCCAGTTCCTTCGCCTCGGTCGGCAAATTCTCAAAGACCAGTTCCGGTGAAATATCATCCCCCTCACGGGTGTACTTGAAGGGAATTCGTTCATTATGAGAAAATGCCGGGCTGGTAATTTTCATACTCATGGTATTGATTCCTTTCTTATTTTGGCCGGCTTCTGAGTCATCAGCCGGAC
The DNA here is from genome assembly GCA_964482555.1 of uncultured Pirellulales bacterium. GTDB lineage: Bacteria > Planctomycetota > Phycisphaerae > Sedimentisphaerales > SM23-30 > CAYZXY01. Next base: position 7,453 of record CAYZXY010000089.1, read on the forward strand.
TTTCCATGTTATTTTCAGATGGACATCCTGTCATAACGGCAACAAATAAAACCAGTAAACACAATCGCATACTATGTATCATGATCCGTTCCTGTGACATTTTTGACTCTCCCAATAAAATTGCTTTATTTATTATTAACAAATATAATATAATGTCAACAACGCATTGCGGGCCGCCCTTTTTGTGGGACACAATAGAATACGCTACCAATCTTTTCAATGATGACAAGTATTATAAACTCAGACATTCCGGCATTATACATCCATATTCCGTTCTGCCGAGGAAAATGCCCGTATTGTGGTTTTTATTCCGAGCCCATAGACCGGCATCAGCCAGAGGAGTTGGTCGACGCCCTGTTCAGAGAGTTGGGAATCCGGTATCCGGTTGGGGAAATACGAACCATTTACATCGGCGGCGGCAGTCCTTCGTGTCTGCCGGAAGGCTTGATGACAACTTTTTTGAATAGACTGAAGGAGCGTTTTCGTCTGCCGGGAGAATACACCATCGAAGTGAACCCGGGGCAGGTGAATCGCCAGAGCCTTAACATCATGCGGCAGCATGGTTGCAGCCGGCTTTCGATCGGGGCTCAGTCGTTTCATCAGCAGGAACTGGATTTTCTGCAGCGACCCTATCCGGTTTCAGCGATTCATCAAACGATCAGGGACGCCCGGGCAGCCGGATTTGACAATATCAGCCTGGACCTGATTTTCGCTCTGCCGGGCTTGAGTCTGCCAGACTGGGAAGCGACGTTAAAAACGGCCATCGCTACGGAGGCGCAACATATTTCCGCCTACAGTCTGACTTACGAAAAGGACACACCTCTGCACATCCAGCTTCAAAGCGGTCGAATCATGCCCATCGAAGAGGAAACCGACCGGGAAATGTATGAACTGGCCATTGACATATTATCGCAGGCGGGATATGAGCAATATGAGATTTCCAATTTTTCCCGGCCCGGTTTTCTGTGCCGGCATAATTTGAGTTATTGGGGAAATGAATCCTATATTGGTATCGGGCCGGCGGCAGCGTCATGGTGGCAGGGCCACCGTTCGTCCAATATCGCCGATATTCGGGAGTACCTGGCCGACGTCACCTGCGACCGACTTCCGATTGCCGAATCACGCTGCCCAACATCCGAAGAAATCGCGTGTGAAACCGCTGTGCTGATGCTGCGGCGAATTGCGGGCATCAATCTTGAAGAATACCGGCGGAAGACGGGATTTGATTTTTTATCACTGTTTCCCCGGACGATTGAGTCTCTGTGCTGTCAGAATCTGCTGGAGAAGCACAACAACTCGATTCGCCTCAGCCGTAATGTCTTGCCTGTAGCTGATCGGGTTGTATGCGAGTTTGCGGATTTGTAACAGTACATAGAATTTTTGCTCAATTATGATTTATTGAACCCAATAGCCCCCGAAGCAAATACGGGGAATCATTATATTAGCCAATAACAATCCCCTCACTTCACGCAAGGGGCTATTATATTCAAAGGGTATAGGAATTCCCGCCAGGGCCAGTCGTAATGGCTTTGCCCGCACATAGTTACGTTTGGACAAAACGGGAATTTCCAATTGGAACGAGAATATATTCCCATGAATGCTTACCAATATGTTATGAACTTACCTGTTACACGCCGCAAGGTTAACTGAATTCGTAATGCTTGCGGACCGGTTGGCTGACTTTCCAGACGCAGGCGAGGCCGCGGGGGAAAACGACCAGATCGCCGGGACCGAAGGAAACGGAATCCCCCGAATCGGGCCGATCGGTGACCGTCACTTCACCTTCAAGCACCAGACAGGTTTCCGTCTGATCGTAGTCCCAGTCGAATTCACTGGCGTCGCAAGACCATGTCGGCCAGCCCTTACAAGTTTGCTCTTCCTGCTCATTAGGTTTGCGGACGATTACATCATTAACAGTGGGCATAAAACCTCCTAAGAAACTTTAATATGACATCAATTCTATTACGGTTGGTTCCACAACAGCTGTGCCTCCCGCAAGACCTGCTTCTGTATGTACCAATGCAAGCCGTTTTCAGTGACAATATCTACATCCCGATTAAGTAAATTTTGCAAAACAACTAACAATCCTCCCCCTAAAACCCATTAACGATCTGCCGGATTCCAATGTGATCAAATATACTATATCGCCGTCAAGTCGATCATCACTTCGAGCGACCGAACCAACAACGCGAAAACTGGAATCGCCATGCCGCTTACCCATATCAAGATTTTCATTTCGTCTGCTTTTCAACAGATCAGGTGTAACCATAAATTATTCTTGAATCAGAGCGTTGACGCCTCTAAAAAGTAACGAAAAACATTGGTTTTGTCAAATTTGTTTCATGGGACTGTCGACAACGCCAAGTTATTCATCCTTGAACATTAGATATCAAGGCAGCCATATAAAACTTGTTTTTTTATACCAAATTAATATAATACAAGGTTCTCACAGTGAGGCGAACCTGTAACAACCTGGAACATAACTATTTATGAGCACAGAACATATAAGAAATTTTTCCATTATCGCCCATATCGATCATGGCAAGAGTACGCTGGCGGACCGGATTTTGCAGATTTCCGGAGCGATCAGCGAACGTGACATGCGAGAACAATTACTGGACGACATGGACCTTGAACGGGAGCGGGGGATTACGATTAAGGCCTCGGCGGTAACGATGAACTACACGTTTGAAGGCAGGGAGTACATGTTGAACCTGATTGACACGCCCGGGCATGTCGATTTCAGCTATGAGGTGTCGCGATCGCTGGCGGCGTGTGAGGGAGCGCTGCTGCTGGTCGATTCCACCCAGGGCGTCGAGGCGCAGACGGTGGCCAATGCCCATCTGGCAGTGGCGGGCGACCTGGAGATACTGCCGGTCATCAGCAAAACCGACCTGCCGGCTTCGCAGCCGGAAGTCGTCGCCGAAGAGATGGAGCACCTGCTGGGCATCAAGCCGGGTGAATGCTTTAACGTGAGCGCAAAATCGGGAGCCGGCGTTTCGGAGATGCTTGAGGCAATCATTACGCTGCTGCCGCCGCCCGTAGATCATTCGAATAAGCAGACCGCCGCTCTGATCTTTGACAGCCATTATGATGACTATCGCGGCGTTATCTGTTATGTGCGGGTGTTTGCGGGCAAGCTGACCACCGGCCAGAAAATAAGAATGATGGCGACCGGCCGGACGTATGTCATCACTGAACTGGGTAAATTCACTCCGTGGATGGTTCGCATGGATGAACTGGGCTGCGGGGAGGTAGGCTATTTTATCGCCGCCATCCGCCAGCTCGCCGATGTCATGATCGGCGATACCGTTACGGACGATCTCCATCCGGCAAGCCAACCGCTGCCCGGTTATCAGAAACCGATGCAGATGGTCTTTTCTGATTTTTACCCGGCGAACAACACCGATTTCAGTAAGCTGCGGGAAGCGTTCGATAAACTGGTGTTGAACGATTCGAGTTTCTCATTTGTGCCGATCAGTTCGCCGGCGCTGGGATTTGGTTTCCGCTGCGGCTTTCTGGGATTGCTGCACATGGAGATCATCCAGGAACGGCTGGAACGGGAGAACAATATCGAAGTCGTGCAGACCGCTCCGACGGTCAGCTATGAGGTCGTAACTAAAGATGGGGAAGTCATGCGAATTGACTCGCCGAGTCAGTTGCCCGATTCCAGCGAGGTCGCAGAGTTGCGGGAACCCTTCGTCCGCCTGGAAATCATCACCACCAGCGACACCATCGGCGATATCATGAAGCTTTGCGACCAGCGACGCTGCATATTGACGCATCAGGAATACCTCAGCCAGTCACGCGTAATTCTGGATTACAAGGCCCCGATGGCCGAGATCGTCTATGATTTTTACGATGTACTCAAGAGCATTACGCATGGTTATGCGACGATGGATTATGAACTGATTGGCTTCGAGAAAAGCAACCTCGTCAAGATCGACTTTCATGTCAACAAGGAGCCGGTGGACGCTCTGTCAATGATTATCCATCGCGATAATGCGGAAAACCGCGGCCGGAAGCTGCTGCTCAAGCTGCGCAAGGCCATTCCCCGGCATCAGTTTGAAATTCCGCTGCAAGTGGCAATCGGCGGGAAGATCATTGCCCGCGAAAACATCAAGGCATATCGCAAAGATGTGACGGCAAAACTTTACGGCGGCGATGTCACCCGTAAAATGAAAGTCCTCAAGAAACAGAAAGAGGGCAAAAAGCGAATGAAGTCCATCGGCTCGGTGAATATTCCGCAGGAAGCCTTTATGTCAATTCTGGATAACACCGAATAAACCACCCTCTCTTCGACTTAACGTTCGCATTTTTTTGATAACGCATTGGTGTTCCGCAGGGCCTTTTAAGCCCGACGCTCATATTATTCACTTTCGGATAAGTGATCGAAAATCGCAAAAAACTTGCGTCGCTGATAAAAGGCCCTGTAAAGCCTTATTTCGAAAAATGGTTGGAAGAGTTATAGAATAAATACACAGTCATCCCCTAAGTCCGTAAACTCAGCGATACAACCTGATCTATTGTAGT
>CAYZXY010000090.1:0-11912 GCA_964482555.1 uncultured Pirellulales bacterium
CAATCGGTTCAGCGACCTGAGCCAGAACGGGATCCGGGTAATGAATGATATGCAGTTTGTTGATATCCATTGTTTTACTAAGCATGATTATTCACCATAAGTTTAAATGATTTAATGAGTAAGGAGATTAAAGATACATTTAATAACCTTAAAATTATAGCAGATTCTATTCGCTTTGACGAGTCTGAATCACAGGCAATCGCCTGAAAGATGCATGGTCCGAATACTTTCGATAAGAAAATAAACCTATATTGTTGTAAATAAAGGAGTAATGTACACTTCCGATTTTCTTTACTATTGACAGAACAGCTATTTCTGGTATGGTTAAGTATTTATATTTACATTCAGACTAATCAGAAACTCTGCACCAATAAAGGAACTGGAACGTAATGCCTCAGGATAATATGTACCCTGCCGGTCAGGACATACCGGAACAACTGAAATCCCGTGCCCAGGATTTTTTCAAGCGTGGGGCCGAAGTGGCCTATACGCTCAATTACGATTATGCGATTGAAATGTATCTCGATGGCTTGTCTTTTTGGCCCACTGCCCTGGAGGAAGGACATAAACCCTTATTTGAAATATCTTTACGACGAAAAGAGACCGGCGGCAAAAAATCCGGCCTCACAGATTCCTCCAAATACAAAAAACTTTCCACCAAAAATCCCAAAGACGCCATGCTGCGAGCCGAATACCACTTTGCCAAAGACCCGACAAACCAAGGCCACATGACCGATGTCGTCAAACATGCTCTCGAAGCGAATTTCAATAACGTCGCATTCTGGATGAATGACATCCTGTTTAACAACAATATGCAGCGCGAAAAACCCGATATTAAAACCTATCTATTTGTCAGAGATTCTTATATTAAACTGGGCAATTATTCTCGCGCCCTGACCGCCTGCCAGATGGCTTTTCAGTTAAAACCAAAAGATGAAGGCCTTAAGGAATCCGTTCGCGATCTATCCGCCCAGGCAACCATGCAGCAGGGACGTTACGACGAGGAGGACGGCAGCTTCACTCAAAGCATCCGTGACCGCGATCAGCAGCAGAAAATGCTCGAACAAGGTCGCGATATTCAATCCGCTGATTTCAAGATGAATGCCATTGCCGAAGCCCGAAAGGAATACGAAGCAGATCCCACCATTCCCGGAAAAATCAACAAACTCGTTGCCGCCCTTTGCAGCATGGAAAAGGAAGAGTATGAAAATCAGGCTGTTGAGATCCTGGATAAAGCTTATAATGAGCTCGATAAGTTCAGCTACAAGCAGAAAATCGGTGAAATCCGAATCAAACAGGCTACGCGCAAAATCAGGGCCATCCAGAAACAATACAAAAAAGACCCCGGCAATGAAGAACTGAAACAGCAATACGCCCAGGCGACTAAAGCCTTGTTAAAAAGCGAATTAGAGCATTATAGAGCCAGCGTCGAAAACTACCCCACGGACATGAAACTCAAATATGAGTATGCCGTCCGTCTGATGAAAGCCGGTAAATACGATGATGCCATCCCTTTACTGCAGGATTCTCGCAGCGATCCCCGACATCGTATTCCTTCGCTGAACTGTATAGGCCGCTGTTTCTTCTACAAGGAATGGTACACTGACGCAATTGAAACCTTCGAACAGGCCCTGGAAATGCTGGAAAATATGGAAGGCGCTCTCGGGAAAGAGCTTTATTACAACCTGGCCCGGTCTCACGAAGCAAACGAAAACCTGGAGGAAGCTCTCAATATCTACCGGAAAGTGGCTCAAATTGACTATAATTATAAGGATGCCCGGGTCAGAATTGACAAATTGCGAAAAAAAATACTGGAAGAGAAGAAAAAATAATTGCATTTTCGCCAAAAACCGGTATTGTTAATTCTTTCAAATAAACCCTCCATGAAGAGGGTTTCACAAAATTGGAAATATAGATATACCCAAAGGGTATGAGAATTCCCGCCAAGGCCAGTCGTAAAGGCTTTGCCCGCAAATAGTTACGTTTGGACAAAACGGGAATTTTCAATCGGAACGAGTATAAAATAGTTAGTTTTTTCAGAAGGAGTAGCCCGTGGCTCATTCGCTGACTGCGAAAAAAAGAATACGTCAGAACGAACGTCGGCAGAAGATTAACCGCATGCGGAAAAATTCCATGCGAACTCAGATCAAGAAGTTTCTCAAGATGACCAAAGAAACCAAAGATCTGACGGAATTGGAAAAAGAATTAGTCTTAACCCAGAAAAAAATCGACCAGACGGTTGCCAAAGGCACTGTTCATAAGAACTTTGCCGCTCGTAAAAAGTCGCAATTGTACCGTGAGTTCAATACGGTCAAGGCTAAGGCCCAATAAAATCAACATGATGCCGGACACCAGACCGGCGTGCAATTGAAGGTTGAGGAAGTCCCAGGCTCGTCCCATGGACGAGCTTTTTTATGCGCGTGCCCTGGATGTCGCAATGATATCCGGTCGGCTCACAAGGCGATTAGTCAATGTCCGGCAACAATTCGGCAAGTTTGATGTTATTATACCGCAACAGAATGCCCTGAGCCCGATGCACATCCATTAGAGCAATGTTATACTGAATGATCGCGAGGATCGCCGAACGCTGGGTATTCGCCAGACGTTCGTCAGCGTTGAGCTTCAGGTTTATGAAATTCGGCGTGGTCGAATCCTGCCGTTCAATATCCTGAATTGCCAGAAAATTATCAACTTCCTGTTGAGCCGCCTGCAACGCCTCGAGTCGCACAAGAATCTCTTCGTATTTATTTTCCAGTTCCTGCAGCGCATTCTGAACATCCACCAGCACCTGTTCCTGAATATTGTGTACATTCAGGCGATTCTGAATTTTCTGATAGCGAGTGCGGGCCAGCGCCGCTTCCGCGGCCCGGTTCCCCAGCGGCACCTCAAATTCAACGAGATAGGACGAACTCAGCATATTGTTGCGCCATTGATCGTCCCAGGCGGCATAGGATTCATCTCCCACACCCGAAAATTGCTGAATCACCGTCAGGTCCAGTCGCGGCAGACGCCGATTTTTCGCAATCAATTCTGACAGACGGCTTTTATCCAGTTCCAGCTTCTGCTGGATGATCTCCGGTCGCTTCAACATGGCCGTTTCCAGGGCTTTGTCATTATCAATCTGATAATGCCAGGTCGATGGCAGGTCCGTTGTAATAATCTCCCAGTCTTCCTCCAGCGGCAGGCAGGGATCGTTCAGGCTTTCGAGCAGGATATATTGCTGCCGGAAGACATCGTTACGGGCGGAGACCAGATCCGCTTCGGCCCGCTTGATAACCGCCCGCGTACGCAGTACGACTTCGCTGCGGGTGTCATAAGGTGTGCGTTGCTGGATTCGCTCGAGACTGTGATTAGCTCTTTCGACCAGACCGGAGAATATCTGCACCCGTTTGCGGGCAAATAACAGCGTCCAGTAATTCTGTTCCACCTCGCGCAGCGTGCTGATAACCAGCGAGTGAAACCGCTGTTCGCTGATCTTATAATCGTTACGGCGTATCTGGATATTGGCCCGGTTGAATTTCAGCCCGAAATCCCGCAGCAGCGGCTGGCTGATCTCGAAACGCATCCGATATTCAAAAAAGGGATCGTAAAAGAGCTCGCCGTCATTGTTCAGGTCGCGAAAGCGACGCAACTGCTGAGAAACCTGCATCGTGGCACCGGTTGACAACCGCTTCCTCAATCCGAGGTTGTAGTTATAATCATGGGTGACGACAAACGGTTCACTGGGAATTCTGATATTTTTTTCACCTCCATCGGTGACGATCGTACGGGTAAAAAATCCTGTGTCGATATTCGCCTGATCGTTAAAATCAAATCGCCCCGAGGCAAACATGGTCGCATCGAAAACGGCTTCTGCCTCAATAACATTCGTAAATGACACCGCCGGCTGATACCCCTCGATACGAATATCCAGGTTATTCGCCAGAGCCCGCTGAATGCAATTCTGCAGGCTCAATTCGATAACGCGGTGCCTATCCTTTTTCAACAGCAACCCGTCGATGCCCTCACAGGTATCTTCCAGGACCTCTCGCTTTCGCTGATCCAGCGTCTGCGACAATTCCTGTGCGGACACATCCGGGGCCAGATATAATAATATCATCATGCCAGCCAGGATCAGCCGTCCTGCCTGTCCCCGTATAAATTTACCATATTTCTTTTCGTCACGTCTGTCTGATTTAATCACTGAAGATTCACGGCCTCCCGGATAAAAGTTCCTTATAAGACAATTAACTTTTCATCTTGTAAGCATTCACCGAATTGACGGGTATAATCTGGTCATATATTTTTATACTCTTTCCGATTGAAATGTCCTGTTGTGTCGGAACGTAATAATGTGCGGATAAAAAGCTTACGCCTAGCCCTGCCCGGAGCTTTTTATCCGACTGGGTATACATTGTCGTTTAAATCCCGTCAGGGTCAACTGAATTTAGCCAGCACTTTTAAATGCGGGACTTTATAAATGCGAATAACTGCGGCTATCCCATTGGGGAAAAATCCCGCAGGAACGACTGAAATAAGTTAATGCGTTATAGCGTTAAAAATGTTTACCTTCATTGCCATACTATACAAAATTTAACTCACAAGAGACTTTGGGTATAATCAGGGGCGTTCAATCTTGACGCTTTTGTTAAATAAGACCTCGTCTTCATCGCCGGTTTCATCCTTGATGGTCAGCGTAAAGGTCTGGTCAGGCTTCGCCAGTGCGGTTTTTCTGATAAATACTTGAAAAAAGCCGTTGTCGAGGTCGATAACCGCGTTGCGCAGGCTGCCAAATTTATCCTGGAAACTATACAAGTAACGATGGGGATGCTTTATCAGATCGCCGTCGTCGATATCCACCGTCGTATTGCCCCATTTAATTGTAATCGTCTTATCCGTGAGGTCAATTGGGTATTGCCGGGTGGCTATCTCCCCTGATAACAGCAGTGAGTTATTCTGCACGACATTATCATAAACAAACTTGAATCTCTTCTTGCGGATAATGTCTTTCTGGCCGCGCAGCAGAATAATCGGCACTTCCTGACCGGCCCGCAGACCGGCCGTACCCGCCGCAAGAAAATCCCCCGTAAGCATCCGGAAGGTGACCGGTTCGGACAATCCCGTCAGATCAATGCGTTTCGCCGCTGCGATCAGCATTTCCCGCCGGAAATCGATTTTCACCGTCAACTGACAAACACCATCCGGCGACCCTTTATAAAGCAGCAGGCCGGCGTTCATATCGGCCCGCAGACCGGCATCGTCTGCCGGGATATCTACCCGCCAGGGCCCTACCTGCATCGTCAGCCCCGAAACCGTCATACACGGGTCGGCCAGCCCCGTGATCTGCCCCTTCAGCACGAAGCTATCCCCAGGCCGGGAACGATCGCGGCCGGCTCTCACCGTAAGGACCAGATCGTCCGCCGAACAGGGATCGGCCAGATACCAGCCGTCGCCGTCGGTTTCAATAATTGACGGATCGAGCAGGCACGGGTCTTCCAGATTGGGATCATAGAAATCATCCCAAAGTTCCAGAACCAGCCCGGTATCTTCGCTGTAATAGCTCCAGTCGATATCCATAACACACGGGTCGTCCGCCGTCCAGCGTACCAGCACGAGATTCTCTGCCAGGTCTTCATCGAGCCCGGCATGATCGATATCCTCGTCCAGACTGACCACCAGTTCGGTTTCTAGCATTTCCTCCGGACCGACGGTCACCGCCGTCGTCTCATCGAACGTATCGCTCATCAGCCGCAGCCGCATGTCGGGATAAAGATCGAAAGGCACAATTTGATCGATAAGCGATGTTTCGAAAACGACAATGTCATTGCGGCCATCGCGGAAAATCCAGAGGTCACCCTGACTGTCCCGCGCAAAATGCATATCCAAGGTCATCTTGCCAGACGGCTCGACGCCGGTTTCTTTGACATTCAGGCAAGACACCTCCAGCAGCGTATCCGCATTGAATGACTGTCGATAGGATGATCCGGTAAACGCCCCCTGCCCCCGGTAAATCCGGAAATCACCGGGAGCGGCCTTTAAATAAGGCACGCTGGAAAAATCCTTACTGTCGGCATTGAATACCGGTTCTTCCCGGCCATACCAGCCCAGCCGGAAACCGTCCACACCGGTATCGATCGGTACCGGCATAGTATAATCGAAATAATTCGGGTCATTCGGAACCTGGCTCCTGTTACGGAAATTAAAAACAAGGCCAATATCCTTATTATAATAAGACCAGTCGACAAAAACGTGACAGGGATCATCCTCCCGGCGAACGGCAAAATTACGATCTTCATAATAAGGCCTGTTAAAATCGACGCTGAAATCGACAATCTGCTCCGTGAACAGAACCTCATCATCATCCTCAACCACCAGTTGGTTAATGACAGCGCACGGGTCGTCGGCGTCATACTGGCCGGTTATCAGCCGGAACGGCATCAGATTATCGAATGTCTGCAGCAGCCGGCCCTGATAATTATTTGCCGCCCGGTAAAGCCGCACATCGTTCACTTTAAGCTGAAGTACCCAGAGGTTCTCCATGTTGTCCCGGGCCAGATGCGTTTCGATCTTATCCACCAGAGGAAATTCATCCGCCTCACGCTGCACCTTACTCTGGGTCCAGAGCAGACACATTTTATTTCGGAATTCAGTCTTATCGAACGTATGCGTATAGTTGAGACCGTCATAGTCGCCCTGGCCGATAAAGGTCCGTGTCGTGCCGTCGGTCGCCATCAGGAAAGCCTTGTCGCTAAGATCGAAACTGCTAGCTTCATCGAACGTGCCCCCGAAAAAGGCCAGGTCGAATCCATCGGCATCCTCACCCACCTCGCCGTCGCGGTTGTCGCTGAGCAGACCGACGTCCTGCTGAAAATAAAACGTTTCCGCTTCCGCCATACAGGGATCGGTTTCCAGATAGCTTACCACCTTAATCAACGCGCCGGTAAAGACCGGTATATGCGGCGCGGTTTCATTAAAACCGGTAATCGTCGTTGTTCGAACGACGCCGCCGTCCAATGCCGTAAAGGTATTGCACGGATCGTCCACGTCATCGGGATTGAAATTACCGCTGATTAAACGGAAATGAAAAACATCCGTCAGAGATTGCAGCCGTACAGCCTCCAGCAGTGAAGCGGCATCAAAAACCGTCTCGCCATTCAACACATACTTAAACGCCCAGACATTTCCATCTTCATCCCGCGCCATGTTGAGCGTGAAATTATCCACCAGTGGATTAGTGCCGATGATTTTTTGTTCCCATCTGACGTACTTGACACCCAGAAACGGCGTAGAGGGATAGGTAAACGTTTGGGTATATGTCAAACCCGCATGCGTCCCTTTGCCGACATACGTGCGAATAAAGCTTTCACCACCTGTTTCTTCTATTGTCGGTACCTTGAGAAAAGCAATCTCGCTGAAGTCGGCACTGTCGTCGTCAAACTTCATCTGCGCCAGGCCCCAGCCGTCACCATTCTCATCGCCGGCTTCATTTACCAACGTCAGCACAAGCCCGACCGATTCATGATAATAATCCCAGGAAACCACCGTTTCGCTGCCGGCAGGTCCGACACTCTTTTTCACCAGCACCAGCCCCGTCTGTTCGAACCCGGGGACCGTCTCTGAGAAGCTGACAATCTCTTCCACGACCCGGCCGGCCCCTTCGCCGGTCACGATCGTATTGCAGGGATCCTCCAGATCGTCCGGATTGACCCCACCCGTCATCAATCGAAACTGCATGCTTTGGTCGGCAAAATCTGCAAAGGCAACCCCGTCGATGAGGCTTTCCGCTTCGATCAACGAAACCTCATTGTCAGTCCCCTCGTTGAAGACATACTTGAGAAGCCAGAGATTGCCGGCATCATCCCGGCTCATAACGATAGTAAATGTTGCAATTTCATCCGGCTCGACATCGGTCACCAGCTTCCATTCCAGCGATTCGACGCCAAGAAACGCGATCTGCTCGAAGACATGCCGGAAGGACGTTTCCGCCTTGTCGGCCTGGCCGGCAAAGGTGCGAATCGTATTATCCGCGGCATGCAGATAGGGTATGTCGGCAAAATCGTCGCTGTCAGGGCCAAACTCCCGCAGAACAGTCACCTCTTCCAGCAGCACCGGGGCCACAGGTAAATCCTGAAAAAAATCAAAACGCACGGGATCGTCCGCCTCTTCAAACTGTTCCACCGCCGCGATATCATCAACCACATTCAAGCCCTGTGTCACCTCCCCGAAGACAGCATAGCCGTCGCTGCCGCTGCCGGGGTCCAGAAAGGCGTTGTCCACCTGGTTAATGAAAAACTGCGAGGTCGCGGAATCGGGGGCATTCGTCCGGGCCATGGCGATACGGCCGCGCAGATTTTTCAGATTGGCATCGGTTTCCAGCTCGATGGGATCATAAGGTTCCTGGAAAATCTCAGGATCACTTGTATTCGGATCGTCAACACTGAAATCGTAATCATACAACGCCGGCTTATAAGCGCCCCCCTGCACCATGAACCCTTGAATGACCCGATGGAAAATCAGACCGTCATAAAAACTCTCATCGACATACCGCAGAAAGTTTTCGACGGTTTTGGGGGCTTCGTCATTATACAGCTCTATAACCATATCCCCCTTGCTGGTTTTCATGGAAACGATGGTCCTGTCGCCCCGGAGCGACCCGGAAAAAAGACAGGTCAAAATGATTAGAAATCCGAGCAGGAAAACAAATTTTTTCCTCATTGTGCAATCCTCATCTTCAGCTGTTAGTTAACAGCCTTTCTCTTGATTATTGAAGGTATATCTTAAGTGGTTGACTGGCAAATGCCAATAAAAAATGGGAAATCAATTCAAGTATCATTCGTTTTGGGTGGTTTTCGCAGGCTTAATCTCTTACGAGTAAAATCTTGTGTTTCATGGCAATGCACATAAACATTTCATAAGCATAAAACGCATTAATTTAATGCAGACAGGATACCCGCGTTAAATGGCGGCTTATCCAGAACAGGTACTACCTGTTTCCAGCGAGCTAACCGGATTCAGGTATGTCATATTGCCGGTCGCACGGACCGATGTCTCCCCTCAATGTAATCGCATTCTATCTGAAACGCCCGACCATGTCAATTACCAATTGTGCGGCAAGGGCACTCCTTACTCGCAGGTGCTTACTGCTTCCGATTGAGTTTTTCGCTTACGAGGCTCTTCTTACCCGTTTTCTCCAACTATTTATTACATATGAGTGCAGTCAGTACGACTCCATCGGCTTTGCGACCTGTCTGGCGTGTTTGAGCCGGGCTTGCCTCTTCCACGTTCTATATCTTATGTCCCACCCGACACATTTCCCGTGGTCCTGTCAGGAGTTTTCTACCCGATGGGGTATCGGGAGCGTCCTGCCCTCGGAAACAGTATCTCTGCTCGTTTTTTTCAGCCACAAAAAAAGCGGGACAATAAAATCATCCCGCTTATAAATATCTGGTACTGTCTGATCAATCAATGTCGCTAAAACGACGGTTGATGTTTTCGATGGTATCGAGTCCCAGCCACATCTCCAGAAACAAATCGTCCACACCGACCTTGTATTCCAGGGATTTGGGCAGGTTGGGTATGCGGAAATCCCGAACTTCGCGCAGGAACACCTCCGCGTGCTCATTCGGAACCTGAACCTCTCCGAGCCCTTCAGGATTGAGCAATTCTGAGCGAACGGGCAAACCGGCCCCGATCTGCGCCATGACCAGCTGATTCTTCCGGTTCAGAAGATTCCGCAGCAAATCCTCGACCGGCTGCATGCTCTCAAGCCCTTTCATGACCAGCACAGCCAGCCCCTGCGTAATCGTGCCGGCAGCCGGCAAACCTGGCAACACCGTCACACCCAGATCATCTCCCAGCGTCTGGCGATAGGTCGTGTACATGTCGAAACCGTCCATCGCCATTGCACAGCGACGCTGAATAAACAAATTTATCTGATCGACCTTGGCCAGCGGCGGCGAAACCCTCCGTTCATGCAGCATGTTAGAAACAAACTGCACGATGCCGGCAAACTTTTCTGTCTCTCTGGCAGTAATATGACCATTTTCGTTATATAATTCGCACCCCATGCGGGAAATAATATCAGATAGATGACTAAAGGAGGGACGGAACTGGAATCCAAATTCGTGCCCGTGCGTACAGGTCTGGGCCATGTCAACCAGCTGGTCCCAGTGCCAGTCGCCTATCGGAGGTTCGCCAAGCTGACGCTCCCGCAGAATCGCCTTGTTATAATACAGCACATTGGGAGAAAACGCCAGTGGTATCGCCTGACAGGCGTTTTCCCGGGAAAACCGGGCCTTGAAAGACTCCTCCGGTTCCGCTTCGTTGATCACCTGGCCCGGCAGTTCACAGAAGAGCTCCGACTGTCCCATCAGAGCGCCGGCATGTTCCAGATCGCAGAAAATGATATCCGCGGCACCAGCCGGCTGCGACAGCATCTGCCCCAGCGTATCGGGCTGCTGTAAATCCAGCAGCTGCAACTGGCAGCGCGGCGGTATAAGCTGCATCTCGCTCAGCCGCCGGAACAGGTTCATCATTTTTACACTGCCGCATGCTATTCGCAAAAACGGCGTAATATCGCGCCGAATCGCAACCACAGCGCTGCGACGGTCGCGGCGAGTGATCAGACCCGCCTGCTCCAGATGCTGCAATGCCGTCCGCACCGTCGCCCGCGACGCGTTAAACTGGTTTGCAATTCGCCGTTCAGAAGGCAGCTTCTGACCGGGCTTGAGATCGCCGCTGGTCACCTGATTCGTCAGGTTCTCCGCGATACGGCGATGCAGCGGTGCCTGAACAACACCTGTCTGCTCATGATTGAGTTCATTTGTATGAAATTCTTCTGTCATCTCGGCCTCCTTCCGGCGTGAGGTACCAGAATCTGACTATATTTAACAATATAGATCCTGTAAAATAGATAGCTTAACATCAAATTCCCAGCAATACAATTTTTAAATAGAGAATTGGGCCTGTCTTTCGATAAATTCTAACACCAGCCTCTATAATAATCAACTATTACTGTTATAAAATTACTGGATAAACAATTTGCTCTAAAACTGAGATAAGATATTGATTTTCAAGAGATTGTCAAGAGTTGTCCTTCTACGGAATCATAAAATTTCCCAAAATATCAACGCTCATCTCAAGCATCGCCCAAAGAAAACCGGCCCTTTTTCAGAAATGTATTCTTCGGAGCATCCTCTTATTTGCTTCCGGCAAACCCGGCACATTTTTCAAGAGACATTGATGCTGCCCCCCAACCAGGCTCAAAGCCTGAATAGTTCATAACATGTTAATATATATAGCCTTATACGTATAAGCCGCCGAACGGCCTGGGTATAACTTTCGCCCTCAGCCTAACCGTCTCGATATCTCACATCCAAACAGTTATTTTTTTCTCATCTTCATCCCGACAGAGACACCGGCAACAACGCCGCCTATAAACACATAGAATACAGACATTTACATTTAACCCTCGCCTTGGAATATCTGCGCCTATTTTCCCCAAACCCTATAATCCGTATATTCCGAAGCACAAATCCCTCAGAGGTTTTATATCCTTTCAAGAAGGATGTGTGGATTATTTTTGGTCAGGTAGTATAATCCGGGTTATCATCTGTGACTCTGCCTAAGCCTGGGCAAAGGCTGAAGGAAGCCCCCCATTCGGGGATGGCCCCTGGAACCGCCGCATGAGCACTGGCATATCGATATCTCGTACCTGAATATCAGCGGCACGTTTTATTATATGTGCAGTATCTTGGACGGTTACAGCCGCTCGATCGTGCAGGGGGAGATACGCGAACAGATGAAGGAATCCGATGTGGAGATCATTCTGCAACGGGCCAAAGAACGGTATCCCGAGACCGCACCGCGAATTATCTCAGATAACGGGCCCCAGTTTATCGCGCGTGATTTCAAGGACTTTATCCGCATCAGCG
>CAYZXY010000091.1:0-11663 GCA_964482555.1 uncultured Pirellulales bacterium
CGCGGGCGAACCAGAATTCAATATTGTTATCGGGGAGCTTTTGTGACAGAGTGTCAAAGCGGTCCTGCATTCCGGCGATACATTGCTGATCTATTACGCTGCCTTTCCGACCATTTTTCCGGTGCCGGGAAAATGGTTTAACATATTGTCTTGGCGTTACTTGTAGATTAATTATGCCGCCTGAGAATCTGGTAGTCATCTCAGGAAAACTCATGCATAACGATTGTGAAGACCTTTATTACCGCAATTATAACCGAATTGCCTATACTACTTTCCATCGAGATTGCAATAATAAAGGTAAACATTCGCGGATTATCTTTCCATTTTGATTTATTGAACGCAATAGCCCCCAATAAAATGCGGAATCGTCATAAGGGCAAAAAAACATCCTCTCACTTCACGTGAGTGGCTAGGGTGGGCGAGGCCCGCCCTATAATTCAGGTGAGCGTTTACCAAAAAGAATGCTTCAGGGCCGGAAGGGTGGGAAGGGGTTATTGGATGAGCATTTGCAGCGGTGTGTAGTCCAGATCGAGATCGTCGGCGATGGCCTGATAGGTGCAATGGCCGCGATAGAGATTGACGCCGCGGGCGATTTCGTCGCTTACCTTGCAGGCGGCTTCCAGACCGTATTGCGCGATCATCAGGCCGTAGCGGCTTGTGACGCTCGTCAGAGCCAGCGTTGAGGAGAGGGCCACCGCGCCGGGCATGTTCGCCACGCAATAATGCACGACATCATCGACCATGAAAATGGGGTCGTCGTGGGTCGTTGGGCGTGTCGTCTCGGTGCAGCCGCCCTGATCGACCGCCACATCAACAATGACGGCGCCCGGTTTCATCAGGGACAGATGCTCTTTGCGAATCAGTTTCGGCGCAATCGCACCAGGCACCAGCACGCCGCAGATCACGACATCGACTTCCCGGACGACGGCATCGATGTTGGCGTCGTTGCTGTAAAGGGTATTGATGCGGCTGCCGAAAATGTCATCCAGATAAGCCAGCCGCCGGGCATTGATATCGAGCAGGAAAACATCCGCTCCGATACCCACAGCGATCTTGCAGGCGTTGGTCCCGACTACGCCGCCGCCAAGAATGGCGACTCGTCCCCGCCGCACGCCGGGCACGCCACCCAGCAGTATGCCGCGACCGCCGAAGGGCTTTTCCAGATATTTCGCGGCTTCCTGTACCGACAGTCGTCCGGCGATTTCACTCATCGGGCTCAGGCAGGGCAGCAGGCCCTCGTCCGTCTCGATCGTCTCATATGCCACGCCCTTGATTTTGCGGGCGAGCAGGGCCCCGGTCAGTTCCTTCGACGCCGCCAAATGCAGATAGGTATAAAGAATCTGGTCTTCATGGAACAGGTCTATCTCGTCCGGCTGCGGTTCCTTGACCTTGACGATCATATCGCATTCGTCAAAGATTTTCCGTCTGTCCGGTTCGATGGTCGCCCCCGCCGCGGCATATTCATCATCGGTAAAGCCCGCGGCCAGTCCGGCGGACGATTCGACCCGGACGTCATGACCGCGTGCGATATAGGCCTTCACGCAGGCCGGCGTCATGCCGACGCGGTATTCATGCTTTTTCACTTCTTTGACCGAACCGATTATCATGCAGCTGCTCCCGACGTTTTTATCCAAATAAAATCAGGCGGAGGCCAGGTAGGTTTTGATGCACTCCGTGATCGATACCCAGGTCTGTTTTCGTTTGGCGTCGTCGCATTCCAGCAGTGTGACACGGAAGCCTCGGCGGCCGCAGCAGAATCCTGTCAGCGGTACGACGCAGATACCCGTCGCTCCCAGCAGATAATAGACGAAACGCTTATCCGGCTGGACACCGACGACTTTTTCTTCGACATAGGCCCGGATTCTGGCGTTCTCGATCGGCAGGGCCTGCAAGTCGTTCAGGACATTATCCTCGAATAGAATAGACATGTAGAAGGCTCCCTGCGGCTTGGTGACATGAATCCCTTCCACTTCGGAGAATATTTCATAAGCCTCAACCGCCCGCTGCTCAAACATTTTCTTACGAAGCGTCAGATGATCAATATAACGCGAATCGCCGACAATTCTGGGAATCGCGTATTGCGGCAGAGCCGTCGAGCACACTTCCAGCATTTTCGAGTTGATGATGCTTTTAATATACAGCTCAAAACGTGAGAATTTGTGCTGATTAAAAACTTCGCACCAGCCGCAGCGGCCGCCCGGCCAGGGGAATTCCTTGGATATTCCGCGCAGGGCAATCCCGGGTATATCGTCGCCGATGACTTCGCTGAGGTGAACCGTTTCCGCTCCGTTGTAAACGATATGGGCATAAATTTCATCGCACACCACGAACACGCGATGACGGCGGGCGATGTCAATCATATCCCGCAAAAAATCCCTCGGGTAAACCGAACCGGTGGGATTATCCGGATTGATAATCAGCATGCCGGCGATGGAATCATTATAGCGAATTTTTTTCTCCAGATCTTCCAGGTCCGGCAACCAGTTGTTTTTGGCGTCCAGTTCGTAGGTCAGATGTTCATATCCCGAATGGGCCGCCTCCGCCGATGAATGGGTGGAGTAGGCCGGAGACGGACCGATAACCCGGGCTTCGCGTTTGAGAAAACCGAAGATTTTCGCCACGGCATCGCCCAGGCCGTTAAAAAAGATGATGTCGTCCATTGTTATCTGACAGCCGCCGCGCTGGTTGACGAGTTCGGCCAGAAATTGCCGGGTTTCATAAACTCCCTGGGTGGGCACATAGCCGTAGGTTTTATCTTCGGAGACCAGTTCGGCGATGATGTCTTTGATCCATTGGGGGATTTTTTCGCCTTTCTGGATAGGGTCGCCGATGTTCTCCCAGGTGATGTCCACACCGAGCTTATTGAGATCGCGGGCGACAGCGACGATCTCTCTAATCTCATAGGTAAGTTGTCCGGAACCTTCATGTACAATATCACGTCTCATAAATTCCTGTTTCCTGTTATTGTCAAGGGGTAAGGGTTGGAGCGAGGACTTACTCCGACATTGCTCGCCGATCACCTTTTTATTCGTTTCTATCAGTGTCATAATTATTTTATCTTTGGGACTGTCAGCTAAAATGTATTTTCCTTTATCGGCCGTGGCCGATGCGATCCCACATCGTATTCTATGTGAGATCAGGCTCTTTTACCATAAAAAACATAACCGGCTCATTGAATTAAGCGGGCAAGGCATCCAGGGCTGCATTGAGGGACCGGCATACCGTTTCCACATCCTCACGAGGCAGGTTATTGTGGAACGGCAGAGCGATCGTCCGTTCCGCCACTTTTTCCGTAATCGGGAAATCGCCGAGTTTTGTGCCCAGCTCCCCGGCAATAAACGGCTGTAAATGGATGGGTGTGAAATAGTTGCTGCAGCCGAGGCCCTCTTCCCGCAGGCGGTTTAGTATCTGGTTGCGGTTGTCATCATTGAACCGGTTCGTCAGCCGGACGACGTATACAAACCAGCTCATCTGGCAATCGGCTGGTTCTTCCGGACAGATGATGCGGTCATCTCCGGCCAGAATCTCATTATACCAGTTCGCCACCTGACGGCGTTTGACGATAAAATCATCGATACGTTTAAGCTGTTCGATGCCGATGGCGCAATTGATGTCGGAAAGCCGGTAATTATAGCCCATCCGGGCATGAGCCAGCCAGCCGGCGTTCGCGTCGCGCCCCTGGTTCCGCAGCGAAGCGCACATCTGCGCGACCGGCTCATCGTCGGTCAAAATAATGCCGCCTTCACCGGTAGTCATCTGCTTATTGGGATAGAAGGCGAACATGCTGGTATGTCCTAGCGTGCCGCATTTACGGCCATTGACGACGCTTCCCAGCGCTTCGCAGGAATCTTCAACGCAATAGAGATTGTGCTGCCGGGCCAGTTCGTACACTTCGTCAATTCCCGCAGGATTGCCAAACACTTCCACAGGGATAATCGCTTTAGTTTTATCGGTAATTTTTTCGGCGATTTTATTGACGTCGATGTTGTATGTAACAGGGTCGATATCAACGAAGATCGGCGTCGCCCCGACCATCAGGATACAATTGGCTGTGGCAATAAAGCTGAATGGTGTGGTAATGACCTCATCGCCAGGGCCGATTCCCAATGCAAGCATGCACAAATGTAAACCACTGGTGCCGCTGTTGACGGCAATTGCGAAGCGTCTGCCGGTGTAATCAGCAAAAGCGTTTTCAAATTCGACCAGTTTTGGGCCCAGGCTCAATTGCGGGGTCTGCATAACAGCAACGACGGCATCGATTTCAGCCTGTGAAATATCCGGGCTGGATAAACCTATTTTCATTTTTGTGCATCCTTAATGTAATTGTTTATTTATCAAATAGTTATGTCGTCCGGTCGCCAGGGGGCTCGAATCCCATCTCTGCTCGTCATGCCGGTTGCAATAAGAATAAAGTCATATCACAAATCAGTAACTCAATTAGATGAGCCATATTACCCGACTTTTAAAATGATCGGGGCGAAAATAGATATATCATCATGAATTCCATTCAGGTGTCAAATAAAAATTATGTTAGCTGGGCCGACCGTTATGGTGATTAAAAAGGATTTACTCTTAGCTTGACGGGTCACTGCAATTCTGATGTAATAACATGCTTATGCTGTTTTCCTCCTCGGAGGCATATTACTAGTGATATAACCAATGGAATCATCATAAGATGCGTTATCTTTTCAGGATGTGGACCTATATCCGGCCGCAGTATAAGGCGGTGATAGCGGCATTGATCTGTTCGATGCTGACGGCTGGTTTATTTTCGGTCAGTATTGTCACGATGCTGCCGTTGATGCGGGTTATGATTGGCGAGGAAGGGCCGCATGGATGGATTTACCGGTCACTGGTGAAAGAGCGAAGCGGAATTGATTTTGAAGCGGAGCCGTTGCGGGAAGTCTGGAGCGTTGATTTTACGGGCGATTCCTTGTCGGGCAGATTGCCGCTGGTGGTGAGCCAGGTAATTCGCAAAACGCCCGCTGCCCGGGCCGGCATCCAGAAAAATGACACCATTATGGAGATTGTGGTAGATTCCCGGTCTGTCTCAGACCGGGATAAGATTCTGGAAATCCTGGCGACATATCCCGCGAGTGATATGGAATTATTCTGGAAGCGGGGTGACGAGCAGTTTTCTGAAACAGTCGCACTGGGTAAACGTTTGTTTTATACGGATGCCGCGGACTGGCTGTTGAGCTTTCTGCCGGAAAGGCAGGTGTTTTATACTCCTGAGGAGCAAGCGGATTTCAAGCGGGACTGCATTCTACTGATTGTCAATCTATTTATAATTATAACGATTCTGAAATGTGTTCTGCGTTTCGCTCAGGAATATCTGGTCCGCCGGATAGCGTTCAAGAGCATAATGCAGTTGCGCCTGGACGCTTACGACAGGGCGGTGCGATTGCCGCTGACGCATTTCGACGAGAAGGGCATCAGTGATACCATCAGCCGGTTCGTACAGGATTCCAACCGGATCAAAAACGGACTTACGATAGCGTTCGGCAAGGCCCTGCGCGAGCCGTTTACCATTTTGGCTATGGCGATTGCAGCCTTTGCGATCAACGCCAAGATGACCTCGGTCGTGCTGATTATATCGCCGATCGCGGCCGTGGTTCTGGGTCTGCTGGGCAAAAAAATGCGTAAGGCGACCCGTCGTACACTGGAAAGCTGGTCGCGGCTGTTGAGTCATTTGCAGCAGACGCTGCTGGGGATTCGTATTGTGAAAGGGTATCATCGCGAGCAGTATGAGAAGTCGCATTTTGAAAGCATCAATCAGCGTCTATTCCGTCAACAGATGCGGGTTACAAAAATCGATGCGGCGGGGGGGCCGATTCTGGAGACGCTGGGCACGATCGCCGCCTGCATTGCGATGATGTTCGCCGCCCAGTGGATGACGCGAGGCGAGCTTAAAACCAGTGATTTTTTTATTCTGGTTACCTTGCTGGGGGCGATGGCGGAGTCGGGCCGTAAGCTCGGCGATGTTTTTCCGCGTTTTCAAATGGCTAACGCTTCGGCGGAGCGTGTGTATCAACTGGTGGATACACCGGCTGAGACTGATCCGCCTGAGGCGTTGGAACTGTCGCCGCTGCGGCAGACGCTGGAAATGCAAAATGTCTGCTTTCGCTATCCCGGCAGTCCGGAACCAACGTTGGCGGATATCAATCTGCGGATTGCCGCGGGGGAGACCGTGGCCGTCGTCGGGCCGAACGGTTCGGGGAAGACCACGCTGTTGAGTATGATCCCCCGGTTCTTTACGCCCGAATCCGGACGCATACTGATAGATAATGTGGATATTGCCTCCGTGACCCTGCGGAGTTTGCGGGAGCAGATCGGAATCGTTACTCAGCAGACCATCGTTTTTAACGATACGATAGCCGCTAATATCGCTTATGGTGTTGAGGATGTCTCGGAAGAGGAGATTATTGCCGCGTCCAAACAGGCCTACGCCCATGATTTCATCGAGAAAACCGTCAAGGGCTACCAGACGGTTGTGGGCGAGCATGGCGCCCGGCTGTCGGGAGGCCAATTACAGCGGCTGGCTATTGCCCGGGCGATATTGCGCGATCCGTCGATTCTGATTCTGGACGAGGCCATGAGCCAGATCGATTCTGACAGCGAAGCGAAGATTCAGAAAGCCATTACCGAATTCACCCGCGACCGTACATCTTTTATCATTGCGCATCGTTTGAGTACGATTATAGACGCCGACCGTATCGTGGTGATGGACAGGGGCCGCATCGTCGCTCAAGGCAACCACAAACGGCTGCTGGAATCATGCAGTTTGTATCAGCAATTGTATCAGATGCAGTTTGGCAGAGGATTGAGCGCATCATGACGACAGAACGACATCATATTCTCGAATCGATTATCGGACAACTGGAATGCGAGCTGATGCTGGGCGGGCAGTGGCTGCCGGTGGGGGGGCTGGATTTGAAAAGGCCGGCTGCCGCTTCAAAGGCACATCCCGCGAGCCGACCCGGGCAGCGTGCTGCCGTACCGCAAAAGGAAGCAATCATCACGGAAAAGAAAGGGGCCGTTATCGCTGCCGAAAAGGAGACACCAGAAGTTAAGGACAAACGCCGACGGCTTGCAGACGTTGCCGAACGAGTGAGTCAATGCTGCGAGTGCCCGCTGCATGAGCTGCGCAGTAATACGGTGCCTGGCGAAGGGAACCCCGATGCGCGGCTTGTGTTTGTCGGCGAAGCTCCCGGCCAGAACGAAGATGAGCAGGGGCGTCCGTTCGTCGGGCGGGCCGGCAAGCTGCTCACTAATATTATCGAAGCGATGGGTCTGAAACGTGAGGATGTGTTTATCTGCAATATCCTGAAATGCCGGCCGCCGAATAACCGCGACCCGCAGGCCGCAGAAATCCATGCCTGTATCGGATACCTGCACGAGCAGTTGGAGATCATCGAGCCGGATATTATCGTGGCTCTCGGGGCACATGCTGCTCAGACGCTGCTCGATACCACGACCGCGATCGGACAGCTCCGCGGCAAAATTCATGAGTATGTGCCTCACGCTGAGGCCCGGCCCATCAAGCTGGTCGCGACGTATCATCCGGCTTATCTGCTGCGGAGTTATACCAAGGATAACCGGATGCGAGTCTGGCAGGATATGCAGCGGGTTCTCAGGGAACTCGATATGCCGGTTCCGCGCGGCGGCGCTTAAATGTTCCTGCTGCGGGAGCTAATGTCCCGGGGGGCTTCCAGTTCGTGACTCTGGACGTTTTCCAGGAGAATAACGGCATCAATGATACAAAGACACAGGCAGGATAACTGTATTGCAGTTTAACCGGATCAGGAGTTACGCATGATTATTGAGATATTACCTCTGGGCGACTTTCAAACGAATTGCTATCTTATCAGGCAGGATGAGAATCAGAAAGACTGTCTCATTATCGACCCGGGCTATGATCCGCAGCCGTTGCTTGATGCCCTTGCCCGGGAGCAGTTACGGCCGGTGAAAATTCTGTTGACACACGGCCATTGCGACCATATCGCCGGCGTGCCGGTCTTGCAGGAAGCCTTCGAAAATCTTTCCGTCGCCGTCAGCCGCAGCGCAGCCGGCATGCTGCAAGATCCGGTGAACAATCTCTCCGCGATGCTGGGTATGCCCATGACCATTGACGGCGAATATGAATTTCTCGAGATTGGACAGGAGGTTATCGCCGCCGGCGTTACTTTCAAGATTCTGTCAACGCCCGGGCATACTCCCGGGAGCGTCAGTTTCTATTCGCCCGATGCCGATGTGGTATTTACGGGGGATGCCTTGTTTGCCGGCTCGATAGGGCGGACCGATTTTCCTTACAGTGATACCTCCGCACTCATAAAGAGTATCAAGCAGGAGTTGTTCACCCTGCCGGGTGAGACGCTGGTATACTCGGGTCATGGTCCGCGCACCACGATCGAAATGGAGAAACAGACCAATCCGTATTGTTCTGGTGGTTTCAAATGATTGCTTGACGGCTTTATTGCAGTAAAGTACAATGAAAATACTATTTGCTTATATGCAGGTATCGGAGTGTAATAAAGTCCTCCGATATAAATTATTTATACCCAACAGGGTAAGAAGCTCCGGGTAGGGCCGAACGTAAGCTTTTTATCCGCACATATTTACGTTTCGACAAAACGGGCGATTTGAATCGGAACGAATCTATAAGATTTGAGAGTGTCAACATTGCCGACATTATATGTATTACAAGGTCCGGAAAAGGGTCGAGCATTTGATCTGAAGCATAGTCCCGCCATTATTGGGCGTGATTCGCAGGAATTTATGGTGACCGATAACACCGTTTCGCGTCATCATGCCGAATTGCGTCGGACCAACGGCGGCGTCTGGGCCATTCGCGATTTGAATTCCGCCAATGGAACGTATGTCAACGGTGTGAAGCTATCCGCGTCGCTGGAGTTAAAGCAGGGAGATCAGATTCGCTGCGGGACCTCGCTGCTGGTGTTCGGCGGGGTGAAGACCAGCAGTATATCCGGCCAGCTCGACGGTTTGCGAATCGACGAAGACGGCAATCTAGTCGAATCTTCCATCATGGCCACCACACCCAGCATGGACGATTCGGTGATAATCGCCGGTCCGGAAGCGTCCAACGCCATCGGCAATTTGCGATTACTGTATGAGTTGTCAACAACGATTAATACCATATTCGACCAGCAGCAGATGCTCGAGCGGGTGCTGGATATGATTTTCAATAATCTGCCGGCGGATCGCGGTTTCATTCTGCTCAAAGATTCAAGCAACAGCAACGCGCTTAAGCCGATGGCCGTCCGGTATCGCAGCCAGGACCACACCAGTGAGATTACCATCAGTCACACCATTGTCGATCATGTCATGAAGAACAAGGAGGGTGTCATTTGCACCAACGCCATGCGCGATCCGCGATTCGCCAAGGGTAAAAGCGTGCAGAATTATGCGATACGTTCGGCGATATGCGTCCCTGTTACTTTTCGCGAACGCATTCTGGGTGTCATTCATGTCGATACCACCGTATCGACGCATACCTACGCCGGCGACCAATTGCGACTGCTGACCGCTATCGGTTTTCAGACGGGGCTGGCGCTGGAGCATGCCCGGTTGTATCATGCCGGCGTGCAGGCGGAACGTCTGGCCGCGGCCGGCGAAACCGTCGCTTATCTCTCCCACGGTATCAAGAACATTCTGCAAAGCCTGCAAAGCGCCGCCGACATGGTAGAACTCGGCCTCTCGAAACAAAAAATCGATGTCGCCCGTAAAGGCTGGACCATTCTTCAACGTAATCTCAACCGGGTTCAGAATCTGGTTCTCAACATGCTGGCCTACAGTAAAGTCCGGCAGCCGCATCTGGTTCTGGCCCAGATTAATCATCTCGTCAATGAATGCGTGGAGATGCTCGTCGGCCAGGCCGACGAGAAGAAAGCCGGCCTGATCGCCGACCTCGATGAACAGTTACCCGCAATCGCCGTTGATTCCGACGGTATCCAGCAGGTCATCCTGAATCTGATCCTTAACGCCCTCGATGCCGTTGCCGAGGAGAAGGGGATAATTACGATCAAAACCAGCTATGACAGCGACAGGCATGAAGCGGTGATCTCCGTCAGTGATAATGGCCCCGGTATCGACAGCAATCAGCTTTCCGGCATTTTCCAGGCATTTCACTCCAGCAAAGGACACGCCGGTACCGGCCTGGGTCTTGCCGTTGTGCGTAAAGTGATCGAAGAGCACGAAGGTACGGTCAATGTCGAAAGCAACCCTGAAGAAGGCACCACCTTTACCTTGCGCATCCCCGGCGACCGTAAAGAATCCGATGCCGGCAGTACCGCGGCCCCGGCCGGGAAAAAAGATAACTTTCTCAAATTAAGTTAACGACAGCTTTTCGCTCCGATGGGGAATAAAATCGCGATTCCCCGATTTCACAACTTAATGAAACCGCTCGTACTGCTCCCGGCAGAAGCGATCTGTCATGCCCGCGATATAATCACAGACCACACGTTCCAGGCCTTGCCCATCGATACGCCGCTGATAGCGTTCCGGCAGCGCCGCTGTATTTTTGCAATAACAGGTAAATAAATAGCGTATCTGTTCGCTCGCCGCTTCAGCCGCCAGCGCCACCTCGGGATGCAGATAAACCCGCCGTCGCAGAAATATCTGCAATTCTTCCAGCTCTTGCTCAAACCAGTCCGGATACCCTACCAGTTTTACCGGACATTGTCGTACAGCCTCCAGCGACTGGGGCCGGTGTTCCGCCAGTCTTCGCTGCGTTTCTTTCATGGCCTGCATCGATGCCGCCTCAATCAGAGTTTTGACGCTGCGGAGCTGACGGGCATAGCGATGTGCTTTAGGAAACAGCGAATCAATATTCGTTTTTACCCGCTGGTAGAGCCGGATGTCCGGCAAATCATCTTCCACCAGCAGTCCGCTTGCCAGGGCATCGTCCAGATCGTGGGAATTATACGCGATCGCATCCGCCAGATCGGCAATCTGTCCTTCCAGCGGCGCCCAACCCTGTTTAAACTCCTCATATTTCCCCGGGAGGTCATATCGTGTTTCATGCTTGGCCAGACACTCCCGCGTCTCAAAGCTCAGATTCAGGCCGCGAAACGTCGGATAGGGGTGCTCCAGATATTCCACTATTCGCATCGAATGACGGTTATGCTCAAATCCCCCATAATCCCGCATCAACTCATCCAGCACCGCCTCGCCTGAATGTCCATATGGCGGATGGCCCAGATCGTGCGCCAAAGCCGCCGCTTCAGTCAGGTCCTCGTTAACTCCCAGAATCCGCGCCATCGTCCGGGCCACCTGAGCCACCTCAATAGTGTGCGTCAGCCGTGTCCGATAATAATCACTGCGGTTGTCCAGAAACACCTGTGTCTTGGCTTCCAGCCGGCGAAACGCCGCACTGTGTATAACCCGGTCGCGGTCCCGCTGGAAATAGGTCCTGTAATCATGCTCGGGCTCCGGGTGCTGCCTGCCTAGGGATTTCGCGCTAAATGCCGCGTATGGCGCCAGCCGGCCCGCTTCCTCCTGCTCAATCACCGCCCGTTTTTTCAAAATATTATCCTTATTTATAACTCAAAACCTAACCGGATATGCCGGAATGTCGAATTAAAAAAATCCGGCTTCCGGGATTCGACATTATTCATTCGTCATTGTGCGTAAAGTTTATCTTA
>CAYZXY010000092.1:0-7831 GCA_964482555.1 uncultured Pirellulales bacterium
CATGACGAAGCCCAGAAGGAAAAAAGATCGCTTGCAGCCCAAAATGAATTTTTAGAGGCCTTAATTCTATTTATGGAGTAAACCTTATATGAGATTATCTTTTGTCTTGACGACATGCCAGTCATAGAAGTACAATGGATAATGTCAGACAGAAGTAATATAGTAGAACGTAAACCACAATCAGGCTTGGATTTATTCAGGCTTCTCACCGAAAACCGGGGGGTATATTTGATCCAGGTTTACCCTTTATTTGTTCAGACAACATAATTATCTAGATGGAGCAATTTTGACCGGATGGCCAGAAAACGAAAAAAATTGGGTGATATCCTGGTATCCTGGGGGGCAGTCAATCAGGGTGATATTGAAAAAGCGGTTGATCTGGCCAACAAATCGCATTCCCGGCTGGGTGACGCCCTTGTGCAGATGAACCTGGTGGACGAAGAACAGGTCACCAAGGCCATGGCGACTCAGTTTGACCTGGAATATGTCGATCTGGATCATCACCCCATAGACATGCAGGCCCGGGAAATGATACCCGAAGACCTGATTCGCCGTCATCTCGTACTGCCGATGGGACGCGACAACGGCAGACTCAAAATCATCATTCACGATCCGCTTGATCTGGATACGATGGACTTGTTGCGGTTTCGTCTGAATACCGAAATTGAATGTGCCCTGGCGCCCAAGAGCAAGATCAAACGCTATATCGACCGGATTTTCGATACCGTCAGCGACACCATCGACAAAACCCTGCAATCCATCGATCAGTCGGTCGATGTCTCGATGGACAAATCGATCGATCTGGAAAAGCTTAAAGAAAAAGCCGACGAACTGGACGACACGTCCGCTCCGGTCATTAAACTTATCAATAAGATTATTGACGAAGCCGTCAAGGCCCGTGCCTCCGATATTCACGTCGAGCCGATGACCGACCGGGTGCGGGTGCGTTATCGTATTGACGGCGTCTGCGTCGAACGTGACAATATTCCCAAACAGCTCCAGCCGGTAGTGATAACCCGTTTCAAGATTATGGCCGGCATGGACATCGCCGAGCGACGATTGCCGCAGGACGGCCGTATTAAGAAAAATGTGGCCGGCAGCGACATCGATTTCCGTGTCAGCGCCTTGCCGGGCTATCACGGCTACAGCATGGTCTTGCGTATTTTGCGGCCGGATGCGGTTCTGGTGGGCATTCAGGCTCTAGGCTTTGCCGATGACGACTATGAAAAATTCCAGCGAATTATTAAACGCCCCAATGGTATTTTCCTGGTGACCGGTCCGACCGGTTCGGGTAAAACCACAACGCTGTATTCGGCCCTGCAGGTTCTGAACCGGCCCGACAAGAAAATTATTACTGCCGAGGATCCGGTGGAATATAACTTTGCCGGGATGAACCAGTGTCAGGTCCGCCATGAAATCGGCTTTACCTTTTCCAAAATCCTCCGGGCTATGCTCCGTCAGGCGCCCAATATTATCCTGGTGGGGGAAATTCGTGACCAGGAAGTGGCCGAAATCGCCATTCAGGCGGCGTTGACCGGTCACCTGGTCTTCAGTACCCTTCACACCAACGATGCTCCCGGCGCCATTACCCGCCTGATCGACATGGGCGTTAAGCCATTCCTGGTCGCCAGCTCCATTCAGGCGATCATGGGACAGCGTCTGGTACGGACGATCTGTAAAGACTGTAAAACCGAGGATCCGGAACCGGATCGTAAATACCTCAGAGTACTCGGTTATAATTTAAACGAGCTGGAAAACAAAAAGTTTTATAAAGGTGCGGGCTGCAAACGCTGCCATGACACGGGCTATCGCGGTCGTATTGGTATTTTTGAGATGATGATGATGAACACTGAGATTCGGGAACTCGCCTTCAAGCGGGCGCCCACGAATCAAATTCGCAAGGCCGCCCTGTCCGGCGGCATGCGCTCCCTGATGGAAGACGGAAAACTGAAGGTGCAGCAGGGCATCACGTCTGTCCAGGAAGTTGCCCGTGTGGCTCAGGCCGAAGGAATCGGTGTGGATGACGAGTGATCCACCCCCATTGACAACCATCGTCAACACACCGAATTTCGTCGAGATAAGACGCTAACGTATCCCGTTACATGATAGTATATTTTCCCTTGATAGTTGTGTTTATACGAGGTAGGTGTTAATGACAAGAATCCATATTGATCGCGTGCTGGAAACCTGTATCAAACGCGGCGCTTCCGATATCCATCTGGTAACCGGTCGGCCGCCGGTCCTGCGTCTGCATGGCGGGCTGCGCAGTCTGGAAACCAAAGTGCTGGAAGCGGACGATACTGCCGCCCTGATGAAAAGCATCACACCCGACCGCAATCAGCAGGAATTGCAGGAAGAAGGTTCCACCGACTTCGGTTTCGCCTTCGGTGACAAGGGGCGGTTTCGTGTCGCGGTCTTTCGGCAGCGCGGCGATATCAGCCTGGTCTTGCGTTTGATTCCCAATACGATCTTCTCACTCGATGAAATCGGCCTGCCTGCGATCATCGCCGATCTATGCGGACGGCCCCAGGGGCTGTTTCTGGTAACCGGCCCGACCGGTTCAGGTAAAACCACCACCCTGGCCAGTATGATTAACTTCGTTAACGAAAGACTCGAACGCCATATTATCACCGTTGAAGACCCGATCGAATACTATCAGTATCATAAAAAATCGATTATCAATCAGCGTGCCGTCGGCATTGACGTGCCCTCCTTCGCCGAAGCCCTGCGTCGTGCCCTGCGACAAGACCCCGACGTAATTTTGGTCGGTGAGTTGCGCGACCTCGAAACCATCGAATCGGGCATTCGTGCCGCGGAAACAGGCCACCTGGTCTTCAGTACCCTGCACACCACCGGTTGCCAGGGTACCATCACCCGTATCATTGATGCCTTCCCCCCCAATCAGCAGGAACAGATTCGCGTTCAGATTTCTACGAACCTGATCGCGGTCCTCAGTCAGACACTCTGCAAACGCGTCGATAAACCCGGCCGTATCGCCGGGTATGAATTCATGGTCGTCACACCGGCTATTTCTAACCTTATCCGCGAAAACAAAACCTACCGTATCAACTCCGCCATTCAGACCGGGAAAAAATACAACATGCAGCTCATGGATGATCATCTCTGGGAATTCTATCGCAAGAAAATTATCGACAAAGAGCAGCTCTTGGAAAAATCCCGTGACCCGAACACCCTCCGGGAAAAAATCTTCGCCCTGGAAGGCGGATCGCGGCCAACCAAAAGCGACGATGAACTGGAATTCATCGATAGTAATGAAAACGGTAAATAAGGCTCCTGACAGCATTAAGGGACATATCAGGCAATTTAATTTGAAAAGCCGCCCGAAGCGCCCGTTAAAACATTCCGCTATAAGTCTCTAATATAAAAACACTTATACCGGTGGTCACTCAGAAGGCCCCTGGTCATAACCTGCGTCCTGCTGTATAATAATATTAGAAGAAAGATAAGGATTATGCTATGGTAGCATTACCACCAATTGAACAACTAAAGGGCCGACCACTAGGTCGCGTGCTCATTAAAATGGGTAAGATAACACGCGATAAGGTCCATAAAGCCCTTAGCATCCAGAAGGAGTCCGCCAAGTCGGTACCGATTGGGCAAGTTCTGCTCGATCTGGGCTTTATCAATGAGCACGAGCTCAATCTGGCTCTGGCATTCCAACTGGGCATGCCGTACGTGGATATTACGACTCTGGATATTAACGAGGATATCATATCCCAACTAACCGCTCAGATGGCGATGACGTACCGTGTTTTGCCTATTGAATTCGACGAGACGAGCCAGACGCTGTCTATCGCGATCGACAATGCCAACAATTTCAGGGCCACGGATGATTTGCGGACGCTGCTGGGCTATAAGATTCAGACATATATCACCGAAAACGATTCCCTGGAAGCGGCTCTGAACCGTTTTTACAGCGATAAAACTGAAAGTATCAACGAACTTATCGGCGAATTGACCGATGATGATCTGCTGGCCGACTTTAAGGACCGCGGCGAAAGTATTGACCTGAACGAACTGCGCGAATTGGCCGACTCCAATCCCGTCAAGCGTCTGTTGAATCTGGTGTTGTTGCAGGCTATTCGCGATAAGGCGTCGGACATCCATTTCGAGCCTTTCGAATCCGAATTCAAAATGCGATATCGGATTGACGGTGTGTTGTATGAAATGGTGCCGCCTCCGGCGCATATCGCCCTGGCGATCAGCTCCCGTATTAAAGTCATGGCGAACCTGGATATCGCGGAACGGCGTATGCCGCAGGACGGCCGTGTACCGCTGGTCGTCCAGGGACGTCCCGTTGACCTGCGTGTGTCTGTGTTGCCTACCATGTTTGGAGAAAGCGTGGTGCTGCGTGTGCTGGATCGCCAGCAGGTTCAGCTCGATCTGGACCGTCTGGGTTTACGCCCGCATGAGACCGAAATGTTCCGCCAGTTGATTCAAAAACCCAACGGCATTGCGATTGTCACCGGACCGACCGGCTCAGGTAAAACCACGACACTGTATTCTGCCCTGCGGGAATTAAATTCCATTGATCGCAAGTTGATTACAGTGGAAGATCCTGTAGAATACGACATTGACGGGATTATCCAGTGCCAGATGCGCTCTGAAATCGGCTTTACCTTCGCCTCGGCTTTGCGGAGCATTCTGCGTCAGGATCCTGATATCATTCTGGTGGGTGAGATTCGCGACCTGGAAACGGCCCAGATCGCCGTGCAGGCCTCTCTGACTGGGCACCTGGTGTTCAGTACACTGCATACCAACGACGCTCCCAGCACGATTGCCCGTCTGCTGGATCTGGGGCTGGAGCCGTTCCTGGTGACCGCCACGCTGGAAGGCATCGTCGGACAGCGGCTGGTACGTAAAATATGCGACAACTGCAAGCTGGAATATCAGCCGACGGAGGAAATACTTATGGAGTTGAACCTCTCACCTGATGACATCGCCGGCAAGCAGTTCTATTACGGCAAAGGATGCGATTACTGCAACAACACCGGCTATCGTGGTCGGATGGGGATCTATGAAATCATGGTCCTGGACGATAACATGCGGGAAGCAATCATGAACCGTGCTTCAACCAATGTCCTCCGGGACATGGCGCTTAAAAAAGGCATGGAAACCATGCGCGAGGCAGGCCTGATGGCGATCTATGAAGGCATGACGACCATCGAAGAAGTAGTAAAAGAAACCGTTATGGAAGAAATCTGATTTTCGATAATACAGAAGCACTCCATCGGATGCAGGATAACAACAATAATCATTCTTAATGACTCGTTAACCGGATAAAGGTTTTCATTTTTTGAGGTGTATCATGGCAACATTTTCCTATGAGGCAATGGATTCGCAGGGCAAGGAAGTCAAAGGAGAGGTTGAAGCCCTGAGCAATGAAGAGGCCATCAGTAAAATAAGAAACATGGATTACTTCCCCACCCGCGTGAAGGAAAAAGGCGGGCGGCGGCGGCTGTTCAGCAAGGATGGCAGAAAAGATACCGGCCCCAGACTCGGCCGCGGCACCGGCGGCAAGGTCAAGGTGAAGGCCCTGACCCAGCTTACACGCCAGCTCAGTACGCTGCAGGATGCCGGACTGCCGATTTTGCGTTCGCTGCGCATTCTCCAACAGCAGCAGAAATCCGGCACGCTCAAGAACGTTTTGAAGGCCGTGGGCGACGACGTCGAAGCAGGCGCCACCCTTTCAGAGGCCATGGCACGCTACCCCAAAACCTTTAACAGCCTCTATACCAACATGGTCGCGGCAGGTGAAGCCGGGGGGGTGCTGGACCTGATTCTGTCACGGCTGGCCGATTTTATGGAAAAGGCCGAGAAACTCAAAGGGAAAATCATCAGCGCCATGGTTTATCCGATCTGCGTTTTGTCGATCGCATTTTTGATCGTAATGGGGATCATGATCGTGGTCATTCCGAAATTCCAGGATATTTTCGCCGATATGGATTTAAAACTGCCCAAGGTAACCGAACACCTTTTGGGCGCGTCCAACTGGATTGTACAGGACTGGGGCTGGGCCTGGATTATCGGCACCCCGTTCTTTATCATCGTCATAACCCGACTGATACGTATTAGTGAGACGGGGCGTTATATTCTCGACTCGGTTAATATTCGTTTGCCCGTTGTTGGGCAGCTGATCTCGAAAACGAGTATTGCCCGCTTTACCCGAACGCTGGGAACGCTGGTCGCGGCTGGTGTTCCGATTCTGGAGGCGCTGAACATTACGCGAAACACTGCCGGCAACGAGGTCTATCGGCGAGCCCTCGGCGGCGTGCATGACAGCATCCGCAAGGGTGAGACGTTTGCCGATCCCCTGCGCAAAGCGCGGGTGTGCGACTCGCTGGTGGTCAATATGATCGACGTTGGCGAAGAAACCGGCGAACTGGACAAGATGCTGGCCAAAATTGCCGATAATTATGATGAAGAAGTGGATATGGTGGTCGCGTCGCTGGTGAGCCTGCTGGAGCCGATTCTGGTCATCTTCCTGGGCGTGATCTGCGGTTTTATCGTGATCGCCCTGTTTATGCCGATGGTCTCTATGATCGAAGGCCTGAGTTCCTGAGCCGATGTCGACCAGAGAAACACCATGAACTGCGTGACGCGGAAAATCCGCTTCGCTGAAAATACACAATGCATGACGCTTAAACAAAACATAATAACCCGATAAAAAGGAGAAATCACAATGCGTAACCAACAAAAAGCCTTTACCCTCGTAGAGCTGCTGGTCGTTATCGGCATCATCGGCCTGTTGCTGGCGATCGCCATGCCGGCCTTTAACAAGGTTCGCGAAGCCGGCAAGACCGCCCAGCTCAAAACCATGCTTAGCGCTGTGGATAACGGCCTGGAAATGTTCAAAAACGACCACGGCAGCTATCCAGCCTCCAGGGCACGATATGATGTCGATGGTAATCCACGAAGCCTGAACAGGTTTTTGAACGATGTCCAACAGGCAAAGTTCAATAATGCATCGTTAGACGTCAGCCCGCATCTTTTAGCGGAAGCCCTGTTTGGCGCTGACCTGCTGGGATACCAGAAAGACCACTATTATGCCATCGTTGACGATAATTCGAGTGTCGTTCAGCCGTTAGGTACTCCCATCGATCGTTTTGGTAACCGCGCCAAACGCGATACGTATGTCGATCCGCAAAATGTGAACATCGATACGTTCGCCAATCATCCCAATCCTGAGCTGATCAGTTCTGACACTTTCGTTGCCGACAATAACAACTATGTCATAATGGATAATTACCGGCAGGATAATCCCCTGCCCATTTTGTACTTCAAGGCAAACACGCTGGGCCTGACCGTAGATGCAATCTATGATTTCAGCAATGGCTATATTGATACGGATTACACGAATCCCATCCTGGGCAATTACAACATGTTCAGCGATCCTGCCGGTGAAGCCGTGCTGAAAAATTTCTCTCATTATATACTGGATCAACGCACCGGCAACAATCCTTCCGATCCTCGATCCCGGCCGTACAACAAAGACCGTTTTCTGCTGATCACCGCCGGTCCGGATGGCGAATATGGCACCAGCGATGATGTCTGCAACTTTGAAATTAACAATTAACATTAATATGAAAAACAGCAATAACTATATACGACGTCCCGGCTTTACGCTGGTTGAGTTGATGGTCGTCATAACGATCATGGTGCTGCTGGCCGGCGCCGCGGTGATCGTCGGCAAAGGCGTTATCGAAAGCGCGAAAGGTAAAAACACCAGTGCCGTCATGCAGCAGCTGACCGCTGCGCTCGATGCCTATCGCGACAGCCGGCCACCCGACCGTACGGGCGCAGGGCTGGT
>CAYZXY010000092.1:7931-11397 GCA_964482555.1 uncultured Pirellulales bacterium
GCGACCATTGAATTTATCTATGCGGAGCTCTATACCGTTGCGTCCTGCCGGGAATACCTCGAGCGCATCCCGGACGGTATGTTGACCAATCATGATAATGATTTTGTTGTGGATGCAACCAGTGGCAATGATTTCGCTCTTATGGAAGTCAACGACGCCTGGGGCCGCCCATTGCGGTATCGCAGCAATGCCTGGTATGTCGGAAGCAACCCCCGGGGCACTGAGAATTATCCCACGATTATCTCTGCCGGCCCGGACGGCCAATACGGCAGCGAAGATGACCTGTCATCCGATGACCTGTAAATCGGCACCTGAGTTGATCTGCGGTTTCTTACAGGTAAAAAACGGGAATGCTGTAAGCGTTACCCGTTGTTTTTTAACTGTTTAGCCGCTGTTTAATCTGGTCGATGGTGAAGGACATCCGTATAATTCATCAGAGAAGATAAGATACCGTAAGCTTTACCGCAGGCAGAAAAAAGATATGAAAAATCAAAAGACATATTCCGGTTTTACGCTGATTGAGATGATGATCGTGGTAACCATCATCATCATTCTTGCCGCGGTTGCGATTCCCAATACCGGCAAACTGATCCGCTCGCAGCGGATGAGCAGTGCTGAAAACCTGATTGCTTCCGCGATGTCTCAGGCCCGGGCCCACGCAATCAAGAAACAGACCTACGCCGGCATCCGGTTCCAGTTCGACACCCGCGGCTGGCAGGAAGGCCGGCAGTATGCCGTCCTGATCGAGCATAATCCGCTGATATCCGGCTATGCGTTTACCGCTATCCCCAACGCCAAACCGCTGGCCCTGCCAAAGGGCATTGCGCTCATCTCCGGCGATATCGATAAAGAGTTATTGGCCGATAGAGACGCTTACCTGAGTAATTATGACCCTTTTGTCACCATTGATTCAGGTGATTGGAAGTATTGTATGGACTACGCTGCGACTTTCAGCATCGTCTTTTCTCCCACCGGCCAGATCGCCAACATCAGAGTTTATCTGCAAAGCCGAAGCGCGCAGGACCAGTTAATCAATTATACCGGTGAATTTCTGTTGTTTAAAGAAATTGCCGGCGATGCAGGAGGAATCAGTACACCCGCCGGCTATCCCCTGTGGGCATTGAATCCCAATCCTCAAAATAATTCTTTTTTAAATGATTATAGAAAAACCTGTACCACTCATCTCTACCTGGCGAATGTTGACGATCTGATAAATGTGCCGGAAAATGCCCGTTATTCCGAACTGATCAGCAACGGCAAGGCCAATGATGTCCTGCACCTGCTGTTTAACTACTATACCGGCGAACTGATGGACGCGGAAGATTTCCTCAGATAAAAGGTGAACCATCGCATGAATACACGTTTCGTAAAATATGCCGGCTTCTCCCTGATGGAGGTGCTGTTTGCCATTGTCATCCTGACACTGGGGCTGGTTTTCGTGGCGGCTCAGTTCCCGGTGGGCCTGCATAATTCGCGCCTCATCTACGATAAAACCTTCAGCGATATCAACAATAACAATGCTCAAATCCAGATAAAATTGAGCATCCAGGGCATTGCCAACGAATACCGCAATGTTATTAACGACCCGAATATGACACTGGACTATCGCGACACCCAGATCCATCCGCTGGTCCGGCCCAATCTGCTGGCCAATACCGTCGATTTACCGCGGCCGACTCTGGTACAGGACGATCTGGAACACTACGGCTTTCATCTCCGAACAAATACGCTTATTACTGATGCACTGCCTGAGGCTCCCATCTGGCCGTTCATGGCTCGCAACTTTATCCCATCAGAATACCCCATTTCCCCGATTGGCGGGTATGACCGCGACACCACATTTTATATCGGCGACATCGGCATGATCATGGCTCCCGCGGTTGATGAATACGATCCGGATGTCCAGAAACAGCTGCCTCCAGGCTTTAACCATAACGACGATAACCATTTGCGTGATTATCTGCACCCGGCAATGTTGAACGTGTCGATGAATCATCGCAGCTATCACTGGAACGCCCTCTATCAATTATTGAATTTTAACGCCGGCGATCGCTATCGTTTCTTTATCTTTACCCTGCGAAACAATCGGACCGATCTGCGTTATGCCGTCCAGGCCCCAGTGGATATCATCGATGGCCATCTCAACCCGGCGGCTCAGGAGTATGACCGCTACCTGCCGGTTCCCTGGCGCATTGACCTGAACCCTCCTTTTGATACTGCCGGTTTTGACGCCGGCAATGATGTTTTGTTAGTGGCTCCTGCTTTAGATGTCCTCCGCGTAGGCACAATTCTGGTAGATGACGATCAGGAAGATTTCGATTACGGAACCGGCTTCACCAACTCCACTCCATGGCGAGATAACGGCTACACCTATGAGATCATCGATATTACCCGAATCGACGAAAACAATGCGACGATACGACTGAACCGTCCTCTGAGCGATCATCTGAAATTTGTCTGGTTTTTCCCGCCCGCGTATAACCGGGAAGAAGGCCGGTTCAATCAACAGCAGCCGGTGATTAATATGGCGACGAAAATCATGGAATTTTAATATCGCAATGAAAAAACAACGTCAAACAATTCAAACCGCGGCCCGCGGTTTTACCCTGGCGGAACTGATGGTGGCCATAGCGCTGACCGTCATGATGCTGGTGATTGTCGGCATGGCCTTCCGCAGCGCGGGCAAAGCCTCCGGCAAAGCTCAGGTCTATAACGATATGATGCTGCATGTGCGTGTGTTCACTCAGCAGCTCGACCGGGACTTTGCCGGTCTCATGACCGATATGCCCATGGTGATCATGTTTGAAAATCATACTTACGATACGGGACAGGATGTCGGTTACGACCAGGCTTCCGACCTGGGCGATCCGGACGATCCGCTGCGACAGGTGCGTTATGACCGCATTGTGTTTTTCAGCCGCGGCGATTTCCAGAGCGTTGACGGCAGCTACCGCAGCAGTATGGCGCGCATATTCTATGGCCAGTCCGCCGATACCTATCTGCCGGAAGAATTCGTCCCCACCGAAAACCTGGGAGCCGATCCGGCATGGTACTACGCTGACAACTGGCAGGCCAATGTGCAGCCTCCCCGCAAAATTCTTGCCCGCAAATGTGTCCTGAATCTGACAAACCACACAGCGCCTTATGAATTTTTTGGTACCGGCTTGCTGCCGATAGCTCTCTGGAATGAAACCTGGCCCGATTTTAATTTTCACGCTTCCAACGATTATGACCATTTCAGCGTTGAACATACCACGGCTCATAGCTGGCTCCAGCAAATCAAGCACGACCACCGGCGCGGCAATCCTTTTGTTCTGCCGCTGGTTCTGCAAGACCATCCCGACAGCCCTTTTTCGTGGGTGCGGCGGCCTCATTTCAACCGTATGAATACCTTTTACCAGCCTGATAATCCAGGCGCAGACTTTTATCCCAAAGCGATGCAGGAAATGCTCCTGATGTATGATGT
>CAYZXY010000093.1:0-1184 GCA_964482555.1 uncultured Pirellulales bacterium
GTGAGTGATTTCAATGCTTTAAAATTGATTTGCGGCATATCATCTGACAGAATGGGTGTCCCATACCTGTTCTCAACCTCCTGAAAGGGGAATAAAAGGAGCGGTTCAACCATAAAACCTTCCCACCCTCTTCGGGATCGAATAAAATTTAACCGTACTGGGTACCCCAAATAAATGGTTTTACGATTTCTGTCTTGTCTTATGCGATTTAACAGTCTCCGACCTTCATCAGAATCAAATGGATCGTATACCTCTTCAGTGAACATGGGATGGATGTCGAGTTCTGCATAATCCAGATTATTGTAATTCGACGAAGCAAAAGCACTTACCCCGCCAAGATCATCATGACTTAAACAATCAAGGTAGTATTGGCATAGGTGTGTAAGTGGAGTTTTAGCATTATTGATTGTTTCCTCTACAATTGATTCGGTTGTATTTTTTGGATACCATCTATAAGCTTTATCTTGTCGAACTTTTTGTTTTAGTCGACCATATAACGCAGATTTCACGGTTCTGCGATCTACACCCAGCATACTGGCTATCTCTCGTGCTTTTTGGCCCGGATTGCTATTAATCGAATCTAAAATTTTCTGATCAAAGTCATTCATCTAACTCTTTCCCAATATAATAATGATTATAATTAAATTTCTGGATTTTCTGAGATTTAGTCACTTAGGATGGGCATCGAGTCGAGCAAAGCGAAGACGATGCACATGCTTATAAAAAACCTTTCCTTATATCGATCCCTGTTTATCCGTCTCATTCACGTCATCCGCCTTCCATTTCTTCCCTTTCCGCCAAAAAAAACTGAATCGTCCGAATCGCGCCGCATCATTCGATGCCCCGATTTTCCCCCCGCATTCTACCCCCGCCGCCACTCACCCGCAATCCCAAACGTCCCTTGTCCTGAGCGAATACCTCCCCTGACGCCCAATGCCCCCACACTTCCCATGTTATCTAAATTCACGAATTTCTCCCCTGACTTTCACCCATTTACATACGTTTTACCCCCAATAATTCGTAACTTTCACCCCATTTTTCTCAACTTTCACCCTTTTTACCTCAATTATTCAGCCCCTTTTTCACGCAAAATAACGACTTACGGCACACCAACGCTGTTCCGGAATCGCGCTGATTCCCCCTGCCGCAACCGCGCTGAAATCACCGCATTTCCAGGCACTATT
>CAYZXY010000093.1:1284-11330 GCA_964482555.1 uncultured Pirellulales bacterium
ATATCGAACGTGTAATACGTATGCTCGAATTCCCGCACGGGGGCATCATGCGGCCCCATTTTCGCCAGCGCCGTCCGGATAACCTCCGCCTTCGCCGCCGCGTCCATCCCGGCTACCCGCTCCCGAATCGTCTCATATCCCGCCGCCGAATACTTATACAACAACCCCGCGCATATTTTCTCCACCGCGTCCGTATCGTATTCCACCAGCCGTACCGGCACCGCCTCCGCCATGTTCTCCTCACGTAAACCCAGCGGCTCCAGCAACTTATCCGTCTCCTGCATATACGCGTTCACTGCCGTGTACTTGATGAGCGTCGGCGTATGCTCCAGCGCCGCCGTCTTCAGCCCTTCCCCGATCTCGTTCATCTCCTCCAGCGGATG
Source organism: uncultured Pirellulales bacterium (assembly GCA_964482555.1). Taxonomy (GTDB): domain Bacteria; phylum Planctomycetota; class Phycisphaerae; order Sedimentisphaerales; family SM23-30; genus CAYZXY01. The sequence goes on from CAYZXY010000093.1 coordinate 1,668, forward strand.
CGACAGCAGCTTCACGATCGCATGTTCCAGATTCCGCGCATTAATCGTCATCCCCAGATTCGTCAACACCGACACCGGCAGAATATTCCGCAGATTATCGAAACACCGGTTCCGCTGCTCGACCGGCCCCGCCTCCGGATATTTCCGCTGCACGAACGTCTTCATTGCCGGGACCATCGCCGTATAGGCATCCATAATCCCATCCATCGTCGCCCGGTATAACTCTCGCAAATCTTCCCGCAACGCCGGCACATAATACCGCGTCTTATCGAACTGCTGATACCGCGTCGATTTCTCCGTATAGGACGCCAGTCGGTTATCCTCGATTACTTTGGTCGCCAGAATTGAAACATTCTCGATCGCCAGCGACAGCACCGCATGCTCCGCCACGCTCCCGTGCCCATAGCCGACCACCCATTTTTCATGAAACTGCCGCGACTTATCCTCGTTCAGCTCCGCCGCGATCTCATCAAACGGCTCCTGCGATCGCGAACACTTTGCAAAGGCTACCGCCACCACCTCCGGCGGCAACCCATTCAATGCATAAATCCTTCTCCGTGTGTCGGACATACCATCTCTCATTTTGCCGGGTGAGCCAGGCCCACTTTTTGTATAAAATGCTGTTTAGAAGGTAGTTATATGCTAATAACTGCCTTGAAATCACCCCTTAGAATACCCCGGACTCTTTCCTTTGTCAATCGTGATGTTTTTGGTTTCCGCTGCCCGACTTTTCAAAACAATTCCGTAACGTCTTGTTTTTACGCTTTTCATTAACCTGCCCATGATTATGTTTTGCAGGTTTATGTTTTACTGGAATATTAACAACATTGTAAGCAATGCATTGACATGTAAAGCGAGCTATTCTATTGAATCGATCCTTTTGCAGGAGCCAGGAACTTTCTACCTGATCGGGTATATGTACCCAAAGGGTATGAAAATTCCCGGCAGGGCCGGGCGTAAGCTTTTTATCCGCAAATAATTACGTTCCGGCAAAACGGGGATTTTCAATCGGAACGAGTAGATTCAATGAATATCTTTGTGTTTGTGACTTTACAGCTTCACCGGGTCGCAGAGGTTGGCCTCGGCTTTGGCTGTGCGGCCGCAATTCTGACAGCGATATCCGGGGTCGCTGATGAGTTCCTTGTATTTTTCCGGTTGGCTCAAATGAAACCCTTCATACATCAGAAAACATAAGTGCTGGTCATGCCCATCAGGGGAGCACGATTTATTGTGAGCGGAACTGCTGGTATCTGTCATGGTTTGTTCTCCTTACCCGGATAAGTCGGAATTTCTGAGCATCAAATAAGAATAATAAAACTGATCACATTTTAACATAGGATATTATAAATGTAATTGAAAAAAGTCCAGTCGTTAGGCCAATATATACCCAAAGGGCATACCGAACGAGTATCAGCTGCTGCTCAGAACCGGCTACCCCACATCAATCAGGCCGAGGTTATCGCCGAATTTTTTGACGAGCATTTCGCGCAGGAACCGGTGTGCCGGATCCTGCAGTTCGGGATCATGATGGATGAGGCTGAAGGCGTCGCGGCGGGCCATGCGGAGCAGGTCGATGTCGCTGATGAGGTCGGCGACCTTCAGGGCCGGCAAGCCGTGCTGGGCCGTGCCGAAAAACTCACCCGGCCCCCGCAGCCGTAAATCCTCTTCTGCCACGCGAAAACCGTTGCTGGTCCGCGTCATGGTTTCGAGCCGGGCCCGGGCCGAGTCGGTGTTCGCTTCGGCAAACAGCAGGCAATAGGACTGCTTGGTGCCCCGGCCGATGCGTCCTCGCAACTGATGCAGCTGCGAAAGCCCGAAACGGTCCGCCTGCTCGATCACCATCAGCGTGGCTTTGGGCACATCGACGCCGACCTCGATCACTACCGTTGAGACCAGCACATGAATCCGGCCGGCACGAAACCCCTCCATAGCCGCCTGTTTTTCTGCCGTGTCCAACCGCCCATGCAGCAGCGCAACGTTATACTCGGGAAACACCTCGCGCGACAGCTTCTCATGTTCGGCGACGGCGGACTTGATCGTCTCGCCCATGACATCGGCCACAATCTTTTCTTCATCCTCTTCGCTTTGGTCAGGTTTTTCCTGTTGGTCGTTGGGTGTGTTTTCGATGCGAGGATAAACGAAATAGGCTTGTTCGCCTTTTTGCAGGCGTGACCGAATGAATTCATACGCCGGCGCGATATGCCCCGGTGGGAACCAGCGGGTCTTGACCGGCCGCCGGCCCGGCGGCAGATGCTCAATTGTCGAAACATCCAGATCGCCGAATACCGTCATCGCCAGCGTTCGCGGGATAGGCGTCGCGGTCATGACCAGGCAATGCGGGGCGATGTTCTTGCTGCGGATCAGCTCGCGTTGCCGGACGCCGAATTTATGCTGTTCGTCAATGACCACCACGGCCAGCTTGTCAAAAGTCACATCCCGGTGCAGCAGGGCATGAGTCCCCACGACAATATCGATCTCGCCCGCGGCGACGGCTTCCAGGGCGGCGGATCGTTTCGGTCCGGTCAGGCCGCCCTTAAGGAGCATACGCTTCACCCGGCTGTGCTGCAGGTAATGCTCGATACTGAGAAAATGCTGCTCGGCGAGAATTTCCGTCGGCGCCATAATCGCGACCTGGTAATGATGGCCGACTGCCAGCAAAGCGGCATACAGCGCGACGACGGTCTTACCCGATCCTACATCCCCCTGCAGCAGCCGGTTCATCGGCACGGCACGGGCCAGATCGTCGCAGATTTCCCGCACCGCCTGGTCCTGATGGTCGGTCAGTCTGAACGGGAAAAGCCGTCGGATACGACGATCGAGCCGTTCGTCCACCGGCAGTGGGAATGCCGGCTGACTCGTCCGAAACTGCGTGCGGCGTTTGGCCATACCCAGTTCCATCAGAAACAACTCATCATAGGCCAGACGACGGCGGGCCCGGCCGATACGTTCCTCATTGGGCGGCAGGTGAATCCAGGCAATGGCGTCCCGGCGGGAGGGCATCTGTCTGGACGCCCGAAACTCCTCAGGATACCACTCCTCCACCAGCGACAGCATCGTTTCCAGCGATGCCCGGATGATCCGCTCGATCTGTTCCGACGATAAATCTGCTGTCGCCGAATAGACCGGCATACCGGTTTCATCTTCCTTCAGAATTTCCTGAGCATCCTGAATGCCCCGCCAGTGCGGGTTTACCATCTGCACGCAATCCTTGAATTGTGAGACCTTCCCCCAGGCCACGATCATATCGCCCGGAAAAATTTTTTCGCGGAGATACCCCCCGTTAAACCAGATCAGCCGGCAGCGGTCGGTCGGATCCTCCAATACGGCGGTAAATCGCGGCGGACGCGAACGTCCGGAATATTGCGTCGTCTCGATGCGGCCGCTGATGGTTACCTGATGGTCGGGATACATTTCGCGAATGTGCGTCAGGGGGGGGCGAAAATCGTAATCGCGCGGGAAATACTCCAGCAGGTCCTCTACCGTCCGGACCCCGAGTCGCGCAAACAATTCTGCACGGTGCGGCCCGACGCCCTTGATAAACTGGACCGGGGTGTCCAGTGTAATTGTTTTATTTTCCGAATCCAGTCTTGCAGTTTCCCCCGCAATGATTCAAAAATCAGGCGACAAATGGTTGTTTCCGCGTATCGGCTACGGCATCCATAAAGGCATTATAAGGTAAATTGCTCTGGAGCAAAGAGTGGCGACGGTATATCTTTCGGTATTCGTCATTGAGATTTCTTATACTCGTTCCGATTGAAAATTCCCGTTTTGTCCAAACATAACTATGTGCGGGCAAAACCTTTACGACTGGCCCTGGCGGGAATTCTCATACCCTTTGGGTGTAATTCGACATTCCGGTTTATCCGGGGCGGGCCCTTCAGGCTCTAAGTCGGCGATTCTTCCTCACCGCCGGCGGGTTTGGCCCCGGTTTTCGCAACGAGTTCATCTTTGAGAACACCGAGATTATCATACACCCGGTCAGAAAGTTTCAAGGCTTTCTTCTGGCCGTCCTGTTCGTATCCGATGGTATAATGGCCCTTCTCCTTAAACTCGCGCGTGTCGATATGAGTCATGGCCGAGAAGGGAATCATCGTGCCGTCATTAATCGTCAGGCCCTCGTCGGTCAACACAATTTTCTTGCCGGCTCCGATAAACCCCCATACCGCCGAACCTATGCAAATTATCATCAGCGGAATCGGCACATAGCGGTTAAACTGCACATCAAACTCCGACTTGGTCTCCTGGAACTCCTTATTGATCCAGCCGTCATAGAAAAAATAAGCCGCAGCAAACAAACAAATCCCCGCGATTAACAGACGTGTATTTCGTGTATAGACGCTCCCGGTCGCTTCAATAGCCATAACAATCCTCCATTCGAAGTTTTAAAATCATGTCCATGCTGTTTGTTGATCCATCTCGTTCTTCGTCGCGAACGGGAACCGCCCCCGCGACATTTGTCATATCTTGCCATTAAATGCAGGCGATTTCAAGTCAATATCCGCAAAAGCGAGTCTTCCGATAACTCAATCCGATTGCAACTCTTTTCTGTATAAAGACTTATCATACATTTTCCCCCGGATGGGTGTTACCCGCAAAGCGTTGAGAAGTTCCTGGCAGGGCCAAACGTAACAGACCTGTGCTGCCGGACATTCTCGTGCATTAAAAGTATAAAAAATAAGTAATTATTTGCCTGATCGATTTATGTGTGTTATAATGTATTTGGTTACAGAAAAAGGTGAAAACAAATTAAGCCGACAGTATTCAGTTTTCACATCTGAATGACAGGGATTAAAACAGATAAGGACATCGCTGACAGTACGGATAATGTGCCTGTATTAGTAATCGTAACGCCCGTAAAAAATTCAACGAGAGGCGGGCGGATACGTTCATTAATATCCGGCGGCTGGACGGAGACCCATCTGCCCAGCCGTGTTGCAAGCAACATCCTTATGTAACCGCCAACATAGTGGAATGTCGAGGTATATAATGGAGAAAGAGAAACGAAACATATCATATCAGGTGTGATGCTTAGGTTGAGCACACTGCAAAACTGTGTAAAGCACAGTATGATCAGCAGCTAACCGCTGCTTGCTGTTGAAAACACAACAGCGTAACAAGACGAAAGCAGGGCCACAATGTAAAAGACATCGTGCGACCCTGCTTTATTTTTTGCACTGCCTGCGATTGAGTATTCGCTTACGCGGCTCTTCGTGTCCCTTTTTTTTAATCGTTTTTACATAAGGGCATATGTCAATACGACTCGATTGGCACCGCGCTCAGCCTTTTGTGTTTGAGCCCGGCTTGCTTCTTACACGGTCTACGTCTTACCTTCCGCCTGGCAATATCCAGTGGACCGGCCAGGAGCTTCCCACTCGATGCTATAAAAGACTCAGCCTTTTACAGTGGATGATTTCCGATCGCTCCCAGAATGGGCTGCACAAAATTGGGAATCACCCGATCGGTCATGATCTCTTCACATATCTGTCGCTGGTTGTCATACGACTTGATGCTGTCGAATTTAACCATCGGGTCGGGATACTGCCGGATCGCCAGATACAGCGAGAGCTGCTCGTCTTCCTTGTATTTGCCGGTACGTATCTGATATGCGCCCGTCCGGGATTCCAGCGAAATCCGCGCCTGCGTCCGGCAATCGTCCGACAGGCTGATCATCACCGAAGGATCATACCCCAGCGCTTTGGCTCCGGGCACATCCAGCAGCGAAGCGAACGGCGTTCCGTTGAACAGCGCTTCGGCCAGCACTTCATCATGATTGCCCTGATAGTCAAAATCCATACCAAACAAAACATCCAGTGAATCAGTATCCAGCGAGTTCACTCCCAGTGTATAGGAAACCAGATCCAGAATGAACCGGTGCTGCTCGTCGGCATCTTCCAGGTTTTCCGGATTGACATATCCGCTGCAGACTCTGTCCCTCTCGATCGTGACCCAGCGATAACTGCCGGCTTCCCGGTCCTCATCCAGACAGAATTCACCCGTATCACGCTGGTAAAACATGTTCATCTGGGGGAATTTGCGCCGAATGCACTCGAAAAAATTAAGAACCGTATCACGCTCAGAGGGGAGTTCCAACTCTGTGTTGAGATTCATGTTGACGTAAAAGTCGTCACAAAGTGATCCGTATGAAGTTGCCATACCTTCCGTCCTCTATAAATTTGTTGTCTCATTTCAGTTGAGTTTCCAGCGGACTCATCGAAAAACGCCAAAACATTCATCCGATCCTGCCAGAAATAGTTGTGCCCGATAAGCACAAATCTCATAAAATTATACTCCGAAAACTATCGGTCAAGCAAGTGAATTATTTACCTGACCCCGGCAGATGTATTTTATCATAAGGCGTTTTCTCCATTAGAGTTAGAAAAACAACTCCGCCGCCAGGACTCCCCCGGCCAGTAAAAAGCAATAGACGGCAAAGACCTTGAGCTTCGCTTTTCGCAAAGCCCAGATTAATAATGCCAGAGCCGCCAGTCCTACAATAGCGCTCACAATGGAACCGATTATGGTCGGCCCCCAGGAAATCGTATGCCCTTCCCGGAAGAACTTAATCCCTTCAATTAACGACGCCCCTATGATCGTAGGCACACCAATTAGAAAGCTGAACTCGCCGGCCCATCGCCGATGCAGCCCCAGCAGAACGCCGGCACAGATGGTCGAGCCGCTGCGGGAAATACCGGGGAACATGGCCGCCCCCTGAGCCAGCCCAACCACCAGGGCCATGAGAATGCCAAAATCTCTTAACCCTTTTCTATTAGGACGTTTACGATCCGTCAGTATCAAGATGCTCCCCGTAATAATCCAGCAGACGGCAACGATCCAGGGCTTTTCAAACCCTTCGGCGATTACATCATGTAACAGGACATACACTATTCCCGTCGCAAAGATCGCCGTAAAAGCTAAAACCGTAAAACGTACGCTCGCGGAAGCATGAAGCAGCTTTACCGGCTCATTCAATCCGCTCAGGCTCTTATGTAAATGCCTGAAATACCTGGCAATACTCCTGCGGAAGAAAAACAGGACCGCCACCACGGTACCCAGATGAACTGCCAGATCGAACATAATCATCGCCGGACTCTCCGGATCTAACTTGAACAGATGTTGCAAAATTACCAGATGCCCCGAACTGGACACTGGTAAAAATTCAGTCAGACCCTGAACGATACCAAGTAAAATCGCTTCCAGGTAATTCAATAATAATCTCCAAAGTTAGTCGAAATAACCGCTGTATTTGCAGTTATAACGTCGGCCATACCTGCCCTTGCGCCATTTCACATTGTAGTTGCTGTGTTGACGGGCAGACATATTGATTGCCGTCATGATCGCTTTGGAAAAAAAGGAATTGAACGTCCGGGACCGATTCGAAACACCCGCGTTTTGCGGATAAACACAAATTGAGCAATGTAATGCCATGGAAAAATCCATTTATTATGTGTTCACATTGCGGCCCTTTTCTCCTCTGTCAGGGGCCTCGTCTGTGTTATCGGTCCAATGAATTGTGGTCCTTAAGAAAAAAACCACAAAATGTTCAACTTCCAGAAAAATTTTTCCAGATGCCCCACCAGAAAACATGCAGACAAATCTGGGCATACAAGCCGGCCATAACGTCATCCAGCAATACGCCCCACGCCCCCTTGATCTTTTCCAGCTGCCGGACGGGCGGGGGTTTGATAATATCAAATAAACGAAACAGGATAAAGCCTGCTGCAACAAATACTAACAAATCTTTTACGGACCATGCGGCCACCGGCCACCACCATAAAAATGTAATGGCCTGTCCACATTGTTCATCACTGACAATTACGCCGGGGTCGGGTCCCAGTTCGGCAATTAAACGGTCACCCCACAAAATAGTTACTATCCAGCCATGTACAGCCGCCAGTCCCATCACCAGCAGCGTCACCCAGGGCGAACCGCTCAGCCACGCCGTCAGGAAAAAAACCGCTGCCGGAACCGCCGAGCCGCACGTCCCCGAAGCAAACGGCGAATATCCCGTTCCCAAAACCGATAACCAGATTCGATACATTGTGCTGTTTTTCCTTTTTTTGTCACTGACGGGGCAGGAAGTCCTCAATGTGTTTTTCTCGATAGGAACCTATTCAGAATCGTATTCAATAACACTATGGCAGTTGTATTGGGACAGCTTGTCCCGGCCCTTGAGGAAAGTCAGTTCAATGAGAAAGCTGATGCCCATGATATCACCGCCGAGTTTTTCCACCAGCCGGCAGCAAGCTTCCATGGTACCACCAGTTGCGAGCAAGTCATCCACCAGCAGAACTTTCTGGCCGGGCACAATGGCGTCTTTGTGGATTTCCAGCGTATCGGTGCCGTATTCCAGGGCGTACTTTTCGCTGAGAATGGCGGCTGGGAGTTTACCGGGCTTGCGAATGGGCACAAAACCGCAGTTCAGCTCACGTGCCAGTGCGGTGCCAAAGATAAAACCGCGGCTTTCTGCGCCAATTACCAGCTCCACCGGCAGATCATAAAACGGCAGCGCCATGGCCCGGACAGCCTGGGCCAATCCCCGCACATCTTTGAGAATGGTCGTGATGTCGATAAAGTTTATGCCGGGTTTGGGGAAATCCGGCAACTGTCGTATGATTCGTTTCAGATCTTCTGCGATGCTGATATTCACATCATTGCTCATCCGTTGATTCCTTTCTCTGTCAGCAATAAATCCACGGCAGCCGGCACGCCGACTGTGTAACTCATGGATAACGATAAGAATCTTACCTGTAGATAAATGGATATGCAACCACAATATATGGTAGGAACAGGGCAGAAAAAAAGAAACCGCAGGATCCACCACTTTATCCCGCGGTTTTGAGAAACCTCTCCTGCAGGGCCATATCTCGCGCAAATGAAAACAGCTTGATTAAGGCGGCCTCAGACGCGGTTTCACAACGAAACCGGTCCAGTGGTGGAGGCCGGCTGCCAGTCTCCTTAACCGGTCTTCTACTCGCAAAATGTTTTCATCTAAGCGAGCCGCTGCCTCCCGCAGCAAAATGTCTCCTCGTTTCCTCCCAGACAAAACTGTCCGAGCCTTACAAAAACCTTGCAGAAGCTTTATATACGCACCTTCTCCGCTGATTCATGCCCCCAATTTTATCGACGTACAATTTCAAAAAAATGCGTGAGCAGACCTGCCTGTTCTCTCTCACGCTCGAAAATCCGATTTGGAATTTCTAAGTATTACTATAATGGAATCTGGACGGTCCGTCAAGGGGAAATTCTTTTCCAGGCGGCCCAGCAAGGTCATCACGAGCTATTGATGTAACATATTGCTATTTAATAAGATGCTGTTATGATCCCGTTCCGGCGTTCCATGTTTTTATAAACTGAGAAGAAAAAGTATTTAATATATGAGCCTCTTGCAAAACATCGGGAAACAGTGTTGTGGTAGTGAGCGTCGGCAGGGAGAATCCATGCTGATGGGCGTTTTGGATCGGAATTGTGCAGGATTTCGGACGATAGCCCGCGGTGGGCGGTTCAGAATGTTGAAAATGACAGGGTACACGCAGACCTCCCCCATCTCCGTACTCAGCGGGTTAATCGAAATGTCTTTGAAACACTCGTGTTATCGTATCAGGACAGTAGCCTGAGCAATTGCTCTGCGGCGCTGACCAGCAGCCCGAAGCTCAGATGGGCGGC
>CAYZXY010000094.1:0-8219 GCA_964482555.1 uncultured Pirellulales bacterium
TTATCAATATTTATGTTATATTTCGCCCACGCAATACTTTTGACGGTGGCATCAAAGTTAGGCACTTACGAGCTAATTTATGATTCTTTTGTTTTGGACAGCATAATGAATAACCTGAACCTGAAAATGCCGAAATCCGTCCTAAATGCCTTATTGATAGCTTATTATGGACGTTTTTTATGCTTCAAATTTTTATCTTGGACAGCAATGATCAATAATAAACATTTAAACACTATTTCCGTGCTGATTTATTGCATTTTTTTTCTTACAGCACCACCATCACGGTATTGCCCGGTTCGCCTTCGCCGGCCTTGTTGACGGCGCTGACGCGGTACTCCAGTTCGGCGCCGCGGGGCTGATCGACGAGCGTGGCCTCGGAGTCGATGGCGACGGCGACTTCCTGCCAGGGTCCGGCGGGGCGCTGGCGGCGCTGGACCTTATAGGCGGCCGTTTTGCCGCCGTCGGCGGGCGCTTTCCAATCGAGCGCGACCCAGCCCTCGCCCTGACGCGGGGCCTCGAGCAGCCGGGTCTGGCCGGGGGCGGCCGGGGGTGTGGGCGCCTGGCGACCGGACCAGCCGAGCAGCTTGAGCTGGTCGTCGCTACCGTTGACGGCGTTCTCGGCGTAACGCAGATTGGTCTTCATGGCGGCGGTTAGCCCCTCCAAGGCCTCGTCTTGGCGGTGGTGGCGGCTTCGGCGGCCGCCTGGGCGGTGATGCCGGCGTTCTGGGCGGTGATGTAGCCGTTCATCAGGTTGGCAAACTCGGGCGCTTCGACCGGCGGGGCCGGGAAAACATCGGCGTGATCGGTGAAGCCGACCGCCAGTTGCTGGGCCAGTGCGAAGATGTCCGTTTCGGTGCGAGGAAACTGTGCCATGAAAATACTCCTTTCTGCAAAAAATACGTCCGATAGTAACGTATAAATCCAGCCGGCCCAGGACGAAATAACCTGTAACATGCTGGTAATAATAGACTTATACGGAATCCAGCCCTCCCGCAGGGCGCCAAAACCGGCCCGCAACTCCGCAGGGCAGGGCCGCAATGGCTCAGGGCAGGCTTGCAGCAACCTGCCTGAAGCCTGCAATGCCGTTCTGTAAACATTCATCGGCATTTTGTAAGCCGGCACCGACATTTTGTCGGTTTAATATGTGTTATTGCATGTCTGCCATGCCGCGATGTAAGCTTGCCCTGTCACACATTCAACATATATCAACATTTTGCGAACTCATATATTTTCCCGAAATCTTACAGTATACTTTCTTGTGATTGGTATATCGCATATACAGCCAGGTCGCCAAAGCTGATAAAATCACAATCAAAATCACTTCAAGAAAACCATTGGTGACCAATTGAGGTAAAACAAGCGATAACGCCCCATTTATCAGGGGATGAATCAGATAAATCCCAAACGTCAAAGGCGCCCAGCGCACTAAGACATCTCCTTTCTTCCAGTTGGGCAGCACTATCGCCAGACCGAACAGAAAAAAACCCACGATATATGATACGCCGAGAAAATCATATCCCAGAAAGGTCAAAATCAGACAACCCGCCGAAAGTGTCAGGCAAAAGAAAAAAACCAGTAATTTTGATTTCTGGGAATCATTGGAACTTAATATCCGCCCGATGGTCCATCCCGCCGGACATGCCGTCAAGCCATACAGCCACTGGGATAAAGGCGGCCTGAATGAGTACTCATTACACAAAACAGATACAACGAGACACAGAATAAAAGTAACCGCTATACCACTCAACAGCATAAATTTACGCGAATCAAAAGATACTGTCTTTTGTAACTGGTTCGATACCATTGCCAATCCAAACGCATAGGGCAGATACCATAGATGAAGAGCAGGACCGGTAATCAGCATGTAAGGCTCCAAAACCGATTCTTTCTTAATGAGAAATTTGCCAATCTGATAAACCAGATATATCGCTGACCAGATCAGCCAGGGAATGATTAACCGCCTGAATTTTTTGTTAAAAAACGTACCGGTCGCTTCATAGCCCTTCATTCCGATCAGCATAAAAAAAATCAAGATAAATATAGGCAAACCGGCATAGCCAATGGAACGACCGGGCAATTGCCCCGTATGGAACCAGACAATGCCTATTGCAGCCAATACCCGCAATCGTTCAATATTAAATAACTTTTCAGTATCCAATAAACAAATTCTTCTTGTTATTAAATCTCAACTCAAAGATGGCAAATATTCAGAACCAGTACATCCCATCTCCGGTCAGACTCCGTCCCCGTGGGCGGCACTGCCACCCTGGCTTCAGCCATTTCCCTACGCATTTTACGATTATTGTTTCCAATTGAACTTTCCCGTTTTCTCCAACCATAACTACTTATGCAGAAAACGGTTAAGCGTGGCCCTGCCAGGAGCTATCTACCCAGTTGGGTAAAAAACCTGCCGCCTGTCATATATACAGCGGTCAGACGGATTTTCAAGTTATTTCTGGATTAATTATCGAATGACGGCGGCGGCAACTTAACCGCTTATTTCCCAGACGGCCCGCAAAGCCGGGTTTATGCCGGAAACCGCCCGGCATTCCCCGCCGGCGTCCCATAAACCGCCGACCCGGCCCGGCCAGGGGCCAACAGCCCATAAACCCTTATCTAAAAGGTATTTAAACGCAAGGACGCTAAGACGCAAAGTTAACACAAATAAAATCAGTAAACCCATTGTATTGTAATTGTCTGAGATATAATGATTTAAAATTTTTCTTTAACTCATTGCTCGTCACTCGTTACTCGTTACTTTTTTGCGTATATTCGCGGTTAGCAAATTTGTTGTAACCATTCCATCTGTTACAGTTTAAATCATATTGCCTGTCTTTCCTGATTAAAACTTCCTGCCCGGTTTGCCAGATTTTCCGCGGAATTGTAAACTTGGGATGGTATATAATAGTAAATAACCAGAATCCCTTTATTGACAAGGACACTGATTATGAACATCGGCCCCCAAGCCCGAATCAAAACATTCCGCCTGCCGCTCTGGCTGACGGTAGCCGTGCTGCTGCTGTCGTTTTCACTCCCGCTCAGCGCCGCCACGTTTTATCTTGATCCCAGCGCCGATGACGGCGGCATCGGCACCGACACCCAGCCTTTCAATACCATTGCCGCCATGGAAGCAAATTCCTCCGTCGGCGATACGATTTATATCCGCAGCATGGATTTTTATATCGACCATGAAGCGGTCATCGCCGCAAACCCGGAAAGAGACATTACCAAAGTCGACTGGCCGGACCGGGAATATTACGCCAGTAAAGTCAGCCAGTTCGGCATCACCTGGACCTTCGACACCGATTACCGCATCGGCCAGTTCGCCAATCATGATATGTGGGTCGTGGGGCCGGTAAATATTGTAAAATTCCATCCATCTTGCCGAGTTACAGCGGAAGGTGATTTAGATCCGCTAGGAACACCCTGGCCGGAAGGAACTATAATCAACGGCTCAATGATCAATCCAATCGCTACAGGTACCCAGATAGGATACAGCAATCATCAACATTTTCAGTACCTTTATGACGATTCTTACAATGCAGCTCTTGTTGAAGTTGATGGTTCATTTATTCCCGCCAGTATTGAACACCCTTCAACTATACCTGTTCATTCATCACTTATTTCGGTTGAATCCAAAGTTTACAATAACTTTCAGCGTGGTTTGGCTACTACGGCAGCCATCCTTACCGTATTGCCGATTGCAGCGCCATATGGGACATTCAGGCCGGCCTATTGTGGTAATGCCAAGTCATTAGACTTGAATAAAAATGATCTGGATTTCAGTCGCCTGAAATGTGTGGCGCCTGTTGAGGGAACCCCCCGATTATTCCAGCAAACAGGGGATGCTCAAGAAGATTCAGCAGAAAGAATGGTCGAAAGACCCTGGCTTGATCATGGACCGGAAGGAATCGGTCAACAACTTCGGGCTTCTGAGAATTCCGAATACTACGGCCGGGAGATAATGAAGCAGATTGGACAGATCGGATTGTTACTGAATATGGATGTTCTTACAACGGATGAAAAACAAGGTCTCACCTCTGAGCAGATCATAGATCTCAACAATTCAAAGAAAGAAAGGCTGATGATTCGATTTTGCCAGGTTGGTATTGACACTTTTGGAGTCGTTGCTAATGGAGGTATACATAACTGGTCCGAAGGCGGGGGTATTCAATCAGGACGTAAATTTCCGATAATTTTCGCGGGTGCGGTATTTAATAATACAGATATATTAGCTATTGCGGAAAAATCTGGTGTTTACAAAGAATCCAGCTCGCCTCATCCAGATGATTATATACATTTTAATGAGGAAGATCAGATTTTTTACGTGAAAGCATCAGATGTGTATGAGGTACCTTACGAATTAAATACTGAAAATGGATTTAGCTTTTATGGACATGGTACTGGTATTAAAAGATGGGATATGGGTGATTACGTCGGCCATCATATTGGTATGCCCGATTGGGGAATTAATCATATGCGCTATCCGCACAGAAGCACATTCATGACTAATACTGACTATCGCGGAATAGTCGGCATTCCTTTGATGGGTTATATACTGGCAGCCCATATGATGGAGTTAAAAGACCTCTGGAATCACGATGCCGTGTTTGACTATACAGACCGCTATGTGGCCGTAAAAGGATTGGATGAAGAAACCACTTTTTTTGGAAGAATGTGGGTTGCTTATCGTGGGGATGGCATTAATGACAAGGATCCGGTTTGGCCTGCTGTTGGAACGGGTGTCGCTGATCAACCACCACCAAATCGACAATCTCCAAATGGTGGATATGATATTCTCCCTCCCAACCCTCCGTCCAAGATTCTGCCGGTTCAACAAACTGATACATCCATCAGATTAGCCTGGAATATACCCGCATCTGCAGAAGATGGCGATACCGCTTCTGCCTATAGACTCTTCCGGAATGGTGAAATGATTCCCGGAGATATTGCTCAACTCGAATATACAGATAATAATCTAACCCCACAAACACTTTATACTTATAAAGTATATTCCATCGATGATGTAGGCATTCAATCAACATCAGCAGTGGAATTATCAATCAATACGGCTATTAGTAGTGAAGATATTTCACCTCCTTCTAAGGTAAAAAAACTTAAAGCTATTATTATTAATGAAAATCAAATTGACTTAACCTGGGAACCGTCTATTGACCTTGAAACAGGAGTAATGCATTACCTCATTTATAGAAATAATCAACTTATTGCCACTTCAGAACAATCCACGCATTCTGACATCTCATTAACTTCAACTACAAACTACATCTATCAGGTCAGCGCCGTAAATAATGCTGGATTAGAGTCTGATAAATCACTAAAAATACAAGCTACCACCCCGATGACAGATTTAATATTTCTCACAAACTTCGATAACAATGAAATCACAGATTTGTCACCTAAGAATTTTCTCACCGAATGGGTAGGAGAAGAAAATTACGCTCCAGGTTATCAAGGAACGGCAATAGATTGTACTGATGAATCATCAGTTAAAGCACCATATCAACCAACTTTATCAAATATATCAGAATTAACTGTTAGTTTCTGGGCCAAGAGAAATACTGACCGTTCTAGCGGAGCTTTGATTAATGTAGGAAATTTCGGTTCACAACTTTCAACTACCAATATAGTTGGTAATGGAATCAGTATAAATCATTCTATATACCGAAATACAAATTGGCATCACTATTGTTTTGTTTATGGAAATGGCCTATCGCGATTATTCATTGACAACACACTAATCCAGTCAAATGGTTATTCTGGTTCTTTTGGCCCGACAGATAATGGAATAGATATTGGCAAATCTTACAGTTTATTTTTTGATGGTTTGATAGATGAAGTCGCTGTATTTCGCAGAGCATTATCGCTTGAAGAAATTCAAAATATTTATCAGAATAATATTTTACCTGAGTCACCCCAAACTGATTTCACCGCGCCGGAATTTGAATTCTATCGGGAAAATAATGACAAGCCCGTCCAACTGGATTCCGAGAGCAGTTCCAGTGTGACGATCCAGTTCCATTCGACCGAACCGGGACCGGGCATCGTAGAATATGGCACAACGACCGGTTATGGTACGCAGGTCGATACCACCCGCGATGCGATCGGCACCGAACATGAAGTAACCCTGACCAGCCTGCAGCCGGGCACGACCTATCACTACCGGCTCCGCTGCACGGACGCCGCCGGCAATGAAGCGGTCAGCCAGGACTACACCTTCACCACCGCACCCCCTGCCAACAGTCCGCCGAATACCAGTAACATCCCTGCCAGTATCCCTCTCAACGAAGACGAATCGCTCACACGCGCCGCCGTCGAACGCGCCGCCGACCCTGACGGCGACAACCTGAGCTATGCCTACTCGGGCTGGACCACCGCATTGCCCAAAACGGCCGCCTACGGCGTGGACGGCACCCACACGCTCCACGTCGCCGTCTCCGACGGCACGGCCACGGTCACCAAAGACATCACCATCACCGTCAACCGCCTGCCGGTCATTACCAATCCCGGTAATCGCACGGTTGTGGCCGGCGAGCCCATTGAGTTCACCGTAAATTACAGCGATCCCGATAACGACTACGTCGATTTAAACCACTCGATCATCCCTGAAGCGGCCACGCTCAACAGCCCCTTCGCCTGGACGCCCGCCCCCGGCCAGGTCGGCACGCACACCGTCACCTTCATCGCCACCGATGAGCACGGCGCTCAATCACAACAGTCCATCATCATCATCGTCCAGGATAATCTGCCCCCGGACCTCTCAAGCATCCCCGATCTGATCACCATCGACGAAGGGCAATCTGTTACTGCTGCCCAGGTTAATCTGGCGACCGATCCGGAAGGCCGGCCGCTCTCCTACAACTACTCCAACTGGACGACCACCCTGCCGAAGACAACCGACTACAACGACAGCGGCGACCATATTCTCGTCGTATCCGTAACGGACGGCGTCAACACTGTCAACAAAACCGTAACTATCCGGGTCAACAACGTCAATCTACTCCCGACCGCCAATGCCGGAGCGAACCAGACCGTCACCGACACCGACTGGAACGGCACCGAAACCATAGCGCTGGACGCCGGGGGCTCCAGCGATCCGGACGGCTCTATCGCCACCTACACATGGAAAGAAGGCGGAACCACGCTGAAAACGGCCTCCTCGGCGACAACCACCGTCACCCTGCCGGTCGGCTCCCACACCCTCACGTTAATCGTCACCGACAGCGACGGCGGCACGGACACCGACACGCTCTCGGTCACCATCAACCAACCCGCCAACCAGGCCCCGTCGGCCAATGCCGGAGCGAACCAGACGCTTGTTGATACCGACCGCAACGGTTCCGAATCCGTCACCCTCAACGGCTCGGCTTCCACGGACCCCGAAAACAACATCGTCAGCTATGAATGGTACAAAGGCGGCAGTAAAATCGCCGATGGCGTTAATCCGACCGTGACCCTGAATCGCAACACGCATACCATAACGCTGAAAGTCACCGATACCGGCGGTCTGACCAGTTCGGACACCGTAACCATAACCATCAATGAAAATCAGAGCCCCACCGCCCATGCCGGCCCGGACCAGACCCGCACCGACAACGACGGCAACGGCTCGGAAAATATTATCCTCAACGGCACGGCCTCCAGCGACCCGGACGGCACCATTCAATCCTATATCTGGCTGAAAAACAATCAGCAGTTCGCCCAGGGCGCCACGGCCAACGTCAGCCTCGATGTCGGCGTACATACCATCACTTTGAGCGTCGTCGATGAAGGCGGCCTGACTGACACCGACACCGTTACGATTACCATTAATTCGCAACCCAATGACCCACCGGTTGCCCATGCCGGAGCGAACCAGACGCTGACCGATAACGACGGCAACGGTTCCGAATCCGTCACTCTCAATGGTTCCGCTTCCAGTGACCCGGACGGCTCCATACAGTCATACAACTGGAAAAGAAACGGCACCCAGATCGCTACTGGCGCCACAGCAACCGTATCGCTGCCAGTCGGCCAGCACACCATTACCCTGACCATCACCGACAACAATGGCACGACCGCTACAGACACTGTCCAGATTACCATCAATGAACCAACCAACCAGACCCCCCAGGCGAATGCCGGCCCGGACCAGACCCGCACCGACAACGACGGCAACGGCTCGGAAAATATTATCCTCAACGGCACGGCCTCCAGCGACC
>CAYZXY010000094.1:8319-11210 GCA_964482555.1 uncultured Pirellulales bacterium
CTGACCGATAACGACGGCAACGGCAATGAAAACATCACAATGGACGCTTCCGCTTCCAATGATCCTGACGGCTCTATCCAGTCATACATCTGGACTGAAGACGGCGACACCATCGCTGTCGGCGTCAATCCGACGGTTACGTTATCTGTTGGTGACCACACTATCATACTGACTGTAACCGATGATGATGGCGCGACTGATACTGATTCCCTGACCGTCACCATCAATGAACGGCCCCTCAGCACATTTACGATTACCGCCGGCGCCGGTGAAGGCGGACGGATCGTGCCCAAAGGTGAAATAAGCGTTACCGAAGGCAATTCCCAAACCTTTACCATCTATGCCGATTCAGGATATATCATTGAAGATATCCTGATCGACGGCGTCAGCGTCGGGAATGTAAACCGTTATACCTTCGAAGACATCGCTGACAACCATCAGATATCCGCTAGCTTCAAGGAATCAAACATAAATATCAACGACAATAATCCTCCCTATATTAACAACCGTTACCCGATGGCCGGTGCGATACAGATTCCTTTAAATACGATTATTTCCCTGATGCTCAGCGATGCCGAATCGAGTATCGATCCCAACTCTGTCAGTATCCAGGTAAACAATCGATATATCTACAATGCCAATACCGCAGCGGCGCCTGAGCAGATGTCGTTCCAGCTCAGCCAGAGCGGCTGGAGCAGCTGCAGAGAATTTGGCGCCGGATTCAAGTTCACCCACCAACCTACGCACATGTTCGATTATGATGAGAAAATTGTGGTAACGGTTGAGGCCCGCGACATCGTCGGCAACACGATGCCAACGCAGGAATACCACTTCAAAACTCAAATGAGAACTTTTGGCGGCAGAAAAACCGTCACCGGCAATCCCAATGATAACCTCGAACGCGGCAATCCCGTCACCGTCTCCAAAATGCTTGGTGAGGATGAACTGGTGCTTGTCGCCTGGGAAAACGGCACAACCGGCGATCGTACCATCCAGGTTGCCCGCCGGATCGGCAAGGAGCCCATTTTTGGTACACCTATTACGGTATCCGAAACCACTGCCGACCAGGCCGCCCCTTACGTAACGGTCGATGATAACGGTACGATTTATCTGGCCTGGCAGGATAAACGCAACGGCAACTGGGACATCTACCTCACCACAAGCCAGGACGGCCAGATCTGGACGACACCGGTGAAAATAACCGAATCAATCATGCATCAGACCAATCCGGTTATTGTTGCCGATCATAATGATACACCGAACGTTTACGTCCTCTGGGAAGACAACCGGCATGGCCATCTCGATGTGTTTATGGCAGTATCAGGGGATAAATTCACCACCAGTTCAGTTGGCCATATCGTGCATCACGATGGCGATCAGTATGATATCGCCGCAACGGTCGATGCGGCCAACAGCCTGTACGTATTCTGGACCGATGAACGCAATCCCGGCAACAAAAACATTTACGGCATATCTTCTAACGGTGGCCAATGGGCCGTCCTGCCAGTCGTCACCGGCGATGCGAACCAGTCCTCCCCTGCTGCAGCGGTCGAGGAACAAGGCAATGTTCTGCATCTGGTCTGGGAAGACGACCGCAACGGCAATATGGATATTTTCTATGCTGCGACAGCCGGCGGCCTGCCGGCCTTACCTCTCGACGGTGTGAATATCATCGATGATACCAGTGAGTCCGATCAATGGAATCCGGCGATTATCGCCCGCGGCTCAACCGAAGACAGACTCAAACTGTTCGTCTGCTGGGAAGACGGCCGCAACATCATCGCCGAACCTGTTAACAGCAACAGCCTATTCTCCGTGCCGGTCTCCAATGACAGAGACATTTATTTCGCAGAAAAATCGAACACCGACCCCTTCGGCACCAACGTTCTGGTCAACAGCAGCGCCGGCAATACCGAACGCGATCAGTTCAGCCCGGCCATGGCCCTGAACCGCTTTAATGATCCCTATATCGCCTGGGTGGAAAACATGCCGGATACACGAAATGTCATCTGCGCGACAACCATGAAGATTGACGCTGAGCAGGTCGCGGCACGAACTATCAACACCAATGAAGAGACAGTCGTCGGCACCCTGCCGGATGAGATTGACAGCCTCGATGACATCGCCGTCGTCATACCCGCCGGCGCCATGAACGATAATTACACCGTGACCATTTCGAAAATTGCCAATGCTCCCGAAGTCAATGGGTTCGACAGCACGGCGCTGCTGACGCAGTATGAATTCGGCCCGAGTTCGTATATGGAATTCACCAGCCCGATCATTATTACGATTCCATACTCCACCGGGCAAGCCAGCAATGATGCGTCGGTGTACTGGTACAATCCCCAAACCGGCCAGTACAGCCAGTCCGGCATATCCAACATCGAACAGGTCACCATCAACGGCATCAACGCCATCCAATTCTCCACCACCCACTTCTCAACGTATGTGGTAGCCGAACAATCGACGGCGGATAATGCTATGAGCCCGACCACTTCCGGCGGCTGCTCCATGAATCGCTACGGCATCAAATCCGATAATGCCCTCGAGTTCCTGATGCCCTACGCAGTCCTGTTCATCTTACTGACCGGCTGGCGTTTGCGCAAACGCGTGAAACACGCATAATTCCTGATTCCAATCCCAACCATGAAAAAAGGTGTTTGTCCCATCCGGATAAACGCCTTTCTTTTTACCATAACATTTCTAATGTGACATGGGCATCCTGCCCTTGTTTTTTATCTTGTACCATGGACATCTTGTCCATGATTCTTTCTAGCTTCCGATGTAAAATCGGCAGATTATTTTCTTTACAACGCCCGCCGACGACGCAGTACACCAACCGCCCCCACACCAATCCAGCCCAGCGCCAACGCTGCCGGGGCCGGAATAAT
>CAYZXY010000095.1:0-11117 GCA_964482555.1 uncultured Pirellulales bacterium
TTTTACTCCCCGCGCGAGCCGGAGCAAAGCCCAGGCGTGCTTATGCATGTTTGTAACACAGACATCCTGTCTGTATTATAAATTTTCTCCACTGGATGAGCAAAATTTCCCACTTGCCCATACCGAAAATCCCGATATATATCGGGGCTGAAAAATATGAGCCGTAAAGCCACTCTTTATTCATGCTTCAGTAAGACCGCAAACGGTAACACACAAATACAGTATAAATGCCTGAATACCTCATGTCCCATCAAAACGTACTCACCGGCGTTTCCTGATTCATTGGCTCTTCGCTTTAATCATCCTCCGGTTCGGTTTTGACAGGCTTCTCCGGCAATCCCATCTTCCGGCGGAGTTCGTTATCCTTTTCGATAGCCTTGAGAAATTCATCCTCTTCCAGCTTGTCAACGTGCATATCGCCAAAAAGGACGTTTCGCACTTCACCATCATGGTTCTCATATTTATCGTATGCCAGGATCATCTGAGCCCCCGCCTCACTCGTCAGGTCGCTGCCGCGATAAATATAACTGCATCCACCTTCCTCATCTTTACTGCTGGGGCAAATCAGCATCATGGGATGAAGTTCAACGGCTTTAACCAGTTCCTCCAAACTCGGCGGACATTTTTTCTTATTTTCGTTCTGGTAAATCGCTATGCTACTTCCGATACCTTTCAAATTCGCCCCACATTGAATTCGCTTGGCCAGCTCCCTTGCCCGTCCCAGTGCCGGCATGAGAATGCTCACCCCCATCGCGCCAACCCAGACGGAACTGTTCCCCTCGCCCAGAAACGGCCCCTGGCAATGCGAATACAGGGAACCATTTTCAAACCAGGTATATTCGACCAGTGGTTCCATCTGATTAATCACCTCAGACGGATTCGGCAGAACCGCCGGCAGCATGATGCCTTCCTGCGCCAGCCCCATACTCATCAACGGCCAGAACTGCTGGGCCTGCAGCAGACCATGTCGGTATGTCTGCTGCGAATTCATATACATCAGACTGATGATTCCATCGGGCATATTTGCCGTCGCCTCCCGAAAGGTCGGATCGCTTTTAATCGATTTATACGCCTCGTTTTTACCCGTCATATTATTAATGACATTCTGGCACAGAGGCATATTCGACGCCAGAATCATTTTCTTATCCAAAATCGTCCACGACGGCATAATCTGCATCATCGCCAGCGGCGCTATCGTCAGGGTATGGATCGTCTGCTGCTCTTGTTGCTGTTCGCCCGCGATGACCATCCCTTCACTCATCTGCGAAGCGAACCGACTTAAACTGACCATGCACTGTTCAAACGGCGTCGGATCATCCAGTTCCACAATAAAAACAAAACCGCCCATCGGCGCTTCCATCGCTGCGCCCCCCGGCAAGGCATACCCCATCATCGGCCCCGCCAGCGAATCCAGCAGTCCCTCACGAATACGGAATCCCAACTGTTTTTCCACGCGGGCAATCCTCTGGACAACGCCCGCATATTCATCTTCTTCAACCACGCCTTCGATCGCATCCATAACCACATCGTATAGGCCCGCCACCTCAATATTCACCAATCCGACCGTCATCGCCC
Source organism: uncultured Pirellulales bacterium (assembly GCA_964482555.1). Classification (GTDB taxonomy): domain Bacteria; phylum Planctomycetota; class Phycisphaerae; order Sedimentisphaerales; family SM23-30; genus CAYZXY01. The sequence goes on from CAYZXY010000095.1 coordinate 1,576, forward strand.
GGGCATCCGCATAGTCCAGCATCGCTCGATCAACAGACTCAAACTGGGCCGGCAATCCCCTCGCCGGTTGCCCCAGCCCCTCGATCATGATGTCATTTACCAAATTCTTCCCGGAAAATCCCGTAAGATTAACGAACGTCTTGACCGAGCTTAATCCCAGTTTTCCAACCATAACATCAAAAGTTTTCAGATCATTCTGATCCCCCTTCATAATCAACATCGCCTTAAAAATATTCGACGCCTCCTCCAAATCGACATGCAGCGCGAATAAATCATCAACGCCACCGAAACGGTGGACCTTCTCAAACACATAAGAAGCAACCTTACCCTGCCTCTCCGCAGCGACATTCTTGACTGACCGCCCTTCGGCATCATTGATCGCCAGGACAAAGTGTTTGCCAACCCAGCCCCAATAAACTGGAACACCTTTATCATCAACCGGCTTGTGCATGGCGTAGGCCCCGATTTGCGTTTCAACGATATCCCCTTCCAGCGCCATCACCTCCAGCTCCGCGACCACTCCGGCCACTTCGGCCTTGTTCGCCCCGGCATCAATAATCAGATAACCGTATCCCGGCACATCATCCGTCGGCGTTTCTAGACTCGCGAAACCGATGACAAAAGGGTTACTTAATCCGATCCGGGTGAGCCTCATGGCTTTATGAAACTGGCCTTTTTCCTTTTCATTCATTTCCTTCATGATCATAAACTTAAAAGCTTCCCACACCTGTTGACAAAAACTCTGCACGCCCGGGTCGTACCAGAGTTGCCCCATTGAGCTTTTTTTGAAGGCCGGCTCGATCGCCTCCGTCCCGCTGCACGCCATAAAACCAATGGTCCGGTCCGGCAGCTTCCTGGTCAGACCATCAATACTTTCACCGCTTTCCGTTTCGGCAAAGATCGAAGAAACCATTACAGATAAGACAACAACCCACCACCAACCAACACAATTATAACTTTTGACCGCTTTCATTCCATTTGCTCCTGTAAAATACGAGTGACTTTCGTAAATTTATGCCACACTAGTTAATGCAGTCGCCAGAAAACGTAATATGTTACACGTATTTTAACCCATCAATGCAGCAGCTTTAACACCAGAAAACCGCCAATGCCCAGAATCACCACCGCCAGGCATATCAGGTTGAAATATTTGTCAATAAACGGTTTAATCTTTTCACCAAAAATCCCGAAAAGACCCGCCACCAGAAAAAATCGCAGCGACCGGCTCAATGCCGCCGCCAGACAGAATATGAAAAAATTGATCTCCGCAATCCCCGCCGTAATCGTAAACACCTTGAACGGCAGCGGCGTAAAACCCGCTATCCCCACCGCCTGCCAGTCATACTGGTTATAAAGCGCGGAAATCACCGAAAAAGTGTGATATTCGCAATGCGCCAACTGCTCTTCCGTAAGCATCATCTTTTCGCCGTTAACCGTCTTGAAATGAACCGGATAGACCAGCTCCGTTTTCAGTGGAAAGATTTGCGTTATACGGATATCCTCCCGGGCATCGACCAGCCCGAGATAATCCCCGCCTTCGGTCAATACAATCTGATCCCGACTGAAACCGGGAATCCGGTTATGGAAAAAATCACCGATGCCCGCCCAGAGAAACATACCGATCACGAACCCCAGCATCGCCCCTGTCACACTGGCAACAGAGCAGTTAAGCGCAAAGAGATACCACTTTTTGCGGTTACCCAGCGACAGCGGCGCCAGCAGCACATCCGGCGGCACCGGAAAGAAACTCGACTCCGCAAACGACAATACAAACAGCGCCCACGCGCCGTAAGGCGTCTCGGCCCAGCGTAATACCCAGTTGTACAAACGACGGTGAAGATGCCACGGGTGAACCACCGGCTTGAGCTCACGCGAGACCACACTTTCCTGCTCCATTAATGTCTCTCCTTATTTCACAGATTATATTGTTATACACGTTCCGATTGAAAATACCCGGTTTGTCGGAACTTATTTATGTGCGGGCAAAACCTTTACGGCTGGCCCTGGCGGGAATTCTCATACCCTTGGGGTATAATTGACTTTCTGACATCGCCTCCAGGGGGTTCTTAAATACAGTTAATCTGCCCTTAATTCCAACCCAAACAGAAAAATGCTATTGACAATATAGCAAATGACTATACAATTTGAGATAGAATAAAGGCTGGATGTCGGTTTGTCAAGTTTAACTTATTTGCGAACCGATGTTATTTGCAGAGTGCTTTTTATACTAAGTTATTAAATGATAATACTTTATGGTTGATTACCCCCGAGGTTACTAAACGGTGGAACATCCTGCGCTTCACTCCCATAAGACCGGTACCAAATCCTGTGTTGTGCTGCACCCACCGGCAAAAATTAATCTTTCGCTCTGGGTAGGCAGTAAACGCCCGGACCAGTTCCACGAAATCCATACCGTCATGGCAGCCATCAGCCTGTGCGATGACATGAAAATCGAATCTACCGACACGACCGGAATCCAGCTCACCTGCACCGGTCTGGACTGCCCTGAAACCCGGGAAAATCTGGTTTACAACGCCGCAGAATTGATAGCCGCCGATAACGATATTTCCCCGGCAATCCATATCCATCTGCATAAAAACATCCCTGCCGGCGGCGGACTGGGCGGGGCCAGCAGCGATGCCGCATTTTGCCTGCTGGGTCTGAACAAACTTTGGAAACTGAATCTGCCTGTTCACCAGCTCGAGGCACTGGCGGCGGAACTGGGCTCCGATGTGGCCTTCTTCCTGCATACACCCGTCGCGGTATGCACCGGACGCGGGGAAATCGTCCAGCCCATCCCTCAGCGCTGCGATTTACACATTCTCCTCATCATTCCCAACATCCATGTCTCCACGGCCAGCGTTTACAAACACTACCAGCCGGATGAAACTCTGCTGGCTGACCAGATGAAAACGATTCTTTGTCACCTGGGTAATGGAGACCTGAATAATTTAACCAGAAGTAATATAAATTCGCTTACACCTGTCACCATGAATTTGCACCAGAATCTAAGTAATATAAAAGAAAAAATTGAAGACTTGGGCATCAGTCCCGTATTTATGTCGGGGAGCGGTTCGTCCCTTTTCGCGGTCCACGAATCGCAACAAACAATCATTGAATGGTCGGAACTATTGAAAACGCAAGATTTCGTCCAATGCGAAATCGTGAGCTTTCTTGATCGTTCAGAAAGTTTTCTGGAGGTACACCATGCAAATTTCTGAGATTAGAATCAAACTCGTTGAAAATCGCCATGACAGGCTGAAGGCTTTTTGCTCCATAACTTTTGACAGTGATTTCGTCATCAGGGACCTGAAAATCATCGACGGCGTCAACGGTTATTTTGTCGCCATGCCCTCCAGAAAAATTACGGACCGTTGCCGCTCTTGCGGCACCAAAAATCATCTGCGCGCCAAATTCTGTAACGAATGCGGCAATCGCATCCCCTCCGACAACACCAGAAATGCCATTAAAAACCAGAAAATGCACGCCGATATCGCTCACCCCATAAACTCCCAATGCCGGGAAATGATTCAGAAAGAAATCATCGAGGAATATCAACACGAACTCGAACGTTCGAAACAACCTGGCTACATCCCCCAGCATATGGATGATGATTACGATGATATTTACTCCGAATACATGCATGAAGAGAACGGATCATATCATCATTCGCCCCCCGAAACAAAAATAACTGAAATCAGATACCGGCAAAACAATATCGAAAACAAAAGAAACAACGATTTCAGCAAAGGCATTTTCTAGAAATGCGGTAACCGCTCATGGAAATCGCAGAATAACCTTATTCTCCATTGTAAACGCCAGAGTAAAAGTGTGGCGCGTGCCGAATATGAATCTCTGATTTTTCGGAAAACTGTCAACCTTCGCCAATATCCACTTGCAGACATCGTACCATTTGGACAGCACGATGGGCACATCGCCTTTTAAACCGTTGGATTTTTCAGAATCCATTCATTTGTATACTCGTTCCGATTGAAAATGCCCGTTTTTTAAAACGTAATTATCTGTGGATAAAAAGCTTACGACTGGCCCTGCCCGGAACGTTCTACCCAATGGGGTATAATTCCCGTTACCAGCACTCCTGATATACCGCGCCCCCTGACCATTCCCGTATTTACTGAATTCGTAAATCGAAGGGACTGAACTCCTTCTTGAATCCCGTCTGCTGATACAAACTGTAAAGCGTTCGCAATTTATCCTGAGCCGATTGCTCGTAATACGGCACTTCACGCCCTACGGCTGCCCCCCAGTATATTTCCACTCCTTTACGCGTATTCAAAATGATATGCGGGTTGTTGTGTTGCAGCCGCCCTTCATAATTACCGACATCGATACTCGTTAATTCATCCCAGACTCTGTCGCTGCGGCTGAGCTTGTTATCGATTTCCTGAATGACCGCGATGTTTTTTAATCCGGCCTTGACGGCATCCAGTTTCACCGTTTCGCCGGGCTCGCCAAAACGCTGAACATTTCCTTCGATGCCCAACACATGTAAACCTCTCAAAGGCTGATCATTCAGTATCACTCCCTCTTCATCCAGAAAATACCGCATCTTTCCCTGTGTGATACTGGCCACCGGCTTGCGAATCTCCGCGTGAATCACAATTCGCCCATCATACCGCTTGCGAATATGATAAACATCTTTCACCCAGGGATTCTGCATGATGTTACGCCGCCATGTCTCGACCAGGTGCTCTTCCCATAACTGATTATCAGCGCTGACATCACTGCTCAGGCATATATATTCGATCAACTCACTCGAAACCCATTCGGGCATACCCGCCAGTTCCATCGTCAGTTTCACATCCCGTTTTTCCGTCACTTCCCTGACGTAATGTGTATCAAGGTACTTGAGCCCAAATACCGTACCGCCCAGAAATACGACGATGCCGAACACATGCAATATCTTGAGTAGGTCGAGAGGTTCAGCCTCAGATTTCTTTGTTAATTTAGAGAAAAAATCGAGCAGCGATTTTGACTCTTTTTTCTTTGCTTTTGCCTTACTTTTTGCCATTTTCTGCCATTTCATACTTGTTCCGATTGAAAATAACCCTTTTGTCGGAACGTCATTATCTGCGGATAAAAAGCTTACGCCGGCCCTGCCGGGAGCTTTCTACCCAATTGGGTATATCGAGTACATTCACAAGAATCACCCTCTTTATATCGGCGGATTCATCACCATTTGTACAATTTCATCACAAAGCGAGGGCATGGTATGCCCAATTCGACCCGCCGCCATCGGTACCAGAGAATGGTCCGTAAAGCCGGGCAGAGTGTTAACTTCGAGCAGAAAATGCTGCCATTCGGGAGTAAGCATAAAGTCGATTCGCGATATGTCTTTGCAATGCAATGTATTAAAAGCCGTTAATGCGTCGGACTGCATCTGCTTGAGGATACCTTCCGGCACATCCAGCTCAAATATATAGCTCGTATCGCCGGCTTCATACTTGGCCTTAAAGTCATAAAAACCCGTCGCCGGCTTGATTTGCAATACCGGCAGCGGCTGCCGGCCGATAATCCCAACCGTATATTCGCCGCCGGCGATGAATTTTTCGATCAGCGTTTCGCCAAATTCAGCAACACATTTCCCAATAACATCCGGCAATGCGTTTGGATCGTTAACAATGGAAACGCCGACGCTGCTGCCCTGCTGGTTGGGTTTGACGACGCAGGGAAAGCCCAGCCGCGCAGCGATATCATTAAGACAGGTCTCAAACGCAACATCGGTGGCGATGTCCGATTCCGTGATCAGCAGATCGGGAGCAGTATTGATACCGGCGGCGGCACAGGTTTGCTTGGTCTGATGTTTGTTCATAGCGGTGCGGCTGGCGCGGGAGCCGCTGCCGACAAAGGGAATTGAGCGGGCTTCGAGGATTTCCTGAAGTTGCCCATCCTCACCGAAAGTACCGTGCAGCACGGAAAAGACGACATCAAATTCCTGATCCAGAACCGACAAATCATCCGGACTGATGTCCCCTTCTATGACGACATGACCGGCTTCCAGCAGCGCTGCCGCGACGGCCGACCCGCTGGACAGGCTGATCTGACGTTCTCGGCCGGGACCCCCGCGAAGAACAAGTACGGTGTATTTTGTGCTTTGGTTGACCATAGACATCCTTATAAAATTACCTGAACGCAAAGACATATACCCGTCACACACGAATCTGTCCGCCTGGACAAAACGGAATCATATGCTGGTTATGCGTTTACGTTTGGCCCTGGCGGGCATCCTCATACTTTTTGAGTATAAAATCTCCAGAGAGTTTATTTTAATTGGCATAATGAGGCAAATGAAATATTCTCCCTTTTGCTGATATACCCAATGGGGTATATACTGCTTCCATTTGAGTTTTCCCTTTTCTTCAAACGTTTTTTATACTCGTTCCGATTGAAATTACCTGTCCGCCGGCAGGCGGGCCCGTTTTGTCGGAACGTAACTATTTGCGGGTATAACCTGTACTACTGGCCTGGGCGGGAATTCTCATACCCTTTGGGTATACATATGGATGGATGTCTATACCACTCAATCGGATTTGCGCCTGGGTGGTTTTGATGCATCCGCCTCGACTGCCCGGTATAGCTTCGCAGTTCTTTTCGCATTAACGCAATTAACGCTTCAACCCTTAAAGCCATCTTAAACTTGATTCTTCGCCAGCAAATTCCGGACGGTCCCGACCATTTCATTCAAATCAAACGGCTTGCTGAACGTATGCGACACACCCGCTTCGCGCGCCTTATTGAGAAACTCCTGAGCCCCGAGACAGCCTCCACCTGAAATCGCAATTAACCTGGCATCAGGAAAAGCCTGTCGTAATTCCGACAATGTCTCAATACCCTCCTTCTCCGGTATAATCAAATCCACAATTGCCAACGACGCTTCATTCTTTCGATACAGCCCGACCGCATCCAGACCATTATCCGCCTCGACAACAATAAATCCCGCGTCAGCCAATATATCGCGCAACATTTCACGAAATGGCCCGCAATCATCAATGATCAATATCGTTTCCATGCTCACTCTTCCATATAATTCCCGAAATTGTTACCATTCAAGACGACAGCGGTTAAATAACTCAGTCGCAACTATGATAAATTCGGCAATATAAGAAAGATAGATTGACAAAAACCGATAAACGATGGTAAAATTTCCATGCCATTAATGGGTGTTTTAATGCGTTTTTGCATCACTTTATACCATTTTACAGGTGTTTTTTTTAAAAAACGGCCACTTTATTTTATAAAATTATTTTCACTCCTTACCGACAGTAAAGATATATGTTTAAAGAACTTAAAAGGTTTTGGACCCTGATCACCCGCCTCATGCTTATTATCGGCGTTGCCCTGAGCTTTTTCGCCGTTATGGAGTTCATCCGAGCTTTTATGACTCTGCATGAAATTCATCCCTGGCTTGGGTTTTGTTTTCTCGGAGGGCTGGCGGCTTTCTTAATCTTTGCGGCCCTGTATTTTACATCGGCATTTCATCGGCTGCCCCGGGCCCTGACGCCGGTCCCGCGCGAAAAAACCAAAAAATACGCCCGCTATCTCATCAAATACCTCAAACGCCTTGAACTAAATGCCTGCCTGACCGATGAAAACTCACAAATGCTTGTCAATAAAGGAGTTAAACAACTTGAAGCCGCTCTCGCCCACCACTCCGCTCAGTCCCTGCAAAACACCATCACACTCGTCGAAAATGACAACATTAACCACTTAATCAAACGCCTGGACACGCATGCCGAATTGAAAATCCGCAATGCCGTCCGCGATATCATGTTCGCCGTGACGGTTTCCCCGTATCGGTCGGTTGATTTACTGGTGGTGATTTTCCGAAATCTGGAAATGGTCAAGACGATCGCGGAAGTCTATCATTCGCGGCCGGCCCCAAAAGAGACGATTCAGATTCTCATTGATACTTGCCGGGTTGTGGCGGCGGTTAATTTTGTGAATCTGGGCAGTAAAATGATCGAAAATATCACCAAAGGGTTGCCCGGAATTATTCCAGGGATCAGCCGGATCGTGGATGACTGTGCGGAGGGACTGGCGGCTGGATTGTTGAGCAGCGTGACGGGGCATGCGGCGAAAGAACGCTGTCGGGCCTACCAGAGATGGGATTACGAACATGCAAAAGACAACATCGCCCGCCATTTAAAGACATTTACCAGCGATGTCGGCAAGATGTTTTTCCAGGATATTACGCCGCATATCAAGCTGCCGGGGTCCGTGACGATGGATAAATGGAAGGAATTGCGAGAAAACGTTGCAAAAGGATTTTACGAGACGATCGGATCGATACACCAATTCGTTCGCTCGAGGACGAATTCGCTGATGTAATGCCGTAAGTGCCTGCGGTTATGCGTGATATAATCACATCCGTGTGAGTGTCACTCTCTGGAAATCCCTTCGAACAAGGCGGAACCGACGCGGACCATGGTCGCCCCTTCCTCAACAGCCACTTCATAATCCTGGCTCATGCCCATGGAGAGATGCTGAAAGGCCGGCCCGCAGATTTTTTCGCCGCGGAGTTCTTCGAAAAGCTCTTTGAGCCGGGCAAAACAGAACCTGCAGTTTTCCGGATCCTGGGTTAATGGCGCCATGGTCATCAGGCCGACAACCTGGACATTCGGCAGGGTTACGACCTGTTCGGCCATGGCAGTAACGGCGCCGACGGCCATACCGTATTTTTGAGGTTCTTTGCTGGTGTTGACTTGCAGGAAGATGTTGACTTTTTCGTTCATGCCGAGTCGGGCGGCGGCGGTATTGATTTCTTCGGCCAGTCGCAGCGAATCGACCGAATGGATGTATTTAACGATGGGGAGCAGTTGTTTCACTTTATTACGTTGTAAATGGCCTATCATGTGCCAGATGGGTCGGGTAGGTTTGTTTTCAGGAGCGAATCCGGGCAGTACGATCCGCCGCTGGATCGATTCGCGAATCATGGCGCTGCGTTGAAGCAGTTCCTGCACGCGGGATTCGCCCATTTCGGCGTGTCCCAGCTCCAGCAAGGCGCGGATAACGACAGCGTCAACCGACTTGGTGACGGCGACGAGGTGTACGTCGGAGGTATTGCGTCCACGGCGGAGAGAGGCTTCGGCAATGTTTTCTCTGACCTGGTTAAGATTATGTTCGAGTTTTTCTCGGAGATCTGGGATCATTGCAGAACCCCGTTCACGCGGTCCAGATGAATCGGTCATACCAGATACTTTCTAATCAGCTTCCATGCTTATCACTCAACAACAATAATTATAAGCATATTACGACAAACGGGTTGGAATTGCAAAGCATCTTTTTCGGTGTTTTGGAGAATGGTTTGGAAACCGGTCTTGCCGGGATACGGGGGTGGTGTTAGAATGCGGGCGTGGTAAATGGGACATCGTGAGAAGAGATAGCACACAGATGGCGCAGAGGTTAGGGATTATCGCGGATGATGTCAGGCGAAGTCGTGATGATGGGTGGTTTTTTGAGGGATGATGGTGTCTTGCTTCAGTCGGAATTGGACATTTCCTAAAATTTCTTATACTATGTTA
>CAYZXY010000096.1:0-11036 GCA_964482555.1 uncultured Pirellulales bacterium
CTAAAAATTCATTTTGGGCTGCAAGCGATCTTTTTTCCTTCTGGCTTTCGTCATGCAAAACCGTGACTAGTCACCCATAGGCCCGGTTTTGCATTTCTTGTCAGACGAAAAAAAACTTCGCTTTCGCCGCAAAAGCCATTATTAGAGGCACCCTATAAATAATCTCATCGAGCAAAAAGACCCTGCGGAACGCTAAAAAGCTCACAAAAAATGCGAAACTTCAGTGATTACACTTTTTCATTTTCGGCGTTTTCGGTCTCTTTAAGTTTATCTTCCAGGGCTTTTTTGTCTTTCTTCAACTGTTCGTTTTCTGCCTGCACATCCTTGATTTGCTTTTGCAGTTGCGCGATTTTTCCCTGGAGGGACTGATTCTGGCTTTTCGATTTAATGACGTTTTCACTGGCAGCCTGGAATTTCGCCTGCATTTTCTCCAGGTCATCCTGAGCGTTCTTTTGCATCGTCACGATCTGATTTTTGAGGGTATCGATTTGCTTTTCCAGATCGGCCAATTGCTCATTTGCCTGCCGCAGTTTTTCTTCAAGGCCTTTACTCTGCTGTTCCCATTTAAGGGCTATCGCCGATAAACGGCGTTTTTCTATCACAAATTCCTTGTTTTTTTCCGCCATTTCCTGACCGAGATCCCGGATTGTTTCTTTTTGATCGACAACCGTCTGCTCCTGGGATTTGATTGTTTCCTGCAGCGATTCCCGTGCCTTGAGGCATTCCTGCAACTCGGGATTTTCACAGCCTGAGCCGACCAGCAGCAGCATTGTCACCGTTATCAACGCAGCCGTTTTCATAATGAGTCTCCTTCTGTAATGTGATACCTTCAGTTATTAGCGACGCGATTCTACGCGAGAATATACTCAGTAAAGGACTACTATATCAGACGAGACCTGTCATGGTTTTATTCATTCCGGTCTGTATTTTATGCGGTATTATTATACGGTTTTTGAGGGCGTATTTTCATTTTCTTAAATCATAACTACTTTTATATACCCAATTGGGTAGAAAGCTCCCGGCAGGGCCGGGCGTAAGCTTTTTATCCACAGATAATTACGTTTTAAAAAACGGGCATTTTCAATCGGAACGAGTATAGAAGGCGGTTAATCGCGGCCTTGCCCGGAGCTTTCTGCTCGATGGTGAATCGTTGGGAATCGGACGAAACCGCGTGGTATGTGCAGGGTTTCTCGCCAAGGTGCAGAGTCGCAAAGCAAGTAAGCAAAAGGGGTTATGACAAAATATAATCATGATTACGCCAGAGAACAGTTGAGATTTCAAATTTTGTGTTTCGGTTTTCCGGTTTGTCCGGATCAGGAGTAATGTATTGCCAAAATATACCCAAAGGGTATGAAAACTCCCGCCAGGGCCAGTCGTAAAGGCTTTGTCCGCACATAGTTACGTTTGGACAAAGCGGGGATTTTCAGTCGGAACGATTTATAAACATACGCATACAATTAATCGGTCTGTCGCATCAGCGGAAACAGAATCACATCGCGAATCGACGGCGAGTTGGTCAGCAGCATCACCAGCCGGTCGATCCCGAAGCCCAATCCGCCCGCCGGCGGCATGCCGTATTTCAACGCGGTGACAAAATCTTCGTCCATCGTGGCCATCGTTTCTTCCTGCCCTTTGAGCTGCTGGCGGAAGTTTTCTTCCTGGATAGCCGGGTCGTTCAATTCGGTATAGGCGTTGGCGATCTCCATCGAATTAATAAACAGTTCAAATCGTTCGGCAACATCCGGATTATCCGTCTTCTGCCGCGTCAACGGACACAGCGCTGCGGGATAATCGATCACAAACGTCGGGTTCACCAGCTTATCCTCTACATATTCCTCGAACACCTCGTTAACCACGACGGTATCTTCCATCTTCGCTTCCGCTATCTCCAGTTCTCTGGCTTTGGCCCGCACCGCCGCCATATCATCCATCGGGCAGCCGACATGCTCTTCGAAAAGATCCCGGTAGGTTTTTCGCTTCCAGGGCCGGGAAAAATCTATACTTTTGCCGGCAAATTCCAGCTTCATATTTTCGCTCCGCTGCGCGACCAGCATGCAGACCATCTCTTCCATCAGATCCATCATGACATTGTAATCCGCATACGCCTGATACAGTTCGCACATCGTGAATTCGGGGTTATGCTGCGTGCTGATGCCTTCGTTGCGGAAATTGCGGTTGATTTCGAAGACCCGTTCCATGCCACCGACCAGCAGCCGCTTGAGAAACAACTCCGGAGCAATCCGCAGATACAGGTCCATATCCAGCGTATTATGATGGGTAATGAACGGCCGGGCGGCGGCGCCGCCGGCGATCGAATGCATCATCGGCGTTTCCACTTCCAGAAAACTCCGCACCGTCAGGAAATTCCGAATCGCCGCGATAATCGCCACACGATCCTTAAACGTCTCCATCACCTCCGGATTGGAGAACAGATCAACGTACCGCTGCCGGTACCGCATCTCGACATCTTTTAATCCGCTCCATTTTTCCGGCGGCGGCAGTGTCGCCTTCGCCAGAATCGTCAACGTTTTTGCCCAGACCGTTATCTCGCCGGTTTTGGTTTTGCCCAGTACGCCGGCCGCGCCCACGATATCCCCCAGGTCCAGCAGTTTCGCCACTTTCCAGTCCTTTTCGTCGAGCAGGTTCTTGCTCAGTCCAACCTGGATCGTCCCTGTTCCGTCGCGAATCGTCATGAAAATCAGCTTGCCGATATCCCGATACAGCATAATCCGCCCTGTGCCTCGGACCTCGATATCATCTCGTTCCGGGTCAAATTTCGCCGCGATCACCTGCAGCGTTTCCGCATCCGGATACCGTCCGCCATAGGGATCGACGCCCAGTTCCCGTAATTTTTCCAGCTTCTCCCGCCGCGCCGCTTCATACTCGCCAATCTGCTGTTCTGTCATAATTTACACTCATAAATTCGGTTCAAATTCATCACCAAAGAACGAACCCGATATCATACTCTCAATCGCCAGGGGATGCAAGGCTGCAGAAGAAATGCTGATTAGCTCAACTTAAGGGCACCTCTAAACATTCATTTTGGGCTGCAATCGCCCCCCTCTGAAGGAGCCAGAGTCAGGAGCTTATTTAATATTGCCTGCGGAATGCCCAAAGGCGTACAAAAAAATATGATTGATATTCAGAATATCTTTTATCCTTTTTCTTATATCTTCATCATCTTTATATGGTAATGAAATCTTTTTCATCGGCCAGGTACTGGCCCTCTATCAACCCAAAAAAAATCAGCGGCAACCTGTTACAGGTAACCGCTGACTTCATGCAAAACATTATATACCCAAAGGGTATGAGAATTCCCGGCAGGGCCGAGCGTAAGCTTTTTATCCGCAGATAATTATGTTCCGAAAAACGGGTATTTTCCATCGGAACGAGTATATCTATATTTTACGAATATCTGATCTAAGGGTTTTCTATTCATTACCGAATACGATATAAGCTACCTGTTCTTCGGTATGGGCGCGTTCATCGTCGTTAACCTGATCTTCATCGATGACAAGCTGCAGTTGTGTATCGGATAGCGGGTCGTTACCGTAGAGAACAGCCCAGCCGCCGTCGGTGCCGTCTTTGGCCGTGAGCGTGGCAATAGCTGCCGTGGTATTGGAAATGCTCGTAAGGTCATAGGCATAGGGCGGTTCGTTTTCAAAACCCATTACGGTGTCCGAACCGACGGCACAACTGTAGCTGGTGTTGCCGATCAGGCCGCTGCCGGCCTCGATGACGATATACCCGATCATTTCGTTTGCGCGGGTGGTCATCGGGTCTTCGCCGACGGCTTTACCGGTTACCAGAGTGGTTGGCGTCGGGGGCGATTCGGTATCGGGCCCCATGTTCCAGAAGTAAGAGAAATTACTGTCATTGAAGGTCATGACCTGGCCAAGCACTACGGGCGAGATATAGGTATTGCCATAGCTGCGCGGTTCACCGATCCAGGAATCGTTGTCATCCGTCACCGTTGACAGATATTTCACGGCTTCCATTTTAACGCCGTGTTCAGCAACATTATACACGCCTTCTTCGACCACCATGTAATGAGCCTCGACAAACGCGACATCCCCGCCGGAGACGGCTTTATCAGCGCGAATCTCGAAGGAATTGCCCCCGGCATTGCGTATTCGTAAAACCGCCGGGCCGGCATTTATCTCATACGCGGGTGTGGCAATCACCACCATTGACTCATAGGTGTAAGGCAGGGTGACGGTAGTCCAGTTAATCCCGGATGAAATCGAGATAACGCCCGTACTGAGCTTCATAGCCGAACCGCCGATTTCCTGCATCCAGTCATTGCTGAGGAGGAGCAGATCAGGAATGCCGATGACGCCTTTCATGTCGAGGTCGGTCCCGTTGCACCAGTTGTTCTGGGCACAATTGCCGTTCAGCCATTGTCCACCCAGCCGGTTAAAATCGGCGAGATTGACAATGCCGTCGCCGTTCATGTCAACGACCGGCCCGGTCAGGGCCGTTCTTGTCTGCGAATCGCCGGTGATGTTACCGAGTTTATCCCGCATCCGGACAACATATTGATACTCGGTCATGGGCAGCAGGTTTTCATCGACATAGACCGGGCTCGACTGCCAGCCACTGTCGCTGCCGCCGGGATTGCCGCTGGTTTCCTCGAAGTAGTACTGGACGAAGCCGCCGGCGTCAACACCGGGCTTGGCGGTCATAGTAATGCTCGAGTCGCTCTGAGCCTGGGGCACGACCTGCCACTGGGCCGGATCGGGTGTCGGCGGGGCGGCGTCGATTTCGGTCTGTTGGCCGTAAATAAACACGTTACGGATTTTGCCGTCGAAGTAGTATTTGTTTTCCGACGTATCCATGGCAAAGCCGATCCGGAAGTTCTTGTTGGGTAATGAAGCTTCGTTCGTATTATAGTTCTTTGTGGCACGCAGAACGCCATTGACATAGAAGCGGGCGGTGCTGCCGTCGTAGGAGAGGGTGACGCGCTGCCACTGATTCAGCGAAGCATTAACACCGGTGTTCCAGAAGCCATTGGAGGGCAGGCGTACTTTGAATTGGCCGTTATCGAGACCGAAACCGCTGCCCTGGCCGATATTGTTGCCGGCCTGACTGGCTTCACAGGTGGAATCGAAAATCGCTTCGTAATAGGTGACATTATCAGAAGTTTCCGGATAAATCTCAGCGTCAAGCGTGCGGACCAGGCCGTCCTTCACACCGGACTGGAAGGTCGTCGAGGAGCCATTAAAGTCCTGTTCCTGATCGGCGAAGAAGACGCCCAGTATATCCCCGCTTCGCAGGTATTCGTTAAGGAGTTCATCGTCCTGCAGAGCGACATTGTAGAACCGGATATCCTCGATATCGCCGGAGAAGAGATCGCCCGTCCAGTTGCGGCCGATATAAAGCGCTTCGGGCTGAGAATAATCGTTGGCTCCCAGAACTTCATCCGGCTTCAGCGAAATCACCTGCTGAGCGACGACGGCGCCGTTGACATACAAGGCTCCGACATTACCATCCAGCGTGACGGCCAGGTGCGTCCAGACGCCGCCGGGCACAGTCGTCGAGGAGGACAAATTGCCGGTTGTCGTCCCGTTGGAGATTGTAAAGCGGGCCAGACCCGTCTGGTCCAGGGCCAGTTCGAGATATTTCGATGCGGAGCTGCCCATGAACAGCAGCGGCACATCGGTATTGTCCGTGGGTTTGACCCACAGGCTGAAACTGCCTTCGAGGAAGTCGCATAAACTGCGATCGAGTACGACATAATTATCCACGCCGTCCAGACGCAGGACCTCGCTGTTGAGCTGGTTGTCGTACACCCGTTCAGCCCCGCCGCGGGCGATGGCGTGTTTGGCTCCGAATTCATCCCAGACGATCTGGCCGTTGGGGGTTTCGATGCGATAGGAGGCAACGAGCCCGCGTGGTTTGGTCTGAGTCTGAGCGAAGAAGGTTTCATACCAGCCGCCCCAGGGGATATGATCGAATTGCACACCATCCGTAAAGTTCCAGTTCGAGGAATAGTCGTAATCCAGAATCGCATCGCCGGAAATAGTGCTTTCCCAGGGCAGGCAAATACCGCGGGCGATAGAATAATCTTTCATATTCATGTTCTTACCCAACACGGCAAACTCTTCCACGACGCTGTTATTTTCGATAACGACGCCGCTCTTGTCATCGTTCATGCCGCGGTCGCGTACCTTCGCGTTGTCGCGTACAATAGCGTTGTTCCGGATCAGTGCGAATCCGCTGACGACGGCATTGTTCTGGACCTTGGCACTGTCCATAACGACGGCGTAGTCTTCAATGCGGGCATTACCGGTGACCTGGGCGTTGTCCAGTACCATGGCATTGGGTCCGACATAAGCCGAAGCATCCACGGAAGCGGAGTTATCGACCCAGCCGCCGCCGTTGGGATGCGGGCCGCCAGAACCTTTGGCCCGTTGATACTGACGAGGCGCCGGCACAGCATTGACCAGCCGCACTTCGTAGGGATAACGCAGGCGGTCGATATCTTTGTCCTTCGGTACGATATTGTGATAGCCATCCAGGTCGAGCGAGGTATCAGCCGGCGTTGCCACGACGATGAGAAACAGCCGGGTTTCGCCGGGCAGCAGCGTAAAGCTGTGTTCGCCCGGCCCCCAGAGCTCGCTGAAGCGCGGGTTTTCGTAATTATTATCCGTCGCAGCCAGCGACCAGCGCCAGTCTTCGTCAGCGCCAAGTACATCGAAACCGGCAAATTCCACCGTGACCGTATCACTGGTGGGCGTCAGTTCATGATGCATGTTGGCGAATTTCTCCGGGGCGCGGGCAAAGGGCACCCGGAACCAACCAGCCTTGTCCTGGCTGGGGATCAGATGCGAGCCGCCGCGATGGAACCAGTTGGATTTCTCTTCAGCGGTGGACCAGTGTCTGTTTTGCAGGTTGACACTGTCGTCCTTCATATCCAGCAGAGGCCAGTGACGCATGCAACTGGCGACCACATCCTTGATGTCGTAGCCGGCCGGCAGCATCTGAGCCATTTTGTCATAGACAGTCCACAATTCCGGCGGTTCAGTCCAGAATTCACTGACCAGCGTTTTCGAAAGCCCCAGTTCTTCGGCATGATGCTGGATCGCGCGGTGGATGCGGTAATCCTGGTAGATTAAGCGCTTGTGGTCCTGGTGGACGTTTTGCAATTCCATCGAAGCACGCAGGTTAATGCCGGGCCAGTAGCTGGTCCCGAACAGGGCCTGAAAATGCTTGTTACGCGCTTCCCGCATAAAATTCGTATGCGATTCCCAATGACCGCCGGTCAGTTTGCCGGGCTGATGTCCCTGCACCACATGTCCAAATTCGTGCGGCACAGGATTGCCCCAGCCTTCATCTTTCAGGCCGCCGGCATTAACATTGAAGTAGGCAAAACCACTTTTAGCACCCATCCAGAAACCGTTGTACCATGTGGTCTGATTGGTCTTATAGCGCGTATCGTCGCCACCGTTGGTATTGGTGAACGGTTCGACATATCCGAGCATCTTACAGAAAACCTGGTAGCTTTCTTCGATCATACGCAGGGCTCTGCGTTTTTCGGTGTCGTTGGGCATATTGGTTGTCGATGGCGACCACCAGATCGCTCCATGTTTGGAGGCCAGATAATCGCAATCGGCCAGTGTTTCACCATTGGTGAAATTCAGATTGGTATTGAGTAGCAGGACATCCCCTTCCAGATCGCCAAATTCCACATAATCAATCGAGAAGGTCTGAGCGTTGCCGGAATCACCGAGAGGATATATCCGGATATCATCCAGCGTATCGCGCCACCAGACGACCAGTCCCAGGTCGATCCGGTAGGTATGCCAGTCGCCGTCGTCGGGGACGATCTCAGCGGGAAAACTGAATGTCCGGTCGCCCCCGGTATCGATGCCGTTCTGGGTTGATGTGCCGAAGTAAAACTTGATATCATCATTAAAACCGGCCGGCAGTTTCATCCGGAACTGTAAGAAATCGAAATACCCGAAATCCAGGTCTGGGCCGTTGCTCATATTCATTAATTGAATGTAGGGCGAGTTGGCTGAACCGGTTGCCGTGAGCGAGCCGCCGGAGACGTCAATATCTGTAAGGTTGTTTGTGGTCCAGCCATCCAGATTTCCGTCGTTATTCCAGGTGCCGGGGCGGAAGGGATTCTGTCCAGCAGGGTCGCCCGAATTATCAACCAGCCGGTTCCCCGGATCGATAACATACAAGGACGAATTATCAATATCAAATTCCACCGTAAAGGACCAAATCTCGCCTTTAGCGTCACCCATAGCGCCGTTATCGGTATCGACACGCCAGAAATAGTCTCTGCCGTATTCCAAAGGGAGGAAGCCGGCCGGAACGCCTGCGTTGCCGGTCGAACCATTAAGGCCGCTGACATCCGGCGTGACAGCAGTGTTCACTTCATCATAATCAACTCCGAAAAAAACGTCCTGACTGAACGCGGTTGGGCTGGGCGTCCATTGCAGCACGATCAGTCCTTTACTGATATTGGAAGCGGCATCGGCCGGAGCAGGGGAGGTGGCTTTGCCGCTGATCGTAGCGAACTCCCAGACGTCCCCCGTCCAGGTCGTCGCGCCGTTGATCTCATCCACCCGCCAGTAATACGTTGTGTCAAACGCCAATATGCCCGGATCAAATGTCGGATCGCTTACATTGGCATATGTCACATTCGGATGCGAGGCTGCCGTCGCATTCAGTACGTCGTTAAAATCCGTTCCCAGAAAAACATCATGCCCATTGCTGGCCTGAACATTCATGCCGGGATTCCAGCCTAAATCGGAGTCCGTCGCCACTTCTGTTTGGCCGTCCGCGGGAGTGGGGATGGAAGCTTCGTTACGCAAGATGCTGACGTCAAGTTTAATGCCGTCCCAGTGCATCAGATCGCCAGACTGACCGGCAATTGTATTCGGTGTCATATCGAAGGCGTTACCAGACATCGCCAGCGGACCATTCACGATATTATCGGAGAATCTTCGAGTTTTTACCTGATCGACATACTGAAACTCCGTGCTCTCAATCACCCATCCCAGGGTGCCGCTGCTGTCGGGATTAACGTAACTCTCAATATCAAGGATAGTTATACCGTAATCCGAAGTGACATCATTGCCGCCGTCAAACACATGGACCGTTACATTAAACACTTCGCCCGTATTGGGACGGTTTATATTGCCATAGACATTCAGGCCGTTGTCGCCTCCGGAAACATTCTGAATTTTGGCCGCGCCCCCTGAATCTGTAGCCGCAATAACCAGTTGCAGAATTCTGGAATTGCCTTCGTCGTCAAGAAAATTATACTCCAGGGTGCAGGAACTGAGAAACTGGGAGGTATCATTCGTGTCCGGCACCCACCCGCTGTTATCGGCAATTTGCTGGGATGCGGACGTTGTATTGATAACACTCAGATTCAGTTCTTTCGCTTGCGCGTATAGACTGAAAACCATTACCAAGAGACAGGATAAAAGTAATTGTAAAGCGGATTTAGATCTCATTATTTCACCTCAATATGTACAAAAGAATTTAGATTGCCAGAAGGTAAACTGAAAATAATTACGTTTGCTGAGTATATAATACATTTCGGTCTTGCGGGACAGAATGCTCATAATATATTGTAAAAAATAGAATTATAATAATAACGAATTCCAGCACGCCACTTATGAAACATAAAATAAAATTTCAATTGATACTTTATCTGATTATACGTCATTTCAGGGTTCTAAGTTGGAAGAAAAATGTAACCGGGCAGCGATTCAGACCCTCAAAGGCCCCATTTTGATTAGGTAAAGAGGACTATCGCGCCCAAAATTATTATCTTAAGCATAGCTGGCTT
Source organism: uncultured Pirellulales bacterium (assembly GCA_964482555.1). Lineage (GTDB taxonomy): Bacteria > Planctomycetota > Phycisphaerae > Sedimentisphaerales > SM23-30 > CAYZXY01. The sequence continues at coordinate 9,815 of CAYZXY010000096.1, forward strand.
TGCGTTAGAGATTGTTTTTGTCATGCGTCTATAAGTATATATTAAAAAAAACAGTATTTTTATACCCATAAAGTCAGCCATTCTGTAAAAATTTTAGAAGCACGGCATTATGGGACGCGCACCCCAAGGGGGGAAAGCTCCGGGCCGGGCCGGACGTAAGCTTTTTATCAGGCTATAATTACGTTCCGATAAAACAGGGCATTTGAATCGGAAAGAGTCTGCTTTTAGGTTTCGGGGCTCGATGAGCGGATAGCCATGATGCATGTTGAGGGGCAGGGCGAGACGGGGTATTATTGCCATGACGATGGGCAGGGCCGTTCGGCGGCCCTGAGTGACATTGCTGGGGCTGTGGTTAAGCGTTATGAGTATGATACATCTGGTAACACCACGATCAAGGATGCCAAGGGGATGAACCTTTACGGTTACTGTAGGAACGATCCGGTGAATTGGGTGGATCCGATGAGTACGCTATAGGACGTAGGATGCGGAAGAGGCAAGCCGGACGGAATCGATATTTGGATTTGTAGATTGTGTTATATAGTTACCTGTCGACAAGTTGGGATTGAATAGGTAATCTTCGAAAAATGTTGTCAAGTATAAATTGAACTGATATGCTTTGTTGTATTAACAATAAAAACTATATAATACCTTTTTAAGGCCGATAAACGCATGGACACTCGCGACGTTTTGAACAACCAGCAAGCACATAGTCCCGAATCGCAGAAAGTTACTCGTCTTGTCGAATATTTGCTAAGGCTAGCGACATTACGCACAAAGCTGATCCGCGACATCGCCGAATACGAGAGGGTGCTTTGGGTTTCGAGCGTTCCGCATGAGCGGGGGTGCTTCACACAGGCATGGGGGCGCGATGAGGAACACGAGCCGGACGAATGGCTGGAAGTGCAGAACCGGCGGGAACCGGAACTGCCCGTTGTCCCCGCTCAATGCAAGGATTGGGTGAGCCTTCCATCGCTCCGAAACAAGAATGACCTACCCGAACTTCTTCCGGAGATCACCAGGCAAATTCCGAATCCCGATTGGGTCGAGGAATAGGACCAGCCGGAAACGAGCTTGATTCGTTGGCAGGGATTGCTTATTGTTATCCTCAGTTGGTTGGTATTGGAGAAGATAAAGGCAGCGATGATAAACTGGCTCACACTCGAAGAAGCGGCGCAATACCTGAAAATGGGCCGCCCGCCCCTCTACAAACTGGCCTAGACCG
>CAYZXY010000097.1:0-10939 GCA_964482555.1 uncultured Pirellulales bacterium
TCTTCCAGCTCCTCTACGTTGAAGCGTGAGCCGTACTTATTGATATGGTCCATACGGCGAATTGTTTTGTTTGTCATGCCTTTTTGTGCTTGTTTCATTAATTTGCGGAGCACTCTAGCCATAGTTATGATCTCCTTTCGCGACAGCTTGTTACGCAAGCTGATTCACTAAAACGTGTATTATTCCTTGAGTCGATTTTTTCGTATTCCCCAGAATGTATTTCATTAGTTCCGCTTTATATTAACCGCCCGGTTAAGAAAACGCCACAGCAACCGGTTCGGCTTATCTTGGTACACACACATTATTTTCCTGATAAAAAACAGCTATACTCATTTTCTGCGATTTATACGGATAATGTTAAATAATTCTACAAAATTTTTGGAAATTTTTTTTCTTTTCCACAAAGCCCTCATCACGGCAGCCTTTTAACAATCAGCCTGTTAGCAAACGCCGAATCGTACATATAACTGCCTTGAACGCCAGACAGTTATCCCGCAACAAATTGGATACCCCATGCATCCGACACCCTGAAACGGAGTCAACCCCCACTCTCTCAAAATTTTTCACTGATATCAGCACTGGTAACCGTCCTTGTGCTCGCCAGTCTCCGTTCATCCCTGTTTATGACGCTCTTTATATTATGTTTGCCAGTTAACCCAATGGACTTCCTGCGGATGATAGAAACAATTCCGTTGCTTTAGACTGGACGCACATCCTTAATAACAGCATTATTAACGCTGTCCATGAATCCTGTCAACTCTTTATATGGCTTTTTTTGCAAAGTAAATGCAGATAAACCGCTATCTGAAAAAGACAAGATACCCGGCTGCGCCGTCAATCACAATGCATAAACCGGGTATATGACTGCTGGTTATCGGTTGCGTCCGGTCCCGGAATTATTTTTGCTGCTGTTCCTGGGCTGACGGAGACAGGCGTCTTTGCACATTCAGTTCAATAACACCGAAATTCTGCTCATGACGCATAATGGTCTGCTGCAGGGCGGCAAACAGACGTTTTGCCGTGTAATAGTTTAATACCAGACGTTGATCGACTTTGATCGTCTGATCCTGACGTGAGAAGGGATTGGGATTCAACGCAAAATCGATCACGACTTCTTCCGGCGTTCCCATCACCCGGCAAAAATTAGAATAAGCTGCTTCTACGTCCTTGTCGTCCAAAGTAATCTTTACCTGCTGTTGACTGTCAGCAGCTTTTTGTGTCACTTCACCCTCTTGTACTACATTATCTTCTGCCATTAATAATCCTTTCCCTTAGCCTGCTAAATGTATTTCAGTACCAAAAACAATACATTCTCTTTTTCTTCTTCATATGCTTAAGGGTGATATGTATCATATCAATCCTTGCCCGTCAACATGTTTCTCGTTTTTTATTGCATTATCACTTATTTTACATGGCATATTATTAACTATACATAAGCCAAAGGCAAAAAATATGTCAATTCAAATACTTTTTCCACTTTGACAATCGCAATATGTTATTAATATGGAAGGCCCAATCGCCGACAATAAATACTATACTCTACCCCTTGACGAACCGATATCTTACAGGTATTGTATTGATTCGAATTGTAAACGGACTTTCGATCTGTGCTGCCGATATCGTTTGAGTTTTTGTGGCCAAAAACTGTGGGCATCTTGCCCGCGTGTTTTATACTCCTTCCGATACAACGCCTGCCGGATCAGGTATGACCAAAATGTTTAAAACCATGGAACCATTACTTTGACTAACCCGCCGTCATCATCCACCCATAAGTCCATTATCGAAACCGTACGGGAAACTATCGAATCGCTGATCATCGCCATCATCCTGGCGTTCGTCTTTCGAGCCTTCGTCGTCGAAGCTTTCGTCATCCCGACCGGAAGCATGGCCGATACTCTCAGGGGCGCCCACTTCAGACTGGTGTGCCCAGATTGCGGCGGTCAATATAATCATGGTTTCATTCCAGAAAAATACGGCTTGGGCGAAGGCGCGATGCCCGGTTTCTCTATCCCGATCGTCAACCCCGATAAGTTCAGCCTCTCTTCCGTCCCCTTGTGTCCGTTATGCGGCAGACAAATCGATTACCGTCAGAAATACTATGTCAATAACGGCGACCGCATTCTGGTCTTGAAATATGTCTATCAATTCATGGAACCGCAACGCTGGGATGTCATCGTGTTTAAATCACCAGAAAAACCCGAAATCAATTACATCAAACGGTTGATCGCCACGCCGAACGAAAAAGTGGAGATCATCGACGGCGACATCTATATCAATGATACAATTCAGCGCAAACCCGACCTGGTGCAAAACGAGCTCTGGATCGATATTTTCAATTTGAACTATCAACCGGACAAAGTCAAAGAGCACTCACCCCACAGCCCATGGCCGCACCCATTTTATACCATGGACGAATCGTCTCCCTGGGCTATTGACCTGGTCAAAAAACAAATTCTCTTTCGGAATTCCCCAACGACAAGGGCATTATTGTTTGATTTCGAGCGTATGCACTGGGCCAATAATTTTTGTGCCTATAACGGCAATTCGTTTCATGCAGATATGTATAATGTCAGCGACTTGAAAGCCCATACGCTGCTGATACCCGGCGGCTCTACAGGAAAATTATCACTGAAAATCCGCAAATACGGCAGGGAATATGAAGGGACCATCGATTTCACCGGCAGTATCTCCATCAGCGACCTCTCCGGCCAGACACTGACAGAACCCCTTAAAAAAGACATCCAACCCCTGCAACCTGGTCAGCCCACCCCGGTTTCCTTCGAACTTGTGGATCATCGCTTAAGATTAAAAGCGGGAAACCATCAACTCATATGGGACGGCCCCAGCGATCCGGACAACTGGGGGTACGCTCCGAGTCAATGGGAAAAATCCGATCCGCGGAATCTGAGCCTGCCGGCTTTTTCTCTCAATGGCACCGGCGAATCATTCATCCTGGAAAATGTCAGATTGAGCCGCGATATTCACTATACGAACACCTCATCACCCGATTCGCCTCCAGGTTTTGGAACGGAAAATAATCCGGCTACTCTGGGAAATGATGAGTTTTTTGTCTTGGGAGACAACAGCCCGCAAAGTCATGATTCGCGATTCTGGACAATTCCCGGCATCGGCAACAATGAACGCTACCGCCAAGGCGTTGTCCCTCGCAATTACCTGATCGGTAAAGCATTCTTCGTTTACTGGCCCAGCGGTTTTCGCTATGCACCTTTCGTAAAATACCCCATCATCCCCAATGTGGGAGAAATGCGATTCATCCATTAATTTGACAAGTTTTAATTTTTTTCCTTCTCAGTAATTGACGCACCCCGCTGAGACAAAATTTCATATCTACCTGATAATAAATACCTTATAACCAAACCCCTTTTGGGCTGTCCGCCTGCTGAACCATTAATCTCACATTTTTTCACTTTTTTAAGGAATTTTTGGTTAAAAAAAATCTCCTGAAAGCAATAGTACATAGAAGATATAATGTTCAGAAAAAAAAATGGGACAGAATGGCGTGAGGCCATCCTATCCCACATATTGAGGAAATGTTTGGAGGCTTGATTTGCTTAGATTGTAGCAGGTCGCAGCAAGCATAACAAGTCTTTTTTCAGTTTTTTTCTAATAAAATATCTCAAACTGATCGAATGCCCGTTCGAAAAATTTATGCCTTACTGTTAAAAGCCCTGTTAAGCCTTCTCATCGAATGTTATCACAAGAAAAAGTGCGAAACCGCACTTACTCTTGCACCCAATGGAAGGGATCCCGGTCACAACGGCTGAGCTGAAACGAAATATCGGGATGGACCTGCTTCAATCTGCCGGCAATCGTTTTCAGGGCAATTCGTTCGGAATTGGAATGACTGACGCACACGGTCGTGACGCCGGCGGCCTGAAGCTTCAGGGCATCGTGATGGCTTAACTCCCCCGTCAAGTAGAAATCGCACTGATGCCGGATGACCTGGTGCAGTATTTTCCCACAGGAACCGGCACATACAGCCGCCCTGCCGGCCTTGCCTTTGGATGATCCAATCAACCCCAGAGCCTTGACCTTAAGTTCTTTTTTAATGGTTTGCAATAGATCGTTGATCTTAATTGGGCTTTCCAGATCGCCCCAACGGCCTAGTCCCTGACTCGTGGGGCCATCCAACAGCGGAATTATATCGAACGCCACTTCTTCATAAGGATGCGATTCTCGCATGGCTCGCACCACGGCATCCAGCAATTCACCCGGTACGATGGTCTCCAGACGATACTCATCCACCTGCTCAAACGAACCGGGCTTGCCGATATGCGGATCGCTTTCCGAGCCGCACTCAAAGGTGCCGATCCCCAGGGTGCGGAAGCTGCATTTTGAATACGTCCCGGCCGCTCCGATATTCCCGGCACCCGCGGCGAACATGGCCTCACTCACCCGCACCAGATCCGGCTCGGGTACGAACACGATAAGCTTGCAATGTCGGCCCGTTTCCGCCGTTTTGGGTACCAGCGGCCGCGGTTGGGTAATCCCGACCACTGCCGCCAGAATATCATTCACCCCGCCCTGCACGGCATCCAGCGCCGTATGGAAAGAATAGACCGCTATCTGCGAACGGATGAGCTCGTAAAGCAGCGGCGAGGGCTCCCGGCCGGCCACGACCCGCTTCAAAGGCTCCCAGATCGGCGGATGATAGGCCAATAGCAGATCGACATGGGCCTCTCTGGCTTCGGCAAAAACATCCGCTGTCAGGTCTATCGTCAGCATAACGCTATTGACCGTCTGCTCCGGATCGCCAGTCAACAGCCCCACATTATCCCATTCCTCCGCCAGTGACAACGGAGCAATATCATTCAACGTTTCGCTTATTGTATGCAATTTCATAAACGATCACTTTCCTTTCTCGCCACCCCACAGTTCCACCTGCAAACGCGGGCAGAAACGGTAATTCCTTTTCAGACACAATTCAGCCACGCAGCGGCCGACCTCAACATACCGCTCCTGAGTTCGCGCCTGCGGCATCAACATGATGCATTCGCGATCGACATGCGGCAATCGTTTTATCAAGGTTTCGATTTCGGTCAGGTCGGACGCCTTTTCCACAACAAACTTCAGTTGATACGAATATTGACTTATATACTTTTTGATAGCGACCGGATTCAGGCGATGTTTCTCATGAACGTCCGCATACCGCGTCCCGGCCGGCGTCGAGTTTGACAGCTTGGGGCTGATGCTGACCAGATCGCATTCAACATGCCGAAACAGGGTGGCCGAGGTTTCCAGCGTCAAGTGGAAGCCGACGTTTCGCAGCGCGGCCGACAACTCCGGCAATGCCGGGACAATCAGCGGTTCGCCGCCGGTTACGACGACATGCCCGCAGCGGAACCGTTCAACCTCCCGCACAACGGCTTCGATCGACATCTTCCGACCATCCGTGGCCTGCAATGCATAAGGTGTATCGCACCAGACACACCGCAGGTTGCAGCCCGCCAGACGCACGAACACCGAAGGCACGCCAATAAGACGTCCCTCGCCCTGAATCGACAGAAATATCTCACTGATTCTTACGAAAATTCGCTCCTTTACGATACCCGGGGCACGGACGGCCTGCGACCTGCGTCTGGCATTTCTCGTACCACCATCTCCATAACCGCTGCCACGCTGATCTGCTCCATCGCGTGTTCCGGCCGCGGACTGTAGCGTCCCTGGCGTTTGACACTTGCTCCGGCCTGCACTACCCTGGACAGATGCCCATATGGTCCCACAACCTCAGGATTTGTCGGACCGTAGAGTCCGATCGTCGCCACGCCCGCCGTCGCAGCCACATGCAGCGGCCCCGAATCATTACCCACCACCAACCGCGACCCCTGCAAAACCGCGGTCATCTCCTCCAGGCTCGTCTGATCCACCAGGTTGATCATATCTCGCCGGGCCATCAGCAGTACACTGTTACTGATCGTCTTCTCTCGCTGCCCCGCCCCCAGCAGCACACACTTGAGGCCCTCCTTTTCTGCGATCACATCCGCCAGCCGCGCAAATCGCTCCGGCGGCCAGCATTTACTCCCGGTCGTCCCCCCTACCAGCAGCACGGCATACTCCTGCCCCGAGCACAAACCGGCCTCCGCCAGCATCGCCGCCGCCCGTTGCTGAGCTGCCGGAGCCACCGGAATTTCGAAACGCAAATCCTCATCGCCAAATCCAAACGCCTGCGCAAACCGCCAGTTGCTCAATACCACATGCTCATCGTCCGGCACATTGTTAATCTTGTGCGTATAAAAAATCCGGGCCAACTCCCGTGCATTCCCGAAGCCGACGCGGTATTTCGCTCCCGTGCAAAAGCTCAGAAATCCGCTGCGAAACAGCCCTTGTATGTCCAAAACAAGATCATATCTCTTTTTCCTTAAAGTGTTTACGAATCCAAAAAACTGTATTGCCGCCCGCATATCCCGGCCCATTCGCCCAAACCGTCGGCGGTCAAACTCGACAATCTCATCCAATTCGCTCGATGCCGTCAATATCCCCGCCAGATCGGGCCGCACCAGCCAGCTAATCTTCGCCTCCGGATACGCCCGCCGCATTGCATGCAGTACCGGCAATGTCCGCACAATATCACCCAGACTGCTGGGCTTGATGATCAGAATGTTCCGAAACTCCTGCCCTCTGAGCCAGGGAATATCCTCAGAGCGAGCTTGCCGTAAGATTTTATTTGACAATTGCTTACAATACTTCTTTTTTTCAGCGCTTTGCAATGGTTTTTCCACCAGTTCCGAAAAATATGCCTCGAAAAACCGCAAATAATCGGTATTTGTAATCTGTTTATTATTAATAATTGATGCACCCAGCTTGATCATCCCCTTATGTTTACCCCACCGCGCCCCGTTCCAGAAGCGAAGCCCGACTCCATGTAAATCAGATAGATACGCAAAATTTTCCACACCTGTATTATTTACCACGATTCCATCCTTATGACATTTATGCATCACCAGCCCTACCTTTTCGCATTGTCCAAACAATCGCCCTACAGATTGAGCGACTGAGCGTTTCAACTTTCGCGATAATTCACGAGAGTTCAGCATTTGCGCCAGCGAAACGGCATCAGCCAACTTTTCATAAATATATATTCCTTCTGTAATTATGCCATATTTACTTTTAGTCAGCGTCGCCAGCGGCCAGGGAACCGACACTTCACGATGTATGCAGCGAAAGGCGTTTTTCCACCATTTCAACGCGTTTTCAGGCAGAGAATCCAGCCGGAATCCACGCAGGGATTGGGGCAGCGTAAAATGTCTGATACAAACCTCAACTGCCCGCTCTCCCACGTTAATCTTTTTATAATAAGTAGTTACATTTGTTTTACGTTCAACGGTGACCGCATCAATCCATAGCGATTCCGGGGTGTTTAAAGCGTTTTTCCAGTCGTCGAGTTCGAAATCCATGAAACTGGCCGGGGAAAAATCCATGGGCGTGCGCCATGTGAGAAAAGCCCAGCCGCGCCAGCCGTTATCAAACTTTAACTCACTGGAATAACGAGAGTTACGAAATGCTCGGCGATCACGTCGACGACGAAATTCGCGTTGTTTTTGCAGAGCGAGCCCGACAATATCGTCAAAATAACTCTGTTTTGCCGGTTCATCGATCGGGACATTTTGATGATACTCTTTTAATGTTTGTATATATATATCAATAAATTGCGATAGTAAATCCCGGTCGATCCGGTCCATGATGCCCCCGACAAGACGGGCAAAATTGTGCATACGCCACCGGCGATAGGCTCCTGAACGTAAGTACCTTCCATGCCTATGGATACGACAATTCTGTAAATCGGTCAAAACTGTACGGTTGTCACCGGAAATGCCATGGAAAACATCATTCATGTCCTGTTTTTGGGTCAAAATGAGTATGTTTCCGGTATGAAGATCGCCATGCTCCATATCAGCCAGATGGAAAAGAGCAATCAGACGGGCGCTTTCCCGCAAAATATGATCAAAATCATCCGGTTTTTCATCTCTTTGCTTCCACAAAACATCCTCTAGCGAAACAGTTGGACCGACCGAATGAGTGACGAGGATGCCTGTTTTTTGGCCGGCGAGTGTGCCGGAGGCCCAGGCGACAGGCGGCACAACGCTGACGCCTTTTTCGCGGGCGTATTGGAGGTTTTCAAATTCACGGACGGCGGGAACTCCGCGGAGCCGCCATTTGACGGCATCGCGCCAGTTGGTCTGTCCGTAGAGTTTGATGTAATATTCGGTCTCGTCAATGGTCGCTTTATAGACGCGGCGGAGCGGGTTGCTTTTGACGAGTTGAATGCGCGGGTCGCCGGTGAGATTGGTCCATTCGGGGCCGTTACCGCTAAAGAGGCTCTGATGCCGGCGGGGCAGAACGTGCCAGTGGAGCGGACCGCGCTGAACGCTGACCAGGCCGTCCGACATTCTGCGGGTCGGCTTGATGTTGGGAGCGGTGGATTTGAGTGTTCTTCGGGCCATGGCGTTGAGCATATCTCAAAGTTAACGATACTGATCCCCGGCGGGGAAACAAACGAAAACGCATTACAAAACGGCAGCGACGCCGGCGATGGCTATGCCGATCTTTCTGAAAAGTTAAGGATAGCATATTCCCGGTCAAATAGCAAAGTTGTTAAATCTTCAGAATGGGCGGGAGTGCGTATTACGAAGGATTTAAGGAAGTGAGTCTTCCAGATGTCAGATTGGTATTCGGGCTTGCGGGGAGGTGGCAAGGAATGTATTATGGGGCCGATGAGAAAGGGACATTATGAGAAGAGATAGCACACGGATGACGCGGATGCGACGGATTATCGTGGATTTTATTAGCCATAGAGAGTGTCAAGGACACAGAGAATGAAAGTTCATTTTTGCCTGTCCTGCGACTCAATCGGAAACAGTATAAAGTGAAAAGTGAAACATCAAAGAGTATCAATATATGAGTTGGCTTTATACATTCACGCACCAACAGGCAAGCGTTCTATTTACGATACTGTACAGTCTTCGTGTTTTCGGGCGGGAGAAAGTCCCATTGGAGGGGCCGGTATTACTACTGAGCAACCATCAGAGTTTTCTCGATCCGGTGTTATGCGCGGTGGGATTGAACCGGGGAGTGAATTTTATGGCTCGCGACAGCCTGTTTACAAATCCCCTTTTTGGCCGTTACATCAGCGCTTTAAATGCCTTTCCCGTTAAACGGGGTCATGCGGATGTTGCCGCGATCAAGGAAATCCTCAAGCGATTAAAAAAAGAGCAGATGGTGCTGCTCTTTCCTGAAGCGACCCGGACACACAACGGCCGTATCCGCCCCATCAAAAGCGGCTTCGAGCTGATTTCCCGCCGCAGCGGCGCGGCAATCGTGCCGATGGTCATTGACGGCGCGTTCGAAGCCTGGCCGCGTCAGAATCCGCTGCCGTCTCTGGGGCGGGTCTATGTGCAATACGATGACCCCATCACCCCCGGGGAGCAAAAAAAGCTGGGTAAGGATGTCGTCAAACGGGTTAACCAGAGAATGCGGGAAATGCAAAATGCCCTGCGGAAACAATACGGCCGCAAACCGTTTGTGTATGACTCACCGTTGTAAATCAACGCGAACCGCCAGAAGATACTGTAACTCATTGCAAATGGCAAAGATACGTCACAACACCATCTGGCGACCACAGGCAGCGGATGGTTTTATCATACGCCTCAAGCATATGGCTGCCTTTACTGGAATAATCCATCAACCTGCATATAATATAGCATTCGTAGGCATATCCTGAACTAACTGGGATAACAGGTACCCATGAATCCTTCTCGATCAAACCAAGAAAAGAGGTGTGATCATGAAACTTGTGCTATTTTATTTTACTTTTTTCGTACTGTTCGGCCTGATCAATACTGTACAGGCTGTCGATCTGAATGACGGCGGCTACTACCTGATCGACGACAACAGGTATCAGGAAGATGTTTTTCTGGACTTTGGCGTGGTGAACAATCCCGGTACGCATCTGGAACTGACAACGGGCAGCCTGATCAACGGCTACATTGTCGGATACAATACCAGCAGAATCACAGTAACCGGAGGCGCGGCATCGGGTCTCTGGTTAACCGACCAGGCAACTGCCCTCGTCAACTCGGGCGATATCGGCGACTGTGTCATTGCCAATGGTTCCAGTCAGATCGACATAAACGGCGGTGCAATTACCCATGATGTTGAAGCCAAAGACAACAGCGAAGTGCAAATCAAAGGCGGGGCTATCAGCGACACAATCAGGACATTCAGTAATGGCTTTATCTACCTCCAAGGCAATTTCAGTGTCAACGGTGTTCTGCTGGCCAATGGTGAAAGTCTGGCGGATTATGGAACCTTCTATACCGATGCCGATGGAGATTGGCTGACTGGAATAGTAAGCGGCCGATTGGCGGACGGTTCCATTATCAGCGTGGATTTTTATCTTATGACCAGGACAAATTCTGGCCAGCTAACCTACGGCGATATTATTGTTCAGGCTCAACCGGCGCTGACAATCACGGCTCCGCCAGGCGGCGAGGTCTATCTTGCCGGTCAGGAGCTCACCCTGCAATGGCAGGCCCCCGCATATATCCCGACGGTCGATCTGAGCTACTCGTTGAATGCCGGACAGGACTGGACATCAATCGCAACGGCGGCAGCACAAACAGGCAGCTATCCGTGGACAGCGCCGGCAGCGGATTCACAGCAATGCCGTATCCGTATCGCAGACGCAGAATTCCCGGGCTTGTTCGACCAGAGTGATCTATTTACTGTTTATATCTGTACTCTGAAATATGACCTGAACGATGACTGCCTTGTCGATCTGTCGGATCTGATGCTGCTGTCTACAGAATGGCTGCAGTCCGGGAACCCTTTTTTATAAGACTGATCCTGCGTATCACCAAAAACGCGACTAAGGGCTTGTAAAAATATAAATAATGCAAAACGGGCTTTAGGTCCGATATAA
>CAYZXY010000098.1:0-10792 GCA_964482555.1 uncultured Pirellulales bacterium
TCAAGGCCACGCAAGCATTTAAGATGATGCTTGTGATGATCAAATCCTGATTATACCTGAATTGGTGTAACCAGAATATAACGCAGGCATCTTGCCTGAACTATGGTTTCCGTTAAAGCGTAAATAAGTTCATTTGCGGGATAATTTACTCTACGATTTTAAGACTGAATCACTATATATATGAGCAGTCAGGTTCAATTTGGTAAATCTTCTGCTTACTCACAATCCGACAATCTCTTCCGCGTTTTCTCTCGTCCGGTAATCGGGATAATCTGCATCGAGCACTCTACCCTTCTGCGCCAATTGCCGGCTGATCAGCAAACGCACTTCCTGAGCCTGATTGGTCGCTTCGCCCAGAATCCGCGTGCATTCTTGCGGCGAATGGAATCCCATCCCGTTGCTCGCCGAAACGTAATCCCAGCGGAACTGGGCATGTCGCAGCAGTGTCCGCGCTTCGGTCAATTCTTCATCCGACAGGCCGGCTTTCATCCCTGCCCTCACGTCAAAATGAGCCTTCACAATCGCTTCTTCCGCCATGATCATCGCGTTATGAACCTTCTCCTGAATTCCCACAACCCGCTCTTTTATTTCTTCCTCGCTCCACCGATGACAAACGGCGCAACTGTTCGAAATATTCAGCAACGGGCTCTGGATGTGATGGTCGGTAAATTTCACGCCGCCTTCCGTTCGGTATGGCATGTGGCAATCCGCGCAAGCCACATCCTGATAAGCATGCACACCTGTGGTGTAGATTTCATAATCGGGATGCTGGGCCTTAATCATCGGTGTCTCCGATATCTTATGCGTCCAGTCCGTAAAATCATATTCATCATAATAAGCGATCATATCCTCGACCGTCATCCCCTTCGCCCACGGAAACGCCAGATAGTTTTTCGGCTTGGCCTTGAAATAATACTCCGCATGACATTGCGCACACACCAGCGACCGCATCTCCTGATGGCTCGCCTCGTTGATATCCCGGCCCATCGCCGTAAACGCCTCCTTCAGCGCCGGCCGCGTAATCCGCAGATTCATCGTCTCGGGGTCGTGGCAATCCTGACAGCCGATCGGATGCGACACATCTGCCTTGATGTCATGAAAATTCGCCGTGTAAAACTCCGCCACACCCATTTCATCCATCAGACGCGGCACATCCGTGCTCTTACATGTCATGCATGTTCCCGCATTATACGGATATTTCAACCGCTCCGTACTGGTCACATCCTCTAAAGCATAATAATGGCCGCGCGCTTGCAGATAGTCCTTGCTGAAACCGTATCCGCCGAACAGTAATATCTGCCGTGGATCTTCCTCCAGGTAGTCTCGTGGATAGGCCCCGCCGTACGCCGTCTTTGTGTCCGTAATCCGGGTCTTCAGATACGATTCGTATTCACGAGGATAATTCTGTCCCCAGACAGCATTGTCCGGCTCCCATTCAGCTATCGGCTGTAAGACCAGCGACGGCCGCTGCGCCTCCCATCGCCGCTCCATAATGCTCGTCGCCAGCAGTCCCAGCAGCACTATCACACCTGCCGTCAACACCATAATCAAAAGGCCCGCCCAAATCGGCAGTTTGTTTTTGACGGTTGTTTTATCTTGTTCAGTCATGGGTGTGTCCTTTCTTCATCCAATCAATGCCCGCGTCCGGCAGTTCCGGCCGCAACACTTCCGGCGAAGCCGACAAACTTCGCACCGAACCGTGAATATTATTATGGCAGTCCCAGCATTTGCGCTCTGTAACTCCAGCCAGCCGAACCATTTGCACTTGTTCATCGTGGCAGCGGACGCAATTGGCCTGGATAACCGGCTTCGCTCCCTCCGACAGTTCCAGCACTTGCGGCTCCAACCTGAGCGTAAATACGTACGAATGCCGCATGCCGTCTTTCGCCTTGAACGCGTATTTCGCCACCGGATTACAGTGCGGCACATGACAATCATTGCACACCGCCACCCGCCCGTGACTGCCGCGCTTCCATGTGGCATAAGCGTCCGTCATAACATGACAATTCATGCATGTCTCCGGTTCGTCAGACAGGTACGATACCGCATTCGATATCCGGACAATATACATCCCCATGCCGACAATGATCCCCAGACAGACAAAAAACACGATATGTTGACGTTTCGAATATGAATTATATGTTCTTAAAATCCACGACATTAGCAAATGCAACCTTTTTCATATTAGTGTAGTATGAAATGTAACCCCTTGCATCCGATATGTCAATTTAAATAATATTCTCTAAGTGACCGATTCTATTGAATTGATCCTACGTCCTACGTCCTACGTCCCGCGTTTCCATATCTGATAGGTATAATCGATATTCGATTTGAATGCCTGTTCGAATACTTTTGCAAACCCCTCCGGCATTGCCGGGAAAAAAACATCTCCGCTAACTACCGCATGAATGATGGATAAATGGATAATATCGACCCTGTCAATAATCGCTTCGTAAATCTGACCGCCGCCGGCGATAAAAACGTGATTCGTCATTTCCCCCAACGCCGTCATCGCTTCTTCGATCGAAGGAAACCAGATTACATTGTCCGTCTTCGGTTTCCATTTCGACCTTGACAGCACCGCATGTTTCTTATCCGGCAGCACACCCATCGATTCAAACGTCTTTCGTCCCATCAGCAGCCAGGCGTTGTAGGTCATCGCCTGAAACAGAAGCTGTTCGCCTTTTGCCATCCACGGCAGGCCGTTCCCGGCCCCGATCACGTCATTCTCCGATTTCGCTGCAATTAATGATAATTTCATTATTGACGTTTTGTTTGTATGCCTGACCCGGCGTTGACGAAAAATCGAAGTACGGAATCCGAACTTTGAAATAAATCTCAAATACTATCATTTGACCTACAGGCTGAAACGCCTTAGAGCATTCCCAAATTTTCAAATCTGAGATTGCAAATATTCTTATTCCCGTTTTAACTTGGGGTACTCCATGACCCCTTACGATAATCCCGGATTCGGAATCGGTCCGGCCAGGCCGTCGTCCCGCGGTTTCGGTTTCTTCTGTTTGGGCGCTTCGGTTTTGCGTTCCAGCCGCTTCTGCTCTTCGGCCAGCAGGTCCGCCACGGTCGGCTTGTCCAGCTTGCGGCCTTCAATGATCTGTTTGACTTCCTCGCTGTCGAGCGTTTCATATTTCATCAGGGCTTCCTGAATGGCTTCGAGCTTTTCGCGATTATTTTCAATTAATGTCTTGACCTCATTGTACGACCTGTCCATGATTTCCTTGATTTCACCATCGATGATTTCCGCCGTATTCTCGGAATACTCCCGGCCGCCGAATTCGCCATACCATGGCTGTGAATCACCGCCGCCATACCGGACGAAACCAAGTTTCTCGCTCATGCCCCATTCCATCACCATTTTGCGGGCAATTTCCGTCGCCTGCTGAATATCCGCCTGGGCACCGCTGGAAATATCGTTGCACAAAACCTCTTCCGCTACACGCCCGCCAAAAGCGATCTTGATCATCGCCAGACAGTACTTTTTCGTGTACATGGTGCGGTCCTTCTCTGGCAGCGAAAATGTCGCCCCGCCCATCGACGCACGCGGGATAATGCTCACCTTGTGCAGCGGATCGGCATCATCCACCAGGCATTGCACCAGCGCATGGCCGGCTTCGTGATAGGCCGTAGTGACCTTTTCTTTTTCGTCGATGACGCGGCTGCGCCGTGCCCGACCCCAGCGCACTTTGTCGCGGGCCTCTTCCAGGTCTGCCATCTCGACATAATCCTTATCGAGCATCGTTGCCGAAATCGCCGCTTCGTTGATAATCGCTTCCAGATCGGCACCGCTGAACATCGGCGTTCCGCGCGCCATCCGGTGCAGATCCGCATCGGGGCCAATTTTAACCTTGCGGGAATGTACCTTGAGAATTTCCAGACGTCCCTTGATATCCGGCAGCGGGACGTAAATCTGCCGGTCAAACCGCCCCGGTCGTGTCAAAGCATTGTCCAGCACATCCGCCCGGTTGGTCGCGGCAATAACGATTACCTGATCGTTGGTGCTGAAGCCGTCCATCTCGACAAGAATGGCATTCAGGGTCTGCTCACGTTCATCGTGGCCGCCTCCGGCTACGCCCGTACCGCGTTTGCGGCCTACAGCGTCTATTTCGTCCAGGAAGATAATACAGGGCGAATTTTCCTTGGCCTGCTTGAACAGGTCGCGAACACGCGATGCCCCCACGCCCACGAACATTTCGACGAAATCACTGCCGGAAATGCTGAAAAACGGTACGTCCGCTTCGCCGGCAATCGCCTTGGCCAGCAGTGTTTTACCGCAGCCCGGAGCGCCGATCAACAGTACACCTCGCGGGATTCGCCCGCCGAGCCGCTGAAACTTCTTGGGATTGCGCAAAAACTGAATGATTTCCTGAACGTCTTCCTTTGCCTCTTCGATCCCCGCGACATCTTCAAATGTGACGCGGGACTGGGCTTTGCTGACCAGTTGATGACGGCTCCGGCCGAAATTGCCCAGCATCCCCGATCCTCCCACGCCGCGCAACTGACGGAAAAAGAAGAAATACATTAACAGAATCAGTATAATCCACGGCAGCAGACTCAAAAGCACTGTAATAATGGGATTTTGCTCTTTATAACTGTAATCGACGGCATTGGCTTCAAGCAGGTCCGTCATGCCGGGGGGGAATTCTTTTCCGGCCAACAGGGTCACCTTAAATTTCTCAGACTCCGGTGCTTTGCCTTGCATCGCTTCAGACTTCATCTTTCCAATTAAATTTGTGGTGGAAATCTCAACCTCTTCAACCTGACCGTTTTCCACCCGTCTTTCGAATTCGCTGTACTTGATTTCGGTTGTGTCCATCCCGCCCATATCTGTCAAAGCGAAAATCATCAGTCCGCCCAACATGATAATCAGCAATAAACTGAAAATATTGCGCGGATATTTCGGAGGGGTTGGCTGGCCCGGTTTGTTATTTTGTGAACGTTTATTTTGATCGTTCTGAGGATTATTATCAAAGTCGCTCATAAGTTTAAAAATGCCTCAATATAATGCTGTTTTTGTTATTTTGTTGTCTTTTTATACCCAGAAAAATATGACAATTTAAAGTCCGGAAGGTCAGAAGTCGCATTTTTCCACAACTAAAACCATCATTAGTATGTGGAAAAACTCATTTTATGAGTATGGTAAAGCACATTCTAATAGATTTTACGGTTTATCACCACGGTTTTTCCATATCTTCGACGATTCTTATTGCGATTTCGTCCACCGCCTGCCGCAATGCGCTGGTTATCGCTATGTCGTTCAGGGCTGAAAAGGGGGTATTCAGCCGATAATTCTTATCATTTATCAAAAAATCCCCCGAGCGTTCATCTTTCCAGGTTATTACTACATTCAGATTTACGAAATTTTTCATTGGGCGGTCTAATTCACGCTGCTGGTTGGCGACTCTATTTTGCACATTAACCACAGTTCCATATAGAATTGTATCGGCAGCTGAACCATCCGAAATAATCTTATATCCGGTATGCTGTTCTATCCGCCGGCATAACGATGCCGTCAAGTCATATTCTACGTTACGCACTAAGGTCTGGTTCTGAAACTGGGGAATATGGATAGTCTGGATATCATCACGATAGAGTGATTGGCTGGTATAACCTTTTGACGGATCGACATCAGAGCAACCCGTCAGAGTAAAAAATGACGTAACTGCAATTATTGCAAAAAGATATATGATATTTAATTTTTGGGCAATCATAGGGATGTTTCGTATAATCTATAGATATAGACGGTTCTGATAATCAGATATTACGTTGAAAAGACTTAAAATACCATTGAATTTGAGGGTAAATCTATCGAAAAGTACCGAAAACAACGATATCCGTTTAATTTGTATGCGATTGTCGGAGCATGGCGGCGGCCTGGTCGGCCCACCCTGTGCCTTGGTTTTCCTTCATGATTCGTGTCCAGTAATATCTGGCAGCCGAGATTTTATGGGTGCGATAATAAAAATCAGCAATCTCGAATTCCTTCAGAGCCATCTGGTTGCGAATTAAAGTTATCCTGCGTGATATGTCCAGTTCGTTGGCTTTGTCGGGGAAACTGAGTTGGTACTGCTGAAAACGCAGCAGTGCTTCGCTCAGGCAGTTGGTATCGTAATAGGGTTCCTGATATTGAGCATGGGTGGTTAAGGCGCTTTTGCGTAATGCCGGCTCGTAAAAGGGGGTATTTTTGTAATTGTCCACCAGCAATTGGTAATCCAGCTGGGCCTCGAGGTATTTTTCCCTGAAGGCGTGGTAATCCCCTAGAATCATCAGGGCATTGCCCGCCAGATCCGAACCGGGCCAGCGTTCGGCGACTTTCTCGAGAATCTCCTGGCCGTCGGTGTATGCCGGAATGGGCAGGAATCCCCAGACAATGCGTTTTGTTCCTTCGAGGAATTGTCGGGCAATTTTAACCTGTTGGTACAGGGCATACGCGAAAAGCGGACTGGCGGAGTGTTTTTTCACCAGTTCTTCGTAGGTTTCCCAGGATTTATAATACTGTTTTCTTTCGAAAAAGGCCATGCCTTTGAAATAGAGGGCATGGTCCAGGAAACGCTGGAACTGCTCTTTGGCGATTTCATTTTTGTCTTTGGTCTGTCGGGTGGTTTTGATCCAGTGGTCGATCTGGCGCAAGGCCCAACCGGTTTCGTCATGAGCAATATTGTGGTATGCCAGGGAGAGCTCCTCGGGCAGATCAGTATGGAACGTGGGCTGGGGGTCTTTCAGGCCGGTGACCAATTGGGATTTAAAACCGGACTTGCCGCAGCCGGCGATGCCAAGCAGTAAAATCGGCAACAGTAAAATTCGTAAACGTATCATCATATAAATCCTTTTATTGTAATCAGTAAATGATACTATGGTATAATTCTGCCAGTATATGTAAGATGTGGAAAAAATGCAAATGAATTCGACAGATGAGGATGATGAAGAGACTCGAACACATAACAGCGGAACACGGTTTGGAGATGCTGACCGATCACGAACGTTATTCCTTGCTGGATCTGGGGATTCGTGCGAATGAGCTGGCCAGGCAACTGCATCCGGAGATGGTTCGCACTTACATTATCGAGCGGAATATCAATTATACGAATGTATGCCGGACGCGGTGTTCGTTTTGTGCGTTCAGTGTGCCACCGGGGGACGAACGGGGGTATATTCTTGATCTGGAGCAGTTTGTCGCCAAGATTGAACCGCTGATCGAGTTGGGCGGTACACAGATTCTGCTGCAGGGGGGGATGAATCCGGAGCTGCCGCTGGTGTGGTACGAGCAGATGCTGCGGGATATTCGGTCACATTTTCCTGGTCTGCATATTCATGCGTTTTCGCCGCCGGAGATTGTGTTTATGAGCCGTCATTTTGAGATAAGCATGACCGAAGTGCTGCGGCGGCTGCGGGAAGCGGGACTGGATACCATTCCCGGCGGGGGAGCGGAAATACTGGCGGAGCGGGTGCGTAAGCTGATCGCCCCGGCGAAGTGTTCCGCGGATGAATGGCTGGACGTGATGCGGCAGGCTCACCGACTCGGGATGCATACGACGGCGACGATGATGTTTGGTCATGCGGAGACGCCGGCCGAACGGATTGAGCATCTGGATCGTTTGCGGGCCTTGCAGGATGAATCGCTGGCGGCGAAGGAAAGCGATCCGGGCAGAGGATGTTTTACGGCGTTTACCTGTTGGCCGTTTCAGCCGGGCAATACTAGGCTGAAACGGTCGTTGGAGAGGCAGGCTGAGGCGACGTCCGATAAAAAGATGTTTTTCCCGATGGGGGCGGCTGAGCAGCTTCGTATGACGGCACTGGCCCGGCTGTATCTGGATAACATTCCCAATATTCAGGCGTCCTGGGTGACACAAGGAGCGAAGATCGGACAACTCAGTCTGTTTTTTGGATGTAATGATCTGGGGTCGCTGATGATGGAAGAGAATGTTGTCTCGGCGGCGGGTACGACTTACGCCATGCAGCTCGAACAACTGCGCGAATTGATCAGGGGTGCGGGCTTCGAGCCGATGCAGCGGGATTATTTTTACCGGGAAGTGAGATTCAGAACGTAGGAAGTGGGAAGTAAACCCAATCGGGTAGAAAGCTCCGGGCAGGGCCAAAACGGGAATTTTCAATCGGAACGAGTATAAATCGTCACTATTTGCAACAGTATGTTCCCTCACGTAAAGTGAGGATTAAAAGGTCCAAAGGGCCGTTTTGCCGCAGCCCAGGTCAACACCCTGGGTTCCAAAGGTATAATAACGAAGAAGCCCTGAAAAGGGCGCTCAGGATGAGCATTCCTGAAATATACCCAAAGGGTATAAGGATGCCCGCCAGAGCCAATCGTAAACGCTTTACCCGCAAATGATTACGTCTTGTCCTGGCGGACAGATTCGTGTGTGACTGGTATAGAGTAAACGGTTACATTATATTTTGAAACGTTGGACTAGGTCGTTGAGATTTTTGGCCAGCCCGGACAGTTCATTGCCGGCGTTTTTGGTGTCAAGGGCGTTCTGGTTGGTTTTTTTGGCGTCCTGGTTTAAAACGGTAATACTACCTGAAATCGATTTGACAGCATCGGAGGTCTGGTTGATGTTGGCGGAGACGTGTTCAGAGGCGCCGGCGGTTTGAGAGACATTCTGAGCAATTTCATTGGTCGTGATGCTCTGCTCTTCGACTGCTGAGGCGATCGTTTGCGAGACGTCGTTAACCTGTTTGATGACGCTGCTGATTTCACCGATTGAGTTGACGGTATTATCGCTGGATTGCTGGATCGCAGCGACGCGGCGGCTGATGTCGCCGGTGGCTTCGGTTGTCTGCCGGGCCAGCTCCTTGACTTCGCTGGCTACGACGGCAAAGCCTTTACCGGCATCGCCGGCCCGGGCCGCTTCGATGGTCGCATTCAGGGCCAGCAGATTGGTCTGTTCGGCAATATCTTGTATCACTTCGATGACCTTGCCGATCTCATCGGCGGCGGCGCCCAGCTGTGTGATATTGCTGTTGCTTTCCTCGGCCAGACGGGCCGCCCTGTCGGCTACGTTGGCGGCCTGTTCGGCATTCCGGGCAATTTCTTTTATACTTGAGGTCATTTCCTCGATAGCGGCAGCGGCGGTTTTAGCGTTACCGGCCATCTGTTCGCTGGAAGAGACCATTTCGGTGACATTGCCGGTAACCTGTTCGGCGGCGCTATTGACGCCGGCGGAGCTGCTGCACATCCGGTCGGTTTGCCGGGTCATCTCCGAAGCGGTATTATCGAGCCGGTTTGCAGAATCATTGAGGGCATTTGCCGTTTCGGCGATCTTTTTCATCAAGTCCTGAATGTTATCCATTAATGTATTGAACCAGTGTGCCATATCTCTGAATTCATCTTTCGATGTGATTGGCAGGCGGCGAGTCAGGTCGCCTTCGCCCTCGGCGATATCTTTCAGCATGGCGATGGCATTATTTACGGGCGAACTGAGTCGGCCGGCGACAAATGTGGAAAAGACTATTGAGACCATTACAGTTATAATAGTGGCAATCAACGTGTATATAATCAGTGAATCGAGACTGGCATTGATCCGGCCTACAGCATCCTGGTAATCATCTTCGTAGGCTCCGGCTCCGATAACCCAGTCCCAAGGTTCGAAGTAGGTGACGGCGGAGATTTTCCAGCGTGCTTTATCGTCGCCGGGATTTTTCCAGGGGTAGCGTTCGAAGCTGCATTGTCCGTTTTTCGTCGCTTTGGCAGAATTGATGATAGACTGGACGAAAAGATTGCCGTTGGCGTCTTTGGCGTCATAAATATATTCGCCGTCCCGTTTGCCGTCTTTAGAGATGATGTATTTCCCTTTTAGGTCGCCCGAACCGCCCAGGATATAGACATAGCCGGTTTTACCGACGGGAATATCCATAATGCCGTTTCGCAGGCATTGAAACTCTTCCTGTTTGACGCCGACATACAGGACGCCGACCACCTTGTTTTCAGCGTCGAAAATCGGCTCATAAGCGGTGATGTACCACGCGTTTACGACATAAGCTCGACCGTTGAAGGTTTCGCCTTTCAGGACGGTTTCTATGACCGGATTGGGTTTGCCGTCGGGATTGACGGCCGGGATATAGGTGCCGATAGCTCGCTGGCCGTCCAGTTTTTTGACGTTGGTGCATACCCGGAGCATGTCGCCTTGTTCGTTCATTCTTTGAAAGATCGTGCAAGTGCCGCCAATGAGATCCTGGACACGGTCAACCACAGGTGAAGTTGTTTCAAAGCCGGCATTATTTCCCAGCCATTGATCGCCAACCATCATTTTGGGCAGTTGGAGTTGGGATTCTTCTTTGGTGTACTGGTTGTGGGCCGTCCATGGGGCGGTTTCCTGGGCAAAGGAGACCTTGCCGAGCTGGTTCATGATTTCGCGAGCCACATTGAGGTCGTCGAGGACTTTCTTCTGGATGCGGGAATGTTCGGTTCTGAGCATTAGCCAGACGCTGCTGGCGAGTTTGGCGCATTCACCACGGCCCATGGTATCCATTTCTGCAAAGACTTTGTTACCGAGTGATTTCTTCTGGACGGCAATGACGGTCAAGAGTAATGATGGAGGTGACTATGATGCCGACGATACTGGTGATGTTGATCTTGGTTTTGATTTTCATACGGACATAATCCTTATAAATAAAGTATTAATTAACTCAAACTGACTGATGGTAATCATTTTTATGGATAATCTGATCAAACAAAAAAGGCCTGTCTTGCCGATAAATACAGTAGAGACAAACAGTTACTGGCAAGGAGGCCTTGTGGTTACTATCGGCAGGATGCCCCAAA
>CAYZXY010000099.1:0-10627 GCA_964482555.1 uncultured Pirellulales bacterium
TAACATGCCGGAGAATAAACAATCGATAAGGTCGATTATTGGGGCGACTCAATAGAATCGCAAAGGTTAACGTTAAATTTCTCTTCCAGGGCCTTGAGTTTATGAATCCGCTCTATATCGTCTTTTATGCGATACACCCGTTTAAAGATACAGGGCCGGTTTTCCAGACGATTTTGCAGGTCGCTCAGCATGTATTCCCAATTGCCGCCATACAATTTACGATGCAGCAAGATAATAAGACGTCCCTCTTCAGTGAGCTGACGAAAATTTGCCTCAATATCAGGCTCGTCAAGGATCCTTTATCATTACCTCTGTTAGCTGATTGGGTTGCCATTATATTGCATTCCAGTTTTTACAGGTTTATTGGCCGTTATTAGAATCGATTCGGAGTTTAGCGACGACATCGACCACCCCGACGGTATGACAGGCCGTGGCCAGGGCATCGTAATACTGAGCCCAGTTATGCACACTGCCGTACAGCGTCACTACTCCGTCGTCCACTTTGACGTTTATGGTATCCACATCGATGTGATGATTCCTGTCCAGGGACACTAATATTTTTTTTGCCAGAGAATCGTCGATTATTTTTTCCCACGGTTCCACTTCCAGCTTGTTCACCGTCGTCACGACGCCGGTGATGTTCGAAGCAACTTCTTCGATCAGTTTTTTCTGCCAGTAAGACGACGTTGTTCCTTCCAGCGTAACCTTCCCCTCGTTCACCGTCACAAAGACGTTCGTCGAGTCAATATTGGCATTCCATAACAGCACGTCACGAATGCGGCTCTGGATTTCCACATCATTGGGAAGCTGCTGGTTTTCGGGATAGCGGATATCCAGACGGTTCACTACGGCAGAAACACCGGGGGTCGCCAGGGCATCAATCTCGGCGGCCTTTTTGGCCTTCTCGGAACGAACCCCACCGCTCAAGGTGACTTTACTGTTTGAAACTTCCACCTCGATGTTGGCGGCGTTGATACGGCTGTCCCAAAAAAGCTGGTCGATGATGTTTTTCCTGATGCTGGTATTTATATCAGCCATACTTTTGCTTTTCCGTCAGATCAGAGAGTCAATCAAGCTAACTATTTGTGTGACAAAAGTTAATGCATTATACCCAATCGGGTAGAAAACGCAGGGCCAAGCATAAGCTTTTTATTCGCCCATAATTACGTTCCGACAGACCGGGCAATTTCAATCGGAACGAGTATAATATATTGCCATGATCTTGGATAATTGTAACAATGAATTTGTGTTGGTAAAATGGGGGAGTTACTTAGTCTTGATAAGGGGATTACTGAAAATATATGAAAATAATTATGGCTCATCTGAATGTGCGATTTCGCACTTTTTACGGAAATTAAGTGAATTATTTGTGGGTAAAAACATAGCTCCAGATCTCTACATCGGTTCTGGAGCAGAGAAGAGGTTCGCGCCTTTAGTCTGCCTGTTTTGGGTGAAGACCGACGCCGAGGCGACGGAGCAAAAAGGGGCTTTGGTAAGCCCATGGCGTTTTAAGTAAGAAAACACCAGTGTCACCCTGTAGTTAACCTGTTTTCAAATAAATCTTTATAACTGTTTTAAGTCCATTTGGCCCACAAATCCTCGCGAGGAGCCAAATAATTATTTAATTTCCAGATATTTTCAGTTTTATTATATAATTTTATAAGCGTTCACGGAATTTAAAGTTATAATTTTGGCATAATCGTTCGCATGGTCGTTTATCACCCGTCAGGGCAACTGAAACTTAAAGGACGATAACTGCAATACAATTTCTCTTTGGGTAAAGTCCCGAAGGGACGACTGAAATAACATCATTTCCGGATAATATAAAAAATCTCGTAAACGTTACTAATTTTTTAATCGTAAAATGTGGAAGAAACCTTTGGCAATGTTTATAATTTCTCATCTGGACCATTAGACTAAGTGGGTTATATATGTGAGGTTATGTCAATCTGGATGGTTCGAATCTCCCTGCTAAATCGTAAATGAAGCGAAAATGCTGATGAACAAAGAGAAACCGACATACGAGCAATTGAGTTCCCGGCTGACGATTAAGGATCATCATAGCGGTGCTAACGAAAAGGGGCATGATGGACGGGTGAACAAAGATGGTGCGTTTGCGCCGGGGCTGAGGGAGCGGGAACTGCTCGAAGGGGTGGTCGAGAATATTCCGGTGATGCTGGTAATGTGGGATCCGAATCTGGAACAATTTATGCTGAACCGGTTTACGCAGGATTTGCTGGGATGGACGAACGAAGATGCGAACGAGAGCGATTTCCTGGCAATAGTGTATCCGAAGGCGAAGTTGCGGGAAGAGGTCAAGGCGTTCATGCATTCCCTGACGGGCGAATGGAAGGAGTTCCCGGTCACGACGAAGGATGGGCGCCAGCTGCCGACGGCATGGAGCAATGTGCGGCTGACGGACGAAACGATGATTGGGATCGGGATTGATCTGTCGGAGCGGAAGTCGGCGGAGGAAGCGTTGCGGGAGAATGAACAACGTTTGCGTTTAGCGGCTCAGGCCGCCAATTTCGGTATGTATGATGCCAACCTCGAAACGAAGGAATTATACTGGTCGGAGGAGATGTTTTCGATTCTCGGCCTGCCGGATGGGGCGGGAAAGTCGGTTCCCGGTATAGTCCCAGAATTCATTCATCCAGATGATGTTGAATCGGTCAGTCGCATGATGGCAGAGGCTTATGATCCCTCGGGGAACGGCAAGGTGGAACATGAGCATCGGATCATTCGCCCGGACGGGCAGGCGCGCCGGGTGTTGGTGAAAGGGCAGGTTGAATTTGGCGAAGTGGACGGGCATCGCCGGGCGGTGCGGTCGGTGGGGATATTGCTGGATATTACGGAACGCAAACAGGCGGAAGAACGGATACATGACATTGCCCGGTTCCCCGCGGAAAATCCATTTCCGGTTTTGCGACTGCAAAAAGATGGAACCATATCCTACAGTAATCCACCAGGCCGGGTTTTGCTGAAACATTGGGAATGTGAGGTTAGCCAGAAGGCGCCCTCAAAATGGCGTCAACTGGTATTGCAGGCTCTGAAAACCCGACAGTGTTTAGTAGAAGAACTGGTTTGCGGCAAACGGAATTTTTCCTTTGCGATTACGCCGTTGCCTGAGGAAGGGTATGTAAACATTTACGGTCAGGATATTACCAGACGAAAACATGCTCAGGAGGCGCTCGAGCATATTAATAAAAATCTGGAACAGCGGGTCGAAGAACGCACCGGCGAACTGAAAGAGACCATAGATGAATTGAATCAGACCAAGAGCTCGCTGCTGCAGGCACATCGCATAGCCCGGCTGGGGAACTGGCATTGGGATTTTACCGATGGGTCCTTCTGGTGTTCCAATGAAGTGTATCATATCCTGGGCGTCGAATCCGCAAAATTCTGTCTGTCGTATGAAAATTTTATGGCCTCGGTGCATCCCGACGATGTCGATCTCGTGCGGCAATCGGTAAACCGGGTGCTGCAGCAAAACGAAAACATCGCTATTGAGCATCGTATCATCCGCCCCGACGGCAGCGAACGGGTCGTGCGCGAACGGGCGGAAGTCATGCATGATGCTGTCGGTAAGCCGGTACGGGTCTTAGGGACGATACAGGATGTCACAGATGAAAAGGCCCGCGTAGATCGTCTGCGCCAGCAGGACAAGGAATTGCGATCCCAGGCGGCACTGCTGGATCTGGCTCACGATACGATATTCGTCCATGATCTGGACGGCAGGATCATCTTCTGGAATAAAGGGGCGGAAAAGACCTATGGCTGGAAAAAAGAAGACGTTCTGGGAGAGGTGATCTATGACCTGCTGAAAACCCGTTTTTCTGAACCGCTGATGAAGACGATCGCCGTGGTTTCCTCGCTGGGACGATGGGATGGGGAACTCGTTCACCAGACAAAAAATGGCGAGCTGATCACCGTGGAAAGCCGCTGGGCACTTCAGAAAGATGAAAAGGGCAATCCACTGGCGATTCTGGAAATCGACCGAGATATAACAGAACGAGAATTAGCCCGGAAACAAGCGGAGGAAGCCCGTCATTATTCCGAAAGCATCATTGAAACGATCGAAGAAGCGATTCTGGTGCTTGATGAAGAATTGCAAATTATATCCGCCAACAAGGCTTTTTATGAAACATTTCATTTATGCCCAGACACGGTGATTGGCAGGTTTGTCTATAACTTAAGCGAGAAGCACTGGCAGGCGCCGCGGTTCAGACAACTTCTGGAAGATATTTTACCCCGATATAAAACTGTGGTAAATTATGAGATCGAATATGCTGGCAAAAAGGGAACGATTAACCTGTTGTTGAATGCCAGGGAAATCTTCGAGAACCCCCAGGATAAACGACGTATTTTACTGGCCTTCCATGATGTAACCCGCCATAAACAACAGGAACAGGCTTTGAAGGAGTTGACCGAAGAACTGCTGCAGGCCGAAGAGCATCAGCGGCAGCAGGTGGCCACGGCGCTGCATGATTCGGTCGGTCAGATGCTGGCATTTTCCAAGAGGGAGCTGGCCCGGCTGCTGAAGAAACCCGATATGCGTACCAGCGATAATATTGAAAAAATCCTGAACTCCATCAGCCAGTCGATAAAACAGAGCCGCGCATTGACATCTGATTTAAGTTCTCCCACCTTGCAGACCTTCGGTCTCAAGGCCGCCTTTGAAGAACTGGCGGAAAACTTTGCGGAAGACCACGGTTTTTCCTGCCGGTTTGAAATTAACGATGAGCCTCTGATGCTGACGGGCAAGGTGGAATCGCTGCTGTACCGTTCCATGAAGGAATTACTTTGTAATATCGCCAAACATGCACAGGCAGACAATGTCGTCATTCATTCGTCCAGAACCGACAATTATTTTGAACTGACAGTCAGCGATGACGGCAAAGGATTTGACACATCCTGCCTTAAAGCCAATGGATCGAAAAACAATTGTTTCGGATTGTTCAGCATTCAGCAGCGATTGACAAATATTGGCGGTTCGTTTACTATTGAATCCAAAGAAAATGATGGCACGGTCGTCAGCATTCGTGTGCCGGTAGATAAAACAAAAAAACATTAAGGGAAATAGCATGGCAATCAAACTTCTCATTGCAGATGATCACGCCATTGTCCGGCATGGATTGAACGAATCCATGCAGATGGAAGATGATATCGAGATTGTCGGCCAGGCCCAGGACGGGCTATCCACAATACGCATGGTGCAGGAACTCTTGCCCGATGTGGTGATTATGGATATCTCCATGCCGGAATTGAACGGCATGGACGCTACCCGGGAAATCGTGCGCGATTATCCGAAGGTTAAGGTGATCGCCTTGTCAATGCACTCGGCTAAGAAATTCGTCCGGGAGATGTTCAAGGCGGGCGCTTCGGGGTACCTTCTCAAGGACTGTGAGTTTGACGAATTGGCTCTGGCCATCCGTACCGTGATGTCGGGGAAAAGCTACATTACCCCGGAGATCGCCGATGTGGTGGTAGATAATTATGTGCGAACCTCAAGCGGTGAGACTTCGTCGGTCTTTTCCGTTCTTTCGAAAAGGGAACGGGAGGTCCTGCAATTGCTGGCCGAGGGCAAGACCACCAAACAGATCGGCTTGAAACTGGGCATCAGCCCCAAGACCGTAGAAGCCCATCGCCTGCGGGTGATGGAAAAACTCGACCTTGACAATGTCGCACAACTGACCAAGTACGCCGTACAGGAAGGCCTGACCTCACCCGAACCGTAAAACCTGACCCGACGCAACCGGAATTTCCAAGCACGAAATTCGAATTTTGACATAATCCCCTTTGGGGCGTACTTATAAGATACTATACTCGTTCCGATTCAGAATTCCGTTTTGTCCAAACATGAAAATGTGTCGGTAAGACCTTTACATCTGCCTCTGGCAGGAACTCTCATACCCTTTGGATATATTAAGCATTTCGAAAATTCAGATTAGGGAATCTCCCCATTTCGGAAACTGACAGTTGGCGGTAATATGATAGATAATGTCAGTTTGAGACTACCTGTAAGCTATTACGGGGTAAATGGAACCACCTGTAAATATTATGAGAGGTACAAAAATGAACCTGAAAGATGAATTTTTGAAATCAGATTCCGGACAAACACCTGCTTTTGCCAGGCGGCGTTGCCCGGAATGCGGCGCTGCCATGGTTGAAGTGGATAGAGTGAAGGAAAATGGAGGCTTTTTTATCTGGTATGAGTGCACTAAAAAAGGATGCGATGGCGCCTGGCTGGAAAATACGAAATCCGATTAACTGATCCGGGTTAAATTGTAAAAGCATAAACGCTTTAACACGAGGGGGTGCGGCTTCACTGCCCAGTATTATTTTGAAGTGGAATTCTTCGAAAGCAGAGCGATGACTTCCTCATCGGGAACGTCGTACCAGTTCTGGTAAACTTCCGCGACAGCACGGAAAAAGGGCGGTATTTCCAAAATCACAACATCATCCACCAGCTTGGCCATATCAGCCGCCGTATCAGGGCCAGCCACGGGCGCGGCGACCACAATTGATGCTGCATGTTTGTTATGACACAGTTTAATGGCTGCCCGCATCGTTGAGCCCATGGCAATGCCGTCGTCCACCAGAATCACGGTTTTGCCGGTTATTTCGGGCAGCGGCTCGTCGTTTCGTAAAGCCTCGATGCGCCGCTTTACTTCTTTTTTTTGTGCCGTGAGAATCTCTTCAATATGTTTCGCATGCAGTTGGCTCTCGGCCCGATCAATGAAATAGACGCTGCCGTCCTCCGCTACCGCACCGAAGCCGGACTCGGGATTATACGGCCAGGGTAATTTCCGGACCACAACCAGTGAGAGCGGGATGCCCAGTTCTTCGGCGACATAATATCCCACTTCAACCCCGCCGCGCGGGATGGCCAGAACCAGAGCGTCATGTCCTTTATATTTGTTTAAAGCATGCCCGAGTTGCCGGCCGGCGTCTTTCCTGTCTGCAAACATGGTCTGGTCCATCCGCTGATTCTGCCTGAAACGGCAAGAGAAAAATTGAATAAATGGCCAACATCACTAAATTAATGTCGCCTGCAACTTTATCTCTGCTCCAGCCAAGGCCTTGGAAACCGGGCAGTTGGCTTTTGCCGTTTCAGCGTGTTGCTGAAAAGTCTGCTCATCAATTTCCGGGATGGCGGCTTCGGTGATTAATTCTATGGTGGGGATATGGAACCCATCGCCGGCTTTATCAATGGTGACATTCGCCTTGGTATGGATGCGCTGGGGGGCGAAACCGCTTTCTTCCAGCTCGTGCGCCAAGGCCATGGAAAAACAGCCCGCGTGGGCGGCCCCGATCAGCTCTTCCGGATTGGTGCCTTCTCCCTGTTCGAACCGCGAATCGAATGAATACATTCCGGCATACGTCCCGCTGCCCAGCATGACTTTACCGGACCCGGACTGCAGTTTGCCTTGCCAGACGGCTTCGGCTTTTCGTGTTTTCATGTTAGTCACTCCTTATAGCAATAGAGAAATAAGCTTTATTTCAGGTACGCCATGCTTACTTCTCCAGCAGCAGACCGGCCTCTTCCCAGTCCGCTTTGCCTTCTTCATAATCATAAACATTGCTGTAACCCAGTTCGTCCAACTTGTGGGCAGCTTTGGGTGATGCCTGACATTCTTTATTAGCGCAATAGACGACCACCGGCTGCTCCTTATCGGGCACAGCTTCC
Organism: uncultured Pirellulales bacterium; assembly: GCA_964482555.1. Lineage (GTDB taxonomy): Bacteria > Planctomycetota > Phycisphaerae > Sedimentisphaerales > SM23-30 > CAYZXY01. The sequence goes on from CAYZXY010000099.1 coordinate 7,691, forward strand.
TTTATCTGCTGGTCAAAATTATCACTATTATATGGGATATTAATGGCGCCGGGAAGGTGTTGTTTCTGGAAATATTCCGGCGACAGGACTTCAATCACTTTTACATCATGGCTGTTGTCGATTTTTGCTTTCAGTTCATTTCGCGATATGGTCTTCATTATCAAACTCCTTTCTGAAGTATGCGTTCATAAAAGTTGACGAATGGTTCATCATGTCCTAATGCGAATGAGCTTGGCCATGGTCATGATGGGATTCGGTAGCAATATCTTTACCCAGATAGGCATGTTTGAATTTAGTGAGCGTCGTTCTTAATGACTCAACATGATCCAGGTCTGTCGTCTGCTTGCATTTCATGGCGGTGACCATCATGTGATGCAGCCGCGTCAGTTTATTGACATAATCTTCATAGGCTTTGCCGTCAGATTGTTCGGCGGGTTCGATGCGCTGCGTCATAAAACACTGCGTGACAATTTCGGTGAACTTGTTGGCGTGATCTTCCTTGTTCATGATCCACCTGGTCAACTGATTGTAATTTTTGTCGCGGTCACGGGAAAGGGCTTGAATCTGATTCATAGACTTCTCTATTGTCTGTATGTGTTCATACATCAGTTCCATGCGCATGGGGTCGTCATAAAGCCCGCAGGGAATCTCGCAGTGTGACCGCACCACCGAAGTCAGAAAAGCAAAAGCCAGTAACAACAACAAGTTGTTTGTAACAGGTTTTCATGGCCCAACGATCCTTTCATAAATAAATGATACATCAATACTGATAAATATTACCGACATAATCAGTTATCATCTTATCTTCTTTATACTGCTTCCAGTTGAGTTTTAGTTTAGGCGGTTCTTCGTGTTACGTTTTCATCAGCCCTGATTACTTATAAAAAAAGTTATACATGTTCTTGCCAGAAGCTTTATACTCGATTGGGTGTATTTATTACCTTGCATCAACATTGTGAGTATAGTGCGTCTGGCGACCGGTTTGTTCAAAATCTAAAATTTTCCCGTAAAATACTTCGATATTCACTAAAATCCGGACCATAGACAGGATTTAACCATATAGAATTAATCTTATTCCTGAATCCCGGGTAAACCGCAATGCAGCTCAGGCATCTTGCCTGCATTTCGTTAATATGGGTTAATGCGTATTATATCATTACAAAAGGTTGCTGCCATTTTACACAAGATTCGCTCTTAAGTACCTCAGTTTCTAAGTGCCTTATTCCTTTGGTTTTATCTTTACACCTCCGGAAAAACCCCTATAATCGCTGATTTGAACTGCGTGTTCTATGTGCCCTCTGAGGCTTATATTGTGTATGTTGAGTTTTTGTCGCCATGAAATAACCGGCTTCGTGGATTGCATACTCGTTCCGATTGAAATGTCCCAGTTTGTCGGAACATAATTATATGCGGATAAAAAGCTTACGACCGGCCCTGCCCGGAGCTTTCTACCCGATTGGCTTTATTAAGATTGAGTCATGATTATGGAAAAAATTTCCCCGGTAAAAGGAACTCGTGATTTTTACCCCGAAGAGATGGCGCTGCGAAACTGGATCGTGGAGGGATGGCGGGAAGCCTCGCTGCGAAGCGGTTTTGAGGAATACGATGCGCCGGTGCTGGAGTATTTGCAGCTTTACACCCAGAAGAGCGGCGATGAGATTGTGAGTCAGTTGTTCTCTCTACAGGATCAGAAGGACCGCGATCTGGCGCTGCGGCCGGAAATGACCCCCTCGCTGGCCCGGATGATCAACCAGAAACTCAATGCCTTGCCCCGACCGATCAAGTGGTTCTCGCTGCCGCGTCTGTTTCGATATGAACAGCCGCAGAAGGGTCGGCTGCGTGAGTTTTTCCAGTGGAATGTGGATGTGATCGGCTCCAATGCCGTCATTGCCGACGCAGAATGCATTTTTACCGCCGTTGATTATCTCCGCAGCATCGGCCTGCGTGCGGATGATGTGGAGGTGTGCCTGTCGAGCCGGTCGATGCTGGCGGCCATGCTCAAAAGCCAGGGCTTCACCGACGATCAGCTTGATACGGTTTATACGTTGCTGGACAAACGGCCCAAACTTCCGGAAGAAGCCTTTAACGCCCTGGCCGAAGAACAGGTTCCCGAACCAGCACTACGCGAGAAACTGATGGTCGTGCAGGGGATTGAGCAGCTGGACGAGGTTGACAAGTTTGCCGGCAGCGAGGAGGCTAGAACCACGTTAGCCGAATTAAAGGAATTATTCGATATCCTTGATAAAATGGGCATCGGAGATTATTGCCGCTTCGATATCAAAATCGTACGCGGACTGGCCTATTATACCGGTCCGGTTTATGAGATATTTGATAAAAAACGTGAGTTTCGTGCCATTTGCGGCGGCGGTCGTTATGATAACCTGCTTGCTGGACTGGGCGGCCAGGCCGTACCGGCGACCGGTTTCGGCATGGGTGACGTCGTACTGGAAGAGGTCTTGCGAAAGAAAAATCTGCTGGGGGCCACTGGGAAAATGCTGGATTATTTTGTGGTCGATGCCGGTAACGACCTGTTTGACAGGCTCCTGGACCTGGTCAGTCGGCTTCGAGCCCTCGGTTACAAGACCGCGTTCGATTACCGCCGGACCGGCATGGGCAAACAGCTCAAACAGGCCGCCTCCCAAAATGCCCGTTTTGCTGTTATTCTGGGCCAGGAAACCATCGATAATAACGAAATTACACTGAAAAACATGGCGGAAGGGACGCAGGCGACGATAGGGTTGGATGCGTTTCTGGCTAATGCCGCCGAGTCACAATCAAAATAACCGCGAAATCACAAAATATTTTCCACAGTCATCCCCTAAGTCCGTAAACTCAGCGATACAACCTGATCTATTGTAGTAAAAAGGCCTTTTCGTGGAATATAGCGGATTCAACTCATAAGTGCAACTGAGTCGCCAAAATGACGGTGAGCTGGTA
>CAYZXY010000100.1:0-9982 GCA_964482555.1 uncultured Pirellulales bacterium
TAACAACGGAACGAAGCGTTTTTACTGAGATGTATTATTACTGTGTCAGCCCCTTTTGAGGGATAAAATGAAAACGAAGACATACATCAGATATATTATGAAATCGGTCTTAATCGTATTGATTCTGATTCAAGCTCCCCTGGCGGGGCAGAACGCCGCACGCGACAGTCGCGATCCGCTGCTGGTTATCGGAACCGAAGCGGATTACCCGCCATTTTCTTTTATGAAAGACAATCGCCCGAGCGGTTTCAACGCTGATTTAATCGCGGCCATAGCACGCCAATGCAATCGCCCGGTACATATTGACATCGACGCCTGGAGCAATATTCGCACCGCTTTGAAGGAGAATCGCATCGACGCCATTGCCGGCATGTACTATTCGCCGGAGAGAGATCAGACCGTCGATTTCACGCAGCCGTTTCTCATCATTCACCATAACATATTTTACCGAAATGATTCTCCTTCTTTCGAAACGGCAGCAGATTTAGCCGGCCGTGATATCATCGTCATGCGCGACGACATCATGCATGATTATCTAAAAGACAACCATATCGAAGCGAATATTCATCCGGTCGATACCATCGACGAAGCCCTGGGGATACTGGCTTCGGGCAAGCATGATTGTGCCCTCATGGCCCGGCTGCCGGGTCTGTACTGGATACAAAAACTGAAAATCGACAACCTGAAAGTCTCCAGAACGTCATTGCTGAAATCGGAGTACTGTTTCGCCGTTCCGGAAGGCCGGAAGCATCTGCTTGCCGACTTTGAAGAATCGCTGGCGGTATTAAAGCAAAACGGCCAATACAAACAAATACACAACCGCTGGCTGGGCGTTCTTATCCCTCAAGGCATAAGCCCCCGGAAAGCGATACAAATCAGCTCGCTCATTATATTCCCATTAATACTGCTGCTGATCGGGGTCTTTCTCTGGTCCTACCTCCTGCGTAAAGCGGTCAAATTAAAAACCGCGGATCTTGAAAAAGAAATCGAATTCCGCAACTCCGTTGAAGACGAACTGGCCGACCAGAAGAATCTTCTCCAACTCATTCTGGACGGCATCCCGGACGTCCTGGCCATTCAGGAACCGGATCATACCATTATTTCTTACAACAAATCCGGGTATCAGATGCTGGGTAAAACACCCGATGAAGTCAAAGGGCACAAATGCTGGCAGCTTATCGGACGGGAAGGCCCCTGCGAACTCTGCGCCACCCGCATCGCTTTCGAGAACCACAAAACCACAACTCTGGAAAAATATATCCCCGAAACGAAACAGTGGGTCGAAGCGACCTCGATTCCTGTTTACGACCAGAAAAACAATCTCAGCCTCGTCGTCGAACAGCTCAAAGACATTACCGACCGGAAACTCACCGAAAATTCTCTTCATCAGGCCCACGATATCATTAACGGCAGCCCGGCCGTCGCCTTTCTGTGGAAGAACCAGAACACCTGGCCGGTGGAATATGTCTCGGAAAATGTATATGACCTGACCGGTTACAGCGCCGAAGAATTCATGCAAAAAGGCCTGTCCTATTCCACACTCATCGACCGACAGGATATTTCCCGAGTTATCGATGAAGCCGTCAGTGTTGCCGATGACATCTATAATGTCAAACATAAGCCCTATCAGATCACCACCAGGGACGGACAGGTTAAATGGATTGATCAGCGAACGGAGATTATTAAAGACGCTGATGGCAATATCACCCATTATCGCGGACTGGTACTGGACATTACCGATCGCATCATGTTCGAAATAGAACTGGAAAAATCCCGCCAGCATCTCAAAAAAATAAACTGCGAACTGGAAGATGCTATCGAAAAAGCCAACCTGATGGCCAGTGAAGCTGTCGCCGCCAATCAGGCCAAAAGCCAGTTCCTCGCCAATATGAGCCACGAAATTCGCACACCGCTCAACGCCGTATTGGGATTCAGCGATCTGCTGGCCATGAAAAACCTGCCGCCCGACCAGGCCGACTATCTCAACATGATCCGATCCTCGGGCAACCATCTGCTCGATATCGTCAACGAAATTCTGGACTTCTCGAAAATCGAAGCCGGCAAATTTGAAATCGAACGGCACGACTGTTCGCTCCCGGAACTGCTAGGAGAAATATCCGACATGTTTGAAACGATTGCGAAAGAAAAAGGCCTTGAATTTCGTATCATCAACCGGACCGCCTTGCCCGAACAAATCACTACCGACGCCATTCGCCTGCGTCAGTGCCTGACCAATCTCATCAGCAACGCCATCAAATTCACCGAATCCGGCCATATTCACCTGGAAATCGCCCACCATCAAACCGGCGACCAATCCTGGATTCATTTTGATGTGGTCGACACCGGTATCGGCATCCCTCCGGAAAAGATGCCTCTTATCTTCGATGCCTTCTCGCAGGCTGACGGTTCAACATCCCGCAAATACGGCGGAACCGGTCTGGGCCTGACCATCACTCAACGCTTGACCGACCTGCTGGGCGGAACTATCACCGCCGACAGCACGCCGGGCAAAGGCAGCACCTTCACCATAAGGATTCCCGCCGGCCGCCTCATAGCTCGCGAAGAGCTGGATAACAACTGGGATGTAAATACCGTACAAAAAGCCGACAATGACGTTCTTAATGTGTATCAGGGACATGTGCTTGTCGTCGAAGACAATCCTGCCAATTATGTTCTGATTCAAGAACTCCTGGCTATTCTGAAATTAACCTCCATCCTGGCCAAAAACGGTCGGGAAGCCCTGGACCTCATCGCCGAAAATAGTTTCGATCTGGTGCTCATGGATATTCACATGCCCGTCATGAACGGTTACGATGCCACCCAGGCCATCCGCCAAAGCGGCAACCAGATTCCCATTATCGCCCTGACCGCCAGCGCTCTGCCCGAAGAACAGAAAAAATGCATCGAAATCGGCTGCGATGAATTTCTCACCAAACCGGTCAATCTGAAAAAACTGCAAGCCGCACTCGATAAATATATCACAGCCGACACTGTCGCGACCGACGAGTCCGAGATGATCGAACCGGCGTTATTCTCAACGGCGCCAACCTCCGAACCGGATACGCCTGATAACAGCGCCCCCGAACTGATTAACTGGGCCAAACTCCGGGAAATTTGTCATTCGCAATCGCTCGCCATTGAAATTATCGAGTATATCCGCCGGGAACTGCCGGATTCCCTCAATGAACTGCATACAGCATTTGATCAGCAAAATTACATCCAGATTGCGGAAAACGCCCACCGGATTAAGGGAACTATGGCCAATCTTTGTGCCCAAAAGGCCAAAGAAACCGCCTTCCGTCTGGAAATAGCCGCCGCCGATCTGCAGCAGGATGCCGTCGGCGAACATATCGCATCGCTGCATAAACAGGTCGATGAACTGATCGAATACCTCAACCACTCCGATTGGCAGTACAAACTCCAAACCGCTGACAAGTCACACGCTGAAACGCCATAAATCACTGTCACCAAAGTGAATATGCCCGATTGGGTATAGATTTCAGCTCTTTTTTTATCCTGTTGGGTATAAAAAATATACGGGATAGACATGCCGGAAATTAGTTGATACAATATCTGGTTAAGTTTTTTTTAAGTCTATTTTTTGTAAATAGTTATAAAATATTTAACTTTTACGGGAATCCCAGGGTGATTCCCCGGCAGTGATCTATCAGTAACAAGGACGATTTTGAGTCAGGGAATGGCAATGAGCAGTGAAGAATTAATCAGCAGCGTGAGCGATATGTCGGATGAAACGGAATTTTATACACCGATGCCGGCGGGGTATATCAAAGGGCGATGCAAGTATGTCGTGATTGTCGGCACGGTGATCAGCGGTCTGGGCAAGGGGATCTTTTCATCGAGTCTGGCGAAGCTGCTCCAGGACAAGGGAATGAAGGTGGAGCCGATCAAGCTGGAAGGCTATCTGAACATCGATTCGGGGACGCTGAATCCATTCCGGCATGGGGAGGTGTTCGTGCTGGATGATGGCATGGAATGCGATATGGATCTGGGGACATACGAGCGGATGCTGGACAAGAATCTGAGCCGGTTTAATTTCACGACCAGTGGGCAGATTTATACACGGGTGCTGGAGAAGGAACGGCACGGCGATTATCTGGGGCGGGATGTACAGATGATTCCGCATGTGACGGGTGAGGTCAAGCTACGGCTGCGGGAACTGGCGGTCAGGAGCAAGGCGGATGTTATTTTTGTGGAAATCGGCGGCACGGTTGGGGACGTGGAGAATCTGTATTATATCGAGGCCATGCGTGAGCTGGCGTATGAAGAGGGACCGAATTCGGTCTGTTTTGTGGCCCTGACCCAGGTGCTCGAGCCGAAAGTGCTGGGGGAGCAGAAATCCAAGGCGGCACAACTGGGGATTAAACGTCTGATGGAAACGGGCGTGCAGCCGCATATCATTGCCTGCCGGGCGAGCAATCCTGTTACGGACAAGGTCCGGCAGAAGATCGCGCAATATACAAACGTGCCGTTGTCGCGGGTGTTCAGTATGCATGATTGTCCGAGCATATATGTGATTCCCAAAATGCTGCGGGATCTGGGGTATGACTTTGAGGTGATTCAGTTGCTGAAGCTGGAAAAGCGGATTGACTTGCAGCGGGAAAGGCGGGAATGGCTGGAATGGTGTGATTTTGTGGATAGTCTGGAGCAGACCGAGCATGAAATTACGATCGGGATGACAGGGAAATATACCTCGTTGCGTGACAGCTATGCGAGCATAATTCATGCACTGGAGCATAGCGGGGCCAAAAAAAAATCAAAAGTCGCCATCACCTGGATCGATACGACGGATATTACGAATGATAATGCGGCGGAGAGATTGGCGGACGTTGACGGAATTATCGTGCCGGGCGGCTTTGGGTCGCGCGGGGCGGAAGGCAAGATCGCCTGCGTGAAGTACGCCCGGGAGAATGGGCTGCCTTATCTGGGGATTTGTTTCGGTTTTCAGATGGCGGTAGTGGAGTATGCCCGGAATGTCTGTGGGATTACTCACGCCGCCAGCAGCGAAGTGAGTCCGGGATGCGATTATGCGGTAATTGATATTCTGCCGGAACAGGAAGGAATAACCGGGTTGGGCGGCACGATGCGGCTGGGGGGTAAGGATGTGGAGATTACACCGGGAACGAAGGCGTATGAGATGTTCGGCAATAAGGAGAAGGTGCGGATGCGATTCCGACACCGGCTGGAAGTCGATCCGAAATATATCGATTCGTTGACGGAGCATGGCATGGTCTTTTCCGGCAAAGCACCCGGCGAGCCGATCATGCAGATTCTGGAACTGCCGGAGCATCCTTTTTTTGTCGGGACGCAGGCGCATCCCTGCTTTACGAGTCGGCCGCTGCGGCCGCATCCGATGTTCATGGGGCTGGTGGAAGCGGCGCTGGAAAGAAAGATGTCGGACGTAGGACGTTGAAGGTGGTATGTATAAATTCTTTCTTAGACCCAATAAGATAACTCAATAATGATGTACCCAATTTGGTATAAATGTTGTTCTGGTTCAATTATTATGAATTAGTAAGGAATGCACGACATGGCTGATGATGAGAAAAAAATTATATCGGATGAGGATTGGAAGCAGCAGGCGCAGAAAGACAAGGAAAAGCTTAAGGAGAAAAGCGGCGAGCAGCAGCAGTTGCCGCCGGCTAATTTTATGACGCTGGTCAGTTCGCTGTCGGTCCAGGCGATGTTCTATATGGGTATGCTCCATGATCCTAACAGCAAGGAACCGCCTCAGGTTAATTTCGATCTGGCCAAGCACAATATTGATATGCTGGGCGTGCTGGAAGAAAAAACCAAAGGCAATCTCACTGATGAGGAAAATCGGATGCTCTCCACGACGATACACCAGCTGCGTATGCAGTATGTCCAGGCGGCACAGTGAAACGAGCATAACAATTAACAGTTTGCCGCGAGCGATTCCAGAGTTTTTCATTTTTCTCTTTTACTTTTTAGTTCCGGTTTATCCGGGTCAGGGCGGTATAAATGAAAAAGTCGATATGTCTGGTTTACTTATTATTGATGTGCCTGTTGCTGGTATCGGGATGTGGGCCGACCGCCTTCGTGATCAAGCCGGTTAAAATGGATCAGTCGCTGGAAGAACGCGTCATTCAGCAGGATGAAGGCTGGTTTATTCAGAATAAAGTCGCCGTTATAGATGTAGATGGAATTATGATGAATCGGCCCACGTCGGGCTTATTCACTTCCGGCGAAAATCCCGTGAGTCTGTTCGTCGAAAAGCTGGACAAGGCGAAGGCTGACCAGAATGTCAAAGCCGTTGTCCTGCGGCTTAATACGCCCGGCGGGACGGTGGCGGCTTCCGATATGATGTACCAGTCGCTGCTCCAGTTCAGGCAGGAGACGAAAAAGCCGGTTGTCGCCTGCATGCTGGATGTTGCGGCCAGCGGGGGCTATTATCTGGCCTGTGGTTGTGACGGCATTGTGGCCGGTCCCGGCACGGTAACCGGCAGTATTGGGACCATCATGCAGACGGTCAGCTTTGAAGGAATCATGAACAAGCTGGGCATCCAGGCCGAGGCGATTAAAAGCGGTGAACTGAAAGATATCGGTTCGCCGTTTGAAAACCTCGATGATAAAGAACGGGCGGTGCTGCAGGGGATTATCGATCAGTTCTATCAGCAGTTTCTGGCGGTGGTAAAAAAGGGCCGGGCCGGGAAAATCCCGGAAGGCAGACTGGAGGAACTGGCCGATGGACGCGTGTTTACCGGTCGGGATGCCCAGAAAGAATGTCTGGTTGACCGGATCGGCTATCCGGATGATGCCATCAAATGGGCCAAAATGTTGAGCGGGCTGGAGAAAACGAAAGTCGTTATTTACCATCGGCCAATTCATTATAAACCCAACGTTTACGGTTCAGCTACGCTGGAATCCGGCGTGGGGGCGCTGGTCAATGTGGAACTGCCGGACTGGCTGCAAAGCAGCGGCCTGCGGTTTCTGTATCTCTGGACGCAATAAAAATTATCAACGAGTTGATTTAAACGTTTACCGGTATTTATACCCCCTCGGGTAGAAAGCTCCGGGCAGGGCCGGGCGTAAGCTTTTTATTCGCACATAATGAAGTTCCGACAAAACGGGACATTTCAATCGGAACGGAATACTTGTATAAGATATTTGTGATAAAAGGGTTGTGGCTTTTTTGTCTAAAATATTGCATATATACTTGGCCTTGATACAATCAACATTTACAATAATGACAATCAGTTTATTACAGGACGAATCCTGTTACTCTGATGAACAGGAAAATAATTCAAAAATTGTTATTGCCAGGTATGGCATTAAGGCTGGCCGTGTAGGCTGTTGTGATGCCTTAAGGTAATTTATGATGGGAAGCGGACAAAATGGATGTAGAAATTCTGGCCCGGTTGCAGTTTGGTTTTACGATTGCGTTTCATTATCTCTTTCCGCCCATGAGTATTGGATTGGGGTTGATTCTGGTGATTATGGAAGGCCTCTGGTTGAAGACTAAAAATGAGGCCTATCTGCGGTTAACCAAATTCTGGATGACGCTTTTTGGTATTATCTTCGCGGTGGGTGTGGCCAGCGGTATCGTCATGGAGTTCCAGTTTGGGACCAACTGGTCGAATTATTCCCGTTATGTCGGCGATGTCTTCGGCAGCGCGCTGGCGGCGGAGGGTATTTTCGCGTTTTTTCTGGAATCGGGCTTTCTGGCCATAGCTCTGTTTGGATGGAACCGGGTAAAGCCCGGCTGGCATTTCTTTTCGACCTGTATGGTGTGCCTGGGGGCGCATTTCAGCGCGGTTTGGATTCTGGTGGCCAACTCCTGGCAGCAAACCCCCGCCGGGCATCACATCGTGGAGGGCGTCAAAGGAATGCGTGCCGAAGTAGTCGATTTCTGGGCGCTTGTCTTTAATCCCTCTTCGATGGACCGCATTGTTCATTCCGTTCTGGGGGCGTGGCTGACAGGGGCGTTTCTGGTTCTCAGCGTCAGCGCGTTTTATCTGCTCTATAATCGGCATCGCGATGCCGCGATACGAGCCATGAAGATCGGCATCGTCATAATTGTATTCAGTTCCATTGCTCAGTTGTTCAGCGGCCACAGCAGCGCTCAGGTTGTTGTCGAGTACCAGCCGGCTAAACTGGCCGCCATGGAAGGATTGTTCAAAACGCAGGGAAAAGCGCCGCTGCATCTGTTCGGCTGGGTCGATGTCGAAAACGAAAAGGTCTATGGCCCCGCGATTCCCGGTGGTTTGAGCTTTCTGGCTCATAACGATTTCAATGCCGAAGTGACCGGACTGGATGCATTCGCAAAAGAGGACCGTCCACCGATCCAGGCCACTTTTCAGTCGTTTCATTTAATGGTGGCTATGGGAATGTTGATGATAGCTATCAGCCTGATGGGCGTTTTCTTATGGGGGCGCGGCCGGCTGTTTGATACCGACCGCAAGTTCACCCGGGTTTTCCTCTGGGTGCTGGTGTTTGCGGTGCTGCTGCCGCATATTGCCAATCAGGCGGGCTGGTTTGCCGCGGAATTCGGCCGTCAGCCTTGGGTGGTGTATAACCTCTTACGGACCTCCGATGCTCTTTCTCCGATTGTTTCCGCCAACCAGACCCTGTTTTCCCTGATCATGTTTTTTGTGATTTATTCGTTGTTGTTTGCCTTGTTTATCTTTCTGGTGGATCGCAAGATTCGTCAGGGAATCGTAGGCGATATACAGCCGGAACATGCCGGCAAACGGATTATTCCTGACGAGGAGGCCGCCCATGAGTCTTGACCTTAATATCATCTGGTTCATACTTGTTGGTATTTTATTTACCGGATATGCGATGCTGGACGGTTTCGACCTCGGCGTCGGCGCCTTACATCTTTTTGTCAAGAAGGACGAAGAACGCCGGGTGTTTCTGAACGCCATCGGACCGGTCTGGGACGGCAATGAGGTCTGGCTGGTTACCGGCGGCGGGGCGACCTTTGCCGCGTTTCCCGAAGTTTATGCCACGCTGCTGAGCGGTTTTTACGAAGCGTTTTTCCTGTTTCTGGCGGCGTTGATATTCCGGGCGGTTTCGATTGATTTCCGCAGTAAGCTGGAGTCTAAATGGTGGCGCTCGCTCTGGGATGTCAATTTCACGATTGGCAGCGTCGGCGCCGGGTTCGTCCTGGGGATCGCGATGGGCAACATTGCCTGGGGCGTTCCGCTGGATGTGAATGGCGAGTATGCTGGTTCTTTTCTGGATTTGCTCAATCCCTACGCGATCTGGATGGGAGTGACAACGGTGGCGTTTTTCATGATGCATGGGGCGATTTTTCTGCATCTCAAGACGGAAGGGGACCTGCAGGCCAAAATCCGTGAGTGGATCCGTCCGTGTATCATCTTTTTTATCGTGTCGTATATATTGCTGGCCATGGCGACACTGGTGTATGTCCCGCATGCTTCTGCGGCGGTCCGCAATAATCCCGTCTTGTTTATCGTGGTGGCCCTGTCCATTCTGGCGATTGCCAATATACCGCGTGAGATTTTTCATGGCCGCGACGACCGGGCCTTTATCTCTTCCTGTGCGGCGCTGATCTTTCTGATGGTGTTGTTTGGCTTGAATACGTTTCCGAATCTGGTTTATTCGCGGCCCGATGTTGAGAACAGCCTGACGATTTATAATGCCGCTTCGTCCCAGAAGACCCTGGGTATCATGCTTATCATCGCCGCCATCGGCATGCCTCTGGTCCTGACTTATACCATTTCGATTTACTGGATCTTCCGCGAGAAGGTGAAAGTGGGCGCTGAGGGATATTAGGCCCTTATATCTTAAATGTTGCGCAAAAGGACAATGAAATGAAGAATGACGATTCCGTCTGAAAGTTATAAAAACAATCTTGCGCACAGACGCGAAGTCGCAATGCAGGCAAGAAACATCGGTTTTGAGATTTATACGGCTTCCGACCGAGTTTTCGCTTGCGCGGCGCTTCGTGTCTCGTTATCGCCAGTCATAATAACTA
>CAYZXY010000101.1:0-9672 GCA_964482555.1 uncultured Pirellulales bacterium
GTACCACCATCTGCCCATTTTTCCTAAAATATCTTTCCGCAACAGAAACTAATTATTCGGTTTGACCCATGGACCCATTAACGCCTCAAAGCATAGTCGCCTTTTTAATTTGAGATTGGACAGGGCGGATAAAATCAGGTATCATCAAAAGGGTATTGCGAGATGGAGATAGATATAAGTAATTACATGGTAATAGATTATGGAGTATGGCCGTGGAATTTAAACAGGCGCGACTGGGTAACGGATTGACGATTATTGCCGAAAAGCGGCCGACGGCACGCTCGCTGGCGTTGGGGTTTTTTGTTCGGGCCGGCTCGCGGGATGAGACGCCGGAGATATCGGGCGTAAGCCATTTTCTCGAGCACATGATGTTCAAAGGGACGCCGCGGCGGTCGGCCCTGGCGGTGAATCTGGAGTTCGACCAGATGGGGGCGAAGTATAACGCCTTTACCAGTGAGGAAAATACGGTGTATTATGCGGCGGTGCTGCCGGAATATCAAGAGCAGGTGCTGGATTTATGGGCGGATTTGATGCGGCCGGCGCTGCGGGAAGACGATTTCGACATGGAAAAAGGGGTAATCTGTGAAGAGATTGCGATGTATATGGATCTGCCGCATTTTGATGTGATCGATCGCGGGCGACGGCTGCATTACGGCGAGCATCAGTGCGGCAACAGCGTGCTAGGGACGGAAGAGACGATCCGGGCACTGCAGGCCGGTCAGATGCGGGCGTATTTCGAGCAGCGGTATTCGCCGGATAATATGGTGCTGGCGTGTACGGGGCAGGTGGACTGGGAGCGGCTTGTGGCGCAGGCGGAGCAGTTGTGCGGTGGCTGGGAAGCGGCGGGGCCCCGGCGGCTACGGAGCGATTTTCGCGGTACGGGTCAGTCAGATTGCGTAGTGAATGAGAAGATACAGCGTCAGCATATCTGTCTGGTCAGCGGGGCGCCATCGGCGCAGAGCGAATTGCGGTACGCGGCGGGGGTGTTGTCGCATATTCTGGGAGATATGACAGGTTCGCGGTATTACTGGACGCTGGTCGATCCGGCGCTGGCAGACAGCGCCGATATGGAATTTGATGCGGCGGACGGGACAGGGGCGTTTTATTCGTATATTTCGTGCGATCCGGACCGGGCGGGACAGGTGATTGATATTGTGCGGGGGTGTTTCGCGGATGTGCGTCGGGACGGCGTCTCGGACAGCGAGCTGGAGGCAAGCAAGAATAAAATGGCTTCGAGCCTGACGCTGCATGGCGAGCTGCCGATGGGGCGGCTGGTGCCGCTGGGCTTTAACTGGATTTACCAGGAAGATTACATGGCTATGGAGCAAGAGTTGGAAAAGATCATGGCGATCAAGGCGACGGATATTCAGGTCTTGCTGGAGGAATATCCGCTGGATCCGCTGGCGATACAGGGACTGGGACCAAAAAGTTTATGGCTTAGAGAGAGCAAAAGTAAAACAGTTGATGGGTATTGAAGTATAACAGTTGATGAGGTTTTTATGAGCAGGTTGTTGGAGAGGTTGAATAGCGTCAGAGTTCTTTTATGCGATGGGGGAATGGGGACTGGTTTGCAGAAACTGGGGCTGGAACCGGGCGTATGCCCGGAGTTGTTGAATGTGGAGCAGCGGGATATGGTTTTACAGGTGACCGCTGGTTATGTGTCAGCCGGAAGTGACCTGGTAGAGACGAACACCTTCGGCGGCACACGCTACAAGCTGAAGCATTACGGTCTGGATGACCGGACGGCGGAGCTGAACCGGGCGGGAGCGGAGGTTGCTCGGGAAGCGGCCGGTCCGGATCGTCTGGTGTTGGGCTCGGTCGGGCCGACGGGGGAGTTTATGGCGCCGCTGGGGCTGGAGACCGAAGAGAATATGTATGAAGCGTTCAAGGAGCAGGTTATGGCTCTGGCGGCGGGGGGGGTGGATGCGATCTGCATCGAGACGATGACGGCGCTGGAGGAGGCGAAGGTTGCGCTCAAGGCGGCGAAGGAGAATACGAACCTGCCGGTGATTAATACGTTTACGTTTGACAGAACCGCCAGCGGCGAATATCGCACTATGATGGGGATCAGTCCGGCCCAGGCGGCAGAGGAGATGACCGCGGCCGGATCGGATATTATTGGCAGTAACTGCGGCAACGGGCCGGAAGATCTGCTGGCGATTGCCAAAGAACTGCGGGCGCATACCGACCGGTTACTGATGATTCAACCCAATGCCGGCATGCCGGTACTGGAGGAAGGTAAGACCGTTTTCAAGGCTGCGCCGGCGGAGATGGCCGCCTGTGTCAAGCCGCTGGTGGAGGCGGGCGCTAACATTATTGGCGGCTGCTGCGGTACAACGGATGAGCATCTCACGGCCATGCGGGCGGCGCTGGATTCTTTGATATAAGGCAAAGAGTTGCTTAGTTAAGAAGGCTTTCGGAAAAATTCAATTGTAACGAGTATAAAGTATTAATGCGTTAATGCATTATTGAGTAGTCGTAGCAGGAGTATTGATATGTTAATTATTCAGAGTTGGAGAAAAATCTTGCCCGCGGTTTTCGTCTTGTTGTTTTTATTTGCCGGCGGCGGCGTTTTGGGGCAGGCGATCTCTCTGGAAGATTCTGTGGTGATGATTCGCGGCGTCAGTCAGTCGTATGATTACAAGATGCCGTGGAAGCAGCAGTCCATGCGGCAAGGCGTGGGGACCGGTTTTATCATCGACGGCAATCGGATTCTGACCAATGCCCACAATGTCAGCAACAACCGCTACGTCGATGTAAAGAAGAAAGACATCGCGCAGCGATTTCCCGCCCGCATCGAATATATCGGTCACGATTGCGACCTGGCTATTCTGCGAATCGACACGCCGGGTTTTTTTGACGGCATGGCGGCGCTGCCGATCGGCGGTCTTCCCAAGGTCAACTCCACGGTCAACACTTACGGCTACCCGGTCGGCGGTGAACATATTTCGATCACCGAAGGGGTTGTTTCCCGTATCCAGATGGACAGCTACAGCCACACCGGCGCGGATGAACATCTGGTCGTGCAGACCGATGCGGCCATCAATCCCGGCAACAGCGGCGGTCCGGTGATTCAGAACGGCCAGGTTGTCGGTGTCGCTTTCCAGGGGCTGACTCAGGCGGATAACATTGGATATATGATTCCCACGACGGTGATACGGCATTTTTTGGAGGATATCGAGGATGGGACTTATGATGGGTTCGGTTCGCTGGGATTGGCGTCGTTTCCGGGACTGCACAGCGAAAGTTATAAGGAATACCTGAAAATGCCGGCGGATAAAGAAGGCGTTGTCATTTTGCGGACCCTGCTGAACAGTTCGGTGGAGGATGTCCTGCAAAAGAATGATGTGCTGACGGCGCTGGATGGCTATGACATTGACAAGGACGGCAAAGTCATGATCGGCGGTCTGCGGCTGAAGATGGCCGAAGTGGTCGAACGCAAACAGATCGGCGAGAAGATCAGGATGACGTTTTACCGGCAGGGCCGTAGGATGGAAAAAGAGGTGGCGGTTCAGTTGAATCGTCCGGTGCTGGATTATTCCCGTGCTTATGACACCCCGCCGGAATATGTGGTGTATGCCGGTCTGGTCTTTACGCCGGTGACGCGTAATTTCCTCGAAACCTGGGGGAACAGCTGGCCTTCGGAGATTCCGCATCATTTGAAATATCTGTTTCGTTTTTCCAGCCAGTTCAATGAGTATCCGGAACGGGAGGAATATGTGGCGCTTGCGGAATTACTGGCCGATGAAATCAACCGTTATCATAACGGCTATCAGAATCTGGTGGTGGAAGAAATCAACGGGAAAACGGTCCATTCAGTGGCGGAGTTACATAACATTATCGACAGTCTGGATGACGAGTTCATTCATATTAAATTCATGGGCGCCGATCAACCGCTGATTCTGAACCGCGAAGACGCCATGCAGCGGCACGAGATCATCCTCAAGGCCTATAACGTGCCGGCGGAGAAACGCATTAATGGCTAACCGGTAATAAATGGATATTTTGAATTATAGATACTAAGGGTATGAGAGTCCCCGCTAGGGCCAGACGTAAAATTTTACCCGTACATATTTACGTTTGGACAAAACGGGTATTTGCACTCGGAACGAGTTTAATTCATGCTAAGAAAAATTAAGGATAAGAAGATGTTAAAACGCCGACTATTTTTAATGATGATGGGATGGGTAATGATGGCCATTTCGGCAGCGCCGGCCGACGATGAACAGCAGGATATTTCGCGTCAATTGGAGCCGTCGCTGGTTTTTGTGCAATCGACGCTGTATCGTTTCGAAACGATTTATCCCTGGCGGCAGGGCAGTGTACAGAAGCGTAACGGCGAGGGCTGTGCGATTGGGCCCTATGAGGTATTGACGCCGGCCTATAATGTGACGGATGCGATAGAGGTTACCGTCCGCCGGCATGGACAAAATGAGCTGATCTCTGCGAAAGTCAAGGTTGTCGATTACGATGTGAACCTGTGCATTCTGGAGCTTGACCGCGATGAGCTGGACGAACCGCTGACGCCGCTGCGTTTTCATAAAATTGGCGAAAAAGGGGTCGATGTCGGCATCTACTGGCTCAGCGGTGATAACGAAGTGAAAAGCGGCCGCGGCTATATCGACCGTTTTGACATCAGGGAATCGGTGACCTCCCATGTCGATTTTCTCAATTTTGTCATTGGTAACGTTTCGCAGCCGGCCGGCAACGGCCATCTCTTTGTGCAGGGGGATAAACCGATCGGCATCGGCTGCTGGTATGCTAAGAATATTTCCCAGTCAGGCATTATTCCCGCCAATGTCATCAATCGTTTTCTCGATAGTGCACGGTCGCAGCCGGACGATTATCAGGGGGTTCCCATTCCCGGTTTTGCTGTCAATGAACTGATCGATCCGTCCATGCGCGATTATCTGAAAATGCCGGAGGATATGAAATCCGGCGTTTATGTCAAAGATGTTTATTCAATCGGGACGGGTTCGGCGGAACTGCAAAAGAACGATGTTGTCCTCGCTATTGATCAGAATGAAATCGACGCCTATGGCAAATTTCTCAATCGTCGTTTTAAGCGTATTTCTTATGAACATCTCATCATGTCGCATAACGTGGGTGATACGATTGAATTTGTCGTCTGGCGTGACGGCGCCCGCCGCCGGCTGGACGTAAAAGCCCGGCATTTTTCCGTGGAAGATATGCTGGTGCCTTATCATGAGTTTGACCGGCAGAGCGATTATGCGGTGGTCGGCGGCTTAGTCTTTCGGGAGCTTACCCGGAAATACCTGGAATCCTGGGGCAGCGGCTTCGCTGGCAAAGGAGATTCGCATCTGAACCATTATTATCTGGAAAAATCTTTTAAGCCCGCCTCAGGGGAGGAACCGCGGGAACGGATCGTTATTTTGAGCCATGTTCTGCCGGCGGATATCAACCTGGGGTACCAGGATTTGAGCCTGGTTGTCGTTAAGACCTGTAACGACCGGGAGGTAAAGAATTTCCGGGAATTTCTGGAGGCTATGCAGCATCCTCAAAACGGATTTCATGTCATTGAACTGGAAAACGACAATCCCACTGTTGTCATTCCCGTCGAGCAACTGCCCGCGGCTAACCTGGAGATCTCTCAGCTTTACGGCATAGAGCAGATGCAGCATGTTGATTAGCCGGACACGTTTTGATCGTCCCTTAAAAACGCTCTAGCCAAACCGGATATGAATGACAGGGTGGACGTTTGGTCGTTTGCGTAAGCGGCAAATAATAGTTGACTTTCACATGAAATTTATATAAAATCAATAGGTCATGTGGAATTTAGAAATTATTTCTATTACAATTGACGTAACAACCAGCAAAGGATTTTTGTCAATAAGTATGAGAATACCCGTTTAAGGTCAATCATAAGTTGTTTATTCGCATATGATTACTTCATACCTGGCGGGTAGATTCATTCGTGACAAGTCTGCAGGAGAAAACTATGAGAGGTCACCCTTGTCTGTTTATCGTTTTGTTGGGTATTACCGCCAGCGCAATAGCGCAAAATTATATATGGTCTGAACGTGAGGTAGCCTCCGGCATCTCCCATCACCAGCGGCGACATCAGATCATCGGCGATCAGGCAGGCGGTCTTATTATTGTCTGGGCCGAGGAGATATTTTCCGGCGGCAATGTCGATTATCGGCTCAAAGGTGAGCGGCTGACCGCGGACGGAAATCCGGCCTGGAGTCCCGGAGGCGGGATCAACCTGGTCGACCATTTGGATGGTGATAATGTCACCCTGATACCCGACGGTTCCGGCGGCACATATATCGCCTGGACCCAGACCCAGGGCAATAAGGGTGTTTTCGTTCAGCGACGAAATGCCGACTCTACTAAAGTATGGCAGGACGTAGAGGTCTTTGATACCGCTGTCGATTTTACCGATCCTGTGCGTCTGGCTTCCGATGGAGCCGGTGGCGTGCTGGTGGCTTATCGCAATCGCGTTGCCCAGGTTATGCAAAATGGAATCATTGGTTCGCCGGGTGTGAACGGTTTAGAAGTCGTTCCGATATCGGACTTTCTCAACGGTACGATCAAGATGGTTAAAAGCGGGCCGAGCTGGTTCTTCGCTTATGTAAACGGCACTAATGGTAATATGTACATCAAGCGTTTAGATACCGGGATATTATCTGCTCCAATTCTGGCGGCTAATGCTCCCTATGCCTCTATGCCGGAGATGATTGCCGATGGTCAGTCTGGCGTGATTCTGGCCTGGCGGGGCACGGCGACAGGCTTTCCACTGGTAACGAAATATCTTGTTCAGAGATTCAATTCGGCCGGTACGATGTTATGGGACATTGACGGCGAAGTCGTTGCGGATTCGTCGCTTCTGGGTGGCGATCCCTTCGCCTGGTATTCCTATGCCAACGAAATTGTTATCGCCTCCGACGATGCCGGCGGAGCCTACATCGCCTGGCTTGACGGCAGGCGCACGACCGCTTCATCCGATACAGATATGGATCCTTATGCTGTCCGGATCAGCAATACAGGCCATTTTCTCTGGTCGGGCGTATTGCTGCCTCCCTTTGTTGTCGGTTCGGAAGCGCCGGGCTCGCAGAATCTATTGGCAATCGAAAAGGACTACAGCGGCAACGCTTTGGTCACCTTCACTGATCGGGGCGGTTTTAGTGACGATATAACCCTGGTTCGTGTGCATCAGGAAGGTGATGTCATCTGGAAAGAATCCGTGAAATTCGATTCCTATTCGCCGCAGGACCCCGGCGTCGATCAGGATTCCCCGGAAATTCTGGCCGTTCCGGCTGCTGCGAATACAACTGATTGTTTCGTTGTGTACAACGACCCTGAAACTTATTCGCATGATGGCATTTTTGCGACCAGGCTGCAAATTGATAACACGCCCGAAAATGATGTGTGTCAAAACGCTGTACCGGTTACTGAAGGCGTTTACGAGTTTTCCACCATTCTTGCCAATTCAAACGGGAATGAGACGAATTGTAATGACTTTGCATTTGCGGGCATTGATCGTGATATCTGGTTCAAATACTATCCTACTTGTAATGGCGATACTGTATTCAGCCTGTGCGGCAGTGATTTTGATACCAAAATCGCTTTGTATCAGGCATGCTCTTCCGGGCTAAATTCTGACGTTGCCTGCAATGATGATTCCCAGACCTGCAACCTTCAGTCGGAAATCGCTTTTACCGTCCATAAGAGTCAGTCATACTTGATACGTGTGGGCGGGTTTAGGGGGGGAGCCGGGGGCAATGGCAGACTGATGATTTACCATTCCGGCGATGTCAATCAGGATTGTGACGTAAATCTGCTGGATATACAACAATGCTCAACGTCCTATCTGGCGAGCGAGAGTCTTCCTGCTTTTGACGAATTATGTGATTTTGATGGCTCGGAGATTGTTGATCTGGATGATATCCTGAAAATCGTGACCCACTGGCTTGATGTTTATTAAGAAACAAGAAACCGTCAACATTTACGAATTCTGTAGTACGAGCTTGCAGCCGACGGCTATTGTCCAGGGGCGATTTCTGACTCTGAGATAACAAATCTCAGAGTCTTGATGGGCAGAATAAAAAGTAACAGGTATAAAAGCGTTGCTGGTCTCAGGGGAATATAAAATCCTGAATGGCTTCATAATTAACCCGGGCGATTTCGATCCCGTCCAGTTCCGGTTTTTGAGGCATGTCGTTCAGAAAGGAGATGTCCTGACTGCCGAATGATTTGACGCGCAGACTTTTTTCTGAACTCATCGGGCGAGGCGATTCCAGTTGATCTTTGGGGATAGGATCGCCAAATTCGTCAAAGGCGACAATAACGATGGGCTTGAAGGTGTTTTTCTTATTCTGCTTCAGGACGACGGCCCATTTACCGTTTTCGAGTTTCAGTTTGGCGCCGACCGGCAGCGGCGGCACAATACTGCTGAGGACCTTCAGAATAACCGGGTCGTAATAGGGTCGGTAAGAGCCGTAGATCATTTCAAAGAGCGCCTGGGCAGAGGTTTTTCCTTCGCGGTAGGGCAGGTCCGAAATCGCCGACGCATAGGCGTCCGCCACCCGCACTATCTTGGCGAAGATGTTGATTTTGTCGCCGGGCAGACCTTGCGGATAGCCGGTGCCGTTGGTGTTCTCATGATGAGTTCTGATAATCAGCCGCACCATCGGTTCGATGCTGTCCGGCAGCATTTCAGCCCCGGCATCGGGATGCCGTCGCACCTGATCTTTCTCTTCTTCCGTCAGCGGGCCTTCTTTCTGGTAGAGTTTTTCCAGCGGGAACATGCCAACATCGTGCAGCATGGCGGCCATGGCCAGCGGCGTCAGATTCATGGCGTTCCTGATTGACTGAGCGGCGCTGAGCCTTTCGCGCTCCTGTTTGATATAATTGCGGATGGTGTTGCCGATGACCAGCGAGAGATAGAAAACATTGGAACTGTGCTCCTGAAGATAACTGTTATTGCCGACGGTCTTTTCGATCAGGGCCAGCGTGACAGGATTCTCCTGGATATAGGTGAGCATCTCATCGACGGCATTCTGGATGCCGGAAATATTTTCGGATTTCAACGAGACGCCGTTTCGCAGGTCGTTGCTGACCTTTTCCATGAGCGAACCGACATGTTTGCGGACTTTGCGTGATATTTCACGCGGACGGGACTGGTCTTCAAATTCTACGACCTGATCCAGAACCGGGTCTATCACCTGAATCATCTGGCTGGGCAGGATACGCTGCAGTGTCGCAACATCTCTTTCCCTGAGTGTATGGCCGTGCGGCAGAAGCACGCTGTAGTTATTCACGATATTGGTGGCCAGGCACATACCCGGTTCGATGTCATTTATGTCAACCAGAATTGGCATGATTCACCTCATATTAACATGGCGTCATAAGCAGAGCTGTCGAATCAGATGGTTCAATACGCACTTGTTTTATTTTCGGTAAAGAGAGCGAATTATTTTAAAATCAAATTAAATCATAACAACAAAAACAGAATTACAAATTATAGGACGATATTTATCCGTTGAAATACGGATAAATTTCAATCGGTCGGAGATAGATCTGCAAGTTATGGATTTATTTAATGAAAAGCGTTTATTTATCGGGCTTTGCAGTGATGGGGAATCTGATGGATTTTTACAAAAAAAGCCCCGGAGCGGCCGCGATGTATTTATCCCGGAGCTGGAAGTT
>CAYZXY010000102.1:0-9545 GCA_964482555.1 uncultured Pirellulales bacterium
TAAAAACGATTAGATGTGTCCCTGCCGGGAATTTTCATACCCTTTGGGGATAAGTAATCGCGAAGTTTGATTGCCGGTTTATGCTGGAGATAGGGAAGACCTGGCAGCTTTCTGGTCTTGTAATACTAAAACATAATCGCTTTATCACTGTCCTGCTCCCAGACGCTGATCATCTCCAGAAATTTCTCGACCAGCACGGGATCCATTGTTTTGCCGGCTTCTTTCTCCATGATTTTCCGGGCTTCTGCGTCTGCCATTGCTTTGCGGTATGACCGCGTCGAAGTCAAGGCATCCCAGATATCCGCGATTTGCAGTATCCTGGCATGGTAAGGAATCGCCTCGCCGAGCAATCCATCCGGATACCCGCTCCCGTCATAATGCTCATGGTGATGTCGAACGGCCGCAACGATCCCTTTCAGGGCATCCAGCGGCTCCAGCACCTTATAGCTCATTTCCGGATGCGTTTTGATGTGGGCAAATTCCTCTTCCGTCAGCCGGCCCGGTTTCTGCAGAATCTCATCGCGAATCCCGATCTTGCCGATATCGTGCAGCTGACTCGCATGATTGATATTCTCCACGTCCCGTTCGCTCAGACCGATATAACGGGCCAGCCTGCATGCCAGCTCGGCCACCCGCACCGAATGCCCGCTGGTGTACTGATCCTTGGCTTCCATCGCCCGCACCAGCGAAGTAATAATCTGCAGATACATCCGGCTGATCTTACGCGAATACAAAATATTCCCCAGGACCGCCGAGCCCAGCCGGCACAGGGTCCTCGCCAGATTCAGATCGACCGCTTCGTAGGGCTCCTTCTGATTCGTACGGACAAATATTACTGTCCCCAGATATTGCTGGTCTTTTTCCTCATTGCCCAGACGCAGCGCAATGACATTACCCCGTCCCTCATAATCCGGTTCATCCGCCCGGGCATATCCCAGCATCAATGTCGCCTGCAAATGTTCCTCTTCACAAAGACCGAACAACTGATCCTGATAGCTGCGTAAGTACTTCTGTGCCTGCGGCCGCTGCTCCTCTTCGTCAGTTTGTACCAGTACGCCGTACTCATTTTCCACGTATTCATACACACCCCGGAAATCATCCTCGTTCGGACCGAAATAATAGCTCAGGCAACTGCCCGTCGAGGCGATGATTTCCCTCAGCAGCGTCTCGACCGCCTCGGGAAAACTCCTGCAGGACGCCACGCGCAGTGTGGCATTAAACGTGGTATTGAGATGATTGTAACTGTCGAACAGCTCCCGGGCCAGTGACTGATGATCCAGTTGCAATTGAGAATACTCATTGAAAAAACCGTCCAGTTCTCTGGCGATTTCATCCGGCAGCAACGTAATCTTCTCCAGACTTTCCGGTAAATGAGGTGATTTCAGTTCGTTCTGGTCCGGCGTATGCTTCAAGGTTTCAGGGGCTTGTTCCATGTGACTCTTCTTTCTGGCGTCGCGGTTAATTCTGGATTTTATATATCATTAAAATAAGGCTATTCCCAGCATCGGTTTTGGTAGGTCCTGTCTTGACTGGCGGGGTGAAACCTGGAAGCACAGACTATGTTAAAGAGGGGTAAAAAAAGGACAACAGAGAGAAGAGGTTTCGTAAGTGCTTATTACAAACTTAGATACGTCGGTCATCAGGGGTATTGTTTGTTTGGTTATGTCAGATATACGGATCGCACCGTTTGCATCGCCTTACCGAGGACAATATATGTTTTAAGATTAAACTGAATTTGGCTTAATTTCGTTCATTTCGGATTCATTATCGGCCCGCCGCAGACCGAAATTGTCCCATTCCGGCGCAGTATTATCGCCATTTGCCCTGTCTCCCGACTCCCTGGACATATCCAGGGTAAATACTTATAATGAACGTATTCTGTTAACAAACGGCGAACTAATAGAATATACAACTGGTAAAGGAAAACACGATGTATTTCACAGGATTCGCGGATGAAGCGGCAAAATCGATTGACGGGCAGATCAAAGCGACTCAAGCCCTTGGTTGGCAACATATCGAAGCCCGCAACATTAACGGCAGACAGATTCACGACATCCCCGACGACGAGTTCGAACAGGTCGTCGAAAAGCTTGAAGCCGCAGGCATCGGTGTCAATTGCTTCGGTTCAGCCGTAGCCAACTGGGGCAAACAGATCACCGAGCCTTTTGAGTCCTCCCTCGATGAAGCCCGCCACGCCATTCCCCGTATGCAGCGACTGGGTACGCGCATGATTCGCATCATGAGCTTTGCCGTCCAGGAAGACCGCGATCCCTTCGATCAGATGGAAGAAGAACGCTTCCGCCGGCTCAGGCAACTGGTTCACATGTTTGTCGATGCCGACATCACCCCCGTTCACGAAAACTGTATGAACTACGGCGGCATGGGCTGGCAGTTTACCCTTAAATTACTGGAAAGTGTCCCTGAGCTCAAGCTCGTCTTCGATACCGGCAACCCGGTCTTCAATCCCGACCGCAGCCAGCTCAAACCCTGGCCCCGCCAGTCAAGCTGGGAATTCTACAACCACGTCAAAGAATACATCGCCTATATTCATATAAAAGACTGCTTCTGGAACGAGGAAAAACAGGTTGCCGAATACACCTTCCCCGGCGAAGGCGACGCCGAGATCCCTCGCATCCTCACCGATATGTTCCATCGCGGCTATGACGGCGGCATCTCCATCGAACCGCACCTGGCTGTCGTCTTCCACGATAATTCCGTCCAAACCTCTGAACAAGACATGTTCGATAAATACGTCGAATACGGCAAACGCCTCGAAGCCCTGGTAAACGACATTAAAAATAGAAACCGATGAATCCACCGGGGATAAAAAGCTTACGCCTGGCTCTGCCAGGAGCTTTTTACCCAATTGGGTATAATTTTTACTGAAATTAGAGATTTCACTTCGGATTTGCAAGACCAGTTTCTATCCTTTAATCATTCCCTCGTCAGCTCCTGTTCATTCCCCCAGTTATACTGCTGCCTGACAATCTCCGCCAGACCGCCCAGCGCCGTTTCCTTGTATTTCATCTGCAAGTCCAGACCGGTTTTGTTCATCACCTCCACCACCTGGTCGAAGCTGATATGATGATGCCCGTCCGTCGCCAGCGCATAAGATGCACATTCCATCGCCCGCATCGCCGCAAAGGCATTTCGTTCAATACAGGGAATTTGCACCAGCCCCGCCACCGGATCGCAGGTCAGCCCCAACATGTGCTCCAGTGCCATCTCCGCCGCATACTCAATCTGGTCGATCGTCCCGCCCAGCAGCTGTGTCGCCGCGGCCGCCGCCATCGCGCACGCCGAGCCGATCTCCCCCTGGCATCCTATCTCCGCGCCGCTGATCGACGCACACTCGGCAATCGACGCTCCGAAAAGCCCCGACGTCGCCAGTGCCTGATGAATTGCCGCTTCCGGCAGCCCGTAATTGTTCTCCAGATAATACAGTATCGCCGGCATCACACCGCATGACCCGCACGTCGGCGCCGTCACAATCGTCTGCCCTGCCGCGTTTTCCTCCGCCACCGCCAGCGCGTAGGCTGCCAGCAGATTCATATCCCGCAGCATTCCGATTCGCTTGTTGGCCATCCGCAGCATAGTCTGCGACCGCCGTTGCAACTGCAAAATCCCCGGAAGAACGGCATCGCCCGACTGCGTCCCCCGCTCCACCGCCTGCGTCATTGTCCGCCAGATATCCTCCAGAAACGCCCAGATCGTCTCACCTTCCCGCTCCAGCACATATTCCCACAACGCCCGTTCCCGCTCCCGACACCATCGCATCACTTCCACCATCATCCGATGCTCATACACCACCTCCGCCTCATCCCCCAGTCTGCCTTCTTCAATCTCCAATTCACCGCCGCCCACGCTGTAATAGCACTGTTCCCGCAGCACATTTCCGGTATCGTCCATCGCCTGAAACAGCATTCCGCAGGGATGATATGAACGAACCACCTCCGGTTTCCACACAATAACAAATGGACAGATATTAATAGCATTTTCCAGCGCCACATCGGTCAGGTGTCCCTTGCCTGTCGCCGCCAGACTCCCGTACAGTTCCACCCTGATTTTCGTCGGGGTCTGAGTAAGCGTTTGTAAAAAATGCTGGGCTGCCTTCCGCGGCGCCATACTGTGCGAACTGGAAGGCCCGATACCAATTTTGTAAATATGTCGTATAGATTGCATGGCAGCAACTTCCTCAGAAGTTTGTTGTTACTCGCCAACGCTGTAAAAATCGCAAAAACATTATACTATAACCAGCCGGGTATAACAATCAAAAGCGATAATGAAAAAAAATAATCGTTTTTAATGAATCCGGTCATTGGCGGATAAATGTGCGAGCCATAAGATTATTACACTTTAAACCTTTCCCTTACCCATTTCTGCGCATCTCCTTTCGTCGTAACGTCTCCTTCCAGCTGCGCCAGGTATAGCTCCTTGATCATACGGCCAAGTTGAGGGCCTTCAGGGACACCGAGTTTGATGAGTTCATGACCGTCGAGCAATGGCGGCGGGGCAATGGGCTCATCGCCCAGGGCGTTTATTCGTTTTCTCAGCCGGATGAGGGCGGTCTGTTTCTTACCGGCGGCCTTCAGGCGGGCGCGGCTCAACATCACCAGCGATTCAAAAAGCGGTTCGGCCAGCAGCAGTTTGAGCGAACCCTTACTGAGGGCTTTGTGGTCGAGAAGCCGCTGCCGGTTGCCGACAAGCCAGGTGACTTTTTGCCGGAGTTCGTTGCTGGTTTTGAGATGTCGACAGAAGCTGCCGACCTCTTTTTCGGGACAGTCCACCAGCAGCGCCGCCAGCGCCAGGGCGGTATCGACACGCCGCGGCAAGCGATCGAGAGTTTCGATGCCGGCTTCGAGTTTGTCCCCGCTGAGGCCGGGCAGTATATGCGGCAATAAACCGGTATCGCGAACTAAGCGCATGCTGTCGGCGCGGTTAGGATCGACCAGCATAATATCCAGTTCAGTCAGAACGCGTTCGACGCTGATGTCCCGAATGCGATCAGCCAGATCGATTATAGCCTGCCGGGTTCGGGGCTCAATCTGAAACTGCAAACGGCCGGCGAAGCGAGTCGCCCGCAGCATCCGCAGATGATCTTCGGCGAAACGTTCATACGGATCGCCAATAGCGCGGACAATGCCGTCGCGCAGGTCCTGTCGGCCGCCGACGAAGTCGATCACGCAGCGGTCGAGCGGGTCGTAGAACATGCCGTTGATGGTAAAATCACGACGTTCAGCGTCGTGGCGAGCGTCAGTAAAGACGATTTCGCCAGGATGGCGCCCGTCCTGATAGGACAGATCACTGCGAAAGGTCGCGACTTCGATCTGGCGGCCGCCGATCATGACAACGACGACGCCGAACTGGGCCCCCACAGTTAAGGATCGCGGGAACAGTTTTACGACAACCTCCGGCACGGCATTGGTGGCAATGTCGTAATCCTTGGGCCGTTTGCCCAGGAGTTTGTCGCGAACGCAGCCGCCGGCGAGCAGGGCTTCGAAGCCGGCTCGGCGGAGGGTACGCACGACCTTGAGCATGGCCTGTCGCATCGGGATGGGTTTGCGTTTGCCGGAGCGGTCAGCTTGCAACAGGGTCCGCCTTTCGAAAAAAGGTGACCGCCATGTTTTTGTAATCGCGGCGGTTAAACTGATACAATGCATCATATTGGGTGAGGAATTCATACCGCGCTTCGTGCCGGATGATGACCTGGGCGTTTGGTGAAACCTGCTCACTCAGAAGGACGAGCAGTTTACCCAGGCGCGAGGAGATATCCGTCTTGCGGCTGAGCATATAGGGCGGATCAACAAAAACCATAGTGCAGGAAAGCTCTGCCGCGGTGGGCGACAGCACGTCTGGCAGAAGCCTGCCGGAGACATCGGGGACGCCGTAGCGGAAGGCATCGACTTTGCGGATACAGGTGCGCTCTTCAAAACGCAGTTTAGCGATATTTTTACGCAGCCGTAATAGAGCATCCTGGTCTTTATCGACCATGATAGCCCAGGCCGCACCGCGGCTTAGAGCCTCCAGCCCCATCGATCCGGTCCCGCAGAAGAGATCGGCCACTCGGGCCTCGATGATATCATTGCCCAGAATGGAAAAAAGGGACTCTTTGACCCGATCGGTTACAGGCCGGGTGGTCAGGTCGCGCGGTCCCAATAATGTCATTCGAGCTCGTGTTCCAGCTATGATTCTCATAATATATTCAACAGCTAAGTGATTTCGAGTGCTGGCCAAACGTAATAGCTTTATCCGCATCTGATTACGTCTGGTCAAAACAGAATATTTTTTTCGTATCTCTCACATTACATCAGTTTGAAGAAAAAATGCAATATTTCACAAAAAGTTAACGTCAGATTAACACAGAGCTAATATATATCAATTAAATTATATCAAGGAAAATGTTGAGGAGAAAACACGTAAACGAGGGAAAACGACGAGGAGAATTGAGTGTTTTTTTCGAGAAAAGGGGAATGGTGGGAGAAAAGAGAATTTTTCTATCATTCCCCGGCGTGAATAACGGTTCTTCAACGAAGAGGGTATTATAAAATGGCTGAATGCCAGATTACGACATTATGTAGAGATTCTGCATATTCCGAGGATGATGCTCATCATCATGCGGAATCGAATCGGAACGTACATCCCTTGTCACCTGATACCGAATGTTGCACAGATGAGGGGTATCGTCAGGTATATTCATTGTCCCGGCCTTGTCTGGGCGGCGGCCATTTACGGCATTGCCGTCGGTCGTTTCGGTAAATTCCTGGCGAGACGTTTTTATGAACAACTCCCTTCCCCGACTAAAACCATATCCCGTTGATTATAGGGTGCCCCTAATAATTGCTTTTGAGGCGAAAGCGAAGATTTTTTTTCGTCTGACAAGAAATGCAAAACCGGGGATATGGGTGACTATTCACGGTTTTTCATGACGAAGGCCAGAGGGAAAAAAGATCGCTTGCAGCCCAATATGAATTTTTAGAGGTGCCCTATACTCGACCCGATTGAATTTTCCCGTTTTGCCCCAACGTAATCATTCGCGAATAAAGCACTTACGGTGGGCCCTGGCGGGAACTTTCATACCCTTTGGGTATAATATCATATTACAGCGGTTATCTTGCAATAAAATCCACTTCGAAACAAACTGTACCCCATTATTTTTATTATGGTTTCTCATAATTGAATTTTCAGAAATTGATTTATAGACTTTTTGCCGTGACAAGGTACAAAATTCACATGAATACAAAACCCTGACAAGGCGCACCCAGCACACGCAACCCCATATCTACTTATATAACAAATGTTTATGGCGTTTTAGCACATGTTAAGACGTCCTGATTATTAATCGCTGGCGCCCTTAATGGTTCAGGAATAGGATTCGGGGGTTTTTAAGACAGTGATAATGGATTAAAATACATAATGAGATTCGGAAAATGAGTTGAACTCGTTTCAATTGATTTTTCCCGTTTTCTCGTAACGTAAATATTTGCGGATAAAATACTTACAACCGGCCCTACCCGGAGCTTCCTACCCGATTGGGTATATAATCTAATACCATACAAAGGGATCGATTCATTAGAATCGGTCACTGTGAGTTAACAGGACATGAAATGAGTGAATCTATTGAAGAATTGATCTTGATTTCCCGCCGGATGGGATGCAATACGGCATTGGTACAGGGAGGCGGAGGTAACACATCGGTGAAAACGCCAGACGGGCGTTATATGTATATTAAAGCCAGCGGGACCGCGCTGAAGGACATGAGCCTGGAGCGTGGTTGGCGGCGGCTGAATCTGGAGCGGGTGCGAGAAATTATCCGGATGAGTGGATTGGCGGAGATGGAGCCGGTCAAACGGGAAAAAAAAGTGACGGCAATGCTGCTGCAGGCATGCGAGGATGAGTTTTCCGCAACAATACGCCCTTCGATTGAATCCATTCTGCATGCGTTTCTGGCTCGCTATACGATTCATCTGCACCCCCTGCCGGTGTGTGCCTATGTCAGTGCACAAGACGGACGGAGATTGACTGAGAAGATGTTCGCGGGGATGAGCCCGCCGGTGATGTGGGTACCGTATATCAATCCGGGGTATGCCCTGGCCAGGGCCATAGCACAATTGACAGAGAATTATCAGGCGTATTACGGTTGCCGGCCGGCGGCGATGTTTCTGGAAAAACACGGGGTGTTTTCGACAGGAGATGATCTGGAAAAGGTAATAGCATTAATATATCGCATTGTGGAGACATGCCAGCGACATCTGCCGCAAATCCCTCGTTCGGAAACGCCCTCCATAGAACCCCAAACGCTTGCAGAAATTGCCGGTATTATTCAGGCTGGATTTGCCGCCGTCGGACAGGAAAAACCGGCCGTCACCTGTTATTCGGATGAATTCTCGACATCGCTTTTGCAGCGTCCGAACGCAAAAGAACTTGTCATGTCGGGTCCGCTGTCGCCGGAGGAAATTTTGGAGATGGGCGGCGCGATGATATGGATTGAATCGCTTAACGCTGACACAATCGCACAGCATCTGCAAAAGCGAATCCTAGCGGGTTATGGCCCCGCGAACGTTTGGGTGGTGAAGGATACCGGCTTTTTCATTGCCGGAGCGAAAAAAGACATTCCGACGATTGAGATGCTACTGTCTGCCGCTGTTTATATCCGGCACTATACGGCGGAACTGGGCGGTGTTTTTCCCCTTACGGACCGGCAGGAGCAATTTATCTATGATCTGGGAAGCGGATAAATTATACTGCTTACAATCGAATTTTCCCGTTTTCTCCAGCCATAGCTTCTTATACAGAAATCGATTAGAAGCGGCTCTGGCTGAAGCTTTCATACCCTTTGGGTATAACGGCAAACAGGCAGTTTAACGCAAGTCACTATGAAGTCAAAAATTGCGACTGTGTATCTTTTGGTATTCGTCATTCGATTTCTTAATTCAAAATTCCGGTTTATCCGGGGCAAGTTTTTAGCCGACGGCTGGGCTGCGTAATTTCAGGTCCGTCAGGACCGGTCGGTGATCGGAAGCGAGGCGGGCCAGATGGCTGTCGCAGACTTCCACGCCGACGACCTGAAAATGGCGGCTGGTAAAAATGTGATCGACGCAAACGAAGGGATAGCGGCCGAACCAGGTGTTTTTGTGATTGCCGCGTTTGAATTTGTCTTGCACGCTGTTGAAGGTATCATGCAATTGTTTAAAGATGCGGGAACCGGGCAGGGCATTGAAATCGCCGCATAAAATGACCGGCTCCGAGCAGTCGGGGTGTCCCAGCCATTCTTCCGTCAGCAGTTCGCGGGCATGCAGTCTGCGTTCGCGGCCGCTCAGTCCCAGGTGGGTGTTGAAGATTTGAACGGTTTGCGATTGAAATTCCGCCTCGATCCATATCGCCCCGCGCGATTCCAGTTTCAGTTTATCATGCTTCTTTGTCAGTGATGCCTTCCTGATGAGCCGCATGGGCAGGGAACTCAATATCGCATCGCCGAAGGATTCTTCTTCAATCTGCAGGGCGGCATGAAAATGATGGTCCATATTCAAATAATCCGCAATCGCACG
>CAYZXY010000103.1:0-9300 GCA_964482555.1 uncultured Pirellulales bacterium
TTACGAGGCATTTTTTTTCGCTGTTGTGTCGCAGAACTTTTGCACTAAGCTATAATAGGCCAAAAGGATTGCTAAGCATGTAAAGGATTACGAAATGGCTTACAATTTTTTGCCTTGCGACCGAAATCAGGCCTATCTGCTGCCGCCGTCATTGACCGATTGGCTGCCCCGGGATCATCTGGCGTGGTTTATTCTCGATGCGGTTGAACAAATCGACCTATCCGAGTTTTACAAAAAGTACCGTACAGACGGAGTTGGTAATTCAGCCTTTCATCCTTCGATGATGGTTGCTCTGCTGATCTATTCTTACTGTACCGGTGAGCGTTCCAGCAGAGAGATTGAAAAGTACTGCCAGACAGATATTGCCTATAAAGTCGTTACTGCCAATCAGTATCCCGACCACACAACTATCAGTCGTTTTCGCAAGGACAATCAGTCGCATTTGAAAAAGCTGTTTCTGGAAATTCTCAGGCTTTGTGCTGAAGCAGGATTGGTCAAACTCGGCAAGGTCTCACTGGACGGCACAAAGATTAAAGCCAATGCGTCGCTATCGGCCAATCGAACACGGAAGCACCTGGAGCAGGAAATCGACAAGATGCTTTCAGAGGCAGAGGCTAAAGATGCCGAGGAAGACGAAGCCTATGGTGCTGATAAGCGAGGCGATGAACTGCCTGAAGATATGCGGGATCGCAACAGCCGAATAAACCGTCTAAAAGCCTGTAAAAAGCGTTTAGAGCACCAAAAGGTAGAAGCCGAAAAACAACAGCAGGACAAAATCGACGAGCGTAAGGCCAAAGAAAAAGAGACCGGTAAAAAACCTCGCGGCCGTCAGCCCAAGCCTGCCGAAGAAGCTGGAAATACAGATGCCAAAGCCAATGTTACCGACCCTGACAGCCGGATTATGAAAACTCGAAAAGGTTTTGTTCAGGGCCTTAATGCTCAGGCGGCAACAACAGAGCAACCGATCATCGTTGCGGAGGATGTTACACAGGAAGAAAACGAGTAACAGCAATGACACCCGATGCTTGAGCAGGCCGAAGAAAATCGACAGGCCGTTGAAATAGAAGAGGAAATGGGTGTGGCTTTGGCAGATGCCGGCTATTGCAGTGAAGATAATTTACCAAGAAACCAGCAGGTGATGTTGAGTTGTTGGTAGCAACACAGAAAGATTATAAGCGGCGAAAAGCAATGGCCGAGCAACCGCCTCCGGAAGAACCGATACCGGACAACTTATCGCCGACAGAATTAATGGAACGAAAACTTCTGACCGAACGAGGGCGAAGGTTATATAAGATTCGAGGCCAGAGAGTCGAGCCGGTGTTTGGGCAGATTAAAGGTGTTCGCGGCTTTGATCGGTTTATGCAACGAGGCATTGAGGCTTGCCGCGGCGAGTGGTCGCTGATATGCGCTACGCACAATCTTTTGAAGTTGTGGCGAAGCGGAAAGGCCTGCTGGAATTGATAAAAAGGCCGTTTTTATTCATTTTGACGTGCAATTTTGCTGGTTTTTTGGCAGAAACACGATACCATATAAAAAGTTAAGAAAAGGTGTTTGGGAAACAGAGAATTGAGCCGTCTGTCCCAAACAGCCATCTAATCCAACCGTTGGATTAGAAAATCATTGTGCAACAGGCTCGTTACATTCCGGTTTATCCGGATTCGGGTATTATGATGAAAAATTGCAATAGACAGAAAACAATTGGTATCGTATTTATCAGCATGCGTTACACGCCGCTGGATAACCGGCGAAAGAGCAAGCGAGCGTTGGGGTCATTATTTTTAACCATTCTTATTCTGTACCTGATGTCGTGGGGAGGTTCGTTAACCGGCGCGGCGGGACCGGCACAGAAAAAAAATGGCGTTCCGAAACCCCCGAACATTGTCATGGTGATTGGCGACGATCACGGCGTTTATCATTCGTCGCCTTATGGCGCCAAGGAAATACATACGCCCCATATGCAGGCTATGGCGGAGGAAGGTATGACGTTCGGCCGGGCCTATGTCGCTTCTCCGACTTGTGCCCCCAGTCGGGCGGCGCTTTTTACGGGATTGATGCCTTATCGAAACGGCATTGTCGGCAATCACGAAATAAATCTTAAACCGGGCGTCAAATCTCTTGCAAGCAATCTGATTGAACGGGGTTATGAGATGATCTGGCGGGGCAAGGTCGGTCATAAAACCCAACAGTACTGTCCCCGTGAAGTTATACACATCAAAGGCGCAACCGAACCGCTGGATATCTCCGGCGTCGAAAAATATATTATCACCCGGCGGGATAAATCCAGGCCGCTGGCGATCTTTATCGGCTGTAAGTGGCCGCACCGTCCCTGGCCTCAGCCGGAAAAAGCCCGCATCGCTCCGCAGGATGTTGTCGTGCCGCCGAAGACGTACGATACACCGGAAACGCGAAGCGAAATGACGCGCTATATTGAGGCAGTCGAGAGCGTTGACCGCGCCCTGGGCCAGGTTCGCGAGATGGTTGCCAGGCATCTTGTCCCGGAGAACACGCTGTTGATTTATACGGCCGACCATGGTCAGGCCTGGCCGTTTGCGAAATGGACGCTTTACGAAGCGGGCATTCGCACGCCGATTCTGGCCGTATGGCCCGGGAAAATAAAGCCCGGCTCTTCAACGCGGGCCATGGTCAGTTGGATTGACATGATGCCCACGTTTATAGACGTTGCCGGCGGAGAAGCGCCTAAAGGAATTGACGGTCGTTCATTCAAACGGGTATTGCTGGGCGAGACGGACAGCCATCGCGATCATGTTTTCGCCACGCACAAGGGGGACAGGAATATGAATGTCTATCCGATCCGAGCCGTGCGCACGGAGCAGTGGAAGTATATACTCAACCTGCATCCCGAGTTTTATTATACGACTCACATGGATCTGGTCGGTGAAAAATCTCCTTACTACAATCGTAATTGGCCGTCCTGGATTGAAGCGGCCCAAACCGATCCTGCCGCCGCGGCGTTCCTGAGGGCTTATCATTCCCGTCCGGAGGAAGAATTGTATCGTGTTGAGAAAGACCCCTGCGAGAAAAACAATCTGGCTGGTAATCCTGAATATCAGGAAACACTGGATGCATTACGTGCGATGGTACGTAATCGCATGAAAAAGGTTGGAGATGATGAATCGCTCAGCGGTCCCCCCAGGCTCCTGAAGGATCATAAACTGCCGTAAAAATGATGTTGACATTTTGCTCATGACTCATATGTGATTATCATGCCTGAGTGGATGAGTTTAGTTGATAGGTATGGTGCGGTGTGAAGTTCTTCTGGTATTTCAGCAGCATATAAATGCGGATGGCTTCGGAGACCGCCAGGGCGAAGGCGTAGCAGCCGCAGGCGCGGTGGGGGTAGTTGCCTTCCTTCATTTCGGCGATGCTGCCGGTGCAGCCTTCTGTCAGATGCGTGCGAATCGGCTCGAAGAAGGCCAAAGCCTGTTTGACCGCCAGGTCGGAGAACTGATACGCCGCGGCACGGGCCTCGATAAAGCTGGGATAAGCACTCGGCCAGGCGGCGCCGTTATGATAAGCGAGTCGTCGGGAGGTTTCATCGCCCCGGCATTCGCCCCGATAGGGCAGTCGCGGGTCGGTGAGCAGCTTGCCGTTTTTGTCCCTGATTTCCAGCGGAATAGAGAGCGGCTCTTCCGAGAGCGAGCGCACACCTGCCGGGATTACCAGACGGCGGGTGATAATATCGATCGCCTTGCGGGCCTTGTCCGGGGGGACAAGCCCGGCATTGATCGCTGACAACTGATTGAACCGCAGGGCGCTGTCCGGCAGCGATTTTGTCGCCGGCCCGAAAGCGTCCGTGAGCAGCACATCGGCCAGGTAATTCCGTTTGTCATTCCAGAAAAGCGGCAGAAAATGCCGGGTAAATCGTTCGCGGAGCTGCCCGGCTTCTTCGGCATGGGGCGGGAATATATCCGCCAGTACACCCAGCGCCTGATACCAGAAGACCTGTATCTCAACCGGGTAGCCCTGACGCGGTGTCGCGGCCGGATAAGTGGTGTTCATCCAGCTATAGCAGGCCGGGCTGTACAGCAGGCCCGTTTCCGGATCGAGCCGCGGTACGGGCATATGATCGATTTCGGCTTCGTGCGGACTGCGGAGATGTTCATAGATATTAACGAGGATTTCCCGCAATGTGCGGTACGGCTGATTAGTGGTTTTGGGCTGCCGGGCGTAACCTTCCACAGAGCGATCGAGGATGGAATCGTCGCCGGTATGACGCAGATAGGTTTTTACCGCCAGGAAAAGCCGCAGGGCCGATTCGGTACTCGTGCGGGTGGGCGGATTGCTGTCGAGCCAGTCGGCCGGCAGGCCGTTTTTCTCCGTCGCCGCCACCTGCAGAATGATTTCGCGGGCGATCTCTTCCCGGCCGGTTGCCATCAGGCCGCCGACGCAATGGAGGTTGTCATGCACCCGCGCCGGCAGCCACGGGTATCCCGCCATGATGACCCATTTGCCGTCCAGTCTGACCAGGAACTGGTCCAGGGCGTAAATCATCATTTTAAC
The DNA here is from genome assembly GCA_964482555.1 of uncultured Pirellulales bacterium. Classification (GTDB taxonomy): domain Bacteria; phylum Planctomycetota; class Phycisphaerae; order Sedimentisphaerales; family SM23-30; genus CAYZXY01. The sequence goes on from CAYZXY010000103.1 coordinate 4,522, forward strand.
CAGCGGGTCTTTCCGGGCGGCATCGACGGGCACAAGGTTGGTCATTTCCTTCAGGCGTTTGTTGGTCGCGGTTTCCGCGGCATAAGCCGATTGCGGCGGCGTCATGCCGATGGTGTGGGTCTGCTCGGCTCGCAGCGAGAGAACGCCGCTGTTGCCTTTTTGCAGTTGGAATTTGAACAGCCCCGGCGAGAACGCATCGCCATGCTGATCAAGACCTCTTTGTGCGTCCTGTGGGAAAACGATGTTATAAATCCAGTGCGGCAGCTCGATAAATGTCCCTGAATTCGCCTGCACGTGTACGCGTAAATCGCTTTCTGGCGCGAACAGGACGCCGACGCCGTTAATAGCTTTGCACGCCTGTTCAAACTCTTCGCGCACCTGAGCGTCTGCGGACACATGGAAGTTTTCATGTATGGAGCGGTACTCCAGGTAGCACTTGACGATCAGGTTCACCTGCGTGTTGGCTTCCTTGATCTTGTAGCGGACGAACAGGCTGTTATCGCCATACGGCATAATCAGCGAACGATGGATGACGACGTAATACTCGCCGTCGTCGTAGGTGAACTCCCAGACCGGATGGGGGTAGCGCGTGAACGCGGTCAGGAAGCTTTTGTCGAGGTCGAAGAATTTCTCACCGACCTGCACGGTTTCGAGCAGCATTTTTGCCAGAGCGGTCCGGTTGCCCGGCTGGCCCGGATCTTCCGTAATTGACAGCAGCGTATCGTATTTACTGTTGACGGCGCCCGGTTGGGCGGGACATTGGCAGCCGCCGCCGATGCCGTTGGTCAGTAAGACCGAGGCGTAATTGTCCAGCGCTTTTGATTTGTCGAGTCTGATCGGGTAAATTTTTCGGGTGCGGGGTTTCTTCCTGCCCGAGGGCACCGAGAGGATCGGGTATGACTCTTTCTGCCACATCCGTTCGATTTTCTTGTCCCGTTTGATCTTCCAGTAAAACTTCAGCTTCGCGCTGATGTTCTCACCCTGCGGCGGGAAGCAGGTAAGCTGACCCAGCTCGTCGTTCATCCGGATCGATTCGGCACGCGATGACGAGCCCGGCGTCTCGAGATAAGCCGTACAGGGAACGAAGGTATGGATAATCAGCCATTTGTCCCCCGAAATGATGAATTCCTTGCTGCTTTCCCGAAAGGTCCACAGCGAACTGTATTGCTCGATCATATCCTCGTCGATCTGCTGGAGCGATTGCTCGATGTCATTGTTAATCAGGAAGTCCAGACTGACGGAATTCACCAGCACGATGAATTTGCGAATGTCATTTACCTGTCGAAGCAGTTTTTCCTGATCGACCAGGCCGGCCTCCCAGGATTTAAACCGGCTCAGCAGTATCTTATATATGAGCGAGATTTTATTGTATTCAACGTCGAATATCGCGGGAACTCGCGGTTGATATGCTTCGTCTTTTTGTTCGAGCCGATAAAGCAGACATTCGCCGGGGTCCAGTCTGCCCTGAAATCTTGTCGTACCAGCCGGGAAACGATAGGTATCGTTCAAGAGATTATGAAAGACCATATCGTCCTGGCCGAACCAGATAGGGGATTTCAGGTGTAACGGCAGATGGTCGCAGCGAAATGCTTTCGATTCCTCCGTGTTGAGGTTAATCAGACAGACGATTACGTTGGTCTGATCCGTATTCTTGCGGATGAATCCATAAACCGCCTCGTTTTTCGTCTCGAAGGGAATCAGGTTGTCCCGTTCCCAGAACGCGGGATTTTCCCCCAGAATCTGATTAATCGTACTGATATCTTCTACCAGATTCTCTTCCGCGCCCCAGTTCAGCCCGGTATTGCGATGAACATTAATCTTCTCCGTTGCCAGCCACTCCACGCCGTTGGTAAAGCCCCAGGCTCCGGCAAACGACGTAAAAGCGCAAAGCTGCAATCGCATCCGCGTATAGGTCTTGCCTTGTTTCGCCAGACGGTCGTTATCATGCGTTTCGGCATAATGCACCATGACGCCCTTGCCCGCCGAGACATGCCGGGCGTAATCCAGATAATGCGTGATCTGGTCTTTGGTATAATTCTGAAACAGCTCAGAGTAGGCCCAGTTGATCTGACCCTCGGTGAGCAGTTTTTCCGTTGTCTCCCATGGTCCGCCCAGACCTTCCAGCAGAAACAGCGTATTGGGGAATTCCTCACGGACCTTGCTGATGATATACTGCCAGACTTCAATAGGCACCATATACCCCGCGTCGAGACGGAAACCGTCTATGCCACGCCGGCACCACACCAGAAAAACATTGGCCATATACTGCCACAGGTCTTTATGCTGATAATCCAGCTCGACCAGATCGCCCCAGATTGTCCCCCAGGCGCCGGGTGAGATAATACGACGGTCCGGGCCTACCTTAATCCATTGTCGGTGCGTGAACAAAATACTGCTGGCCCAGCCGGTATGGTTGATGACCATATCAAGAAAGACCTTCGCCCCGAGGCCGTGAATGGTGGATGTCAGGTCCACGAACTGGTCTTCGATGGTTTTGAACCGGCTGAATGTGCCGTATGTGTGGTCGATGCCGAAATAATCGGTCGTGGCGTAGGGGCTGCCGTACATGCCCATCCGCCCGTAGGCGCTCGGTACCGGATTTATGGGCAGGAGGTGGATGATTTTCATGCCCAGTTTTTCGATGACAAAGGGCAGCACCTCGGCGAATTTCTCAAAATTCCCGCCCGGCGGCAGCACGTATGCCCCTTTTTGCTCCAGATCGTTGATTGTCGTTTCGAGTTTCTCGTCAACCAGGCTTTTCTTATGACTATCTCTGCCGTATTGGCGGATGAAAGCACAGTAAATCGAGTTGTTTCGGCCGTATTCCAGCGGCGTTACCGTAATACCCACATTTTCGCCCGGGGCCCAGCGGGTCCAGGGATGCTGCGGGTCGAGCGATTCGACATGCACCTTGAATTCGAAATAGCCGACCTCGTTAAGCAAGATATCAGCATAGTAAAAGTCGGTTTCGGCGCTGTATTCAGCGGTAACATCGTAATAATCTGTCGAATAGCTCAGGCCCCTTTCGACCAGGTCGATGACCTGTCGGCGGATACGGCGCGCCTGGTTCAGGTTGGTGCGTATCATCACGCGATAGTCCGGCGGCGTTTCGAGCCGGCGGCGGCGCACGCGGATACGGACGCGCAAGATGCTGTATTGCAGCATGTTACGGTTAGATTCGGGGGAGAATTCGATCGAGATTATGTTGTCAGGCTGCTTCGTCATGGTTCATTTCAACGCGTTTTTCGTCTTAATATTGTCAGAGTCATGGGCTCGAAGCCCATATCTCACGCTTTTCAGGGGTATCATACCTGATAATAGCGATAAAATATAGGGGTTAGTCTGGTTGTACCGAATATAGTGACATAACGCTGAATTATGTTGCAAAGTTATGAAAAAGTCCGGTTCGTGATGCCGGAAGGCAACATGGCTTAAGGTTTTGTTTTAAAAGGATTTACGGCTCAACGTCACAACAGGCGTTGCCCAAAGGCAACACCGGGGCCCGATCGTTACGATCGGCCTGTGCTTCACCTATCGGCGCGGTCGCTGTAAAATCTTTATTAAAAGTGCTTTATGAAAATATATGAAATTGTGGATTTTTTTGCAGAATGGCTCCGGCTTTGCGTATAATCTTATAGAACACATCCTGAAGAAAGGTAGCGTGTCTCCGGGGGGAGAAAGCTCTTTGGGTTGTGGAGAGAAAAAAAAATAAATTTTGAGCTTGACATGACGCGGATACGTGGTTACGATGATTTAGCACGTAGTATTTATACGCTCTTTTTGTCTGTCTGTTTTGGGTGCTGAGAAGGATTGAGGCTGAGTAGGTATCCGGACTGTTTTCAGACTCTGTGGCAAGTTAATAGCGATTGAAGGGTTTGAGATTCTGGTCCGTCCGGAAGCTCGACTCTGAGTCTTACTGAATTGTAAAGCGATCTTTAACATCAGGGTAGAACGCTCCGACGGCGGTTATCCGACCGGCGGACATTCAGGAATGACGACTCCTGATCTATTGCATAAGCATGTAAACTCACACGTTGGTTGCATAATTGACAAGTGTGGTTCTTTTGTATTCCCTCAGGAATGGGATGCTGTTTTATTCGGTTCTTTTGGGAATGTGAGGCTGAAGTTTTGGTTTGCTTAAGGTTTGTTTGAGGCGAGAAAGGAGGGTCATCGGGACGTAAAGTCTTTTGGCAAAGAGATTTGAGAATGTGTTATTTTTTTAGTTTGCGGTTAATCTGTCCGGGCCCCGTGCTTAAGAGGTTTGAGGCGAAGAATTTTTTTAAGTGCATGTTTTGGGACAGGTTAATGGCTGAACAGTACTTTTTATGGTTATCTGTTCATATATTGGAGAATATGATGAAAAACGTTATTGCTTTACTGATGGTTCTGGGTCTGGTAGCTCCTCTGATGGCTGATACCGACGTAACTGTAAGCGCTGACGGCGCCGACGCTACGATCAGTGCTGCCACCACCGGCGGCATCCGCGGCGTAGGCATCGAAGTCAGAATGGAAGCCGGCATGTCTCTGACCGCCGTCGATGTTCTGGACCCCTGCTACAACGCTTACATCGACTACTACTACGCTAACGGCGTAACCGTTCTGCCCGGCGACGGTCATCCGATCGCTGACGCTGACATCGCCGGCCCGCTGGCTCTGCCCGTATCCGATCCTTGCTTCGTCGTGTGCATCGGCGTACTGGACGAATCCGGCAACCAGGCTGCCGCTGACAGCAGCGACATCGTCAAACTGACCTTCTCTGGCGAAGGCAATGTTTGCATC
>CAYZXY010000104.1:0-9274 GCA_964482555.1 uncultured Pirellulales bacterium
TTCCGATTTATGCGGGTCAGGGCTGGAAGCCCTTACTGGTGCATTCTGCGACAGGATGAAATTATGTTATGACGTTATAATCCGGAGCTGCTGCGTAGCGGCTCCGGGTATGACCTATGGATTGTTTTGGTTTGCATGTTTTTTTATTTTAAGCATGACTGGCTTGAAAAAGGAAAGGAGCGAAATGATGAAATTGTTTTATGGTTTTTTAGCAGTAGTATTGGTAATGGTTGTCGCCTCCGGCGCGCAGGCTAACCTGATCCTGGAACCGGGATTCGAAGGGTACACGGCCCAGGTGGTCAATAATAACCATCCTCCCCAGGTGGCAACGTTCCCCGAGGGCGGCAATTCCACCGTTGACGACCCCTGGAGAACGACCGGTACCAGAAAATGGCAGAGTGTCGCTACCGGCACCAACGGCGTGGGCACGGCTATCGGCCATGCCAGCGACAACGCGGCTTATTTCGGCCAGAACAATAACTCCGGTACTGGCTATCAGGAAATCCTGAATCACACCCTGGACGTCAGCAGCACCTATACGCTGTCGTTCTGGGCCCTGCCCTTTCATAATCCGGCCACAAACGGCTGGTTTCTTAAGGGATGGGTGGAAGCCAATGCGACGGAGATTAAAGGGCTGGAATTGAACGCCGAGTTGTCGCAGCATGAATGGAGATATTTTGAGATTGAAATCACGCCGGACGATTTTGCGGCCGCTGGCGTTAATGACGGCGACCAGTTGACGGTCGCTTTCCAGAGCGGCGGCAGGAGAAAAGTCGGCGTCTATGTGGACGATGTTTCTCTGATTCCCGAACCGGCTGCCATGCTGATTCTGGGTGTCGGCGGCGTATTTCTCAGCCGCAGAAAAAAGTAAATCATTGTTAATGACGATTGTAAATCCATAGGTACTCTGGAGTTGTCGGGATTGTTCTTCTAACGATCCCGGCATCTCTTTTTTGGGAACGGTCTCTAAGAAAAACCGTTCAAAATAACGGCAAAACAAGTATAATATACCCAAAGGGTATGAGAATTCCCGCCAAGGCCAGTCGCGAAGGCTTTGCCCGCACATAGTTGCGTTTGGACAAAACGGGAATTTTCAATCGGAACGAGCTATATATGTGTTTATCGCTTTCATATTGGAAATGTTAGAGTAACCCATTCTTTATTGTGAGAGGCATAAGTAATGAAAAGTTTAATCTGGTTTGGATTGTCAGCAGCTATTGTGTTAACCGCGGCGTTGCAGGTGCAGGCCAATCTGGTATTGGAGCCGGGTTTTGAAGGCTATTCGGCCGTAACGGTCAGTGGGCATCCGCCCAAGGGCGACCGATTTCCCGACGGCGGCAACTCGACCGTGTCGGAACCCTGGCGCACTTACAGCGGCTGGGACGGCGTCGCCATAGGCACCAATGGCGCCGGTGTGGATGTTGGTCATACCGGTGACAAAGCCGCCTTTTTCGGCCAGAATAACAACTCCGGAGAAGGCTATCAGCAGATACTTAATCACACGCTTGATGTCGATAAAACTTATGTGTTTTCCTTCTGGGCTCTGGCGTTCGATGACCCCGCGACCAACGGCTATCGGCTGGATGCCTGGCTGGAGGCCGATGGAAAGCAGTTTGGACGATTGAACCTCAACAGTGAGTTGTCGAAAGATGAATATCGCAGTTTTTCCATTCAGGTAACGCCGGCTATGTTCGCTGATGCAAGCGTGTCCGACGGTGATTCCCTCGAGATTCATTTTATTAGCGGCGGCAGCAAACAAGTCGGGGCGTATGTCGATGATGTTAAACTGATCGCCCTGAATCCCAGCGAGCCGCACGCCTGGCTTTTTTCAGGCGTCGATCCGCTGGCCGATTCGCTCGGCAGCATCGACCTTGTTGAAGTGAACCGGCCGGACGGTTCCGCGCAGTTTCCGGGTTCGTCCGCCGATGCCTCAGGGCTCGTCCGCGATCAGGGCATCGTCAGATTCAGCGGCGAAACGAACGGCGATTATCTGCAGTTCGCGCCAGCCTCAGCGGCGGAATATGGAAGCTTTGGCTTTACGATTACATTCTGGATGCGCGGCGGAGCTTCTCAGGCTACCGGCGCCGTACCGGTATACGCCCTGGCGTCGGATCTGGCGACGGAATTGTGGTGCGAAGTGGATGCCGCCGGCGATCTGCTGTTTTATGCCGGCGGTTCTCAGGCCAATCTGGGACACCTCGATCCCAATCAATGGCAGCAGTATGTCATTGCCAGCGATCCGGCGGCTACTGTCGTCTATATCAATGGCATCAATGTTGCTGAAATCCTCGGCGGTCTGGATTCGATTCATGTCCTGAACATCGGCGGCACTGACGGCGCCCCGGCATGGAACGGCGATATGGATAATGTCGAACTATCGTTCGGCAGTTCCGAACCGGTGGGCAAATCGCCTCTGGAAATTGCCGCAGGCCATTTCACCGAACGGCTCTATGGCGAAGATGTATCCGGCAGCGTCATTCAGGGGATGCTGGATATTTACGATCAGCAGAGCGGTACCTACATCGTTGGCGATGAAGAGTGGCGCTATGCCCCGGCCGTAGATATTCCGGTCGCCGGTCCCGTCGGCACATTCGGCGGCGCTCTGAATACCAAGGATGCGTTCCTGATCATGGGCGACGGCGGCGACGGCATCACACTGATCAACCCTTATGTCGCGAGCAATCCATCTCCGGCGGATAAAGCCAATGGTGTTCAGTTGCAGGGTGCTGTTCTGGATTGGGATGCCGGCGAACTGGCGACGCAGCACGCGGTGTATCTCAGCACCAACATTAACGATGTGATCGGAGCGACACCCGCCTCTGCATCTTATCTGGAAACGGTTGACGATTCTGAAATCTCACTGGAGCAGTTGCAGCCGGGGACGACCTATTACTGGGCCGTGAATGAGATCAATCCGGCGTACGCCGGCGGCGAACCGCCGCTGCAAAGTCCCTGGCCGGGCAATGTATGGCAGTTCAAGACCACCGAAAGTACGGCCGTTGTCAGGTTGAATGGTGGGGAACCGCTGATCGATCTGAGCGACCCCGGCACCGGCGGCAATATCAACGGGCCCAAGCTTATTCGTGTGCCGGACTGGATACCTGCGGAGCACCGGGCCGACCCCGCCGCACAGTATTATCTGTATTATGCCCATCATGACGGAGATACGATTCGGATGGCGTGGGCCAGCGATATCGAAGGTCCATATACTTTCTGGGGACATCCGCTTCATATCGGCAACGCTGATACGCCTCACCTGGACGTCCATGACCATATTGCCTCGCCGGATATTGTCATTGATAATGTCAATCAGAAGATCATTCTATATTTCCACGGTCACATGACCTGGGACGGCCTGAACAACAATCCACAGAGCACTGCGGTCGCCATTTCCGATTACGGACTGGATTTCAATAACAAAGTGCTCGATACGATACTGGGACCGTTTTACTATAAAGTTTTCCGTTATGGCGGCGAATTGTACGCCTTTGCCAATCAGGGCAAGATTTACAAAGCGCCGGATCCGGAGGATCCCTTCAATCATCCGGGTACCCAGCCGGGCTGGACGACAACGTTTGACGCCCGGACATGGATCGAAGGCCCGCAGCTTAATCCGACTGGCGGTGGACAGCCCCGTCACAGCGCCGTCTGGATTCGCGGCGATGTGCTGCACTGGTTCTTCAGCGAAGCGTATGACGCTCCTGAGCACATCGAGTACGCGACGATCGACCTGACCCAGGATTGGATGAGCTGGCAGCCCAGCGCTACGGAATCGATACTGAAACCCGAACTGGACTGGGAAGGGGCAGACCTGCCCAACCAGCAGTCCAATACTGGTTATGCCATCAATGTCCGGCAGTTGCGCGATCCGGCAGTCTTCATTGACGATGACGGCACGCATTACCTGCTTTATACCGGCGAAGGTGAAGAAGGTATCGGCCTGGCACGGTTTACCGAAGACTGGCTGACAGGCAAACGTGCGGATTATGCCACCAGCGGCCGGCCGCTCGATATCAACGATACGACGCCGCCGACGGCTCCGACCGATCTCACCGCCGACGCGATAAGCGAATCCAGCATTGAACTGGACTGGACGGCCGCGACGGACGAAGATACCTGGATTGACGGCTATAAAATATATCGCGACGGGGTCGAAATTGGCGCCTCGGTTGCTACCAGCTTCACGGACACCGGCCTGTCGGACCAGACAGCTTACACCTATGCCGTTACGGCAATCAACGCTTCCGGCCTGGAAGGACCGCCGTCGAATTCCGCAACGCAGACCACGTTGTCGGATGAAACTCCGCCGGTCATGGAATCGGTGCAGTTGCTGCAATCGAACCGTCTGGAAATACGCTTCAGTGAGCCTGTTGGGGAAGCCTCCGCTGAGACAGTCGGCAATTATGCCGTCAATGGCGGCGTTAATGTCACCGGGGCAACCTTGCAGGCGGACCTGATGACGGTAAAGTTGAACCTTTCCGGTTTGGCGACCGGCATGACCTATACTCTGACGGTCAATGGCATTCTTGACCGTGCTACGATTCCCAACATGATCGCACCGAACAGCCAATGGGTGTTCGACGATTCGTTGATCCTCAAAGTCGGCTTCGAAGAATATGAAGGTGCCGTGGTCGTCTCTGTAAGCGGCCATCCTCCCAAGGGGGACCGCTTTCCCGATGGCGGCGATTCTACGATTGACGAACCCTGGCGGACGTTCAGCGGCTGGGACGGCGTGGCGACCGGCACGAACAGCGTTGGAGTAAACGTCGCTCATTCCGGCAACAAAGCGGCATTTTTCGGCCAGAACAACAACAGCGGCGTTGGTTACCAGCAGGTTCTCAGTCATACGCTCGATATCAACCAGACCTATACGCTGTCCTTCTGGGCGCTGCCGTTCGCCGAACCAAATCCTACGAATGGCTGGTATCTGGCCGCCTGGATCGAAGCCGGCGGACAGCAGCTTGGCAAGATCGAGTTAAACACGGAAATGTCGGAATTTGAACACCGGCAGTTCGAGGTTGTGGTGACACCCCAGATGTTCATGGATGCCGGCATTGTCGATGGCGATTCGCTGACGGTATCGTTCCAGAGCGGGGCGTCGAAGGCCGTCGGCGCCTATATTGATGACGTTGTGCTGAGTTACAAGATGGAATTCGGCCTGGTGCATCTGTCAACCCTGGCGAATAACTGGCTGCGAACCGATTGTCTGGTACCGGCTGATTGTTTTGGCGCCAATCTGGACGACAACACCCGTGTGGATATGGGCGATTTCGATATTATGTCCGAATATTGGACCGGGAATTAACGTTTTTTGATGGAAAACAAAGGATTAATATAGCCCCTCACGTAAAAAGAGGGGCTGTTTGGTTTCATGATAATTGATCGGGATTTCTGTGAACGGGTACTGATTTAGGAGATATAATATGGAAGCGGTCATGAAGTCCTCGTTGGGCCTCCTTAGAGCCGTCTTGTGGTCTGTTGTTTCAGGTATAGCGATTTTTACCGGTGGTGCTGCCGCTCAGAATAATGCTGCTATCGCAATGGCTCGTCCCAATATTGTATTGATTTACGCGGATGATATCGGATATGGCGATCTGTCCTGTTATGGCGCCCATGCCGTACAGACGCCAAATGTTGACCGCCTTGCGGATGAGGGCCTGAAGTTCCAGAGCGCTTATGCCTCTTCGGCCACCTGCACCCCCTCGCGCTATTCGATGCTGACCGGCGAGTATGCCTGGCGCAGGTCCGGGACGGGAATCTTGCCCGGCGACGCCCGGCTGATCATCGATACCAATCGCATGACCCTGCCCTTAATGCTCCATTCCGCCGGTTACACCACAGGCGTCGTCGGCAAGTGGCATCTTGGCCTGGGTGATGGAAAAAACAGCATGGACTGGAACGGTCAAATCAAGCCCGGCCCGCTGGAGATCGGTTTCGATTATGCCTTTCTGATCCCCGCCACGGGCGACCGCGTTCCCTGCGTCTATGTCGAGAATCATTGGGTCGTCAATCTCGATCCCGACGATCCCATCACCGTCAGTTATAGCAAACCGATACCCGGCGTCCCCACGGGCATAACCCACCGCGAGCAGCTCAAAATGGACTGGAGTCACGGCCACAACAACTCCGTCATCAACGGCATCGGGCGTATCGGCTACATGTCCGGCGGCCAGTCGGCCCTCTGGAAAGATGAAGACATGGCTGATGACCTGGTGGAGAACGCTGTGGCGTTTATCGAAAAGCACAAATCGGAGCCTTTTTTTCTGTATTTTGCGGCTCATGACATCCATGTCCCGCGTGTGCCGCATCCGCGGTTTGTCGGCCGGACAGATATGGGCCCGCGCGGCGACGCCATCGTCCAGTTTGACTGGTGCGTCGGCCAGATTCTCCAGTCGCTCGACCGGCTCGATATAGCCGATAATACATTGGTGATTTTATCCAGCGATAACGGTCCCGTTCTGAATGACGGCTATAAAGACGACGCCGTCGAAAAGCTTGGGGATCACCAACCCGCCGGTCCTTTCCGGGGCGGTAAATACAGCATCTTCGAAGCGGGGACAAGGATGCCGTTTATTGTACGCTGGCCTGATAAAATCAAATCCGGCACTTCCAAGGCATTATTCAGTCAGTTGGACCTCATCGCTACTCTGGCCGCTCTGACGGGCCAGAAGCTCGCACCCGCCGCCGCTCCCGACAGCCTGAATATGCTGGATGTCCTGCTGGGCAATGATAAAGACGGACGCGATCATATCATTGAACATTCCCCGTTCGGCACCCTCTCGATTCGTGTGGGAGACTGGAAATACATCGAACCCAGCCCAAAACCGAAAATCGCCTGGCAGACCGGCATCGAATCGGGTAATACTCCCAGTCACCAACTGTATAATTTACGAGACGACCCGGCAGAAAAACACAATCTGGCCGCCAGGCATCCCGACAAGGTCCAAAAACTCAAGGCAAAACTCGACACAATAAAAGAATCCGGTCGGACCAGATAATCCTGTTGCCGACAAAGAGGCTTTATGCCCCTTTCATTCGCTCACCCGATGGGCTGTGCAGGCGTCGTCGATGCGGTCCCAGTCCAGTTCCATACCCAGCCCGGGACCCTCCGGCACATGGATGTATCCCTGTTCGTCGATCGGCAGCGGTTCCTTCATTGGAAACTGGAAAACCTCTTCCGGCACAAACAGCTCGAAATATTCGCAATTGCGAATGGCACAGGAAACATGCAAATTGGCCATATCCATCGGCCCCATCGTCGTGGTATGAATCTCGCATCGCATGCCATGTGCTTCGGCCAGGTGTGCGATTTTCAGCGTGCCGGTGATGCCCGCCTTCCAGGACACATCCGCGCGCACGATGTCGGCGGCCTTGTAATAAATGCTCTGCGCGACACCCCAAGGCCCGCCGCGAGTGGTCTCCGTCGCTGCGATCGGAATATCAAGAATCCGGCACAATTCAGCATATTTACCCAGCTCAAAATCCCGAAACGGCTCCTCGAACCAGTGGTAATCCAGTCGCTCCAACTCGCGGCCCACCCGAACGGCCTCACCCAGAGAATATTCCCCCACCGGATCGGTCATCAATACCTCGTCCGGCCCCATCGCTTCACGCAAAGCCTGATGTACCGCCATGTCCATTTGCCAGGGGCCCGGCGGATGCGCCTTATAGGCCTTGATCCCCATTTGCCGATACTGTTGGGCTTCCTCCACATATTGCCCGGGTGTTTCGTGCCACAAACTGCTGGCATACACCGGCAGCGACTTCCGGTACGCTCCCAGATACTGGTACAGTGGCAATCCCGCTGCCTGGGCCGCCATGTCCCATAACGCCACATCCACCGGCCCGGGCAGATAAACCGGAAAAAAAGTCAAATGCCTGTCAATCGTCCACAACTCCTGCCAGATCGCTTCCCGCTCGTAAGCAGACCGCCCCAACACCACCGGCGCAATAATCTCATGCAAATAAGTTTCGGTCAGTTCGGCCGAGCGTGCCGCCAGCGTTGTCGCCTGTCCTGCCACGCCTTCCTCGGACGTCAATTGCAGCGCTACCACATCCCATTCCATCGGCGCCTTGCCTTGCCGCCGGTTGTCGAACAGATTTCGTCCCCGCCGACAACGCCAGGTTTCCAACCGTGTGATTCGCATGTTTTGCTTTCCTTGTCCAATGGGGTTGAACGCCCGCTTTGCCTGTTTAGGGCACCACTAAAAATTCATTTTGGGCTGCAAGCGATCTTTTTTCCTTCTGGGCTTCGTCATGAAAAACCGTGAATAGTCACCCATATGCCCGGTTTTGCATTTCTTGTCAGACGAAAAAAATCTTCGCCTTCGCCGCAAAAGCCATTATTAGAGGCACCCTTTATAAAATACCGTATTTCCGCAGTGCTTCCGTGGCGCTGATGCCGTTTTCTATTTCACGCCGCACCCGATTTTCGCCACGGGCCTTTTCCAGAGCCAGTTCTATAACCTCTTCCTCCAGCCGTGCAGGAATGACCAAAACGCCATCCCGGTCGCCGAAAACCAGATCGCCCGGTTTGATGCTGACGCCGTCGATTTCAATCGTACAGCGAAAGTCAATCACCTTCATCCGCGGTCGCGAATCCTGCCCGAATCCCCCTTGCGAAAACACCGCAAACGCCTGTTCCAGCACCCGCGGCGTATCGCGATGATACCCGTTGATCACCGCTCCGCGTGCCCCGCGTGCCCGGGCCGCCGCGGTCATAATCTCGCCCCAGTTCGCACATCGTTTGGTTCCGCCCGTCGCCACATATATTTCCCCCGTCTGCAGGTCGTCCAGCGCCTGCGTCATCAGTCCGAACGGCTCAGCCTGTTCTTCGAACACATCCGCCTGCAAAACCGGCATCGCCCGCCCGAGCAGTCTCATCTCCGTCGCCAGCGGCCGTATCGTTGGCGGCAGAAACTGATGGCAATGGTTCAGACTGTCGAGAATATCTCCCACTACCGGCGTATATAATTCCCGGGTTATTAACTTAAACAATTCATCATCCGTTTTCCATGCCGGCATAATCTTCCCCATTCACAGAATAAAAACACAGCCATCCCATAGGAAATCAAATTTAATCGCACTATTTTAAAATAGCGGCTTCTGAGTTACACTATACTCGTTCCGATTGAAATTACCCGTTTTGTCGGAACGTAATCATCTGCGGATAAAAAGCTTACGCCCGGCCCTGCCGGGAGCTTTCTACCCGATTGGGTATATAATTGCAAAAAAATAGGAGTAACTCATGAAGCCAGCTAAACATAACTATACT
>CAYZXY010000105.1:0-9009 GCA_964482555.1 uncultured Pirellulales bacterium
AATTTTTTCTATTCAAATACCAGAGGAATGCCATTGCGATACTGCCCCAGGCCGTGCAGCACCTTGTCGTGCAGTTGCGAAACCTGACGCAGCTCGTCCATGAACTGCACGGAAGGCCCCTTGCCGCCGGTCAGGGCATACTCCACCAGTGAAGGAACCAGATTCAATATCGTCCGCTGATGCGGATTGTAAATTTTGGGTGTTATGAGCATTTCCAGCCGGCGCGAATCGCCGTTGCCTTTTATGGGCTTCAGTTCGTAAGCGTTGGTCGGCGCATTGATCAGATGCCGGCCAAAGGAGGCAATCCAGGTAAACAACGCCCCCGGCAGAATCTTGCCCCGCAGCATCGCCATCATCAAATAGGTGACCGATAACACTTCCGGATCAAAGATCCCTTTGGTTTTGATTTCCCGCCAGCCATGCTCGAGAACGGCTCCGCCGACGCCAGCGCCTGCCAGCCCGTCGAGCATTGTCGTTTGTCCGGGATTTACCCGAAACAGCCGGGCCAGCAGAGCGACCAGAACGCCCATGCCCGAATACAAAGCCGAGTCGGACAACTCCCGAACCGGGGGCCGGGCCACCACCAGCACCGGCAGCTTCCCGTAATCCAGGGACAGCACCACGCCAAAACGTACGATAAGCTCCTCTTTTGTAACGACCTGCGGATCGAACCGCACCAGCACCGAGCGAGTGACCGGGGTATAGTCAATCTGTTCGATGCCTTCATGCTCCTGCACCTGGGCGGCCATATCAGCCGTATCACGGGGATGCAGCGACAGGCGCAGCCGCATCCGTCCCGGCAAAACATGGGCGATCGTAATCACAGGCTGCTGTTCATTGGTCTGCATCAGCGATTCCGTTTCACGTTGTAAAAGAGCAGACGGGCGGAATTAAGCACAACTGCCACGGTACATGAATTATGCAGCACGGCACCCCAGAAGACGGGCAGTACGCCCAGCGACGCCAGCGCCAGCCCCAGCGTATTAACGCCGATGGAAATCCCGAAATTCTGACGAATAATCTCCATCGTCGATTTGCCCAGACGAATCGTAGCAGGGATCATCAGGGGGTCGTCTCCGGTTATGGTGATATCGGCGGCCTCCATCGCCACATCGGTGCGCGAGCCGCCCATGGCAATGCCGACATTGGCATAGGCCAGAGCCGGAGCGTCGTTGATGCCGTCGCCCACCATGACCAGCGGCACGCCGCGCGACTGCAACTGCAGCACCATTTCCGCCTTGTCTTCCGGCATCGCTTCGGCCTTGTAGCGGTCCATCGCCATGCGGCCGGCCACGATTTCCGCATGCTGCTCGACATCGCCGGTCAACAGAACAATGTCATCCATGCCGGTCATTCGCAAGCGATTGAGCGCTTTTTTCATATTCTCCCGCAGGGCATCCTGAATCCCCAGCACGCCCAGTAATTCCTTGTCACGCGAGACATACAGTATATTTTCGCCGCGGGCCACCATCCGGGAAACGTCTTCCATCGCGGCGAGGGTATCGATCTGGTTATCTTCCATGAAGCGTCGGCTGCCTACCCGCACCAGCGAGCCGTTGACCCGGGTATCGATGCCGCGGGCGATATGGACACGGGTTTTGTCGTGCCGCGGGATCTTCCAGCCGGAGCGTTTGACCTTTTCCAGAATAGCTACCGCCATGGGATGATTCGATGTTTCTTCCGCCGCCGCGGCCAGTTCCATGACATCACGCTCGGTGATGCCGGCCTTGACGGGAATGACGCTGAGCACCTGGGGACGGCCTTCAGTAAGCGTCCCTGTTTTATCCAGAATCAGCGTGTCGCATTCATCGAGCAGTTCCAGATAATTGCCGCCCTTGATCAGAATGCCGTTTTTCGCGGCGGTGCAGATGGCCGCCGACAGCGCCGTCGCCGTCGAGAGCCGTACGCCGCAGGAATAATCGATTATCAGCATATTCAGCGCCCGGGTTGTGCTGCGGGTAATGCCGTACACCAGACCGGCCAGAACGAAATTCACCGGGATGAAGGCCGCGGAAAACTTATCCGCAAAGGCCTGGATCGGGGCCTTGTGGTAGACGGCTTCCTCCACCATGTGGATAATACGGGCCACAGCCGTCTGATCGCCCACTTTCTCGGCTTTGACGCAGAGGGAACCGCTTTTAACGACCGTCCCGGCAAACACGCCGTCGCCGCCGGCCTTGCTGACCGGCATAAATTCGCCTGTGACGCTGGCCTGATCGACCGCCGCCTCGCCCGAGACAATCGAACCATCGACACTGATCTTATCGCCGGTATGAACGACGAGCTGGTCGCCAGGCTGCACCTGGTCGATGGGAATGCGAATTTCGCTGCCGTCCTCGTTCAACCGCCAGACATAATCTTCCCCTACCGATAACATCTGCCGGATGGCCTTGCGCGTACTTTCCATAGTATAGGCCGTAAGCAGTTCGGCGATATCGGCCAGCCAGATTATGGTCAGAGCGGATAAGTCCCGGCCCGCCAGCAGACTCGACAGAATCGCGGTGGCGCTGAGGGTGTCGGCATTCGGACGTCGTACGGTCATCATCGACTCGAACCCGCTCTTAAAGATGGGAACGGCCAGCGACAACGCCGTCAGAGACGGCATGGTCAAAAACCGGCCCAGCAAAGACTTCAGGGGCCTGGCATCATGACGCTTCAGCCAGGAATAGAGCAGCGCCGTGCTGGTGATTCCCACTCGTGTCGCCATTTCGCTGACGGGCTCTTCCTGCAGACGTCTTTCATTGACGGTCAGCCGGCTTTTTTCAGCTCGTTCGGCCTTGAACGCCGCCAGCGAATAATCACTGACGACCTCCTCGATCACATCCTGAACCGATTCAATGGTGTGAATGCCTGCATCATAGCGAAGGAGTACATTATGCGTAACAAAGCTTATCTTATGCGAAATGAAACCGGGTATCTCCGTGAGACGCCGGCTGATATCATCCTGATACGGCGATAAATATCTCAGTGCCGGACAGCCGATACGAACCCGGCCCGGCAAAGAATGACGAATGGTAAAACGTAAAATGGATTCAGTTTTTTTGCCAAACATAATCTGGTATCTCGATATTATCGCACAGTACCTGCTTACGCTGCAGGGCCTGATGTATGACCGACTCCAGTCTGTCATAAACGTTATCCAGTTCGCCGTTGGCTTCCAAAGCGAGAAGCCTGTCCCAGTAACGGCCGATGATTTTTGCCAGAACCTTCAAATAATCCAGTATTTCCTTTTCCGTAATCTGTGCCGGGTCGTATCCGATCAGGACATTGCCGGTGCGCGAATCAGCCCTGACCCGCTGCACGCCTTCAGGCAATTCCATCAGCCGCACCAGCAGCGATATTTTATGCACCATCTGCTCCGGCAATTTCCGCAACGCCGGCAGATGCACCCGACAGCGGCCCGGCAGACGATGCACCACGCGCGGCCGCAATTCGTGGCTAATGACAAACTGCTTAATCCTGTTCAATCCGTCACCTGCTTGCGATTCATCAAACCGTTACCGGCCCACCACAACAGCGTGAAGCCGGCCGGAATAGATAAGTTCTTCTCCAGCAGCAGTTTGCGCGTTCCCACAACAGCGAGTAAAATAAACAAGGCTGTTTTCATATCCAACAGGCCGCCTGTCCGGTCATACACAACCCGGTTCAGGGCCTTGCCGAACTGTTTGATTTCCCGCGCCGCCGCAGGCGTGAGGTCTTTTTCCAGCTCCTCTTCCAGCCCCAGCAGCCTTATTAAAGCCGCCGCCAGTAAATCCGGCGGCAATTTAACTTCATCATAAACGATTAAAACGCTGCCGGTCACAGGGTTTACCTCAACCAATTCTACCGTTTCGATCTGCCGCAGTTTTTCCTTTAACTGCCGACAGATATCCTGATTATGCTTGATCAGTTTAATCTGAAACCGGACACGGCCGGGCAGCAAATGCCGCAGCCGAACGGGTTCGTGCAGCCGGAGCAAAGGCGAGAGAGGCTTCTTCTTTTTGCCCCCAGGACCCAGCCCCAGCAATTTTGTAATAATCAAGCCTGTAATTATATGCATATATGCAACCTGAACCGGATCAACCGGTATGCAACGCAGACATTATCCCTGCATGATGTTTAAAGCGTTGATGCGTTAAAGCAAATTATCTCGATAATTGACAATCATCAAACATATTACGATATTACATATCAGCTATTCAGTCAAATATAACATGATTGATTATACTGATGAATCGCAGGAATATAAACCATTCTATATGAATTATTTCGATAAATTATTATATTCAAATGCTTTACATAACCTTCGCCTTTGGGGGGCAAATTTCGCATTTTTCGGTTCGTTTTACACCTGAACAGGGCATAACTTTACGTAAAAAGAGTGCAAAACGACATTAAAACGAACTGCCGATTATATCGGTCAGTTAAAATTAAGAACAACAATGCCCCTGACAAAATAGAAAAACAGGGCAAAACAGGTTGCCACCTCTGGGCAATATATTTTACAGTTAAGCTGTGAATTAAGGTTTTTTTTGAGAGAGAGATTATGAACCGATCAAAATCATCCAGACTTATCCAGGGATTTACATTGGTTGAAATTCTCATTGTAGTGATTATTCTGGGTATTCTGGCCGCCCTCGTGATACCGAGTATGGCAGCCTCAACCGATGAAGCCCAACAACAGGTCTTCATTGATTCACTCAAATCATACGCCCAGGCAACCTGGGTGTATATGAACCAGACGGGCGAATACCTGGAGGATTCTTCTTCTGGCGACTGCCCGGCAGGCTGGGAGACATATGTCCATGAAGGACGCTGGACAGCCGGCACGCCCATCGGCGGCGTCTGGGATTTTGAACTGGACTCACACGGCATCAAATCCGCTTTCGGCGTCCATTTTGATAATGCCGCCTCGCGGAAAGACGATACCTTCATGCTGCAAATCGACAGCAAATTCGACAACGGCGATTTGAGTACCGGCATCTTCCGCAAAATCGCCGCCGATCGCTATTATTACATTCTGGAAGATTTATAATTCGCTCGCATCCGCTGATACAAGCGTATTGCCCTTCACTCCCGCAGCCATTTAATTGCATCCTGCCCGCCCCCGGTTGGCGCAACGCGTCGAGGCGCAGCATCTACCGATGCCCATGCGGATAAAATATTTTTCTGGTTCTTCTGAATAATTTGTGGTTTTATCTCAGGGGCTCTGCCCCCGAACCCGCCATTTAGTGGCGAATGCGTTGATTATCGATGCGCAGCAATCCAAAATCATCGGTATCCTATGTCGCTACCCTGGCATAATAGCGCCGGCCATGACAGGAGACTTCGACGGGGCAATCAAACAGTGCAGAAAGCGTCGGTGAATTCAGGAGTTCATTCGGCGGGCCTTGATGATGAACAGTCCCGTTTTTCAGCAGGATGACTTTATCCAGCGGGTAAGGCATCTCCTCAAGATGGTGCGAGACGATGAAGAGCGTCGGGGCGTTCTTTCGTTGACGGAGCGATTCGAGAAAGCGTACCACCGAAGCCCGCGCGGCGATATCTAGCCCGGCGGTCGGCTCGTCCAATATCAGCAAATCCGGTCCGGCCACCAGCGTCCGTGCAATCAGAACCTTCATGCGTTCGCCGGTCGAAAGTTCGCCCAGCCGCTGCCGGGCCAGACGGGCAATTCCCATCTCGTCGAATTCACGGTCGATCTGCTGCCATTGTTGCGGGGTAACAGGTCGATACGCCGGCAGCAATAACGTACCAAACATACCCGTCGCCACAACCTCCCGGACTGGCATTCGCTGATTGAACGAGGGAATGCGCGAAGATTCGATCAGGCCGATCCGGGCCCGCACACTCTGGATATCGACCCGTCCATAGGTCTGCCCTAATATCTCGACGGACCCTTTGGACGGCCACTGATATCCGCTCATCACGGCAATCAGAGTCGATTTACCGGCCCCGTTCGGCCCCAGCACCCCGCAGCACTGTCCGGCGCTCACCTCGAAATGCACATCATGCAGCAGCGTCTTGCCGCGGAAAACCACAGAAATGCTCTTTAAGCGAATGATCGTCTTATTTCCAGGCATCGATGAGAAATCCTTGCGGCTGAATGGTCTGGAAATAATCACTGACAGCCTGCACATCGAAATCGCCCATCACTTCCGTCATCGTCCGACGAACGGCGATCGCCCGCGCGTTCAGCAGCCGCAGCCAGTCAATCGCATCGCCCAGCCGGGCGGCATGATGCGGATTATACGCGATGCGGACAAAGGGGCTGTTGTAGACGTCGATCAATTCCCGCAGCTCCAGCGGCGAAAGCAGAATGCCGCCGCCGGGATTTTCCAGAGCCAGCGTTATTGAATGCTCCGCGGCATGTTCGAGCAGCTCTTTCACCGCGGCGTAAAGCTGATTGAAAGCCGTTTCATAAGCCCGTACCAGGTGATGCCGATGATCGCCGGCGGTAATGAGCACCAGCATGTCCCGGCGGCCGGGTCTGGCTTCCAGCAAATGGAGGATATCGTGAAAACGGGCCAGGGCTTCATCGCGCCGGGTATGATGATCGCCATCCCCCCCGTGTTCACCGGCCAGATCGAACAGATCGTAGTCATTGCTGGTAATGACCCGGCAGGGATACTGCTCCAGCATCTCGGCCCGGACAGCATCGGCCGGCCCCAACTGTTCATAACCCATCTCACACCCTCTAATCCCCCGCACAAGGCGGTTTTGCGGATCTTCGGTAAGGGCGAGGTCTTCTAAATTGTTGATTCGCACGCATTTAATCATCGCCATGATCCATTGTTTGACGTCTTGCCGCAAACCCTCTATAATCGCCTGTTATTATTGATACTGCAAGCGTTAAACGATAAACGATACCCATGAGGGAGAAAGCCCCGGGCAAAGCCGGGCGTAAGCTTTTTATCCGCATATAATTACGTTCTGACAAAACGGGTATTCCCATCAGAACGAGTAGAAAACAACCTGTTTCTTCGTGAAATATACACCTTTTCAACGCTTTTATGCCCAGAATTCACAAATTATCACAGCACATTGTTAATAAAATCGCCGCCGGCGAAGTCGTGGAACGTCCGGCCAGTGTCATCAAAGAGATGATGGAGAATTCGCTGGACGCCGGGGCGACGCGGATCGACCTGGAAGTCGAGGACGGTGGCCGCAAGCTCATCCGTATCAGCGACAACGGCTGCGGCATGGAGCCGGAAGATGTCGAGCTGGCCTTTGCCCAGCATGCCACCAGCAAAATCTCCAGTGACGAGGATCTGTTCGAAATCGCAACGATGGGATTTCGCGGGGAGGCGCTGGCCAGTATCGCGTCGGTCAGCCAGGTGGAGGTCATCAGCCGACCGCATGATGCCATTGAAGGCTCGCGTCTGAGTATCAACGCCGGTCAGGCCAGCGCCGTCGAACCGGCAGCCGCAGCGCCGGGAACCGTGATTACCGTGCGGAATCTGTTTTTCAACACGCCGGCCCGGCGGAAGTTCCTCCGTACCGAAAACACGGAAATGGGCCATATCAGCGAACAGTTCAACCGCATCGCCCTTTCGCACACCCATGCTCAGCTTTCGCTGACGCACAACGGGCGTAAACTGCAAGACCTGCCGGCCAATCAGACGCTCTCGCAGCGTATCGGCATGCTGTTTTCGAACGATCTGGCCGAGGCCCTCTTTCCCGTACAGCGGGAAGCGGACGCCGTCAGGCTCTCCGGCCTGGTGGCTCACCCTCAGCAATCCCGCACCGGCAGCCAATGGCAATACATCTTCGTCAACGGCCGGCATATCCGTGATAAATTCATCGGCCATGCCATCCGCGAAGCGTACCGGGGGATGATGGAGATCAATCGTTCGCCGGTAGTGTTTCTGTTTATCTCACTGCCGCCACAGGATGTGGATGTGAATGTGCACCCGGCGAAAACAGAAGTGCGGTTTGCCAATTCGAACATGATTCATTCCATCGTCCTAGCGGCGATTCGTGACCGGCTGCTGGGCAGCGACCTGTCTGTCCCGCTGAAAACCCGGCAAACCGGCGCCAAAACAGGCGATGCCGACAACGCCGACGACCAGGCCGCCCGGCAACAGCGGGTTCGTCAGGCGATGGCGGATTTTTTCAAATCCTCTCCGGCAGATGTCCGGCATACGCCGGCGGAGGCTACCCCTTCGGCGTCCGGGGGGGACGCTCCGGAGGCAAAGGATGCGACCGCGTCTCGGCTCGAACCATTGAATAAGGCAACAGAACAGCATCAGTTGACGGACGGAACACTGCAATTTGGGAAACCGCCCACATCGGCAGATGATACCGTGTCTGCGTCGGAGATGCCACATCGCCCGCCGGCCGGGTCCGTCTCCGGTTCCGAAACGAACACGATTGCTTCTTCAATCAGGGAAAACGCATCGACAACCGCCCCGCCCCGCCCGATCGTTCAGATACACAACGCCTACCTGATACTGGAAAACGACAAGGGCGTCGAGTTCATCGATCAGCACGCCCTGCACGAGCGGATTCTGTATGAGAAGCTCATCCGTCAGTTTCGCGAAGGCAAGCTGCCGGCTCAGCGGCGGCTCATTCCCGAAGTGATCGACGTCACACCGAAACAACTGGCTATGGCGGAAGAGCATGCCGACTTCCTGGAAAGCATGGGCATCATGCTTGAGCAGTTCGGTCCGCAAAGCCTGGCTGTACAAAGCTTCCCGGCTCTGCTGGAAAAAAGCTCGCCCGAGACGTTCATTCGCGACCTGCTCGATATCATCATCGAACAAGCCGGCAGGATCACCCGCGAAGAGCTGATACATCACATTTTCGACATGCTGGCCTGCAAGGCCGCGGTCAAGGCCGGCGACCCGCTGACCGATGATGAAATCCACGCCCTTATCTCCCAGCGTCATCTGATCGAACAATCTGGCACCTGCCCGCACGGCCGACCGACCACCATCAAACTCACACTGACCGACCTGGAAAAACAGTTCAAACGCACGTAACTATCCGGTAAAGCCTCCTTTATTCAGGCGGCTGTCATTGATCGGGCAG
>CAYZXY010000106.1:0-8791 GCA_964482555.1 uncultured Pirellulales bacterium
AGAAGCCAAACTCATCACCTTTTCACATAAATAAAGGCGTTGATGCTTTTTTTGAGTCCTGTTCACCATGAAAGAGTATCGTACTGAAACCGATTTGATAGGTGTAGTATCGCTGCCGGCCGAAAGTCTCAGTGGTATTCATACTGCGCGGGCGATGGAAAATTTTCCGCTTACCGGCCGGCCGCTCTTTCCTTCGCTGATCCAGGCCTATGGCTCCGTGAAACTGGCTTGTGCGATGGCCAACCGTGAGCTGGGCGTCTGGCAGGATAATCCCGCCAAAGCCGACGCCATCATTCAGGCCTCGACAGAGGTGTCCGAAGGACTGCTAAATCAGCATGTCTCGGTCGATGCTCTGCAGGGCGGGGCCGGCACCAGTACCAATATGTGCGTCAATGAGGTCATCGCCAACCGGGCCCTGAAAATCCTCGGTCGTCCCCCCGGTGATTATGAAACTGTTTCCCCCAATGATGACATCAATCGTCATCAATCCACCAATGACACCTACCCGACCGCCCTCAAGCTAGCCGCTATCCGTCAGCTGCATCATCTTGAAGACCAGATCGTCCATCTGCTCGAAGCGTTTCAGACGAAGGAAAAGGAATTTGCCCATATTGTCAAAGTCGCTCGAACTCAATTACAGGATGCCGTCCTGACCACACTGGGCCGCGAGATGGGCGCTTATGCCGAAGCTCTCAGCCGTGATCGCTGGCGGATTTACAAATGTGAAGAACGGCTCCGCGTCGTCAATCTCGGCGGCACCGCAATCGGTACTGGGCTGACCTCGCCGCGAAAATACATCTTCCGCGTCACCGAAATTCTACGGGAAATGACCGGAATCGGCTTCGCGCGGGCGGAAAACCTGGTGGAAAATACCCAGAACGCGGATGTTTTTGTCGAAGTTTCCGGTATTTTAAAGGCACTTTCGACCACTTTATACAAGCTTTCGAGCGATTTACGACTGCTTTCTTCCGGTCCCGAAGCCGGTTTAAACGAAATAAACCTGCCACAAAGGCAGGCCGGTTCCTCGATCATGCCCGGTAAGGTCAACCCCGTAATTCCCGAAGCCGTGACGCAAGTAGCAATGTTGACAATGGGTTACGACAGCGTCATCGCCAACGCCTGTGCCGCGGGATGTCTCGAATTGAATCCCTTTCTGCCGCTGGTGGCCAACTGCCTTCTCGAAAACATCAGCCTGTTGACTAACGCTTGCGACATATTCCGGCGGCTCTGTGTTGAAGGGATTACCGCAAACGAACAGGTGTGTCAATCGCATGTGGCCGGCTGCACTTCCACCATTACGGCGTTGCTGCCTAAAATCGGTTATGAGAAGGCGACAGAGCTGGTCGCGAAGGTGTGCCAGGAGGAGGGGGGCGTACGGCAGGCGGTTGTGGAGATGGGGCTGATGACGGCGGCGGAGTTTGATGAATTGATCAGTCCGGAGGCGGTGAATCGGCTGGGAAATAAAACAGAGTTTAAAGATAATATTGAATAGATGGGGTATTCGCTTCGCGCATTTTTCAGTAAGCGAGTGGATGATTAAACAAGTAGATGAGTTAATGGGTTAATGCGGAACGGGAAGGGGGGCAAGAAGGGGCAGCGAAGAAGGGCATAAAACCGCTTCTCCCGGATATGCCGGAATATCAAATATTGAATGTTCTGAAAATGAACTTAACGCTGTCAAGGAGGTCGCGTAAACTATGGGCCGGCTTATCGCATTGCAACGGGAAATGTCCCGCTTCAGACGGAATTGGACATTTCCCATAATTTCATATATCATGCTAATGAAAAAGCTAGGAGATGTTCATGACAAAGCGGAAAACCATCAGTCCGGCAGTAAAGGTTCAGATTGTTCGCAAGCGACTGGTGGAATCAACTATTACGGCCAAGGCAACAAAGAAAGATATAGAATAAGCAATGAAGACTCCACGTGGAATGCGATTACATATTGGGATATTTGGCCGGCGGAATGTCGGCAAGTCCAGTATTCTCAATATGTTAACCCGGCAACAGGTCTCGATAGTCTCGGACTTTGCCGGGACGACGACCGATCCGGTGGAAAAGCCGATGGAGTTGCTGCCGGTGGGGCCGGTGTTGTTTATCGATACGGCGGGGATTGACGATATCGGGGCGCTGGGGACGATGCGGGTGGAGAAGACGCGGCAGGTGTTCGAGCGGACCGATCTGGCGCTCATCGTCTGCGAGGCGGGAAGCTGGGGCGAATTTGAGGAAAAGCTGCTGGCGGAATTGCAGGCGTTTGATATCCCTATTATCGCGGTGTTCAACAAGACCGATCTGGCCGTGCCGGATGAGAGGGTGGTCGAGATGCTGAAAGGGCACAAGGTCGGGATTGTCAGGATGGCGGTGACGGAAAATGTGGGAATGCTCGATTTACGGCAGGCGATTATATCGTCGGCGCCGGAGGAGTTTGTCAATAATCCGACGATTCTGGGTGACCTGGTCGGCCCGGGCGAAATGGCGGTTCTGGTTGTGCCGATTGACAAGGAAGCGCCGAAGGGCCGGCTGATTCTGCCGCAGGTGCAGTCGATTCGCGACCTGCTGGATAGCGATGCCTATTGCATGGTTGTCAAGGAACGGGAGCTGCGGGCGGCATTGGAGCAGTTGAAGCGGCCGCCGAAGCTGGTTGTGACGGATTCGCAGGCGTTTTTGAAGGTGGCCGCGGACACGCCGCGTGAGATATTGATGACGAGTTTTTCGATATTGTTCGCCCGTTATAAGGCCGATCTGAATTCGATGGCGGTCGGTGCGCGAGCTGTGGATGAATTGCGGCCGGGCGACCGGGTGCTGGTCGCGGAATCATGCAGTCATCATCCTATTGCGGATGATATTGGTCGGGTGAAAATCCCGCGTTGGCTGACGCAATATGTCGGGGGCAAGCTGGAGTTCGAACATGTGCAGGGGCATGATTTTTCCTACGATCTTTCGCCTTATAAACTCGTCATTCATTGCGGAGCGTGCGTGACGAATCGCCGGGAGGTGCTTAACCGGGTGGCAAAATGCCGTGCGGCAGGGGTGCCCATTACCAACTACGGACTGGCCATCGCCTATAGTCTCGGCATCTTCGAACGCGCTCTGGAGCCGTTTCCCGCCGCTCTGGAAGAGTTGCGCAGGCAAAAAGGCGTGAAGACAGGGTAAGCGTTTGGGACTTATTTCTTGCGGGCGGTGATGACGCGTGGGTGGTTTTGCTGATCGCGGAAGAGGGCGATGTCGGAGAGGTAGCCGGCTGATTCAAACAGGGCGGTTACGGGATCGGCCTGGTTCCAGGCGATTTCGACCATGAGCATGCCGTCGCCGGCGAGATAGTCATCGGCTTCCGCAATGATGCGGCGGTAGTAATCCAGGCCGTCCGGTCCGGCCAGCAGCGCCTGTTGGGGTTCATAGTCTCGGACAACAGGCTCGAGCTTTGCGAATTCCGGCTCGGAGATATAAGGCGGATTGGAGACGATCAGATCGAAGACGCCTTTTTCCGCCTGGTCCATATTGGCGAAAAGGTCGCTTTGCAGCAGATGAATCCGTTCGGTCAGTTTGAAGGTATCGATGTTTTTTCGGGTGACTTCCAGCGCTTCCGGGCTGATGTCAACGGCGGTGATGTCGGCTTCCTCCGTGTTGACGGCCAGGGCTATGGCGATGCAGCCGCTGCCGGTGCCCAGGTCCAGCACATCGACGGTTTTACGGATAGTTTGCGTTCGCAGGTATTCGATCGCCTGAGTGACCAGGATTTCGGTTTCGGGGCGGGGGATCAGTACGCCCGGTTCGACGTGGAGTTCCAGGCTGTAGAAGTAGGCCTTGCCGGTCAGGTATGACACCGGTTCGTGTTCATAGCCGCGTTTGACGAGTTCGCGAAACTGCTTGAGTTCCTCGGGCGTGGGGCAGTAATCGAAATTAGTGTACAGCGTAATCCGGGGACATTGCAGGATATGCGAGAGCAGAATCTCCGCGCTGAGGCGGGGTTGATCGCCGCCGCCTTTGGTGAAGTAGTCTGTGGTCCATTCCAGCAGGCGTTTGGTCGTCCATTCGGTATTTTGAGTGTTGTTCTGCTCCATTTATCGTTGATGCGTTTAAGCGTGTTTAAATGCAGGCAGGATGCCTGCGGTACATGTTTCCGCAACAAGAACTCATTCCAATTGGGTAAAAAGTTCCCGGCACGGCCGGGCGTAAGCTTTGTATCCGCAGATAATGACGTTCCGACAAAACGGGTATTTTCAATCGGAACGAGTATACATCTTCTTGATTCGTTCCATGGCCTCGATGACGTTTTCGCGTTCGCCGAAGGCTGAGAGCCGGAAGAAGCCTTCGCCAGCGGGGCCGAAGCCGGAACCGGGCGTACCGACGATATGGGCTTCATTGAGCAGTTTATCGAAGAACTCCCAGCTTTTCATGTTGTTCGGCGTCTGTAGCCAGATATAGGGGGCATTGACGCCGCCATATACGTTGTAGCCCAGGGCAGTCAGGTTTTCCCGAATCAGCCGGGCGTTTTCCATATAGTAATCAATAATTTCCCGAACCTGTTTTTTGCCTTCATCGGTGTAGGTTGCGGCGGCGGCGCACTGGACGGGGTACGAAACGCCGTTGAATTTGGTCGTATGCCGACGGAACCAGATGGGATTGACCTGCACCTTGTCGCCCGAAGCGGTCCAGGCGTTGAGCTGTTTGGGGACGACGGTAAAGGCGCAGCGGGTGCCGGTAAAGCCTGCTGTTTTGGAGAAGCTGCGAAATTCGATGGCGACTTCCCTGGCCCCGTCGATTTCGTAAATGGTGTGAGGAACTCCTTCTTCAGTGATAAACGCTTCGTACGCCGCATCATAAAGGATCAGACAGCGGTTTTCCCGGGCGTAATCCACCCAGCGGCAGAGTACTTCCTTCGAAGCCACGGCCCCGGTGGGGTTGTTCGGATAGCAAAGATAGATTATATCGACCGGTTTGGTTGGCGGGGCGGGGGTGAAGTTGTTTTTCGGCGTGCAGGGCAGGTAAACAATGCCTTCGTAACAGCCATTATCATCGCCTTCTCCGGTACGCCCGGCCATGACATTGGTATCGACATAAACAGGATAAACCGGGTCGGTGACGGCAATTTTGTTATCGACGCTGAAGATCTCCTGGATATTGCCGGTGTCGCATTTGGAGCCGTCGCTGATAAAAATCTCGTCTTTTTCCAGATCGACGCCGCGCGGCAGATAATCATTTTCGATGATGGCTTTGATCAGAAAATCGTATCCCTGTTCCGGTCCGTAGCCTCTGAAAGATTCTTTCCGGCTCATTTCATCGACGCCGCGATGGAATGCCTCCAGCACCGCCGCCGGCAGCGGCAGCGTCACATCGCCGATGCCCAGACGAATGATGGATGCGTCGGGATTGGCTTCCTTGAATTCGCGGGTCCGGCGACCGATTTCAGGAAAAAGGTATCCGGCTTTGAGTTTCAGGAAATGTTCATTAATGTGAATCATATTTATAACTTACTGCTAATAAAGGGATTAAAACTTAAATTCCGGCCGGCGGTCGCTTTGTCGCCCGCCCAGCTCAACGAGCCAGATAGCATATCAGTGATTTAAACCCATTGCAAGTAAGAAGATAAGACATAAAATCAAATATTAACCCGTGTTGAAGACTTTTAATGGCATTTGTAAGAAAACCATGCGTTACGTGTTCATGAAACCAGAATGATGAAACAATGACAATTGACGATTTCGTCTTAAGGTCAGAAAGTCTTAATGTCCAAAAAACATTCCGCGCAATGGTGCAGCGATGCAAAGCAGGCAGGATACAAAGGATATGACAAATTGTATGCAGAGGTGTATGAAGAGTAGAGTTAAAATTCAGATTTTAGATTTAAGATATGGGGTAAATATGAATTTGTGCTTCGGATTTCTGGTTAATCCGGATTAGAAAATATTAGAGAGGTCGAGTCCGGCCGGCACTATTTTAGTTTCTGTTGCGGATACATTTCATGTTATGATGTATCTTATAATACAACATTTTCCGGTTTCGAAGTTTAATTGTGGTTAAATGCAGGCAGGATGTCTGCGGTACATGTTTTTGCACAAGAACTATTTCTTAAAGATTTTGCGTTTGGCGTTGATCCAGCAAATGGCATCTTTCAGGCCGTGTTCGTTGATGCGGAAGGTTTGGCCGGTGATCTGGTTCAGGCTGCGCAGGGCTTGCCACTGGTGCTTGCCGGTGGTCCGCAATAATTTTGCGACCTGGGGCAGACCAATCTTATCGCCCATGCTCGCCAGAGCGCCCGCGGCGGCACAGCAGACATTCGGGTCCTTGTCATAAAGGGCATCGTAAAGTTGCGTCTTGGCCTGATGAGCCCGAAGCTGACCGAGAGCGATGCAGGTTGCGGTTCGCACACGTGGGTCGCGATCGCGGAGACAGTGTAGCATGGCGCCCACGGCCTGACGAGAACCCATCTTCGCCATGGACCTGATCGTCCCTTCACGCACCATGGGATCGTCATTATGGAGCATACGGCTCATCCGGGATATATCGGCCCCGCTGCCGTTCTTGCTGAGCAGGGCCGCAGCGGCGACGCCGCTTAACTGCTTCTGGCGTAATTGACTTCTGAAATTTTCATTGTTTTGTGTGCGGTACATAGGCAAAACTCTCAATGAAAATATACGAAATAAAAAACCCGGATCAAAAGATAATAAAACTATATTGTCCATTCTGATAGCGCAATGCTGGTAAAATATTTCGATTACGGCGATATGATTGTCTGTAGAGGTTATGTCGATTTTGCCAGTGATTTACGATGTTTGTTCACCCATTCGATAGCCAGCCGGAGTCCTTCGGCATTCACGGGGAATTTCTGCCGGGTGATGTCATTGATGCTGCGGAGGGCTTCCCAGCGCAAAGGGTGTTTGGGATTGGCCAGGCGCAGGACCATCTCCAGGCCGCTGATATCGCCGAGCAGGCCCAGGCCGGCGGCCGCCGCACAACGGACCGTTTCTTCATCATCGTCCTTGAGGGCCTTTAAAAGAAATTCCGCACTATCGTGCATACGCAGTCGCCCTATGGCCTTGAACACCGCAGAGCGAACTCGCGGATCGGGATCGTCCATGCAGGTAAGGATGCCGGTTTGGGCATGTTGGCCGCCCAGCCGGGCGAGACTTTTTATCGTGCCTTCCCGGATGAACGGATCGCAGTGATTCAGCAGTTTCAGCATCTGGGCGATACGGCCTGCTGGCGGCCTGGAGGGTATGACGCTGGCCGCCTCCGTCGCGCTGAGCGTACGCTGACGGACTTCCTTTTTTGCTTTGCTTTTGTCTTGTCCTTTGTTTTTTGAGAATGGATTTATCATTTATCGGACTAACGTTAGGTTAAAACGACAATTATACCCAATCGAGTTGAAAGCTTTCTGGCAGAGCCACGCCTGACCGTTTTCTTCATAAACCGTTATGATTGGAGAATACGGAAAAACTCAATCAGCAGCAGTACACAACAAATTATCCAATGCTTTATTCATCGACATAAAAAAAATGTCTCTTGTGTATAATGTTTGAAAAGTTTTATTGCTGACCGCGAGTCCTATGGTTTTGGTGTGCGCAGCTTGCCTTGCGCTGCGCTGTTTTCAGTATTGGTTTTGCACTAAGGAACTGCACACAATTATACCCGATCGGGTATACATGCACCCATATTATACCCAAAGGGTATGAGAATTCCCGCCAGGGCCAGTCGTAAAGGCTTTGTCCGCACATAGTTATGTTTGGGCAAAACGGGGATTTTCAATCGAAACGAGTATAAAATCGATTGGAGAGAACAAGAAATCTTAATCGGAAGCAATATGTATAAGTAAAGCCGATTCAAAGTTTTTTGTTCGGCCAAACTTTTCCTCCAGTAAAATCGGCAGACCGATAGTCACTATTTCAGGATCAAACTGGGTTCCAGCGTTTGTCTCAAAAATAGAGACGATTTTTTCCCTGTCCATATCTATTACATAATTTCGTCCCGAGGTCAGAGCATCAAAGGCGTCCGCCACGCACAACACCCTTGCGACCGGCGGTATTTCATTCGCCTGCAATCCAAAGGGGTAGCCTTTTCCGTCCAATCGCTCGTGATGAGCCGCAGCCGGCAGGGCGATATGTGCCAGCGTCGAAATCATATTGATGATATCGAAGGTATAATGGGCGTGGTGCCTGGTTTTCTGATATTCTTTATCCGTCAGATGGGCTGGTTTGTCCAGTATATCAATGGGAACGCACAGTTTTCCCACATCATGCAGCAGACCGGCCCAACGTAATTCCCGAAGTGTCTGGTCGTCCCAGCCCATGGCCCGGCCGATTTGCGCAGCATAATGAGCGACACGCCGGGTATGACCGCTGGTGTAAGGATGTTTGGCGTCGATGACATCCGCGAAAACGTCCAGTACGACTTCGATGACATCAATGTCTTCCAGCACCATAAGCGGTCCCGTCATATCGCACATCAGCGAATAATATTCCGGCAGCAGATCCAGCTGCCGAATGCCCTCGCATTGTTCCGGGGTAATATTACTGAAACTGTCGCAGATATGATCCGACATCATTAGCGAAAATAAATTTCCCCTGGTTTTATTTATATGTGTATATAAGGCATCACGGGATGAAATGACACCGGATCGCATAAGAATATCAATGTAATCGGCTGCCTGGATTATCTGACCCGTGAAGCTGAGTTCGTCACCATGCAATTTATAAGGATAACCCGAACCGTTCCATCGTTCATGATGCTCGACGATCGGCTGTTTTATCATTTCCAAACCGGGGATTTTCTCGATAATGTTGGCCGACATTAA
>CAYZXY010000107.1:0-8502 GCA_964482555.1 uncultured Pirellulales bacterium
ATAGATTGAAATACCGTGAACAATTACGAAAAACTTAACTAACTTTAGAACAGTTTAAAATAAACGAATTAGCACAAAACCTTAACAAAACCACAATATTAATATGCACCATAAACCATGCCATTCTACTTTGCCATCATAAAAACAATTCAATATATTTTATTATCACACAACTTTTACCAAAATATATCACGAAAAATGCAATTCACCTACTTGATTTTTTCTGTTGTAACCTTATAGTACCATAAAGTCAACATTGTCAACAATATAATAATTGTCAACAAGGCCTAACAAAAACGTAACACTTCAAACCTCAAACATTTACAATCACTTTTTTTTCAAAAATGCTAAATCGTTATTTCTGCGACCTGTTTGCCAAATGTATTTTGTATTGCTTTGGAGGATTTCGCAAATGTCCATCCCTCTTATATTGACAGATAAAAGTAATTACAACGCGATACTTAACAGTTTCGATGTTTCATTCTTTACGCATTCAAATAAAGTTATGATAGAAAAAAATACAGATCAAGAGCGAGACACAAACAGAAAACCGCCAACTGTCATATTGCAAATTGAAACCTCACGCGGCCACGGCCGAGCCTTGTTGAGAGGCGTCGCCAAATACGCCCAGATTCATGGCCCCTGGATCATCCATAACGAAGCCCTCTCTCCCTATTATGGTGACGATCAACAGCGCCGGCTCATGTCCATCAAACAAATGACCAATATCAATCCTGATGGAATTATCACCAGAGACCCCCAAAGGGTACGCCCCTTAATCGAACTGGGAGTTCCCACCATAATCGCCATTCAGCAGGAAATGCCAATTCCAGACACCCACGGTATCACCTTAAATCATCACGCGATTGGGAAAATGGCCGCGGAACATTTTATTCAGCAAGGCTTCAGGAATTTCGCTTATTGCGGTTTCGCCAATATGTTCTGGTCCCACAACCGCGAAACAGGGTTCCGTGACCGGATTGCCGATGCCGGCTTCGATATTCACATTTATGAACCATCAAAAAACCATCTCAATTTATCCTGGAACAGAAGACAAAAGCATCTGGCCGCCTGGCTCGAATCGCTCCCCAAACCGATTGGCATTATGGCCTGCAATGACGACCGCGGATGCCAGGTTATCGAAGGCTGCAAAATGACACCCTACCATTCACCGGATGATATTGCTATCCTGGGCGTCGATAACGATGAAATGATTTGCGAACTGACTGACCCGCCTTTATCCAGCATCAGCCTGAACGTACAATATGCCGGCTATGAAACCGCTGAAATGCTTGACAAACTCATGAAAGGCGAAAATCCCGATAACAATCACATTATCATAGAACCAATACAAGTGATCGCCCGGCAATCAACAAACGTCCTGGCCATTGATGATGCCGAAGTTGCCCATGCCCTCCGCTTCATCTATGAAAATACCAGAGAGCCCATCCAGGTAAATGATGTTGCCAACCACATGACGCTTTCCCGGCGCAGTCTCGAATCGCGGTTTCGATCCGTATTAGGGCGGTCCATACATGAAACGATTCGCAAAATCAGAGTAGAAAAAATCTGCCAGATGCTCATCGAAACCGACATGACAATCTCGCAAATTGCCAAAGCTTTCGGGTATTCAGGCGAGCATCATATCGCCCGATTCTTCCGACTGGAAAAAGGCGTTTCACCGCTGACATACCGTAAACAACACGCCAGGAAATAGATATTTTTTATCATATCACAGCATTAAATCATGATGTATTTAGCGTAATTGCCCTGAATTTCAAAAAAAAGGTTCGCCAGCTCCAATGAATTTACCGAACAATTGGCATTCCCCATCGCGCTTCCTGGTTATACCCATCTAAATCAGGTTCAAAACTATCAACCCAATCACCATCGACATTCATAAGCAGACCATAATTACGACTGCTGATTCCCTCTTGCCTGTTCCATTCGGCATGCGCATCCAGGTAGCCGTGAACTCTGCCCCCGGAGTGCGGCATGTCAGTCATTAAATTGCCGTTGCCGTAACGCATCCACCCGACCCAGCGGGCTTCCGAGAGGCTGGGACTTGCTCCCATAAAATGCGGTCTCAAAACGGCCCCGCTGGTCGTATGGAAATTGTCCGATATGGCAACGGTTGTTGATGGGTGAAGACCGCGTCCGCCAAAATGGGTAATCAAACCGTTGGCGACGTACGCAATCACCAGATCCCCTTCTTCTTCATTAGGATAAAAGGGGCTGGCTGTGTTTTCCTGACGCCATTTATTGGCCGGACATTTAAAAATATCCCAGTTATCACCCAGGTAGGGCCAGACTCGACTGATCCAGTTGGGGCCGCTGTTATCTGCAAGAGCCTTCGGCTGCGACCAGTCTATCCCCCCGCCGGTACCGGCATTCTGAAACATAAATTTGTCTCTGTTCTCCAAAGAGTAAGAGGCGGCGCCAATCATGATTTGATGCTGATGCTGCAGGCAGACCGCTTTTTTAGCTTCTTCACGTGCTTTATTCAACGCCGGCATCAAAATGGCTATAAGCAAGGCAATAATAGAAATTACTACTAATAGCTCGATTAAAGTAAAAGCTGAATGGGATACTACTGTTCTTTTATGTTTTAATTGCTTCATAATCGCTCGCATACCCTTAACAAAAAGTTAAAATATCATTAAAATTTACCTGAAGTACATGTCGTTCGATTTTCGGTTTATAAACCGACAGTCTCTAAAAGGTGCACACCTGTAATATTATCTGATTATTGGTAATCCCCAACGCTCCTGCGAATCATATCCTGGCATTTCAGGTTCTAAACCATCCACCCATTCGCCATTTTCAAACATAAGCAACCCATAATTACGGCTGCTGATTTCTTCTGAACGGTTCCATTCCGCATGGGCATCGAGGTAGCCGTGAACTCTACCGCCACTATGCGGCCAGATGGTCAGCAAATTCCCACTAGAGTAACGCATCCACCCCACCCAGCGGGCTTCAGAAAGACTGGGATTCGATCCCACAAAGTGAGGTCTTAAAATCGCCCCGTTACTGATATCAAAATCATCCGATATCGCTACGGTTCTCGAAGGATGAAGACCGCGTCCGCCAAAATGGGTAATCAAACCGTTGGCGACGTACGCAATCACCAGATCACCTTCATCCTCTTGAGGATACCAGGTATCATAAGCGGCTGCATTGCCCTCATGTCGCCATTTATTTGCCGGACAGTTGAAAATATCTCGGTTATCGCCCAGGTAGGACCAGACCCGGCTGATCCAGTTGGGCCTACTCCCGTCAGCTAAAGCTCGCGGCTGCGTCCAGTCTATCCCCCCGCCGGTACCGGCATTCTGATACATGAACTTATCGTTATTATCCAGAGAATACGCAGCGGCGCCAATCATGATTTGATGCTGATGCTGCAGACAGACCGCCTTCTTCCCCTCTTCGCGAGCCTTATTCAACGCCGGCATAAGAATGGCGATCAACAGAGCTATAATCGAAATCACAACCAGTAATTCGATAAGAGTAAAACCGTAAACAGCGAATCGGGTCTTCTTGCGACTTAATCGATTCATAGCGTGCATCCTTAAAATAATCTGTTCAACCTAGAAAAAAGAGAATGACTCTGTGATTAAAAGTATTATATGCTAAATTGTTTTAGCATGCAAGAATGTTTTTTCAAAATAATATTACAAGTGTTATTATTTACTTATAGACAACAAGTTACAGTAAAAAAAATGTGATAGTTTTTGACGCTTTTGTTTGATCATACAATCTCCTGTTAAATGCATTTTTCTAAATGAAATATCGGCATTCCCTTTGACCGGTAAAAAAGGAGAAATCACGCCTTAATTCGGCTACATAGAGTAGATTACCAAATATACAGATCAGAAATGTGCTGCCGAGGTTGGGCCGACCAGCTACATAGATAAGTTAAAGGGCTTGTTAGAAAATCTAACATCACGTTTTTCGTGGCGAGGCCGGGCGAAATGGCTGTCGGCAAAGCCCGCAGGGCTCAAAAGGACGTCGTCAACCCTATCTATGGGTTTTCGAGGACGCCTGATCAGGCCTTTTGATATTCATTCGCATTCAATCAAGCTGATGAGCGTAATAAACCTGCCATTGGCCCAGCCAGGAGCCTTGATACCCTCTGGGTATCCGGGAACGCCGACGACGGACATTGCAGCCGGCCGCAGTAGAATAAATGTTATGCTAGAGTTTCTATACTCGTTCCGATTGAAATTACCCGAATTGTCTAGATGTAATTATCTGCGGGTAAAGCCTTTACGTCTGGCCCAGGCGGGTACTCTCTTACCCATTGGGTATAAATAAAAACACCATCGAAAAAACCATGCAAATAAGCCTTCGTTTTTAAAATCGTGCGTCATTAAATATCGGGGAAAACCACTACTTCCGTTTTTCGGAAAAAGTTGACGCTGTCGTTCGAAAATCCTTGATACGATGAAAGGTGATAAAGTTGTTGTCGTGATAATTGGCCGGGCCGCCGACGCCGTCGGGCCAGGCGGTACGCAGGGTAAAAATGATGTCGTCGCCTTCAATAACGAAATCGGGATAATGCAGACCGATTTTTTTTGCATCCGGATGACTGAGAATGAGTTTATTAATGTGCCAGTTTCGCAAATCGGATGAAGATGTCAGATAGAGACGATTACGAACGGCATCGGGATTTTTCTGCTTATTAGCCAGAGCCCAATAGCGACCGGACTTTTCGTCAAAACGGATGGTAAATTTCGATCCGCCGCCGGGGAAATCAATAACGTCCTTTTCCGAATCGTGCGTCAGTCTTTTTCCGTCCTCCGAGATGTGAACGATGACGGCCTTGTCAACCGAATCCGGACGGGTTTTGGAAAAACCGTTGGCTCGCAAAATGTTAACCAGTTTCCCATCCGGTGTGATGACCATATTGCCTTCAATCCACTGTCGCCACCGACCGCCGTGGTGAATCGGTTCGCTGACGGTCCAGTTATCTGCATCCAACAGATCCGCATTTTCGGGAGCGGAAAAAACGACGACCTTCCATTGCGGTCGCCCCTTGTTTCCGCCGATGCCCAATTCAAACGCACGCCAGATACGCCCGTTGTGTTTGACGACCGGCACACCGGCGCTATGATATGGATAATCGTCCCGCAACAAACCGGTCTTGTTGTCTTTTGGCTCGGTCCAGGTGCGGCCGCCGTCATCCGAGCGACGAATAACTGCGGGGCCGAATTGATGGATCGGACCGATGATATACAGCGCCCGGCGATGATTAAAAAGACTGCTGTGTCGAGCTCGAAATTCGGCTTGTTTTTGCCACGATTTCCCCTTGTCGCCGGAGCCAAAAACCTCCGTTATCCCCGGGGATTCGCTGTGTTTGAAACTGCCGTGGTCATGAGCAACAACGTAATCACCATTGGGCATTATCACGATACTCGAGGTGGGCATGTATAATCGCGTTGAGACGTCGGCATGATCGATGACCGTGCCGGGAACACCGGAGAAGTCCAGTTGCAAATCATGTTTCGCCTGGGCCTGGATTACAATGAATAGCGCTACGATAACCGCCATGGCACATTTATTTTGAACATGGTATTTGTATAGCATTATATTACTCCTGATCCATTGTATCATTATACCCAAAAGATAAAACAAAGCGGATATAATCAATTGCAAAAAGGCTAACCAACGCTGTTATTTCATTACCACAACACCGGCTCAGTTTCTCTCAAGTCGGACAGGTTATCAAGGAGTTTTTTACGGGCGGCGTCCGCCTCTTTGTTCTTGCCCGGCGGAATGGGAGTTTCTTCGAAGAAATCGGTCTTGAGGTCATAAAGACGACCATCCGAATATAGCTTATATCTGTGGTTGCGAACGACATCCAGGAGTTTGTCGCGGTATTTTATGGGATATTTATAACAACGTGAACTCTGATCATAATTTCCAAATGTATAAATGAATTCTTTGGATTTGACACGTTCCCCTTTGATTATGGGTACGAGACTGCGACCATCGATGCAGGTTCCGGCCGGCAGTTCGGCGCCGGCGAGTTCGCAAAGCGTCGGCAGAATATCCGTAAAATCGGTTAACTCCCGGCTTACACTTCCCGGTTTGACATTCCCCGGCCAGCGAATGATCAGGGGGACGTTCACGCCGAGTTCGGTGGGAAAATACTTGCCGCCACGAACAGATCGATCCATGAACCGGGAACGGATGGTGGCTGCTTCCGCCCTATTGTCGGTGCCGTTGTCGGAGGTGAAAATAACGATGGTCTCGTCAGCAAGACCGGATTCATCAAGGAAACCGAGTAATCTGGCCACGATGTCATCGCTGTAACGCAAAAGAGGTTCGAAGTACTCAGGCTTACCCTTACTTGACAGCCATGCTTCAGGCGGTCTTTCACCAGCCTGAGGCGCCCGGGGATGATGGGGTGTCGGCTGGAAAGGACGATGCATGGACATCATGCAATAATAAGCGAGAAAGGGACGATCCGCGGAATGCTGACGTTTCATGAAATCAATCAGGAAATCCGTACGGAGATCCTGGCAATATCGATCCGGAAGTATTAATTTGTCGTCGGTAAAGATTTTGCCGGCTGGACCGCCCCAGGCCCAGTTGCCGGGCAGCCCCTTCAGTGACATCGGTCGATTGATTTCATAACAGGGATTGCTGAAATGTTCCTGAAAACCTGTTTGCTTGATGCCAGGCGGATCGAGCTTCCAGCCGGAAAGCTGCCACTTGCCGACATGAGCGGTCGCATAGCCCTGTTTTTGCAACAATTGTGCAAAGGTAGTCTGCTGGTGATCCATATTTGCCCATTGCGTGTAATTACGGAAACTGTAGCGTCCGGTGAGAATTTCCACACGCGACGGAGCGCACAACGGCGTGGCATAGCAGGTATCAAACCGCATCCCTTCGCGAGCAAGTCGATCCAGAGCCGGCGTTTTGTAGGAACTGCCGCCATAGCTGGAAAGTAACTCCCGGCCAATGTCATCAGCAAGAATCAGCAGAATGTTGGGTCTGGCTGCGGCAGCCTTCTTACCCCCGGCATCTTGCCGGGAATAGACATCAAGCCTGACCAGATCACGGAAATTCTCAATTCGATGAAAAGTAATAAAGTTGGAATCATGAAAATTGCGAGCGCCGCCCAGCCCATCATCGTATGCCGTACGGGAAACGATAAGCATATCGTCGCCCTCGACGGCGAAATCGGGATACTGAAAGGCATGTTTTTTAGGATCCGGATGATATGCGACTATGTGGTGAACCGTCCATTGTTTCAGATCGGGGCTGGAAGCGACAGCCAGACAGTTGCGAATGCGTTCGCTCCGGCGATCCTTGAGATGCTTGCGGTCGCGAGGCAGCAGAGGATTGATGGCCGCCCAGTAACGGTCCGATTTGGCATCATGACGAATGACGAACTTTTTGCCCGAGGCGCCGGGCATTTCGACAAAACCCGTGGCCGGATCGAATGAAACGGTTTTGCCGTCTTCGCTGACATCAAACCACGCAGCAGTGCTGGTAACATCGTCGATTCCGGTGCGGGCGATCATGGCGATTTTGCCGGCCGGAGTGATGACGACATTGGCTTCACGCCAGGACCGCAGCCCCTTACGATAACTATTCTTGAACGGCACAACATTGGAAAGCGTCCAGCTTTCACTCTTCAGCAGGTCGGCATCAACCGGAGCGGATATTATCAGGACATCATGGTCTTCGCTCCGCTCGAAGGCGCGCCAGATACGCCCGTTGTGGATGGGCATCGGCACGGCGGCCGTATGGAAACCGCCATTTCTGATGAGGCCCGTATTTTCGTCCCGGGGCTCTGTCCAGGTGCGGCCGTAATCATCGGAGCGACGGATAGACAGATTGCCATACCGTTTATCGACGCCGCACAAATAAAGCGCCCCATTGTGCCACAGCAGATTAGACCACCACTGGCCGTCAATAGAACTTATCTGCTGCCACGTTTTGCCTTTATCCGTAGATTGGAATATGCACATCTGCTTCCATCGCCCCCTGTCGCCGCCGGGACCATGAAACTGATGACAAACGACATAGCGCCCGTCAGGCAGAATAGCAATGCTGGGAGCGCCGCAAAACTTCTCGGCGCTGGCCGGAGAATGGTTGATGACCGTTCCCGGAACTTTGGAGAAATCGGGGCTGTCTGTCAGCGACCCAAATGAAATCCCAGCTAAGACATACAAAACAAGACTGGTGACGAAAACTTTCCTGATCATTTTAATCTCCTTCATCCGGTAGAATCGGAAACTCAAAGCATGAAACCCAAATTTTCAAATAAGGTGACCTCTGGAAATTGCTTTTAAGGCGAAAGCGAAGATTGTTTTCGTCCGGCAAGTAGCGAAGAGCCGGGCATATTTGACGATATTCACGGTTTTTCGCGCCGCAGCCCGGGCCCAAACAAGATCGCTTGCAGCCCAAAATAAATTTTTAGAGGTTGCCATAACTGTCCTGGTTCAGCGTGAATTGGACAAACGAGTTTGATTGTTAATCTTATTT
>CAYZXY010000108.1:0-8406 GCA_964482555.1 uncultured Pirellulales bacterium
TAACTCACTGGCGATGCTGTTTCTATATGGCCCCCTAAGCGGATTCCTGCTCGGGGTGGGGCGGCTGCCCGTTCCCTGGCAGGCATTGCTGCTCTCAATCAGTATCTATGTTGCCTTGCCGCTGCTGGCCGGCTTTTTCTCTCGCAAATGGATCATCGCCCATAAAGGCGAAACCTGGTTCAGGGAAAAATTTCTGCATGTCCTGACCCCCATCACTATCATTGCTCTGCTGATAACGCTTGTCCTGCTCTTTTCTTTCAAAGGCGAGACAATTATCGATAATCCCCTGACCATCGTCTGGATTGCCATACCGCTGTTCCTGCAAACGGTATTGATTTTTGCCCTGGGCTATGTGTTGAGCAAATTGTTCAAGCTCAAGTATCAGGACGCAGCGCCCACAGCCATGATCGGCGCCTCAAATCATTTCGAAGTCGCCATTGCCACGGCAACCATGCTTTTTGGCCTATCATCCGGAGCGGCATTGGCCACTGTCGTCGGCGTGCTCATCGAAGTTCCCGTCATGCTCATGCTTGTGAGAATTTGCCTGCCAACCTCCGGCTGGTTGCCCGGCGAGCAGCGTGAAAATAGTAACAGCGACGAACAGGGAGAAGGAGCAATATCGCATTCATCTTCCTGATTCAGCCGAAAAAAATCTGCGTCTTTTAACGAAAAAATAATTAAATCTAACAATCCATTAACATTTTTCTAACAGTAGGCATTTATAATCCCCACTGTGGAATTAAGTTCCGGTATAAAAACCGCCGAAAAAAGTAAATAAAATATTTTGATTTTTTGCTGGACATAAACAGCGAATTTGGCTTTAATACCAAACCAAAAAAAAGCGAGAGCCAACTTTAACATCTCGCTTGATTTAACCGCGATACTATGTTACTATTTGTAAGATATTGAATCGCACTAAAATTGATTGCTTCTTTTTCCAGTCTCCGGGGCAGGCTTTTCTTTGTGATGAGCCTGCCCTTTTTTTTGCTTACCGACATATTTTTTTTCTGTTGCGGAAACTGTGTGGGCGGGCATCTTGCCTGAACATACGAACGATACAATTTGTTTTTTACCCTGAAATTTGACTTTATTTGAATTATCCGCCTGCCGAACCTCTTCTTTTTCTGATAATTCGTTTGCTGTTCGCCTGCCCGATTGAACATAATTGTGAATTATTATCACATGACCAGCAGCAATTTATACTCGATGCGAATGAATTTGTCCGGCTTGAAAATGTAACTATTTGAAATTAAATCTTTTATGGATTTTTCGGGGGAGGGTGGGCCTTCATGCCCTGGGTGTTTTTTCTCCGGCAGTTTCTCATTCACCGGTTCCATTCAAAAAAATTGAAATTTTTTTTTATTAAAAAACAGGGTTGACATTTTGTTATAATTGTATTAATGTACCATTAAAGATTCATATTTGCACGTATTATGAAAGAGAAGCAACCTTTCAAAATCAGGCAATTTAAAGATTTTGTTCTTACAGGTCTAAAAGAAAGACAGTCGCAAAGTAATGAAATTTGCTGCGCCGGTTTATTGATTCCGGTCAGGCATAAATACTGAGCATACAATTTTCCTTTCAGTTTTAACTGTCAGGGCTGTGGGCTTTATCGTTCACAGTCCTGTTTTTTGTACTCGAAGCAGATACATTTCAACCGCAAAGACACAAAGACACCAGGTCACAAAGGTATTTATAAGAACTGGCGTAACCGTTTACGCGATTTCTATACTCGTTTCGATTAAAAATTCCCGTTTTGTTCAAGCGTAAATATGTGAGGAGAAAGCTGTCACGTCTGGTCCTGGCGGGAATTCTCATACCCTTTGGGTATAGTTTTTAAATCAGTCCTTCCAGAACGGTAATGCCGTCAACCACCTTGCAGACATGAACGGCGTATTGTTTCGCATAATCCGGCCGGCTGCGCGGGTAGCCGGTATCAACCGCGTCTCGTACGGCCTCGACCGCGTCCGCCTTGACGACCGCGCCGGCCGCGCCTTTGTCGCCGCCGCCCAGCATACGTTCGCCCAGTACGCCCGGTACCGTCCGCACGATGTCACACATCGTCTCCAGCTCCGGACCGGATATGACATAATCGTCCCGCAGGCCGACGCCGTCGCGACGGAATAGCCCGCCGACGGTTTCAATGTCACCCTTCTTCCACGCTTCCATCATTTCATAAAATCGCTGCTGAGCTTCATAAATATACTTCGCACGGTTAACCAGATGCGGACAAGACTGCTCATACTGCGCCTTGATTTTTTCATACAACGCCTCATCGCGAATATCCGCCAGGCAGGAGACATCATAGCCGTCCTTTTTCAGCATGGCGGCGAATTCATCGCATTCACCGCGTCGCACCTTGTAAGTTGATTTGTCCAGACCGGGCCGGTCGGTGCCGGTGTCCATCACCACAATCCGGAACGAGGTGGTATCTGCGGCGCCGTAAGGCACATAATCAATCGTCCTTTTCTCGGGATTGTAATGCGTGCCCATGCCCTCCCTGGCGAAATAAATCATAATTTGATCGAGCTGTCCACAGGGCGAGCCGATATACACATTTTCCACCGCCTGGGCCATATCGATAATCCTGAAATCGTCGTCCACCTGGACCGCGTTCACTTCCAGCATCGTGAGAATCAGATTCAGCGTCAGCGACGCCGACCGCGACATCCCGCCGCCGGGAATATTGCCATACACCACGGCATCAAAACCCTGTTTCAGTTTGTAGCCCTCTTGCTGCAAAATATAATTAACGCCGAACGGAAAACGCGCCCACGCGTTCGCTACCGACGGATCGAGCGGTTCGGGTATCCGCCCCAACTCAAAATCCACCACACCCTCATCGGAGAAATTCGCACTGTAAAGCCGGACACGGTTGGTACCGTTGGGTTTGTAGGCCATCCAGATAAAGCGGTCGGTCCCGACACCGAACAGTTCCGTGCCGTTATAGTCGCCGTGCTCTACGGCAAAACAAAAACGCGAAGAAGAGCGGCGAATTTTCCCGCCTGTCACGTTCAGTTTATGTTCCGTCGCAATAGTCCGGATTTGCTCGATGGCCTTGTTCTGTTCGGTATCCATTATGCTGATCTCCTTGTATGCCTGCGTTTGCCGGCCAGGCCGGTTCCTGCGAAAAAATTATACTCGTTCCGATTGAAAA
Organism: uncultured Pirellulales bacterium; assembly: GCA_964482555.1. Classification (GTDB taxonomy): domain Bacteria; phylum Planctomycetota; class Phycisphaerae; order Sedimentisphaerales; family SM23-30; genus CAYZXY01. The sequence goes on from CAYZXY010000108.1 coordinate 3,158, forward strand.
TACCCGTTTGGTCGGAACGCAATTATGTGCGGACAAAAAGCTTACGCCTGGTTCTGCCCGGAGTTTTTACCCGATTGGGTATATTCTCAGTTATCTGAGCCGATTATAAACGATTCACCCACCCGCGAAAAGAAAAAATATGATGAGCCTGGCCACCGGAGATGGTATAGTATCCCCATGACGATAGAAATTACTTTCCTGGGTACGGGTACCAGCCAGGGCATCCCGATGATCGGTTGCGACTGCCAGGTCTGCCGGAGCGACGATCCGCGAGACACCCGCACGCGCACCAGCGTGTTGATCGAATTCGACAACAGCCATATCCTTATCGACGCGACACCGGAACTGCGGGTGCAGTGCCTGGCCAATGACGTCCGCCGGGTGGACGCCTGCCTGGTGACGCATACCCATGCCGACCACATTTTCGGCTTGGACGATCTGCGGCGATTCAACCAGCTTCAGCGCGGACCCATCCATATTCTGGCTGCTCGCCGACATATGATCAGTCTGATTAAGGTGTTTGGTTATGCCCGGGCCGTCGCTGGTAATACCAACCATGACTTGCCGCAATTCGTGTTCCAGGAATTCATGCCGGGCGGCTCATTCAGCCTGTTCGGGCGGGAAATCCGGACCTTCGAACTGCCGCACGGCAGCGGAACCGTCACGGGCTACCGCATTGGGCCGGTGGCCTACTGCACCGATCTGCATGATATGCCGGATAAGACGGTGGCGGCGCTGCAGGGGCTGGAGGTCATGGTCCTCGGGGCCTTGCGGCCGCATCCCGGCCCCATACCCCCCAAGCACCTGACGATCGAGGAGGCGGTCGAACTCGCCAGGCGCATCGGCGCCCGCCGAACCTGTTTCGTCCACATGGCCCACCGTGTCATGCATCGGGAAGTTGAGGCTTTCCTGCCGCCGGGGATATCGCTGGCGTATGATGGCTTGAAGGTAAGGGTGGAGGAGTAAATATAACGCCGGCTCGAAGAGATAGCGACGAGATTTTTTTGTAGGGTGGGCCTCGCTCAACATGAAAAAGTTAGAAGCTGGAAGTTAGAAGTTAGTCATGCAGTCCGGGCAAATCTTAACACTCGGCCTGTCCGGAGTTTCTACCCGATTGGGTGTAAAAACGCGCGATCCCTTTTTTGTAAAACCATTTCCTTGCCTTTACGTGAGGGGCAACACCATTCCTGTGAATGCTTATTCTTTTTCCACGTCCAATTCCCGAAGCCCCAGCCCGCGGCGCAGTTCGTTGTCATTTTTGATCATGCTCTCGAAGACTCTCTCCGGCAGCCGTTCGACCCGGCCGTTCTTGAGCATAATATTCCGCCGGCCTTTGTGCCGGGGTTGTTTGCAATAGACCAGCATCAGCTCCCAGGGGTGTTCGTCACGCATACCGCTGCCACGCCAGGCGTAGGCGTTTTCACCCGGCCCGTAATCGCTTGCCGGACATACCAGTTCCCACAGCGTAATCACCCCGGCTTCCACCAGCGTCTCAAGACTATCGGGATATTCCCCCTGATGCTCCTTCTGCCACGCCTTTATCGCCTCACTGATCTGCTTTAATCCCTCGTCGCAATGCGCCATAAAAATCTTTCTTATCGCAAACACATATATCATATAGCTTTATAGTTGTGACTCGCACAGTTTAACCTTGTTTTAACATTTTTCAAGTAATAATCTCTCCAGGTTTGCGACTGCATAACGGCAGGCATTCCGGAACAGGCTGGTCTAATCTGACCATCTGTATGGTTTCAGGATTATCATTGTGGCCGTCAGGCGTTTCGATTAAAATGTGCCGCTGGATTATTTTATACTCGTACCGATTGAAAATTCCCATTTTGTCCAAACGTAAATATTTTCGGATAAAGCCTTTACGTCTGGCATTGACGGGAACCCTCATACCCTTTGGGTATAGTACTTCGAATTTTTATTGCCCAAAAACTAATCCTTTAATAATGTCAGATAACTTCATAAATACGATAAAAGAATTCCGCCGTGTTATCGGCATACCGGAAATACTTTTTTTGGCCGGTCAGCGTCTGAAGAAGCTCGGCATCAAATATACCGCTGTAGCTACGCTGTTGAGTGTTGGTATGATTCTGGCGAATACGCTGGGGGAGCATGTCATCGAAGATATCAATGTACCGGTGAGCAATTTACAGGCGATCATGCTGACGGTCGTTGTCGCTCTGGTTACCTTCGGCATGGGCAATACACTGACGGGCATTTCCAACTTGTTTTCCACGCAGAAGATTATGTTCGCCGATGCCAACAGCATGAACCTGATGGAAGACCGTAAGAAGACGGATATCCTGGAGCATCTGGGCATTCTCTGGGATCGTGTCTTTCAGTATGAAGCCCGGCTTCAACAGTGCGAACCGGGCGATGAGGAATTGAAAACTATAGAAACCCGCCGTCGGGAATTGAAAGAACGCATTGAACGGTGGCCGGATGACCTGAAACGGCATTTCGGCATTAACGACATTAACCTTGACGAGCTGGTGTTATATATCGCACAGTTTCAACCGCTGGGCGCGACGCTGGAAACCACCAAAGACGGCTTTCTGGCGACAGCAAGTTTTTCAGCCCGCCAAGCGATGCCGCAAAAGCTGGAAAAACATCTCTGCGGTTTCGATCTGACATTACTGGAGGACTGGTATGATGGGGCTTATCTGTCCGGCGATGACAGTAAGTTGGGTCAGCAGTATGCCGCCCATTCGGTGATACGCGGGATTCGGCTGACCCTCGGCATTCCCTGGATCGATCGCGTCAAGGAAACGCTGACGGGTTATCCCAATCCGGTGTGGCACACCCTTACCATGAAAAAAATTGCCATGTGTGCCGGCACGCATATCAACCGGATGAACAAGCAGTACACGCGCGATATCGAGCCGGATTATTTTAACGCCCAGGATTTTCTCTGGAAGAACGATGAATTGGACCGGCTGATTCTGCATTATTTCCCCGGAGACGGCCCCGATATTCTGCACGATCTCCGGCAGGCACGTCAGGATATGTTCCGTAAAATCTTCTCCCCGGATAAACAAAAAGCTCACAAGCAGATATTTCGTATGTTCGGGCGGGATTATGTCAATGCCCTTAACCTGCGGTTGGATTTCGATCTGGAGTTTGCGGCCGGTCAACTGGCCGTTTCGCCGGCAGAGGACCTGGATGAATTGCATAAATTCTTTCCCTGCGAGATATATAATAACAAAAAGCTCAATAGCAAGGTGGAAAAAAGCGTCGATATTCTACAGGAAAGCGAATCGTTTCTATCGGATTACCTGTCGGAATTGTCACATAATCTGCCGGCGTTACGGGCCTTTCGTACGGGATATTTCGTGAATATGTATAAAATCCGCGAGATAATCACGAAAAGTCCTAAAAAAGCAATCAATATTATTGAAAATAAAATGCTTCCCGCAGAAAAACGTTTTTCCCAAAGAATTTGTTTACTCAGGCAGCATTATGAGTTATCACGTATGCAGTTGCTGTATTATGTTAATATGATTGACGAACTGGCGGAATACGGCTGAAAGGGGCAAATACCCCGTCCGGTTGGTTAATAATGACGATATGGTAAATGTTCAGATTATGACTGAAACGACAAGACTCAAAAGGATCGAGCGAGAATTACCGGAGGTATCTCTATGGCGAATAAAGATTTAGAGCAAAGCCCGCATGAAGTCGTATTTTATACATACCCGAAATTTCTTTTTTGCTGGCCGCTGATTGTGCTGGGACTGCTCCTGACGATGGTGCCGGTCGGCAAGCCGGTAATGATACCATTATCGTCGGATGCGCAGGTGTCGCCGGCGGATCCGTGTGTGACAGCGGCAGAGACAGACGCGGCAAGGCCGATATTATCGGACCAGACGGCAATGGAAAATAGCGATGAAATAATTAAAAGGAAAGTCAAGATTCATTACCCGACGCTGGAGGTGCTGGCGTGGATCTGGGGTATTGTGCTTTTGGTCGTGTTGTTGACGCTGGGTTTCGACCTGAACCGTAATTATACGGTCTTCTGGCTGGTGCTGATCGGGGCGATCTGGATGCTGATACTCTGGCTGAAGGATGCGAAAAGTGTGACGATTTTTGGCGATATTTATCGGTTCTTTGCCGATCTGAATCCGCAGTATTCCAAGCCGTTCGGTTTTATGGTCAGTGTGGTGCTGCTGGTATTCTGGCTGGTCATGTGGATATGGTCGCGGATCAATTCGAAATGGCGGATTACGCATAACGAGTTTGAACACTATCAGTTTGGACGGATGGACGATTCACTGGCACGCGGGGCCAAGCGGGTCAGTACGCATTATCCAGACTTTTTTGAACTGCTGCTGTGTCTGGCGGGCGAATTGATCATATTCGACCCGTCCGGCCGGCGGGAATTACGGCGGATTCCGCATGTGCCGCTGCTGCCGATTGTGAGGAAGAAAATCGACAAGATTCTGGAAACGACTGCCGTGATCAGCCGCGAAGTCGATGATGAATCGGACTCTTACGAAGACAGCGGCGATGAAGGCATGCTGCGTTAATATCCACCGGCCCGCAGCGTCAGCGACGGGATTATTATTAAGGAGTTTGGGGCCAGGGTTTAGCAGCCAGAAATCGTTTGTTGCCGCCGTACATCATGCTGCGGTCGCGCTCGCCCGGTTCATAGCTGATGGGGTCGGGGTTGAATCTGGGCCCGGGCTACTTGGGCATCGGTTGAAGTTGCCGGAGACGTTGCGAGCGAGTCTTTGTACGACGAACATGATTGAAAGCTGCTTTTCCCAAACGCGGAATTTCTGCCGGAACGTCAAACGCTGACAGGGTGCGGAGATGGTCTGGCGTTGGATGGGTACGATGCTTTTAGAAGCGGAAAAGACCTTCCGTCGGATACGAGATTATAAGGAGATGTCGCATTTATCGAATGCCTTGAAACGAAAGATAGACGCCGCTTTGGAGGTGCGTAAACTATGAAACGGCTTATGGCATTGCAACGTAAAAAGGACAATTCCTGATTTATCTTAAAATATTACCCAACCACAAGTCTTGATGTTTGCCGCATAAGATGGGCAGGCATTGGACTCTTTAATCTCCATGTAATGCTCATAGGTTTTGAGCCTGTATGACTGATATAATCAGCGGTTCCCAAAAAATATACCCAAAGGGTATGAGAATCCCCGCCAGGGCCAGTCGTAAAGGCTTTGCCCGCACATAATTGTGTTTGGATAAAGCGGGAATTTTCAATCGGAACGAGTATAGTA
>CAYZXY010000109.1:0-7985 GCA_964482555.1 uncultured Pirellulales bacterium
GGGTCTCAAGTTATTGGGACAGTACTGTGATGAGATATGAAAATTTATTCAGTGGCAAATCTACCCAAACCCCTGGGGGTTAACACGCATAACCAATTACAATTAAATTAGTTAGCACTCAATAATACCGTATATAAGGCCCTTTATCATTAAACGGGTTTTGCAAAGCGGTCAGCCTCTTCAAGATGTACAATTTCACGGACAAGATTTTATGAGACTGGAGTTTGGGAGCAAAGAATGAGCAATTTTTGTTGACGAAAAGGGATGGACTATATAAACTTATGCCTTAAAAAGGTTTATGCTTATATGATACCAGAGATTATGGGAGTTGTCTTTTGAATAATCTGGATGAATTACGAATTAAAATCGATGAAATCGATGAAAAACTGGTAAAACTGCTCAATGAGCGGGCGAAAATCGTCATTGAGGTCGGCCAGATCAAACGAATAGATGATACCGCCCCGCCGATTTACGCGCCGGATCGGGAGCGAATCGTACTTGAAAAGATTAAGCAGCACAATGAGGGACCACTGCCGGACCGGACGCTGTTGGCGATCTGGCGGGAAATGATGAGCGGTTCGTTTTTTCTTGAACGGCCGCTGCGGATCGCGTACCTGGGGCCGGAGGGCAGTTTTTCGCATATGGCAGCCATGCTGAAATTTGGCCAGAGCGTGGATTATGAGCCGCAGGTGGTGATACGAGGTGTCTTTGATGAGATTGGAAACCACCATTGTGATTTCGGGATAGTTCCGATTGAGAATACGATTTCTGGCGGCGTGATCGAAACATTGGATGCGTTTATCGATTCGCCGGTTTCGATATGCGCAGAGGTGTTAATCGAGGTTCATCATAATTTAATCGCGAAATGCCCGGTTGAGGATATCAAGAAGATATATTCCAAGCCGGAAGTGTTCGCGCAATGCCGGAGCTGGCTGGCCTCGACGATGCCGCATGCTGTTACCATCGAAACGGCATCGACGGCGGAGGCGGCGCATAGGGTGGTCAATGAGCCGCTGGCGGCGGCGATCGGATCTAAACTGGCTTCGGATTTATATAATTTGAATATTATCTGCGAGAATATTGAAGATGTGAGCCATAATATCACGCGGTTTCTGGTTATCGGGCGGGAAAGCGCCCGCCCCACCGGTGATGATAAGACGTCGATGATATTCAGCACGGCTCATAAAACCGGGGCCTTGGTGGATGTTTTGCAGGCGTTTCGGGAGAACAAGGTTAATTTGACAAATATTGAGTCGCGTCCAAGCAAGAAAAGGGAACAGGAATATTACTTTTTTGTCGATTGTCAGGGGCATCAGAGTGACAAGACAATCCGGCGGGCCATCGAAGATGCCAGAGAGCATTGCCTGCAATTAAGTGTACTGGGAAGTTTTCCGCGTGCGACGGATGTGTTATAATATAGCCAATTGGGTTGAAATTGACGAACAGGAACTTTTCATCATTGCCATTACGCATTTAAAGAGAAAGCCGGACTACCGGCAGGAACGGCTTTCGCAGGAATAGCAAAGGAACAGAAATATGCTGATTATACTTGAAACCGGAGCAACACAGGAAACCGTCGATCACGTGGTCGAGAAGATTGAGGAGTTTGGGCTGAGGCCGCACATATCGAAAGGGGAATTCCGGACGATTATCGGGGCGATCGGCGAGGAAAGCGTAGCGTATCTCGACGCGTTTCTCGGTCTCGAAGGCGTGGAAAATGTCCTGCCGATCATGAAGCCTTACAAGCTGGCCAGTCGGGATTTCCAGGCCGAAGATACAGTGGTGGAGGTGAACGGGGTCAAGATTGGACGGGGCCATTTCGCGATGATTGCCGGCCCGTGTGCCGTCGAAGGCCGGGAGATTTGCCATGAAATCGCACGAGCCGTTAAAAAAGAAGGCGCGAATATCCTTCGCGGCGGAGCGTTCAAGCCGCGGACGAGTCCCTACAGCTTTCAGGGACTGGGTGAGGAAGGGCTGAAGATTCTGCGCGAATGCGGCGACGATCTCGGACTGCCGATCGTTACGGAGATCACCGATCCGCGGAATGTCGAGATGGTCAGCGAGTATGCGGATATGCTGCAGATCGGCGCCCGGAATATGCAGAATTTTGTACTGCTCTCAGAAGTGGGCAAGAGTAAAAAGCCGGTACTTCTCAAACGCGGGCCCAGTTCCACAATCAAAGACTGGCTGATGAGTGCGGAGTATATTCTGAGCGAGGGAAATGACAAAGTTGTTTTGTGCGAGCGGGGTAGTCAGGGGTTCGAGACGGAAACCCGTTTCAGCCTGGATGTGGGAGCGATTGCGGCGGCCAAGCATCTTGCCCATCTTCCCGTCATCGTGGATCCTTCCCATGCCGCCGGTCGTCGGGAGTATGTGGAGCCGCTGGCGTTGGCAGGTCTGGCGGCGGGAGCAGACGGCATGATCGTCGAAGTGCATAGCTGCCCGGAAAAAGCCCGGTGTGACGGCCCCCAGGCTCTGACGGAGGATATGTTTGCGCATCTGATGCGGCAGGCCCGGAAAATTCTGGATGTGGTCAGAGGATAACCGGCGGGAAAGCAGAGAGAATCAGAAAATTTTTCCAGTTAGGCAGACAAAGATTTGCAATTTGCATTAAAAAAAGATATACTAATTGTCTTATTTGAAGCCAACAAGAGCTAATAGACCAATAACTTATTGCAGTATAATACTTTATAGAAGAGGAGACCTTCTGAATGCGACAGAAATTCGTAGCCGGCAACTGGAAAATGAATTTGGATGCGGCAGGCGCCGTGGCGCTGGCCTCTGGATTAAAGGAACAATTATCTTCCTGCGAGAACGCTGAGAAGGTAAAAGTCGCGGTATGCCCACCTTTTGTATATTTGACAAAGGTTGCCGAAGCGGTAGCCGGGTCACAGATTGGCGTTGGCGGGCAGAACCTCTTTTCTGAAGGCAACGGAGCGTTTACCGGTGAGATCAGCGTTGAAATGCTGAAGGATACATGTTGCGAGTACGTTATTATCGGGCATTCTGAACGCCGGCATGTAATAGGGGAGACGGACGAGATTATCAATAAAAAGATCAAAGCGGCGCTGAATGGGGCCTTAAAGCCGATTTTCTGTATAGGGGAACTGCTGGAAGAACGGGAAGCGAATCAGACGGAAACCGTTCTGGAACGGCAGATTCGTGAAGGCCTGGCCGGGATGAGCAAAGAACAAATGGCGGCTGTTACGGTAGCCTACGAGCCGGTCTGGGCGATCGGGACCGGAAAAACGGCGACGCCGGAGCAGGCTCAGGATGCTCACGCGTATACGCGGAAAATCCTGGGTGAGCTATTCGGAGAGGACGTCGCTGAGGCCACGGTTATTCAATATGGCGGGAGTGTCAAGCCGGGTAATGCGGCGGAATTGATGAGCCAGGCCGATGTTGACGGGGCACTGGTCGGTGGTGCGAGCCTGAAAGTGGATGATTTTATGGGGATTATTAAAGCGGCGATCGAAGTTTCGCGCGGCACAGGCGGCGAATGCGGCTGCAATTGCGCATGCGGCATGTAAGTCACGATGGCTTTCAACATATATCAGGAGAACATTCGATGGATTTTGCAATTTTAGGAGCAGTAGCCTGGTGGGCACAATTGATAGCCTGGTTTTTCATTATAGTTTGCATACTGCTCATTATTATCGTTCTGCTGCAAAAAGGCAAAGGTGGCGGCCTGAGCGCGGCTTTTGGCGGCGCGGGCGGCCAGAGCGCTTTCGGCAGTAAAACCGGTGATTTCTTCACATGGGTGACAGTCGGGGTGGTTGCCGTATTTTTACTGACGTCGATGGTTTTGACGAAGTCGTTTGTGCCGCAGAGCAGATTTCAAGAAACGCCGACGCCGCAATTAGCACCGTCGGAACCGCAGGCAGCTCCCATGCCCGCACCGGCAACGGGTGATAGTCCAACCGCGACTCCTCAGCCGGAAGGCGAGAGCGACCCGGACGCGGATGGTACAGCGTCTGAGGGTGGAACGACGGAATAGTCATAAAACCGTTTTTTAAGATGCCGGATTTTTTATCACTCGTGCATAAACAGCTCAAGGATTCAGGGGTTCCCGGTATCAGTATGAACAAACAGGCAACCGGGGTAAATCGGTGGTGGAAATCAGTTATACCCCATCGGGCAGAAAGCTCCCTGCCGGGGCTTATGGAGAAAATTATATGCTGCTAAGCATGACCGGTTTTGGTGAAGCTCAGTGCGATACGGATGGTATCAGTTACCTTCTGGAGATCAAGACACTCAATAACCGATTTTTGAAGACCTCGATCAAGCTTCCCGACGCGCTGAGTTTCGCGGAGCCGGAAGTAGAAAAGATTGTCCGTGAAGAATTGAACCGGGGTTCTATAACGTTTATTCTGCACATGCGCAGTTTTTCGGATCAGGGGCCTTTTGAGGTGAATCAGACGGTGGTGCAGCATTATGTGAAATATCTGGAACCGATTCTGTCGCAGTTTGAGAATCAGCCGGTCCATATCGATCTGGCGAATATGCTTCAGCTTCCCGGAGCTTGTCAGATTCGCGCCTACTCGGCGGAAGAGCATGAATCGATGCTCAATACCATCATCGGGTTGACCCGGAAAGCGTTGAACAGCCTGCGAAAAACGCGGGAAGATGAGGGCAAGAGCATCCTGGCGGACTTGGAGAACAACTGCCATCAGATCAGGGAGCATTTGCAGGCGATGAGCGGCCTGACAGGAAAGGTGATCGAACAGTATCGACAGCGGCTGGAAAAGCGGGTCAATGAGATGCTGGCGAATGCCAATATCCGGCTCGACGAAGAGGTACTGGCGCGTGAGGTGGCCATTTTCGCCGAACGGTGCGATATCAATGAAGAAATGTCACGACTGAATTCGCATCTTGATCAGTTTGTCGAGGTCTGCCGGACGGGTGATCAGATTGGACGGCGGCTGGATTTTATTACTCAGGAAATGCTGCGGGAGGCGAACACGATTGGCGCAAAGGCGAACAATGCCGAGATCAGTCATCACGTTGTCGAGATTAAAGTGGCCATCGATCGCCTTAAGGAACAGGTTCAGAACGTGGAATAATTTGATGTTGCATCCACAAAAGTATGAGATGGCCTGCCGGGGCTCTCGATGTACATGGGGATTAGTTTTCAACCGCATATTATTATGTTCGGGCAAGACGAACAGATTCATATGTAACGAGTATAATCAGGTATGACCGAAACAGCCAACCAGACTCAAACGGCTCCATTGTTTGTCGTCAGCGGGCCCAGCGGCTCGGGTAAAAGCACGCTGTGTAAAGAGGCGGTTCGCCGGACGGGGATTGATCTGAGCGTTTCAGCCACGACCCGGCCGCAAAGCGATAAGGAAATCGAGGGGAAAGATTATTTTTTTCTGACACGTAAAGAATTTGAGGACAAATTACGGCGGAATGAATTTCTGGAACATGCCGAAGTGTTTGGGAATCTTTACGGTACGCCGGCAGGACCGGTCATGGAGAAGCTGGAAGCGGGCCGACCGGTGATTCTTGAGATCGATGTGCAGGGCGCTTTGCAGGTGTTTCAGCGATTTCCGAAGGCAGTCGGGATACTTATTCTGCCGCCGGACCGTGATGAACTGGAAAAGCGGCTGAACCGCCGAGGGCGCGACGACAGCGATACCATCGAACGGCGGCTGGAAAAAGCCCAATGGGAGATTGAGCAGGCCCGACAATGTCCGAATTTTAAACATACATTAATTAATGACGATCTCGGTCAGGCGATTGAGACGCTGATCAAACTGGTGACGAAATAAACTATGCTGGAAACGACCGGAGTCACAAATGGTGCAATATTTCAGCAGGGCATGAAAACATACCCAATCGGGTAGAACGCTCCTGGCAGAGCCGCGTCTAACCGTTTTCTTTATAAGCCATTATGATTGGAGAAAACGGTAGAACTCAATCGGAGGCATTATAACTGGCTGAGCCAGTTGGAATTTCTGGTATTTGAGTGTATTCTTTAGCTTTGGAACGATTTTGAGAATCGCTATATAAGGAGTCCGGTATATGATTGAACATCTGAAGAAAGATGAGTTGGTAATAAAAGTCGGCGGTATTTTTCGGCTGACGGCACTGGTGCAGCGGCGACTTAAGGAATTGATTGAAGGATCGCGGCCGCTGGTTGACCCGACGGGAAAAAACCTGATCGAAGTGGCGTTGGAAGAAATCGCCCAGGGAAAAATTATCATCGACTACGACAAAACCGAAGGGATCCACAAACCCGATGAAACGCAGATCGCGACGGACATTCATAAAATTTAATCGAAACCGTAAACGTGCATGAACGAACCTCTGGATAAATTTAATATTCTGCTCGCCGTAACGGGCGGTATCGCGGTGTATAAGACGGCGGATTTGTGCTCCCGGTTGTGCCGGCTGGGAGCGGATGTGATCGTGGTAATGACGGACCATGCCCGGCAGTTTGTCGCGCCGCTGACCTTCAGTTCACTGACGGGCAACAAGGTCTATACGGATTTATTCAGGGACCGCGAAGTATATGAGACGCGTCATATCGGCCTGACGGATATGGCGGATCTTATCGTGGTGGCGCCGGCAACGGCTAATATAATCGCTAAGATGGCACAGGGGATTTGTGACGACCTGGTCAGTACGCTGTTGTGCAGTGCGGGCAGCGATATTCTGATCGCCCCAGCGATGAATGACCGCATGTGGCATCATGCGGCGACGCAAAGAAACCTGAAAACGCTCCAAGACGATGCGGTCCATGTGGTTGGGCCGGCCACCGGCCGTCTGGCCTGCGGCACGGAAGGGATCGGGCGAATGAGTGAGCCGCAGGAGATTCTGGAAAAAGTCATCGAACTGCTAAACCATCGCCGGCCCAAAGCGATGGGAACTGAACTATGAATATATTGATCACTGCCGGTCCAACACGTGAATATATTGATCCGGTCCGCTATCTCAGCAATGCTTCGAGCGGCAAGATGGGGTATTCCTGTGCGGCAGCGGTGGTGGAGAAGGGGCATCAGGCGGTTCTTATCAGCGGCCCGGTCGAGCGGCCCGTACCGGCGGGCGTGAAGCTAATCAAGGTCGTTTCGGCGGAGCAGATGGCGGAAGCGGTCTTTAATCATTTTGGCAACTGCGACGCAGTGATTATGACGGCGGCGGTGAGCGATTACCGGCCTTCGAAAAAGCTGGCGCATAAACTGGAGAAGACCGGTTCGTCCATTGCTTTTGAATTTGAGCGGACGACGGATATTCTGGAAGAACTGGGCAATCGCAAACAGCAACAGATACTGGTCGGATTTGCATTACAGGATATCGATCCTTTTGCCAGAGCCGAGAACAAACTCAGGCAGAAGAATCTCGACGCGATTGTATTGAATTCCCCGGTTTCGCTGGGGGCGGACCATGCGAGTTTTGATATTCTCCTGCCGGATGGCACGTGTGAGAATTTTCCTCATGTCACCAAATCCGATTTCGCCCGACACATTATTGATCTGACGGAAAAGCTGAGTGGGAAAAAAGGAAAAGCTGGAGATTCATAGCCAAAGGTCGGGAAAATGCTCAACATAACGGGCAGTCGGTAGATAATATGCCGGCCGGCCAAAAAGATATCAATCAATTACTGGAAGCCGATTCAGAATCGAAGAAGCGTGACAAATAATGGACACAAAACGGCCTTACAGCAATACACAAGAAATGCCAATCGCAAGTAACTGTCAGCCAAGGATTTATCAAATACGCCCGGCAGGACTCGAACCTGCAACCTTCGGATTCGAAGTCCGCGACTCTATCCAATTGAGCTACGGGCGCTTCTTCACTGCCGTCATTAAAGCAAGCTGACCGCAGGATGTCAATAATAATATCGAGAGCGCCATGGAGCCATAGGGATGGGGGGCGGCTTTGTGGTTTTTCCTGGGAGCGCGTTTACTAATTGGGTAGAAAACGCCGGGCAGGGCCAAACGCAAATGTTTTTTCCGAACATAATTACGTTCTAACAAAAC
>CAYZXY010000110.1:0-7834 GCA_964482555.1 uncultured Pirellulales bacterium
CTGGCCCTGGCCGGGACTTTCATACCCGTTGGGTCTATGTGCGGCTGGATATCGATTTGATCCGCCGCCATCGCCCTCCGCCTCCGGCATCGTCCCTACGCAATGCAAATGGTCAGGCAGCAACGCCTTACGGCAGTTCCCGAAGGAAATCCTTGTTGGATTTGTGTTTTTCCATGGCTCTGAGGAGCATGGTAACGTCCTGGCCGACCTGGAGAGAGTTGAGGTGCCGACGAAGACGGTTGATTTTCGCCAGGTCATTACCGGGGATGAGCCGTTCTTCCTTACGGGTGCCGGACTGGGAAATGTCGATGGCGGGGAAGATGCGGCGGTTGGCGAGCTGGCGGTCGAGGACCAGTTCCATATTACCGGTTCCCTTGAACTCCTGGAAGATTACATCGTCCATCCGGCTGCCGGTCTCGATCAGAGCTGTCGCAATGATGGTGAGCGAGCCGCCCTCCTCGACATTACGGGCGCTGCCGAAAATCTGTTTGGGCAACTGCAGGGCGTGGACATCGACACCGCCGCTCATCGTCCGCCCGCTCGAGGAAACCCAGGCGTTAAACGCCCGCCCCAGCCGGGTGATCGAATCGAGCAGCACCAGGACATCCTTGCCGAACTCCAGCTTGCGTTTGGCCTTGTTCAGGGCGAGCTTGGCGGTGCGGATGTGGCTCTCCAGCGGTTTGTCGTTGGAAGAGGCGATCACCTCGCCGGGAATATTCCGGCACATATCAGTCACTTCTTCCGGGCGTTCGTCAACCAGCAAAACCATAATCTCTATTTCAGGGTGATTGCAATGGACGCCGTTGGCGATCTGCTGAAGCAAAATCGTTTTGCCGGTGCGCGGCGGCGCGACGATCAGACCACGCTGCCCGCGTCCGATCGGGGTCAGCATATCTATGACGCGCGGGCCCAGCGGCTCCTTGCCATATTCCAGCCTGATCCGTTCCTCAGGATCGATCACCGTGAAATTCTCAAAACGCACGATGTCGTGATACTCGTCGGGAGGACAATCGTTGATAAAAAGAATCTCTTCCACCCGGGGGCCGTTGCCGCGGCCTTTGGCCTTGCCGACGGCTCGCGCCTTGATGACCAGACCGTCGCGCATACCCCATTTCTGGATCATCTCGCGATGAATGAAGGGATCGTTGGACTTGCTCTTGTAAACCACGTCCAGCGAACGAAGGTAGCCGTGGCCTTTTTCGCTGATTTCCAGCACACCTTCGACCAGTTTGCCGGTAGTAATTTTAATCTCTTCAACATTTTCTGGTGCAGTTTTCATGTTGTCTGTTTTCCTGTAACTCGATTTGTCAAATCGATGACTTTGTATTAAAAGTTTGTATACTCGTTCCGATTGACAATACCCGTTTTGTCGGAACGTCATTATCTGCGGATATAAATTTTACGCCCGGCCCTGCCGGGAGCTTTCTACCCAATTGGGGATATCTTATCGGCGCCGTCCGGACCGGCTTCAACATTGTGACGATATGGTTTTACACAGCCCATGAGCTGCGCAGGGTTGCCCCCTGAAAAACACCGCCGGATAAACCGGAATTCCCAAAACTGAAACTTTTCCTGCCTTTGTCATGAACACTATTCTTTACTCATACTGACCGAATGTCAGTTTTTATATCTATAATCTAAAATACACCCTGTCGGATAAAAGGCTCCGGGCCGGGCGAATGCTTTTTATCCGCACACCATGACGTTTCGACAAAACGGACAAACTCAATCTGAACGAATATTATGATACGGATAGTAAGACGTTCTGACCTTAAGAGCGAATCGTCATTCGTCATGAATTCATCATTTTGGTTTCGTCATTCGGATTTTGTTACCATCACTGCGCAAGATCTAATCCACAAGAAAGCAAATGCTGAGGCTTATGATGCCACCTGTCGGTTCTCACGGCAGAATTCACCCATTTTATCCATGGCGATCTGGGTCAGTTCGGGCGAACCATCCTGCCGGGCAAACGTCATTATCAACTCGATTAATTCCTGATCGGGCGGCTTCTGTTCGTAGTCATGCATGACGTTCACAATGGCGCCATCAAGCCCATACCCCCTGGCCGCTGCCAGATAGGCCCGGCAGATGCCGATACGACGTGCCGGCATATCCTTAATGCAATTCGTCAGCCCCAGCGAGGTATGAACACCTTTCATCTCGGGATCGTTCATAATCAGCCGGACCGCCTCGAAAGCCCGATAGGTATATCCGGGCGTGCCGGGCAGCATCGGCATGTCTATCGCCAGTGGGAACACGGTAGTATCAAAGAACAAATCGTCCGCCTCAAAACCGTATGTGATCGCTTCCTTAAACATAGTACGAGCCATCTCGTGCAATTGTTCAGGACCGCAGACGCTGCAGTCCGCGCCGCCGGTCTGCTCGTCCATCAGCAGACAGATCGCCTTGTATGGATACTGCTCCCGCAGCGCGAACATGCGGTTCATAGTGTAGGGCTTGATAGAATTAACCAGCGGCAAAGCCCTCTCCGCCCCTGCGTCCTTATACCATTCATGCAGACCGGCAATCAGAATCTCGTCATCGCTGCTGTCAATACAGACCGGCACGCCCTGACCCTCCCGGCGGACCAGGCCGATCAAGCCGCACATCAGCTCGATCGCACCCTCACGATCGCCCTCAGCCAGGGCATCAACATTAATTTCCAGATAATCCGCCTGATGTTCGATCTGCTCATCAATCAGCGTCAGTATATATGCCAGCGCTTCGCCAGACTGTTCGAAAGCTTCCGCTCCGGAACGCATCAGCTCTTTCATGGCGGCGGCCGGTTTGGGTATGCTGGCGTGAATACTCTCACCGATTTGAATCAAACTCATCGTCTTGCAAGCTCCTTTCCTTCAATAATATCGGACGATTGGGGGGTTTTCCACAGTGCCCGAATGCGAAACCGACCGGACCGCTGACCGGCTCGATACGCTCGCTGAGTGCTCTGTAACGTTTGCGACTTACCCACCCTCGCGGGCATCCTGTCTCAGCTTACGTCTTGCCCATTAAGGCATAAGCCAAACCTGTCTTTACCAGATCGCTTCGTGAAAAGCCCGTACTCAAATTTTTTCATTTTCTGGTGGGGCGATGAATACACACGTTAAGAATAAACAATGTACATTCTTGCGAGATTATAGCCTCTGTCCAATTAAATGAAAAGGAAATAATGCTGATTTTTCCCGGTTTTTTTCCCATAAAATTGGTAGGCATGCTTATTGTCGCCAGAAAAATCGCGGCAAGCAAAGCGTAATGTCTATTAGCAAGGCCAAACCCGACTAAAACCCTTTCTGAGGTAGGCCCAATAAACTCCTTGCTAAATTATGAATATCCCGGATACAATATCATTGCTGGCGTTAAGGCCGTTACTTTAACTATCGAACATAATATCCGACAGGATTAAATGAACGTGGATTTTTTTTGACCGTATTAAAGGCATGGATAAACTTTTCAGGAGATACCGTCGGTTGAAAGCAGCGAAAAACTCAAGAAATAATGGCCTCTGGCTTGTGGTTCTGTGGCTTATGGCTATGCCGGTGTGGGGACAACCGCAAAACACGATGGAATCAGATGGATCGGTTGAGGCAGGCAAAGCCGATGGAAAAAGCGACAGACTGGCAGTGGTGATCTCCATACCCGGCAGCCTGAGCGAACCGGGTGTGGAAATAGTTAAAAAAGATATGAAGCAGGCCGTGGAAGCCGGTGCGGGGACAATCATTTTTAAATTTGACGGGCATGGACAAACCTATACGTTATTTTCCCAACTGGCCCGGGAAATCGTCCGCGTTTCTAACCGCGAAAATGTGAAAACCATCGCTTTTATTCCAGATTCGGCGCGGGGGACGACGCTGCTGGGGGTGTTTGCCTGCAATGTCATCGCGGCGGATTCGTTCGCCCAGATCGGCCAGATGCTGGTGCCGGTGCAACCGGGGGAATACGGCATGCCAGACGACAAAATTCTCGCGAACCGGCTGGTCAGTTTCGCCGACGAGAACGGCCACGACCCGATGCTGGCCGAGGCGATGACCCGGCAAAAGATTATCCTTTACCGAATCGAAAAACAAGGCCGGCAAAAGTTTGTCGATCAGGCTGGTTTTCAGAATCTGGTCCAGAATGATGGCACATGGAAAATGGTCGGCGGCGGTCCGCTGGTCAATGCCGATGAAACGCTGCTGATCAGCGGCAGGCAGGCGAAGGAACTGGGGCTGGTAAAAGCACTGGCGGTTGATGAAATTGAACTGGCCTCAACCCTGAACCTCCGCATAGCCGACCTCGACAGCCTTATCAGCAGGAAAACCCGCCCCGGACAGCCAAAAACAACCGTCATCGATCCCTGTCAGCCCGCGCAGGCAGACGCCGGCAAGTTGGCGGCGGATGACCCCTGTGCCGCGGGGCAGGATAAGGCGGTCTTTATCGCCTGCTCGGAAATGGTGGATGAGGGATTGTTTGAATCGATCAAGCGACGAACCGAAGCGGCCCTGGAAGATGGGGCGACCTATATTATCTACGAAATGGATACCTTCGGCGGCCGGGTGGACAGCGCGATCGCGATTTACGATTACATCCTGAACGACGTTTCCCTGCGGGCCCATACCGTGGCGTATGTCAGAACGAAGGCGATTTCCGCCGGGGCATTGATCAGTGTGGCGTGCAAAGATATTATCATGAAAGCCAACTCTCAGATCGGCGACAGCGCTCCGGTAGCGATGGGCGGCACGATCGAAGGCGTCGAACGCGAAAAAATCGAAAGCCCATTGCGGAGCTATTTCGAGAAGGCGGCAGAGGCCAATGGTTACCCGGCAGCGATCTGCAAGGCGATGGTGACCATCAGCATCGAGGTGTATGAGATCCGAAATCTGCAAACGGGCGACTATGAATATTTTGAAGGGGACAACCTGCCCACCGACGCCTATATGTATGACCTCAAAAACAAAAAACTGATCTGTACCAGCGAACAACTGGTAACGCTGGACGCCGACGACGCCGTTGATTACGGCCTTTCGCGCGGCATCGTCGAAGGGCTGGATGAGCAGGCTCGGAACAGCGTTCTGGCCTTTTTCGAAGAGCGCGACGGCGTAAGCTTTTCCCGACCGCCGAACATACTCACTACCAACTGGTCGGAGGAGATGGTCCGCTGGCTGACCAGTCCGACGGTTACAGGAATTTTGTTTATGCTCGCCTTGCTGGGCATCTATGTAGAGATGAACACCCCGGGCCTGGGGATACCAGGTGCGGTTGCGGTCATCGCCTTCGTCGTGCTGGTGGGCAGCAAGTACCTGATCGGCATGGCCAACTGGTGGGAAATCGCAATGTTTATTCTGGGTTTTCTGCTGCTGCTGCTGGAGGTGTTTATCATACCCGGCATCGGCATAGCCGGCATCAGCGGCATCCTGCTGATGATCTTCGGCATCGTCGCCATGCTGCTGGGCAATCGACCGGACGAACTGCCGATACCGCGCGGTGATTATGAATGGAAAAACCTGACAGATAACCTCACGGCGATGGGGGTCGGATTTCTGTTTTTTGTGGCGATAGCGGCATTGATTACGATATACCTTCCGAATATCCTGCCGCGCATTCCCGGCGCCAACCGGTTTATTCTGCTGGCGCCCCCGGTACCGCCGGATGACCAGCCTGGCGGTTCACCGTCACCGGGCACAAACTATACCGACGAAGACGAGCTGGTGAAAATCGGGCAGAAAGGTGTTACCATAACCTCGCTGCGACCGGCCGGCCAGGCCCGGTTCGGCAATGAACGGGTCGATGTCGTCTCCGCCGGCAGCATGATCGACCCCAACGTCGAAGTCAAGGTTATCGAAATTGAAGGCAACCGCATTGTCGTAAAAGAAACGTAAGACGTCGGACATGGAACAATTCAAGATACTGTCTTTATGGAAATAGTTTATTATGATTTTTTATGCCGTATTTTTTCTGTGCCTGGGATTTGCCCTGGTGATTCTGGAGGTGCTGCTGCCATCGGGTGGACTGATCAGCATTTTTGCGGGTCTGGCGCTGATAGCATCGCTGGTGCTGGCTTTCCAGGAAAACGCCGGCATGGGTTTCAGTTTTCTGATCGCCCAGATGGTCGCCTTGCCCATTCTCATGATTATCGGCTTTTCCATATTGCCCAAAACATTCATCGGGCGTAAAATTATCTTGTCGCCTGCGCCCGAAGATGACAAATCGCGGGGCAGCGCGGGCGTTAGCGAAGAGGATTACACCAGCTTAATAGGCAAAAAAGGCAAAGCCGTTTCCGACCTGCGGCCCTCCGGCACCGTCGAAATCAACGACCGACGCTACAGCGTCGTCACCAAAGGCGAGATGATCGATGCCGGCGAGGACATCATCGTCTCCCATGTGGAAGGCAACCGCATTGTCGTAGCGAAAAGCTAGAAACTGGAAACTGAAAGCAAGTTGGACCTCGCCCAACAAGAATTAGTTGGGATATTTACTCTTTAACGCTTAAAATAACGGAAACTGACTCTAATACGATATCCAACGAAAAGGAGAAACTGAAATGCTGGAGCTGCTGGCTTTATCAAATGTGCAATGGGGATTTTTAATCATATTAGGCATAATCGCCCTGTTCTTTATATTCCTGATCGGGATGTATTTCAAAATCTGGATACAGGCCCTGTTCAGCGGCGCCCGGGTCGGCTTCATCGACCTGATCGGGATGGGATTGCGAAAGGTCAATCCGCAGATGATCGTCAGCGCCCGGATTTCAGCCGTTCAGGCCGGCATTGCCGATCTGAGCACCCGCGAACTGGAGAGCATTTTCCTCGTCCGGCGGGAGCCGTCCGATGTCAGAACCTGCGTCAACGGTCTGATTTTCGCCCAGAAAGCGAATATCCCTATGACCATCAGCGACCTGCAGGCGCACCACTTCGCCGGCGGTGATGTCATTAACGTCGTCAAGGCGATGATCGCGGCCCACCGGGCCAAAATCGATCTGACCTTCGATATCGCCCGCGCCATCGACCTGGCCGGTCGCGACATCCTCGAAGCGGTACAGACCACGGTAAAACCCAAAATCATTGATTGCCCTTCCGCCGGCACGACCGCGGCCGGCAGCGGTATGCTCGACGCCGTCGCCAGAGACGGCATCCGGCTGCTGGTCAAGGCCCGCGTCACCGTCCGTTCCAACATCAGCCAGTTGGTCCGCGGGGCGACCGAAGAAACCATTATCGCCCGTGTCGGACAGGGCATCGTCAGCGCCATCGGTTCGGCCCCGACATATAAAGACGTCTTGGAAAATCCCGACAAGATATCCAAACGTGTACTCGATAGCGGACTGGATTCGCAAACCGCGTTTGAAATCGTCTCCATCGATATCGCCGACGTCAGCGTCGCCAGCGTGAAGGATGTAGCGAACGTCGGGGCGTTCCTGGAAACCGAACGGGCCGAGGCCGACAAGCAGTTGCGCCAGGCCGAGGCCGAAGGCCGCAGGGCCATGGCCGTCGCCCGCGAACAGGAAATGAATGCACAGGTCCAGGAAAACCAGGCCAAAGTCGTCCTGGCCGAAGCCGAAGTGCCCAAAGCCATCGCCGATGCCTTCCGCTCCGGCAACCTGGGCATCATGGACTACTACCGCATGAAAAACATCCAGGCCGATACGCAAATGAGAGACACCATCGGTAAAGACGAATCGGATTCCGGCAGCGGCGACGAATCGTAAATGTTCACAGAAATCACTGGGCGGCCCTAGCCCCACCAGACCGTAAGAAGCTGGAAGTTTTACGCTTAAGCATGCTGGTACCGCAGGCGTCTTGCCTGCATTCAACCACGCTTAAACCATTGCCATAAATTGTATCCGCCAAAAACAAGTTAG
>CAYZXY010000111.1:0-7668 GCA_964482555.1 uncultured Pirellulales bacterium
GGGTATTTAAGCTGGCCCGGTGCCTTTTCAAGGGATTTAAGCATTACGCGGCCAGCGTGAGCTGGGCGGTCTTGTGCCATAACCTGGTTTTGCTGGCGCGTTTGTGACGATAAACGTGCGATAAAATCAAAATGAGGACTGTTTTCAGGGCGGGCTCGGGAGCGTTGTGCCCCATGCCCGCCGGAGAGCGCTGAAAATGACGTAAATGTGAACTAAAAACTCGGTAACGGATAGTTTGGGGCTTTATGAGAGGCTTCGCGCCTCCTGTCCCCCATAATACGCTATCCGCAACAGGAACTAATTATTTGTGGGTATAACCTTTACTACTGGCCCAAGCGGGAACTCTCATACCCTTTGGGTATATACTCAGACATTTCGTGGCTGGAGATTTTGATCGCCACACTTTACGTGCGAGGCCAGGTGGGGCGAGAAACAGCCACCAATAAATTCCCGCCGCTATCGCTGCGGGCCGACAATACCTTACCGCATCCAGTTATGCGACAGAATAAGATATTCGAAATAATTGATCAGCCCGTTGGCGTCCAGATCGACCGCCTCGGCTGCCGGATCGTCCGCGAAAATATCCTGAAGCCAGTGGTCGTTGACTTTGACCAGATCGAGCAGATCGATGGCCCCGCTTCTGTCGATATCGCCGGCAAATGTCTGCATATCCTCCGGCAGCAGCGCCACTTCCGGATCGCCGAAAAGATTCACCGTCACCATGTTCGCCCAGGCCGCCCCCGTGCTCGCATCGAAATTCGCCCGACAATCGTTCAACGCGTTACCGACGGTATCCCGCTGCGAAAGCCGCTGGAAGATGTGATGGGCATAAGAGGCGTTATCGCCGTAGGTCAGGCCGTGATCCTCCGTCCACTCGCCCAGCCAGTACCAGGTCACGCGTGTGCCGGATATGGAAGCCACCGCCCCCTGTTCGAGCAGCTTACAGGCCAGGTTGGCGCTGTTTTCAGGATAGCCGGTAAAACAGGATATCTGCACGACAATCGAAGGATGCGAATCGTCCAGATACGCACAGTGGGCGTTCGTGAATAATGGATACCAGTTCGTTTCCTGCAAAGTATTGCAAACCAGCGGATACGTATCATCGGTTTCCCAGCAGTAACGGCTGACCTCCTTGTCGTCGCCATGCCCCCACCACGAAACGAATCCATAATGCCCCTGCCATTCATAGAGCAGATTTTCCAGCGTCAGAGCGGCGTTACTGGCAAGCAGCGGATAACAGGAACCATCGGCATAAATCCCGTTCTCTTCAACCAGCGTATAGGGCTCAAAACTGTTTTGCAATGCGGCCCGGCTCATGCCTGCGGCCCAGCCGCCGCCGAGTGTTTTCCAGTCCGAACTGGCGAAATCCTCGTCGTCGTGGATGTCACCGTCATTGTTGTTGTCCTGCGGAGCGAAATTGGAAACCGCCGAGGCGATCATCGCTTTCTTGCGCCACGGGGCCGGGCCGGACTCGTTCTGATAGTCGATCGTTTTCTGCAGAATACGGTCCAGGTTGTCGTAGCTGCCGAAAAAGGGGATACGGCCAACCTGCACTTCGCAAAAGACGTCCGCCCCGCCAGGAGCCAGATCATCCAGAAATTCACCCGCAAAGCCGTCGCCGTCCAGATCCCATGTATGACTCAGTTCCGCATAGTACATATCAGTAGGTGCGGAGGTATAGTCATCGTTACTGTTATGGCGGGGATGGACCATCTTCATCGGCACCGAGGTATCGAAATAGCTGAACGGATGCGGCTGCCCGATCAGCAGGACATATTCTATCCCATCGGTGATATAATGGTTCTTGAGCCAGCGCCGGATATTATCAGCCCGGGAATCCGGGCCCGTACCGGCGATATAATGCGTGGCGTCTTCAACAACGCCCTCAGTAACGACTTTCACCGTATGACCGGCATCGATTTTATGTTGCACGAACGCGTTGAGATTTTTGCTGCCTAGAACTATCCTGCTGGTGGTAATGATAACATAACTTGCCGGGATGCTGTGGGAATAGTCAACCGATAACTGCGGCACGGCAGTCAATGACGCCGCTTCAGGCTGATGGTCTTTCTTTGGCGACTTGCTGTCAGCTTCAGGATACAAGGAAGGAAAAACGCCGGGATTCGCAACGTTTTTTTGCAGACGCTTAAGTTTTTTGCGAAAAGATATTGAAGGTATCGTCAACGGCTGCGGTTCTCCGGTTTGCTCGAAAGAAATCCCCGCTTCCGAGTCTAGCAGAAAGCGCAGCTTCCCTCGGACCGGATTATACGACGCCTGCCAGATTTTCACTTTGACCAGTTTATATTCACGATAGGAACTGACAGACTGAATCTCGATGGCATCGACAGGATAAAACGCATCCGCCTGATACACTGCGGCATTGCGGTTATTGATGATTTGTGATTCCGGCAGCGAATTCCAGTCCCGGATAAGCCTTTTTTTCACGTTGGTGGCCGCCGGCGGCACGGGCGGCAGCTCATATTCTCCCGCCATCTCCAGCCATTGAGGCTGAACGATATCAACTTTTATTGTCCTTAAGTCTGTATCGGCAGACACCAGAAACTGCTTGATCGTGTATGGCAGAACAGGATTGCCGGGCTGCCCGCCTAAAAGTGTAACCGAAACGTCATTTTCGGCGTTTATATCGGACGAAACCGCTTGCGGCGAGACCGGTGAATTTATCTTAAATCTGATTTGCTTTTGAACGGACCGATAAGATGAACCTGAAGTTTCCCCCCCGTGCACTGGCAGCCCCAAAAGGGAATACGCTAATACCCAACACATAAAAATCGTCATTGACAAACGATTAAAGATCAAAAAATAACGGCAGATATTACCCGCCGGCGAATCGGCATCCACAGTTTTTCCCTCTCCATTGCGAAAAAATCTCCTGAATTGCCATCCCTGCCAATTTCATACTACAAAAACACGTCTGCAACCCGTAAATCTCTAATGCATTCTATCAGGGCTATACTGGTCGGGCAAGTAAATTGGATTGAAATGGCGTGCCCAATTTGATATTTGTAGTAGCTACACATGTATAATCCGCACCAGAGACATTCCCGTTGTAATTGTTATAATCGGCGCAAATGCTACGAGACTGAGGTTGAATGAAAAGTAAAGTCATATTAATAAAGAGGTTATGCGTGCTTGCCCTTCTGCTTGTTCTGCTGCCGGCCGGCCTCTGGAGCAAAGCCTGCCGCGGTCCGGGGCATCTCTGGTTTAACGATTATGGCGGCGGCGTTCTGTATGAAATATTCTGGTGCGTTGCCGCCTATGGTATCTGGCCCTACCGGAAAAACATAATCAGAATTGTAAGTACGGTTTTTCTAATAAGCTGTATTATAGAACTCACTCAGCTCTGGCACGGGTGGCCCTGGCTTGAGGCCATACGCAAGACTTTTACGGGGAGATTATTGCTGGGAACCACCTTTGCCTGGTGGGATTTTCCGCATTATGCTCTGGGTTGCGGGCTGAGCTGGTTATTTCTGTATGGAATAGAAGGTTTAGCGACCGGTAAAATAGAAAAAAGTACATTATAATCCGTACGGGTTTTGTATTTTCTCGTTGAAATAATCAGTTTATCAGGTTAATATGCATTGTTTGTATTTTTAGAAATAGCACCTGATCACATATTTATCTTTGCCAGGATGGCAACGGCCTTTTCAGGGAGACAGGGGCAGCCCCCGGAAAGGCAAATCCCAATGGTTAATTGACGTAAATGGAGTATTTTTAAGTGTTTGAGTCTCTGACCAACAAATTTAACGATGTCTTTCGCAACATGAGCGGCCGCGGAAAGATTTCGGAAAACAATATTTCCGAAGCCATGCGACAGGTCCGAACCGCGCTGCTGGAAGCCGACGTTAATTATAAAGTCGTGAAAGATTTTTGCGAAACGGTACAGGAAAAGGCTCTGGGGGCAGAAGTTATCAAAAGTCTGCATCCCGGTCAGATGATGATCAAAATCGTCAATGACGAATTGACGAGCCTGATGGGACCGGTCGATACCCGGATATATTTTGTGCAGCCTGGCCCAACAGTCATTCTGATGGCAGGCTTGCAGGGCAGCGGTAAAACGACAACCACTGGTAAGCTGGGTAAATATCTGGTGTCCAAAGGTCGAAATCCGCTGCTGGTTGCCAACGATTTGCAGCGACCGGCGGCTATCGAACAGTTGAAAACGCTGGGAAACCAGCTTGATATTCCAGTTTACAGCGAAACCGATCATAAAGACGCTGTAAAAGTCGCGAAAAACAGCATAAAATACGCCAAACAAAACGGCTGCGATGTAGTTATACTCGATACCGCCGGCCGTTTGCATATAGATGATGAGTTGATGGACGAGTTGGGACGGATTTGCAAAGCCGTCAAACCGCAGCAGATTTATCTGGTTTGCGATTCAATGACCGGGCAGGATGCCGTCAATAGCGCCAAGGAATTCAACGAACGGCTGGAACTCGACGGTGTGATTCTGACCAAGCTGGATGGTGACGCACGGGGCGGGGCGGCCCTGTCAGTCAAGGCCGTGACCGGTAAGCCCATCAAGTTTATCGGTATCGGAGAGAAACTGGATAATCTGGAGGAATTTCATCCCGAACGTATGGCCAGCCGGATTCTGGGGATGGGTGATGTGGTCACCCTGGTGGAGAAGGCCCAGGAGCAGGTTGACGAAGAAGAAGCCCTGAAAATGCAGGAGAAAATGTCGAAGGGCAAGCTGACTTTTGATGATTTTCTCAAGCAGATGGAAACGATGAACAAGATGGGCGGGATGAAAAGCATTATGAAACTGATCCCCGGGATGGGTCAATTGGGAGACATGGATGTCGATGACGGGCAAATCAGGCGATTGAAGGGTATTGTGCATTCGATGACGAAGCAGGAGCGGCAGGACCCGGATATCATCGACGGATCGCGACGACGGCGTATCGCCCGGGGCTGCGGCGTCCAGCCCAACGAGGTCTCCTCGCTGGTCAAGACGTTCAATCAGACCCGCCAGATGATGAAGGCTATGAGCGGCATGGGCATGATGGGACGCATGAAAGCCCTGTCGCAGATGGGGAAAATGGATGCTTTCGGCGAAGGCGGGGGCCTGGGTGGCGTAAAGGTGAAACAACGGTCCAAACGCAAAAAACCGGACCGCAAAGCAAAGAAAAAGCTGAGAAAACGGAGATAATTTTCCAGAAAAGAGAATGAACGAGAGAGAAAATGAATACGTTTCTTGACATTGAAGACTATTTAGAGTATGTAGGCCGTTTCCGAAATAGTGCATTCGGCCAGCGTTACCGCAGTCAGTTTCGGGATTTGAGCGGGACGGCGGAACTGGCGATGCTGAAATCGCCCAGTAAAGATGAATATGAGGACTTCTGCCGGGCCGTTAATATGATGACGCTGGAAGAAAAACTAAATCCGGAAAAACTTTCGGATGAACAGATACATGATATTGCCGAACGGGCGGACGCCGACTGCGGTAATATCAGTATCTTCATCAACGGATTCATCCTGGCGCGACGCGAATCAGAACAGCGTCAACATTGATTTCGCTTTTCGACCGCGGCGGCAGCATACGAGCGATTTGTATTAAGTGATTGCTATATAAGGAGTAATAGTTAAGTGGTAAAAATCAGACTCAAGAGAATGGGACGACGGCACAGACCGTTTTATCGCATCAGCGCGATAGAATCACGCAATCCGCGTGATGGCAGAACACTGGAAGACCTCGGACATTACGATCCGGTATGCAAGGACCAGGACAAACAGGTCGTTATCAAAGATCCGGCACGGGTGGAGTTCTGGCTGGGCAAAGGGGCTCAACCGACTGAAACCGTTAAGCGAATTTTGAAAAAACAGGAATTACTGCCGGCGAATCTGGATCCCAAACCCCGTCCGACCAAGCCGAGCAAGGCCGAGGTAGCCGCCGCAGAAGCCGCAAAAAAAGCTGAAGAAGAAGCCAAAGCTGCCGCAGAGGCGGCCGCGGCCGCCGCGGAAGCCGAAAATGCGAAAGCTGCTGAGGGTGGCGAAGGCGAGGCCGAGACCGAGACCGCTGCTGAATAAGTCCCATGCGAATTGAGTTGCTGAGCCTTTTTCCCGATATGTTTAATGAAGTTTTTGGTCATTCGATCATAAAACGGGCCCGGGAAAAGGGACTGGTGGAAATAAACTTAACTGATATTCGCGATTATGC
This sequence comes from uncultured Pirellulales bacterium, assembly GCA_964482555.1. Taxonomy (GTDB): domain Bacteria; phylum Planctomycetota; class Phycisphaerae; order Sedimentisphaerales; family SM23-30; genus CAYZXY01. The sequence goes on from CAYZXY010000111.1 coordinate 6,182, forward strand.
CCTCGATAAACATCACAGCGTGGACGATCGGCCTTTCGGCGGCGGCAGCGGTATGGTGATGATGTGCCAGCCGGTGTTTGATGCCGTGGAAGATTGCCTGAAAAAACAAGGCGATGTGGACGAGATAATACTCATGACGCCGCAGGGCCGGCCGTTTCGGCAGAATACGGCACGCGAGTTGGCCGACAAAAAAAGCCTGATGCTGATCGCGGGCCATTATGAAGGCTTCGACGAACGCATCAGGGAAAAGCTGGCGACGATGGAGATTTCCATCGGTGATTTTGTGCTCAGCGGCGGCGAGATACCGGCTATGGCGGTGGTGGATGCCGTGGTACGGCTGATGCCGGGCGTTCTGGGCGATGAACAGTCGATTGTGGAAGAATCATTCAGCGAAGGTTTACTGGAATATCCGCAATATACACGACCGGCGGATTATCGCGGTTGGCAGGTGCCGGAAGTGCTGGTGTCCGGCGATCATGGCAAAATAAAACAATGGCGCGAACAACAGGCCTTGGAGCGTACGAAAGCAAGGCGGCCTGATTTATTAAAAGAGCATAGCAACGAATAAGGAGTATAAACATGAGTGAGCAAATCATTGACCTGGTGGAAAGCAAACAGCTTAAGCCGGAAAAGCCGCATTTCGACATTGGCGACACGGTTGATGTCAGCGTCAAGATCAAGGAAGGCGACAAGGAACGTATTCAGATATTTAACGGCACAGTCATCGCCCGCCGCGGCCACGGTATCAATGAAGTGTTTACTGTACGCCGTATTGTTAATAATGAAGGCGTCGAACGTATCTTCCCGATCCATTCGCCCAATGTCGTGGATGTAATAGTCAAGCGCAGTGGGTTTACCCGCCGCAGCAAACTGTATTTTCTGCGTGAGCGTACCGGCAAAGCCGTTCGCCTGAAAGAAGTCTGGAAAGACAGAAAAGGGAAGGGAGCTGACAAGAAGGCAAAACAACCCGCTGGTAAATAGATTGTATCCAGTTTTGTGAATGCCATATCGCCCTTCGGATTTTCCGGAGGGCTTTTTTATTGGGGCAGGATAATATGTTCGGGGCGTTTTGGCATAAATGGCGGGATACGACGAAGGACAAAGACCGGCTCGGCCGGAAAGGCGAAAAGCTGGCCCGGGGGTATTTGAAGCGGCTGGGCTTCAAGCCCCTTGCCGCCAACGTCAAAGGCGGCTCAGGTGAAATCGACTTAATCATGAGAGATGGGGACACCTATGTCTTTATCGAGGTCAAGACTCGCAAAGACGAAGATTTCATCGATGCGGAGCGGGCGGTTGGCTACAATAAACGCCGGCATATCCTCTCGGCAGCCAAATCATTTATCCGTCGGCACAACCTGGAACAGTTCCCCTGCCGCTTCGATGTGGTCATCGTCCTCTGGCCCGAAAAGGGCAAACCGGAAGTGCGGCATTATGAGAGGGCGTTCGGGTTTTGAGGGCAACGTAATAAAATAACCACGAAGGCACAG
>CAYZXY010000112.1:0-7615 GCA_964482555.1 uncultured Pirellulales bacterium
GTCATTCGCCGACTGGAAAAACTCCTCGCGGCCTGATATCGGTCAGTTTGAGTTATTTACATTAAAGCGCAGCTACGTTAATGTGTACAAATACCCACGTTCATGCTTTTTAATTCCATTACCATTTTGCACAGTTTTATGCCGCTGAGAAACAAATTCAAATATCCCTTAAGAATGCGGGACTTTCAAGGTCTGATCGCGACCGGGCCCCACCCCGACCATACTGACCGGAACACCTAGTATCTGCTCGATACCCCTGACATATTTTCTGGCATTTTCGGGCAGGTCCTCATAAGTTTTCACCTCCCTAAGATTGCCATCAAAACCCGCAAAAGTTTCATATTCGCATTCGACTTCATTCAGGATAGACGCTTCACCGGGAAAGAATTCCAGCCGCTGGCCTTTGTGATGATAGGCCGTGCAGACCTTGATTTCCGTCAGACCGCTCATGGTATCCAGATGCTGCATGACCATTTCGTTGATGCCGCCAATTCGAATGGAGTAGCCGACACTGACGGAATCAAACCATCCGCAGCGTCGGGGGCGACCGGTCGTCGTGCCGTATTCATGCCCTTTTTCGCGAATCGTGTCGCCGATTTCATTATTCTGTTCCGTAGGGAAAGGCCCCGAACCGACACGGGTGCTGTATGCCTTGGCAATGCCGACATAACGGTCGATGGCTTTAGCCGGCAATCCGGTCGCGGCCGGAAGCCCGACGGCGCTGGCGTTGCTGCTGGTTACAAAAGGAAATGTTCCATGATCCAGATCGAGCAGTGTTCCCTGTGCCCCTTCAAACAGCAGCGATTTGCCTTCCCCCCATGCCTTATGCAGCAGGCAAGTCGTATCGGTAATCATACCCTGCAGATGCCCCGCCCATTCCAGGCATTTTTCATATAAAGCCCGGGGGTCAAGCGGTTTGGTATCGCCGTAAATCGCGGCGAAAAATCTGTTCTTAAAATCGACTATCCGTGTGATTTTTTCCAGTAGCCCATCGGTCTCCAGCAAGTCCGCCACCCGCAGAGCCGTCGTACGGGTCACTTTATCAGCATAACAGGGGCCAATGCCGCGTATTGTCGTACCGATCTTGTCTTTACCCAAAGCCTCTTCACTGAGTAAATCCTGTTTTTTATGGTAATCCATAACCAGATGGGCCCGGCCGGATATTTTCAAATTGTCTTTGGCTTCGATCCCACGGGCTCTAAGGCCTTCTAATTCCTTCAACAACACTTCGGCATCCAAAACCACACCGTTAGTAATCACACATTGCACATTATCTCGTAATATCCCGCTGGGCAGCAGATGCAGCGCAAAGGATTCCTCGTCATCGTCACGGAGGACTGTATGCCCCGCGTTCGCGCCGCCGCTGTAGCGAATGACAAAATCCGCCGTATCGCTCAAGAGATCGACTATCTTGCCTTTACCTTCATCCCCCCATTGCAAACCAACGATACAAATATTCATAAAACTCTAATTCCTAAACAGTTACAATCCACCTTGCTCTACCGGACTCCTATCGGCACGGCCAGTGAACACCGAGCATCCAGCCCTTCAATTAAACATTTATATTATGTGCCGGTGTGGCAAGGATTAACAGAATCAGGCGGGCATTTTTGCTGGACCCTGGCACAACAAATATGATATGCTAACAGTACGCTATGAAGAGGTCAAATAAATTATTAGCAACCACTCACAGGCAAAATAGTCCCTCACGTTAAGTGAGGGGATTTTTTTGCTATAATTACGGCCTCCAGATTTTACACTGGGGGCCTACTTGGTGATTAATAACTCGTAATCGAGCGACATTTTCCGTAATCGGCTACACCAATACATATGCAATAATAAACAGCAGAAGAATAAATAAGGATCGCAGCGCCCATGAAACAGACTATCCGCAATCGCACACCAGAAGAACAGGCCCGGCTTCGCCTGGCCGTCAATCGTCAGTTGATTGGATATGAATACCGCAGTCGCTTAAGCATCTTCGGTCTGCCCTTGCTGCATATCTGCCGGAGTGGCTACGATTCACCCGGGGTCGCAAAGGGTATCATTGCCGTGGGGGATATCGCCATCGGCCTGGTCGCAATGGGCGGTTTGTCCGTCGGTTTCGTAGTCCTCAGCGGTATCGGCCTGGGAGTCATCAGTGTCGCCGGGCTGGCCGCGGGACTGGTCGCTATCGGCGGTGTCGGTCTGGGCGGGCTGGTCTGTGCGGGATGCGGGATCGGATACTGGGTCTGGGCGGCTGTTGCGATCGGGATTCATGCCCATGGCCTGGTAGCCCTGGGATTCTTCGCCTCCGGCGCTTTAACAATTACGCCGCAGGGGATTACTCTACCAAAATAACCATAGATACAGGGCCGCCCTATATTTAATCCCGATCTTATCTGAGCCCTTTCAAAAGATAATTTTAAATGAAGCCAATCTGCTACCTAACCACATAATGCCTTATTTTAAAATCATTTATAGGATAACCACCTTAAAATACGCCTCATTTTTCAAATAGGATTTGGATTTCTTTGAAATGCATCGTAAATAATAATTGACTCTATAAAATAAAAAACGAATTATTCGCTGGCGTAGAAGCTGGCATGCGGGTAAGGTATGGCGAATTTTAAAAAATCAATGAGTAATGCCATTCGCCTTATTAAACTATCCTTGATTTTATGTATATATCATACTTATATTATTCAACATATCTAATTCAGATGGAGGAAAGCCATGTTTGAACGCTATTCCGATAATGCCCGCAGCGTACTGGAACACGCCCGTCAGGAAGCCCAGAAGTTTCGGCATGACCATATCGGCACGGAACATATCCTGCTGGGACTGATTGAGGTCAAGATGGGTGTCGCCGCGGAAATTCTTCGTCATCGTAATGTCGATCTTGCCCATGCCAAAGAACAAGTCAACAAGATGGTTGTTCATGGTTCCGGCCCAAAAGACGGCGACTATGAATCCCTGCCCCGTACGCAGCATGCCCAGAATGTGATTGACGACGCCCTGGAAGAAGCCAGAGCGCTTAAACACAACATCGTCGGCTCCGAACATCTGCTGCTGGGGCTGCTTCATGAAAATGAGGGCACCGGCGCGAAAGTGCTCCGTAATCTCGGGCTGGAACTGGATGAAGTGCGGGAAGAAACCCTTCATTTTATCGCTATGGGAAAAGCCGGCTGGACGCAGGACGACGTCGTTGCGGAAGAATTTGAGGCGTAAAGGCAGCAACAATTATCAGGACGAACAGGCTTCCACCGCCTCCAGACGTGTGGGATAAATCTCGAAGTAATTGTCCAGTTTGACGACTTTGAAGATTTCATAGATATAAGTGTCTGTGGAGGTGTTGGGGATATTACTGTTGATGCCGCACAGGCAAAAACGCCCGTTGCCATCTTCAACTTTTTTCTTAACCGACAGTAGCAGACCAATCGCGGATGAACAGATTGACTTGACCTGCGTGAAATCCAGAATGAAGGCCCGGCCCTTATGTTCCTGCACAATCGAGATAAGGGATTCTTTCATACGGGCGACCTGAAGCTGATGCAGCAGATCGTCCACCAGCAGCTCCACAATAATATGCCCTGAATGTCTGTCTATACTGATTAACGGCTGGTCAGCCATATTATTCTCGTAAAAAATCTGCCCGCACAGGCAACACGTAATTATGTCGGATTTCGTATTTCCAGTTTAGCCGGAGTAGGTATTATAAGCTCTTTCTGTCGCGATGTATATGGTTATTCTGGATTTCATGTTAATCCGTTACGCAGCCGACCGATGCGGGTTTGACATTCTGGATAAATTTGTAAAGAGTGCCGCGGTCCGCTTTGGGAGGCGGGGGTGAGAATGCGGCCCGGCGGGCGTCAAGCTCTTCATCGCTAAGATCGACGGTCAGGGCATTTTGTGTCGCATCGATGGTGATGATATCGCCATCCTGCACCAGGGCAATTGGACCGCCCTCCTGGGCTTCGGGTGTGATGTGGCCGACGATAAAACCATGACTGCCGCCCGAAAAACGGCCATCTGTAAGCAGAGCGACATCTTTACCAAGTCCCGCCCCCATGATGGCGGAGGTCGGCGTCAACATTTCCGGCATACCCGGACCGCCCTTGGGCCCTTCATAACGGATTATAATGACATCGCCTTTTTGGATTCGCTTTTGCTCAAGAGCAGAGAGCATGTCCTCTTCCCGGTCGAAGACTTTGGCCGGCCCGGAAAAATGATCTCCTTCCTTGCCGCTGATTTTGGCAACGGCGCCATCCGGGGCCAGGTTGCCTTTGAGAATCTGGATATGGCCGGTCGATTTAACGGGCTTATTAAAGGGCATAATAACCTTCTGTCCTTCCGCCAGATCGGGCATTTCTTCGAGATTCTCCTCAAGCGATTTTCCCGTACATGTCAGGCATTCGCCGTTGAGCAGTCCTTCCCTCAGCAGTAGCTTCATGACGGCCGATACACCGCCGACCTGGTATAAATCCTCCTGTACATAGCGGCCGGAAGGCTTAAGGTCGGCCAAGACCGGCACATTATCGGAGATATTCTGGAAATCATCCAGCGACAACGGAACATCCACAGCATAAGCCATCGCCAGCAAGTGCAGGACCGCATTGGTAGAACCGCCCAGCGCCATAACGACAACCATCGCGTTTTCAAAGGCTTCCATGGTCATGATGTCGCGAGGCTTGATGTTTTTTTCCAGCAGGTTTTTGATCGCGTAGCCGGCATTGAAACATTCGTTCAGCTTGGCCGGATCTTCGGCGGGAATCGATGAACTGTTCGGCAGCGACATCCCTAACGCCTCAATCGCGGAGGCCATGGTGTTGGCGGTGTACATGCCGCCGCAGGCGCCGGAGCCGGGAATGCTGGTTTTGATGATTTCCTTGCGGGTTTCTTCGTCAATTTTGCCGGAGATAAACTCGCCATAAGCCTGAAACGCCGATACAATATCAACTGACTTGCCCCTACAGCAGCCGGCCCGGATTGTCCCGCCGTAAACCATTATGGACGGACGATTTAGACGGCCCATCGCGATGACGCAGCCGGGCATGTTCTTATCGCAACCGGGCAGCGAAATGTTGGCATCATACCACTGGGCGGCCATGACGGTTTCAATGGAATCGGCTATGATTTCCCGTGATTGCAGCGAATAGCTCATGCCGTCAGTTCCCATGCTGATGCCGTCGCTGACGCCGATGGTATTGAAACGCATTCCCACAAGACCGACAGACTGCACACCTTCTTTGACTTTGGCGGCCAGTTTATTAAGATGCATATTGCAGGGATTGCCCTCAAACCAGACAGAAGCGATGCCGACCTGCGGTTTGTTCATGTCTTCTTCTGTCAGGCCGGTGGCATAAAGCATGGCCTGGGAGGCACCCTGGGATTTAAGCTGGGTGATACGACGACTGTATTTGTTAAACTGCTCCATATTTAATCCTTGCATAGTCCAATAAGCTCAGTTTATACGTTCCATATATACATAACATTTTAGGCGGTAAAATGTCTGAGTACGAACGAAGAGCGAAATTTATTTAGCAATAACTTTAAACTCAAATAATAAAACGACTTATGGTATTTTTCATCTGAAATTCAAAAAAAATTGTATTTCATTTGACATTTTATTATTTTACTATATAATGATATAGTATATTACTAATATATTTCTGGAGTTACTTCAATGCCACAAACCATGATGAACATCGAGACAGCAGAAAAGGTCGCCGGGATACTCAAGGCGCTGGCACACCCGGTAAGGCTGCAAATCGTCTCGCTTTTGGAAGATGAGGAAAAGAATGTAAGCGATATTGTTGAATCGCTGGGGGCCAAACCGGCGATCACCAGTCAGCAGTTAAATATGATGCGGGATAAACAGGTGCTTTGCTGCCGGCGAGAAGGGGCAAAGGTTTATTACCGCATCAGCAATCCGAATGTCATCAAACTGCTGCATTGTGTTTATCACAACTGCGAAAAAGATAACGGGTAGAACATGCATAAAGCTGAATTATTTATAATCAAGAAAGGTGACACCATGAATGAAGTAAGTGCAAACGTTCAGGATCAGCAAAAAAATGTAAAAAAAGGATCTCCAGTCGCACCATTTGTTCTGGGAGCGATGGTGGGGTTTATTATCTGCGGAGTGCTGGTGTTTCAGCTCATGCCGGGGATGATGATTATCACGAAGGAATGCAACCAGAATGTTGAAGAAACGGTCAAGGCGTTGGAAACATCAATCGAAAAAAATGGCTGGGTGGTCAGCGGCGTCTCAGATATGAACCATTCCATGGCCAAGCATGGCGTGGAATTTGGCCCTGCCGTACGTCTGGTTAAGCTGTGTAAGCCTGAATATGCGAGCAGCATCCTGACGAGTGATCGTCAGGTTTCCTGTATGATGCCGTGCACCATGGCGGTTTGGGAAGGCGATGACGGTAAGACTTATCTGTCGAAGATGAATCTGGGCTTGATGGCGAAAATGTTCGGCGGCAACATTGCCGAGATCATGGGAGGTAAAGTCGTCGAAGACGAGAGCCTCATGCTGGAAGGTATTGTGAAAAAACATTAAATATGCCCAATTGGATAGAAAGCTCCGGGCCGGGCGTAAGCTTTTTATCCGTACAAAATTATGTCCTGACAAAACGGACAATTTCAATTGAATCAGATATAGTAATTCAAATTTCGTACTTAGCCTTCTCGGCTATGCCGGGTAAAGGCTGTACAGCAAAATGAGGTACATCATGATTAAAATACTGATTGGTTTATTAATCGGCGGCGGTCTGGGGGCGCTGATGGGCTACTACGGCAAGTGCACATCCGGCGCCTGCCCGCTGACGGCAACGCCGTATCGCGGAGCGCTCTACGGGGCGGCATTGGGCCTGCTGCTGACGGTGTCGATAGGCAGCGTGCCCCAAACGCCAAAGGATAACGCAAACACTAACATCAATTTTAACACCAAGGAGAATTTGACTATGGCTACAAAATTTGAGAATGCAACTGAGTTTGAAAACAGCGTGAACGATGGTATCGCTCTGGTGGATTTTTACGCGGACTGGTGCGGCCCCTGCCGGGCGCTGGCGCCGACGATCGACGCATTGAGCGAGAAATATGACGGCAAGGTGAATGTCGGCAAGGTGAATGTGGATGAGATGCGCGATGTCGCTGGCCGGTTTGGCATCAGCGGCATTCCGGCGGTCATTATCTTCAAGGACGGCCAGGAAGTCAAGCGTATTACCGGAATGAACAAGCAATCGGAATACGAAAAGGTTTTAGATGAATTGCTGGACGCCGTCGAAATTTAACGTTATTGAAAGTTGTAATGTATACCCAAAGGGTATGAGAATTCCCGCCAGGGCCAGTCGTAAAGGCTTTGCCCGCACATAGTTACGTTTGGACAAAACGGGAATTTCCAATTGGAACGAGTATATATAAATTTTTAATGTTTGAAGGTGCGCCCCCCGTAATTTCGGGGGGCGGGAACTTTTAGTCTCTTATGAGTTAAATCTTACATAAATCGGTTTTCGTCATTGGGACAATGTTTCATCATTCGAAATTCCGGTTTTTGCGGGATAGGGAGATTAATAATGCCACTGTTTGAATATAAATGTCAGTCATGCGGTCATACGCTGGAAAAGTT
>CAYZXY010000113.1:0-7440 GCA_964482555.1 uncultured Pirellulales bacterium
ATGACCGAAACACTGCAAAAACTCGATGATCTGGTCTCCTTATGCAAACGACGAGGCTTTATTTATCAATCCAGCGACATCTATGGTGGGCTGGCCAGTTGTTATGATTACGGCCCCCTCGGCGCTGAACTCAAACGCAATGTTAAAAACGCCTGGTGGAAAGCCGTCGTCCAGATGCGGGATGATATGGTCGGCCTGGATTGCAGTATCCTCATGCACCCTATGGTCTGGAAGGCCTCAGGTCATGTCGATAAATTCGCCGATCTGGTCTGCGAATGCAAAAAATGCCATACCCGAACCCGTGTCGATCATCTGGAAAACGAGAAAGGCGACAATCCGCCCGAATCCGGCGCTACCGCGGACGACCTCACCGACATGATCTGCCCCAACCCTAAATGCAAGGAAGTCGGCAATTTCACCAATCCCATGCCCTTCAAGCTCATGTTCGAAACCAGAATGGGCGCCAACGTCGAAGATTCCATGACCGTGTATCTGCGACCGGAGACTGCACAGGGAATTTTCGCTAATTACCGGAATGTGCTGGACAGCACCCGCGTCAAGGTACCTTTCGGTATCGCCCAGATCGGCAAGAGCTTCCGCAACGAAGTAACAACAAAAGCTTTCATTTTCCGAACCCGCGAATTCGAACAGATGGAAATCGAATTCTTCTGTAAGCCCGGCACCGATGAAGACTGGTGGCAACACTGGAAGGACCAGCGGATGCAATGGTACAGCGATTACGGCATTCGACCGGACAACCTGCGTTTTCGCGATCATGCCGCCGATGAGCTGGCCCATTACGCCAAGGCCTGCGTCGATATCGAGTATAAATTCCCCTTCGGCCAGGGCGACTGGCAGGAACTTGAAGGCATCGCCAACCGCACCGATTACGACCTCCGGCAGCACCAACGCGGCATGCGATCTGTCACCAAATGGATCGAAAACGGCCGGGATGTGCTGAAAACCGAACTCGTCGAAGAATCTGAGGACTGGCTCAAAGGCCCCCTGGCCTATTTTGAGGAAGACACCCGCGAGCGGTATGTGCCGTATGTCATCGAGCCGTCTGCCGGGGCGGACAGGGGAACGCTGGCGTTTCTCGTTGATGCCTATGCCGTCGAGGAGGTCAAAGAAGGCGAAACCCGCAATGTGCTGCGGTTCCATCCCTCACTCGCTCCCATCAAAGTCGCCATTTTCCCGCTGGTCAAAAAGGACGGCATGCCCGACAAAGCCAAGGCGATATTCAACGATCTCCGCGGCTATTTCAACTGCTTTTACGATGAAAAAGGCGCCGTCGGCCGCCGCTACCGCCGACAGGATGAGGCCGGCACCCCCTTCTGCGTCACCGTTGACGGCCAGACCAACGAAGACAACACCGTTACCGTCCGCGACCGCGACTCCATGGAACAATCACGCGTCAATGCCGAGCAACTCCTGACGTTCCTGCGGGATAAACTGGGGATATAGTATGTGACATGGGCATCTTGCCCGTGATTCAATTTTGAAGATCGGCAGTTTCGCAGCGAGGGTAATCGAACGCGATTTTTCTCGCGGAGTTGTGCGTCGCGTGAGCAGAGCGAAGATGAAAACGCATGCTGAATGAATATTATCTTATCCGCCTGCGTTTCTTTCGTAGGCTGCGTATCGGGAATCAACGGCATCCTGCGTTACTGATAGAGAAGAAGAAAGAATTTTAAAAATTATTGCAGTCCGTCAGCGCATAAATACTTATGATACAGTCCATGATTTTTCCATTGCTGCAGTCGGACTCCTCCCGGGTTTCTGCCTGATTATATCATGATATCTCGCTCATCTAAAGTACTGCGCATAAATAAACGCTACAACTTTAAGGTTTATGGGACCATGTTCCGATAAGGAGTACATGGTTACTATAGAAGACAGAACAAACATAGGCGATAAGTATATGATGTTGGAAAAGGTTTTAGATGAACGTGCTCGTCGGTTATGGGCGGCAACAGAAGCTCAGAGTTTGGGCTATGGCGGCATTAACGCGGTTGCCGAACAAACCGGTCTGGCCCGCACCACGATTCATCGCGGCTTGAAGGAACTGCAAAGTCTGCAAGCCGAGGATTATGATGGAATAGCGGTTTTAGGAAGCGTTCGGCGTAGCGGTGGCGGGCGACAGGCCTTGGCAAGCGTTTATCCCGACGTTACGGAAAGGTTGGACGCATTGATCGAACCGCAACGCGGCGACCCGGAATCACCATTACGCTGGACCTGTAAAAGTACCCGGCGTTTGGCGAAAGAACTGACGGGGCTGGGTTACCAGATCAGTCCTCGAAAGGTGGCATTGTTATTACATGAGATGGATTACAGTCTGCAAGCAAATCGCAAAACCCGGGAAGGTATTACCCCTCCGGACCGCAACGCTCAGTTCGAATATATTTACGAAAGCATCCGAAAATACCATCGCAGCGGCCAGCCGGTTATTTCCGTAGATACCAAGAAAAAGGAGCTTTTGGGGGATTTCAGCAATAAAGGAAGAGAGTATCGTAAAAAGGGAACGCCGGTGGAAACGCGGGGACATGACTTCCTGGATAAAGACCTGGGCAAGGCGATTCCCTACGGCGTCTATGATATCGAATCCAACGAGGGGTGGGTCAGCGTTGGGATTAATCACGATACGGCTCAGTTTGCCGTCAACAGCATTCGGCGTTGGTGGCAGGAGATGGGCCAACATCGTTTCCCTCGGGCTCGGCGATTATTGATCACCGCCGACGCCGGCGGCAGCAACGGTTGGCGGACGCGCTTGTGGAAGGTGTCGTTACAGGCACTGGCCGGCGAACTGGATATGAATATCACGGTCAATCATTTTCCGCCGGGTACGAGCAAGTGGAACAAAATCGAGCACCGTCTTTTTAGCTTCATTACTCAGAACTGGCGCGGCAAACCTTTGTATGATTTACAGACCGTCGTTAATTTAATCAGTAGTACCACAACCCGGGCGGGCTTGTCGGTGAAATCCGCCGTTGATAAGACGCATTATGAAAAGAGCATTAAAGTAACAGATAAAGAGCTCGAACGTATCAATTTAAAACGCCATGACTTTCATGGCGAATGGAATTATACCATTCAACGCAAGAAAAAAATGTAGCGTTTATTTATGCGCGGACCCTTAGCGATAATTTTTCACCTTCCGAATCACGAATATATTGCTGGTTAGCTTCCTCTTCTTCGGCAGCACACGCCCCAGCCGGTAGAACAGCCAGAACAGCAGATACTGATAGTCTCTGAGCAGCCATGCCCGCAGCGACCTACCCGACACGGTAGACTCAGCAGCCTCCACAGCCTCATCAGCACTCGTCGTCTTATCAGACTTCATCTTAACCAGCGTACTGGTCACCCATTTCGCTAAAGCCGTTGCCGGTGTAATATTGAAACGGTACATGGTAACCAGCTCGAAACCGGTTGCAGCTAACAGCCGCTCAATACTGTTCATGCTGAAAAAGAACAAATGCTGCGGATAGTTCAGCATCATAAGGTGCCGAAAAGCCCGAGTCGGAATATCCCCGAACAAGCCCGTTTCAAAGACCATCAATCCACGTTCAACAAGCAACTGATTCATAATACCAAGCGTTTCAACCGGATCGTAAAGATGCGAAATTACATCACAGTGATAGATCACATCGAAGGAACCGTCAGCATAAATCCCCTCCTTCAGCATTTTCCGCTCACAGGGTATCTTCAAATAATCATTAATATATTCAGCCAGAACCGGATTCAGCTCTAGCCCGCGCGCTTGGAAACCATGCCGATGGGCCATCTCGATAAAATCGCCATAACCGCTGCCGATCTCCAGCAGCGAACCCTGCTGAATATGTCGCAGGAGGTACCTGAACCTCTCCCGGGCATAGAACCGGCGAATCGGCCGCTGCTCATGCAAGTTAGCTGCAAATTTCGCATGTTCTCGATCGTCATCATAAAGCCCGGCAACTTCCTCGGGCTCAGGCCGTGGCGAAATATAAATCAAATGACATGCCGGACACCGGCGACCGAAATAGCCGTTTTCCTCGACATAAACATCTTCGCTGCGGGTATTGCAGAAGATACACGATATTTCTTGCATTTCAATTCTCTCTACGGATCTGGATATACGGATTTCCGGGCTGAAAAATCCCGACATTATACTGTACTATCGGACCAGGCTCAATGACGGCTTTAACCCTGCCAAATACAGTGTCATAGCCTGGGCAAACGCGAACACCCGGCTTGCCGCAGGATGAGGCATCGCAGCATGGAGAAAAAAAACGACTGGCCGCGTATAAAAAAACGTTCGAAAAAGCGGTAAAACCATTGTTTTTGTGGACGAAAGCGGCTTTATGCTTCAACCGGTGGTTCGCCGTACATGGGCTCCGCGAGGACAAAGACCGATTCATTACCGTTGGGACCGCCGGGATCGGCTTTCGGGTATCTCGGCATTTACTGTCTCGCCGATTTGGCTAACTTTATTCACCAGGAGGTCCGACATCTTCGCCGAGCCGTCCGCAAGTCGCTGCGGAAAAGGCGTTCTCAACAATCGTTGTTGCGTTTGTTCTTTAAACATACAAAACTCTGTGAGACTTTAAGTAATTTATTCAAATGTCAATAAGTCCGTGAAGGCTAACCTTTAATCTTCAAATCTCATACCCTGCCTGGCCCTTTTCAACACCGGCTTTGATGCGGACAGCCAGGATGGTGCGGTCGTCGGCGGCCTCTCTGCCGTCGACGAAGTTATTGACTTCCTGCACAACAGAATCAACCAGAGCCGTCACTGAACCACTCGCTTTTTCGGCGGCCAGACGCTGCAAGGCCTCCGAGCCGAACTGCATGCCGGACATGTTCATGCACTCCACAATGCCGTCGGAGACCCACATAACAGTATCGCCGTCGGCCAATTTCTGCCGGGTGACCCGAAACGAGATATCTTCCTCAACTCCCAGCAGCAGATTTCGCGCTCCGTCCACCACCACCGTCTGCGGCTCTTGTCCATTGCCATTTCTGATCCAGACCGGCAGCGGATGATGCCCGCCGTTGGCATACTCCAACTCGCCGTTGGCAATGTTCAAAATCCCCATCCAGACCGCGGCAAAACTGCCCACCGGCGTCGAACGATACAGCCGGGTATTCATCTTTCGCATCAGCTCGGCGACACTATCGCCGTTTTCCATCCCCTGCTGAAACGTGGTTTTCAGAATCGCCGTGATAAACGCGGCCGCCATCCCGTGCCCGCTCACATCGCTAAAAAGAATCGCAACACGAAACCCTTCCAGCCGGTACACATCAAAATAATCGCCGCCGACTTCCTCCGCAGGCTCGAAATGACGGGCCCATTCCAGCCGCTCAAAATAAGGCATATCCTCCAAATCCGGAAGAAACTTCTCCTGAACCACCCGTGCCCGTTTCACATCAGCCTGGATTCGCTCGTTGGTCATCTTCAATCGGCCGAATGCCTGCGATAATTGATAGGCTTTCTCCTCATTATCATATTCAATACTGCCCACCACCATAAAAAACAAATACACCAAAAACATCAGGATAACCGCCTCCCCCAGTATAACGCTCAGCATCAGCCAATCCTGCTGCACCAGTGTAATAACCAGACTGGGCCCCAGCGAAATCAATCCTGTCATCATGGCATAGCGCGGCGCGGCATAAAACAAAGCCCGATGATCCCGGAAATCCCTCTGGCGCTTTTCAAACCACTGTACCAGTTTGCTGAGCCGCAGCTGGCAATAGCTGTAACGAATCTCAAGCGTGCCGTCCTGTATCCGTGCGAGCGAGCAAGCCAGATGCACCCCCAACCGGCACAACTCGGTGCCTACCTGTCCGCAATGCCGGCCGGCCATACAGCGGGAAATATCTTCACGATGCAGGTGAATAAAGCTCATGACATCCTCAATCTGATTGCGTTCCAGGCGACCGTCGATCACAATTTTATCAATACCCAGTCCCGCCAGAAAAGCCCACAAACGATGAAATTCCCCCAGTTTATGCGGATAGCGGTGACGACCGATCTGCAGATTCATCTCTTCCGTAGCGCCAATTGGTAAAATCATCAGCTCACCTTCACTGGCTTTCTGTATCAATTCAGATCCTTCAAACTCCACCCAGCTGCCAAAACGTTCAATATCCCGAAATATGCTGGATTGCCGTAACTTTATTTTATGCAGCCAGTTACCGAGAGAATCACACAATGGCAATGGCGATCCCTGAATACCGTTATCACTCTGATTTTTCAATTCAGAACTGTTCAACACACCCAACTCCATGTCAGATCGTACCAAAAGCCGTTTTGCCGGTACAAACTGTAAATCATTTATGTACGAATATATACGCGATTCAAAAACAGAACATCAACCACGATTAGAACAACACCATAACACATTATATGAAGATCAGCTTTTCCATATCCAATAACTGCCGGATTATGCATCAGGCATACCTGGAAAATCTTTCATTTATACTTGTTCCGAGGGAAATATTCCGTTTTGTCGGAACGTCATTATGTTCGGATAAAAAGCTTACGCCCGGCCCTGCCGGGAATTCTCATGCCTTTTGGGTCTATTTTTGTGATGTCATGTATTATTTTCCTTAACAAGTTTTCGGGCTAATAAATACGGATAGCCATGCGTGATTGAGGGAAAATTTTGCAAGCTGAGGACATCAACCACATAACGAATTTTTTCCTCCGCCGGCCCTTCAATCTCGACAAAACTACCCAGATTAACCACCTCATCAAGACACACCAGGCAATCCTGAAAACGGGCCATGCGACGCTGCTTCTCCAGTTCCAGAACAATCTCAAATCCCAGGGCATTGAGCAATTGCCGGGCAATATCCAGATCTGCTACCGTCAATTCGATTTCCTCACGCTTTTTATAAGGGCCGCCCTGCCAGGCGCCCTTGAAGCAAATAGTTATCTCTTCCTTATCGCCACATTTCTCCTGCCGGACGCGAAGATTACTGTCTGACTCCCGGAGTGAACGGTCAACATTATCATAAATCAAGTCATGTTGATAGAAATCAAGAAACCGGGAACCGCCTGCCTCGCGGATACGAGCTTCAATCTCCGCCAGATCGTCCACCTGGTATTTTGCTTCGATTTCTATAGGCAACGTAACCTCCTGAAATAACATGGGCTCAATGACGGCAAGAGCATTAAAAAGCCTTTTAAACTCGTTCCAAAGGAAATGTCCCATTTTGTCGGAACATAATAGCTTGCGGATAAAAAGCTTACGTCCAGCCTTACCCAGAGCTTTCAACTAATTGGTTATAAAGCTATTTAATCTTTAATGATCATTCTATGGCTGTTATAGTAATATTACAAGAAAAGAAAAACAGGTATGTTTCTTTCAGCTATCAGGCATTGATAAGTTCTACCCAACCAGACAGAAAGCTCCGACAGAGCCATGCCTAACCGTTTTTATATAAGAAATCAGTACT
>CAYZXY010000114.1:0-7428 GCA_964482555.1 uncultured Pirellulales bacterium
GACTCGTTGAGCTTCCGGCTTTAAAAACGGGTATTTTCAATCGGAAGCAGTATATTAATCATTACGGCAACGTTCCTGTTTTCAAGTATGGTAATGGCTGACACCGAAATTACGACTTTTGACGATGCGACCTCAACCGCGAGTCATGGCTGGATGGCGCGAAATATGGTTGATGGAAGCGATTACGGCTGGTCGGATAGCACCTTTGCCGGCGGCGTCAGCGGCGCGGGTGAAATGGGCGGCACAGTTTCCCGCGGTTCCAGCAGTTCCTATGCCGATGAATGGATTGGGACCGTGACCGCGGAGCGAGCATTGTATGCCAGCGGTCGTATCAGTTTCAACGATATTAATTTCAACGGTACTT
This sequence comes from uncultured Pirellulales bacterium, assembly GCA_964482555.1. Classification (GTDB taxonomy): domain Bacteria; phylum Planctomycetota; class Phycisphaerae; order Sedimentisphaerales; family SM23-30; genus CAYZXY01. The sequence continues at coordinate 365 of CAYZXY010000114.1, forward strand.
TTTATTTCGGGTGGTACAATGAAGAAAGCGGCGTCGGTTCCAGTGCCCGTCTGCTGGGATTCCGGTGCGATGAACTGTCCGGCGGTGTCAGGCTCTGGGCACGTCGGCAGCTTCCCGGCGGCGGCAGTTCCGGTAATCAGCTTGATGTTGCAGACGGTGTTTATGATTTCAGTATTTCCTATGTTCCGAATACGGCGCCAGACGATCCCAATGGTCTGATTACCGTTACTGTTGGCGATCAGGTCTCTTCGAGATTTGTGCCGGTGGAGGACAAGACCACTGAGTTCAACAAGTTTGGCCTCTTTACCAGAGACCGCAGCGTTTCAGATGAAGATATTGAAATTTATATTGATGATCTGCTTTATACTTCAAGCGATCCAAATTTTGGAGCGACGGCGGCACCAATCTTCCAGGAAGCCGATAATGAACTGGATGAGACGGTCGATCCTTTTGTCGCTTATACCGTTAAACCGACATTGAATGAAGATGTCGATCCTCGTCCGGGCGACCTGGAATTTTCTTTCAGCTTTGTGCAGCCGGCGGATCCCGCAGCTATCGGTTTGTCCGTCGGCCTGGATGGCGTTGTGACCTGGGATAATCCTACGGTCGATAATTCCCCGGTTTCGATTGAATTGCAAGTGGATAACGGCATCGGGCAGGATACTCTGAGCTGGATTGTAACCGTGGATGATCCCGTAGCGCCTGATATCGAGGCTATTCCCGATCAGGAAGCCGTTCGGGGCGGTCTGTTTACTTTACAGCCTGTGCTGTTGGCGGCCAAGCCTTCGCCGGCGTTCAGTCTGGATGCCGCATCGGAAGCTTTGGGATTGACCATCGATCCTGATACCGGCGTGATATCCTGGACGGTTTTCACAGCTGAGGGATCTTACCCGGTTGAAGTGACGGCGACGAACGCCAAAGGCAGCGATACGGAAAGCTTTTCGGTGATAGTGGTCGATATTCCCGGACCGAAGGAATGCGAAATGTTTGACGATCCGAATGTCGCCGAGGCAAACGGCTGGATGGGCAACATGAATCGTGATTTTCTGGGTAATGATTACGGCTGGTCGAACACCAACAATGCCGGCGGCGTCAGCGTTGGCGAGCTGGGCGGTATTGTTTCACGAGCCGATGAGATAACATCTTATATGGATGAGACGATCGGTCTGGTTTCTGCGGAGTATCCTATGATGGCGATCGGTAAGATCAGCATCAATGATATCAATTTCGACGGCAGCTTCTATTTTGGCTGGCGTAACGATACCGGCGACCGGATAGGATTCGTTTGCAACGAGCGTGCCGATGGTGTCAGATTGCAGGCCGAAGGATTTGGTGCAGGCAACACGTTGTTTATTGACGACGGCGTTTATGATTTCTCCATCTTTTACGATCCTGACGGCGGGGATGGCGATGATGGTCTGGTCACCGTTTTGATTAACGGCGAAGTCACTACGGTAACCGTGGCTGCAGCCAACAAGGCTACCGTGTTCGATAAGTTTGGTCTCAGTACGCGTCCGCTCAGCGCTAGCGATAGAAATATTGAAATCTACATCGATGATTTGTGCTACACCTCAACGCCTGTAAATCTGATGCATGTGAATGAGTTCAGCGAGTTCTGGGGTACAAACGGTGTTGGTTCCTGGGTTGATTTATACAAAGACGGCGTCGTGGACGTTCTGGACCTGGAACCGCTTGCCGCACTCTGGTTAACGAGGACCGCTCCTGAAGTGACGATTCCTCCGCTGGATATCGATCTCGATCCTAACCTGACGGTTACCGGTACAGGTTTCGTTGAAGGCATTCTTGCCGACGGCGAGCGCGCATATGCGAACAGATCCTACAATTGGATAAATGTGCCGGACGAACTTTCCGGCGCAAAATTCACTTTCAGAGATGGCGGTCAGGGAGTCGCGACGATGAACGTACTGGCTAATGAGGATGCTTATGTTTACATTGCTGTTCCCGAGCCTCAATTGGGCGGTGTCGATCTCACCGGCTGGACATTGGTCATTGGCGCCGACTTCCAGTACACCGCCGGGGGCGGGACGGTGATGAATGTGTTCAAGAAGGAGCTTCTGAACGGTCAGGATATAGACATACCTCAGGGAGCCTGGGGCGGTCCGCTCGTGATTGTCGGCCCGAATTCGACGATTGTTCCCACACCGTAAGTTGTGCGGCTGTGATTGTCAGAAACCGTCAGCATTTTGTGTTGACGCAATGTTGATTCATATCAAGCGATATGAATGCGAGTATCAAAACTGGTCTGTGCTGGTTGCAAAATCAGTACAGGCCTGTTTTCCATAACAGGCATGAAGCTGTCCGTCAGGGCCGGGCGTAAGCTTTTCATCCGATAATAATCACGTTCCAGGAAAACGGGTGTTTTCGACCGGGACGAGTATAAAGTTCATATGAATGATCCCTGAAAGATTCGCTGTTCTGAATCCCAAAAGTGATATCGACGCACAGTTAGATGGCGACGGCGACGGATTCTCGAATCTCGAAGAGTATCTTAATGCTACAAACCCCGCCAAACATGAATTTTCTCATGATTCCGATAAAATCAAGAAATAGTAAAATCACTCTTGTTCAAGATAAGTTTTAATCGGAGTACCAGAGGCACTCTAAAAGCTTGATAATCTGCCAATTATAGGCACTTACGAGCTAATTTATGATTCTTTTGTTTTGGACAGCATAATGAATAACCTGAACCTGAAAATGCCGAAATCCGTCCTAAATGCCTTATTGATAGCTTATTATGGACGTTTTTTATGCTTCAAATTTTTATCTTGGACAGCAATGTAGTAAAATGAAAAAAAATGTCCCCAAAACTTCTTCTATTATGTAGTATAATGTATTTAAGAAACTGAAAGGATAAATTTATGATTAATCAGCAAAAAGGTTTTAGGTTGCTGTCGGTGGTTATTTTCGCTATGATTATTGGCCCTGTATCCATCGTTTTCGGCGTTCCCAGAGGACCGATCTCGATAACGAGCGATAGCGGTTTTACCTCGGCCAATGGCGTATCGGACGGGGCGGGCACTGAAGCCTCGCCCTATATTATCGAGAACTGGGATATTACGCTGACTTCCAGCGATTCTCAACCCGGTATCAGGATCAGAAATACCACGAAATATTTCATCGTTCGCAATTGCACTGTCGTGGATGGAGCTGTGCCGAATGAGATGGGCATTCATCTCGATAACGTCAGCAATGGGACCGTCGATGGCTGTACGCTAGATAACAACCGACGGGCCCACATACGGGTTGAAGATTGCGATTATGTCACCATTTCCGATAATGTCTGCACCGATGGTGAGAATAATCCCATCGGCGTTTATTGCACCGGGACCGACAACAGCGTTATCAGCGGCAACAGCGTCAGCGGCACGCATACGGGCATGTATTTTAGTTCATCAACTTATAATTATATTTTCAACAATACCAGTAACTGGAATAACTCAATCGGCATGCAGTTTCGTTATGGCGCCTGTCATCATAACCGGGCGGAAGGTAATGACTGTTCCTACAACGGTCGCATAGGCATCAGCATCGCCGACGGGGCCCATCACAATACCATGCTGCACAATAACTGTGATCATAACGATCAGTCCGATGTATCTTCCTGTGGAGGTATCTGGTTGTCCACGGCGGGGGACTACAATATTATCTGGGGCAACGACATCGACGATAACAACAAGGGCGGCGGCAGCGGGGGGATTACCACTGCCGGCGAGCACGGTCCCATGTACCGTACGCTTATCGCCTTTAATACGCTGGTGGACAATGAACACGGCATTTATGCGGAAGGTTCGGGGGGGCTGCATGATGGATGGATACATCACAATAATCTCATAGACAATTCAAGTCAGGGCAACCGCCCCAATTCACAGAATCGCTGGCATAACGGTTATCCTTCCGGTGGCAATTACTGGAACGATTATAACGGCAGCGATACTAAGAGCGGCCCCAATCAGGATCAGCCCGGTAGCGACAACATTGGCGATTCTCCATACCGGACCCATGACAGGTATCCGCTGATGGCACTGGCGGATGATGTCAATGGTGTGGCAGATACTTTTGTGGAAAATGCGGAAGCGTTGAATATATCGGATTCCAGCGCGACCATTGGCGGCGTTCTGACCTTTGAAGGGTATGAATGGCCGGGTGTGAAAGTTTACTGGGGCACGAGTGACGGCGGTACGAATCCTGCCAGCTGGGAAAATGTCCAGGAGCTAAATGAAGCGACGCCGGGGAGCTTCAGCATTATAATCGTCGGCCTGAATCCGGAGACGACTTATTATTATCGTTGTTTCAGTACTGATTATACCGGCGATGACTGGGCTTCAACTACGGAAAGCTTTACAACGGCATTACAACCGGAAGTGACTCCGCCATTGGAAGAGGCAACGTTTGACAGTCTTGAGGCTGCGGAATCGCAGGGATGGACGGGGGGGAATCTGCCGGATGCCGGTAATGATTTCGGATTTTCCAACACCGCAAATGCCGGTGGACCAGCGGGAGAAATGGGTGGCATCGTCTCGCGGACGAATAAAGTGAGCTGCTATGGGGACGAAACAATCGGCGGCGGTTTGCTGACGGCTAATCAGATATTATCGGCCGAAGGCACGATGATGTTCAACGATTTAAATTATGATGGCTCCTTTGGATTCGGCTGGTATCAGAAGGCCGCGGCCGGGGGCAGTTCGACGCCTACCCGTCTGGGTATGAAATTCTCCGAGGAATCGGACGGATTAAGAATTTATGCCGATGCTTTAGGGGCGACAAGTTCAGCTATAACGAAGAATAATGGCGTTTTTAGCTGGAGTCTCAGTTATGATCCGGAAGGGGGCGCCGGAGTGGATGGGCGTTTAACGCTGGTTTTTGGCGGTACCACCCGTACGGTTGATGTTCCAGTTGCCAAAAAATCCACGGGGTTTGATGCCTTCGGTCTCTTCACGCACACCATGAGCAATCGGGATGACAACATCGAAGTGTATTTCGATAACCTCTCATACAGTTCATTTGGCGATGAGCTTAGCCCTGATATCAATAGTGACGGAGTTATAACATTTTCCGATCATCGAACCATGTCGGCCAGGTGGCAGCAGGCAGATTGTGACGGATTTTTGAACCAGTGGTGCGGCAGGACCGATTTGAATATGAATGGTCAGGTAGATTGGCCGGACCTTTTACTGCTGTCGCAGTTATGGCTGGAGGTTTTCGGGCCGCCTGTTCTGACAGTGACCGGTGGGAATTTTGAACCGGCCATTCTCACGGAAGGCGGCATAGCTTTTTCCAACCGCGATTATACCTGGGTTTCCGTTCCTTCCCAGTTTGAAGGGCGGCAGTACACCCGAACGGCTGGCGGCGAAACCGCATCTATTAATGTAAGCACAAATGCAGACGATACGGTTTATATCGCCACCGCCATCGTGCAATCGAATACGCCGGATTTATCCGATTGGACGGCGACGGGTCTGAAATTCAGCTATACCGATACTAATCAAACGGAAATGCACATATTCAGTAAACCGATTCTGGCCGGGCAGAATATCAATATTCCTCAGGGGAACTGGTCCGGTTCCATCGTAATATGTGACGAAAATGCGCAGATAATGGTAACGAATCCCTGATAAATGTGTACGCGTTCCGATGGAAAATCCTGTTCAATGATATGCTGTTCATCCAGATAGTCCCCAAAGAAATATCCGGGACCGCAACACTGAAAAACATCCCCTCATTTCTCGTGAGGGGATGACCCTTTTTGTTAATCGTTGCGTATTATTTAACTTCAAAAACGACGACGGATTTTGCCGGCAACGTCGCGATGAGATTGCCGTTATCCATTTCAAACTCATTGAAGGCGACTGGTTTAATTGCTTGCGGATTGTCAAAGGTGTTGTGTGCCGTCATGTCGTCGGCCGTTAGCACGCGGACGGTAACCCTTTGAACCTTGAATCCCTCCAGTTGACAGGTGAGTTTAGCAGATTCGTTGGGATTGATATTGCAAACTGAAATTTGAATCGTATTACTCTCGTTTTGGGAAACGGAACAATTCAAGGCAGGGATTTCATTGCCGTCTAATTTATAAGCCTGGCATTTCAAATTTGAAGGCAGCAGTGTCGCCCCCTGATGAATTTTGTACATTTCGAATACATGGTATGTCGGTGTTAGAATCATGTCCGGTCCGTCGGTCAGGATCATTGCCTGGAGGACATTAATCGTCTGGGCGATATTGGCCATGCGGACCCGATCGCAATGCAGATTAAACTCGTTCAGGAAAATGCCGGCTGAGATGGCATCCCGCAGGGTATTCTGCTGATAAAGAAAACTGGGATTGGTTCCCTGTTCCGCATCCCACCAGGTGCCCCATTCGTCCACATATAGTCCAATACGTTTACTTGGATCGTACCGATTCATGATCTCGATATGGACTTTGAGTATATCTCGAATCTTTAAACTTCTATCCATCAAAATGAACAATTCATTTTCATTGAAACGGGTCGCTTTTCCTTTATTCGAGCCGCTGCCGCTTCTGACATAGTAATGCAGACTGATGGCGTCCATTTCACTGGAGGCGTTTTTCATGAGGACTTCCATCCATGTCGTATTCTTTTTGTTGGGGCCGCAGGCGATTTTAACGATGGGGCTGCCCGGGTATTCATCCACATAGTTCTGAAAGCGCCTGTAAACATCGGCATAGTATTCCGGAGTCATACGGCCGCCGCAGCCCCAGTTTTCGTTACCGACGCCGAAGTACTTGATGCGCCAGGGTTTATCTCTGCCGTTTTTCCGGCGCAGTTCGGTCATTTCGCTATCGCCTTCAAAATTCATGTATTCGACCCAGTCCTGCATTTCTTCGGGAGTGCCGGAGCCGACATTGCCGGCGATATAGGCTTCGCAGCCAAGCATCTCGCATAAATCCAGAAACTCATGCGTGCCGAAGGCGTTGGTGTCGGTGACCATGCCCCAGTGAGTGTTGACCATTTTCGGCCTTTTATCGCGGGGGCCGATTCCTTCTTTCCAGTGATATTCATCGGCAAAGCAGCCGCCCGGCCAGCGCA
>CAYZXY010000115.1:0-7350 GCA_964482555.1 uncultured Pirellulales bacterium
ATTTTCAATCGGAAGCAGTATAGATCTGCGATAGGTCAATCTGCTCGACAGCATCAAGAACAAACCACGCCAGATGATCTTCCGGCAACCAGTCAGCCAAAGATGGCGGTAGCAGATAAGGTTGATTTCGGTCGCAAGGCAGGAAATTGTAAGCCATATCATAATACTTTAATATTCAACAATCCATTGCCAGGATTATAACCGAAAAGCTGGAATTATTCACTTGTAATAAGAACAATTATTTATGCAACAGGCTCACTACCCAACCATTTTGACCTAGCCAGACAGCGAGCCGGTCGCCAAGCAAAGGCCATTGTGGGCGCTTCCGCTCTGCAGCCCGACTGGACTGCCCAGCAGCAAATGTGGTATGAACTTTATGGTGATATTTCACAGAAGTAGTCATATTATGACTATTTCCTAAATATGTATTGACTTCCTGCCGAAAATACAGTATATTTAACAGACGTAGTCACTTGGCGACTATTTCCGTGAAGGATAAAGGTATGAACAGACTGACAGAACAATTTTTTAAGGCCCCAACAGGGGTATTTACGCAATCGGACGTGACCGCTTCGGTTGACGGAACGGATTTCAGCCGTCACGGACTGATCAAACGGGCTATGTCGGCCGGGGAGATTCTGAATATCCGCCGGGGCCTGTACTGCCTGGCTCCGGAATTCCAGAAAAAGCCGGTTAGCGTTTACAGTTTGGCCCAGCGGATTTACGGCCCCAGTTACATCAGCATGGAGACCGCGTTGAGTCACCACGGCTGGATTCCAGAGGCGGTCTACGCCTGCACCTGCGCGAGCTTCGGCAACAGCAAGGAATTCGAGACGCCTCTGGGTGTGTTCAGTTACAAGCGTGTTCCACAGCATATGTTCTTCCTTGGCGTGGAGCGCCGCAACGATGAAACCGGCAATGTTTTTTTCATGGCCTCACCCGCGAAGGCGCTGACTGACTATCTTTACATCCACCAGTTGAACTGGACGGGGATTGACGAGCCTATCAGCAGCCTGCGAATCGATGAGGATGAACTGGCCTGCGTTACGGCGGAAGAACTCGAGGTGTTATTGGACAATTACAGCAATGGTCGGGTGAAGCGTTTTTTGACCGGCTGGCTTGGTGAGATGAAATCATGAGCGTACAAATGATCCAGCAGCGATTGTTGAACTATAACTGCAAAACGGATGTCGAGGAGCAACAGGCCATTCGCGAGATTACGCAGGAAGTGGTGCTGGCCGCTCTTGGCCGAGGCGGCTTTTTCAAACAGGCGTTATTCCAGGGCGGAACCTGTCTGCGCATCTTCTATGGCCTGAATCGTTTTTCAGAGGATATGGATTTTATTCTGAGAGAGGCAACTTCTGAGTTCCAATTGAAAGATCACATCAAACATCTGACCGATGAACTGGCAGCCTACGGATACAACATTGAAATCACCGACCGCGACAAGGCCGATGCGACAGTTAAAAAAGCATTCCTGAAAGACGATTCACTTGGCAAAGTCATCGACCTGCGTCATGCCAACCAAACCGGCCCGATGGCGAAAATTAGAATCAAATTGGAAGTGGACACCAACCCACCATCGGGTGGCGGTCATGAGTTGAAATATCTGGACTTTCCGTTTGTTTCGTCGGTGGCCGTGCAGGACAGGCCCAGTTTATTCGCAGGAAAAATTCACGCTCTGCTTTGTCGTGAGTATATCAAGGGACGGGACTGGTACGATTTTATCTGGTACACCGGCAATCGCACCGACATCAATTATGATTTTCTGACTTCGGCAATCAATCAACTTGGCCCGTGGCAAGGCCAATCCATTGCTGTGGACAAGGCGTGGCTGTTGAACGAGCTGGAACAGAAAATCATCTCAATGAACTGGAAACAAGCCGCAGAAGATGTCCGGCGTTTCGTGCGGGTGGCAGAACAGCCTTCGCTTGATTTATGGAGCAAGGAACTGTTTTTGGGTCAGTTGGACAAGCTCAAATGAGTCGATCAGTAAGGGGGACATGAATGTTTGTCATTCACTGCACAAAAAAGGCACAGGATCGCCTGAAGGTTAAACCGTTTGTAACGTTGCCAGAACCGACTACCCGTTTGGGGAACTGGTATTGCAATGAATTTACCGCATTCAGACGAAAACATCTGATCTTTGTCAATGAATGCACATTGCTGCCGATTGTCATTTCTGTAAAGGGGTTGAAGACGAGCAGGGATATTCTTGAAGTTTTCAAGCAGCGGCTGTTCAAAGCATTTCTTCTGCTCAATTTGCCAGACAAAAACTTCATGCCGGAGCTTCTGGAGATGGATGAAGTCGTCTTTGCGAAAACCCAAAGCCGAAGTGTTGTTGGCTCCATGAACGATATTATCGCACAGGCAAAGTTCTCAGCCAATTACCATGAGATGGATGTGGATAGCCCGGCAATGTTTGAGCGTTTAGCAAAAATGCCGCTTAAAACCAATGGTTACAGGTTTTCCAGCAAGTTAGTAGCTGAATTGCTCCGGCCTTAAAAGGCTTATCGGCATAATTCCTTTCCAGCCTGATAGGCTTTTTCGAGAACTTCTTTGATGCTCCAGACGGCGTGTTCGCGGAAGTCGTGGCTGTCCCATTTGCGGGTTTCCAGCGTTTCAAGGGAAAGCACTTCCTTGGTTAACGTCCGGTGATCCCCACCTTGCGTTGAGTCGGCGATTTTCGATAAGGGCCTCCATGGATAATTTTTCAACACCTATTCAGGAGGCGATATTATCGATGGATACCAGCCAATCAAGCGGAGCAAACGGAACCGGGCGTCGGTTTTTGAGGATTTCGAACGCAGCGATCTGACGGTCAAGGCGTTTTGCCGGAGCCGCGGGATTTTGGCGGTTGATAATAAAACGGAGAGGGCGGGATTCGAACCCGCGGTACAGACAAGCCATACACAGCCTTTCCAAGGCTGCTCCTTAAGCCACTCGGACACCTCTCCATAAGTTGTTATTTGGAAACACTTTAGCCTGATATTTCTCGTGCGGAATCTCAAGCTGAAAACGTATTTTAGGGTTTCACCTCATCTTATGCAAGCAATTTGTTGCGAGCTTATCAAAATGCCGGCATATTCTATCGCAGCAGCGGGCTCAGGCAGAGATAGATCGCGATCGTTATAGCGATGATTTTGATGGTCAGATCGAACGCCTTCTGCGGCAGACGGTGTACAAGAAAAATCCCCAGCACCGCCCCGGCAATAATCGCCGGCAGTAAGGATATATTTGTCAGCAGCGACGCTTTATCAATCAGATCGAGCTTGCCGGTAAAGGGCATTTTGGACAGGTTGAGCATCCAGAAAAACCAGGCGTTCGTCCCGATAAACTGCTTCTTGTCGAACCGCATCGCCAGCAGATAAATCATCATTATCGGCCCGGCCGCATGAGCCAGCATACTGGTTGTACCAGCCAGAATGCCAATAAAACCGGCAAAATACCACTGACGCGGCACCGATTCCATCCGCAGGCGATTCTGCCACCAGCCCAGCGTGATCATCCCCAGGATAATCCCGCCGATGACCGGCATAAGTTGCTGATTGGTAATACGTTCTATGAGCAGGTATCCGAGTATAATCCCAACGAAAGTCCAGGGAATCAGACGGATCAACTGTTTCCAGACGGCATGCCGTCGCCAGTAGATGATCGCGATGATATCGCCCAGAATCAGCATCGGCAGAACAAAACCGACAGCCGTCTTGGCCGGCAGAACGGTTACCATCAGCGGTGTTATGATGATGCCGCCGCCAGGGATGCCGGTTTTGGAGAAACCGATCAACGCCGCACAGACAATAGCGACACACCAGCTGGTTGTCGATAATTCAATCATGGATTATGGCTTTTACGATATTTGAGTACCATTCAAGAGGTTTCATGATATAATGCTGCTGTTTAAGCAGGGTAGTGTACGTACTTACGAACAATTTGTCCAATATGGATTTTAGGGATACAGCAAGGTTTGAAACGCATTCACAAAAGCGACAGAAAGAAACTGGAGACGAAACTGGCCGCCCTGACCGAAGAAGAACGCCAGCGGTTGTATAAACTGGCGGCCAAAAAACGTAAGGCCGCCAAAGGTAAAGTTCAGGCCCGCCGTACAGATGTCACTCGTGATTATGTAGGCCGGAAAGTGCAGGAAGAGACCTTCGAAAAGAGAGGACAGCGGGGGCCGGTTTCGCTGGAAGACTGGGTATTCGAACTGTTGGAAAAAGAGTACCCCGATATAGCGGGTGTCACCCCGGATGAGCCCTCGGTGTTGTTTCAGGGAATTGTAACCACGGTCATCGCCGGTCAATGCGAAGTTCTCCATGAGCATCAGGAATACCAGGCCCTGCTGCGGCCGGAACTGGCGATCGCTCAGCGGAGCGACCTGGCCGTGGGTGACATCGTAGAATTCTCTATTGCGGATGATGAGACACGGGTGGTCGAACGGGTGCTGCCTCGTAGAAGCATTCTGTCCCGGCCCGATCCCCACGATTTGCGCGTTGAACGCGTGATAGCCGCAAATATTGATGTCGCGGTGATTGTTTCGTCCGTGCGTTTGCCGGAGCTGAACACCAATTTGATTGATCGTTATCTGTTGGCGGTGCAGCGCGGGGATATCAAGCCGTTGATCTGTGTGAACAAGATTGACCTGCTTGCATCGGACGAGGAATTGCGGGCGGTTCAGCGTGCCTTGAATTATTATGATACGCCGGGGATTGACGTCGTTTACTGTTCCGCGCAAACCGGCGAGGGTATCAATTCTTTGTGCGAGACGCTAAGGGATAAGGTGGCTGTTTTTGTCGGGCACAGCGGTGTGGGGAAAAGCTCCCTATTGAACGCCATTGATCCGGTTTTGAACCTGAAGACCCATACCGTGGCGAAGAAAAATCGCAAAGGTCGCCACACGACAGTCAAATCAACGCTCTATGAACTGGATGGCGGAATCAAGGTGATCGATACGCCGGGGGTGCGCAGTTTCGGATTGTGGCGAATGAGCCCTGACGAGTTGCGATGGTATTTCGACGAGTTTGACGAATGGGCAGGCCGCTGCCGGTTTGCCGACTGTACCCACGATCATGAGCCGGGTTGTGCCGTGCGGGAAGCGGTCGAAGCGGGCAAAATCGGCTCGACCCGTTACCGCAGTTATTTACGCATTTTAGAAAGCCTTAAAGAATACGACTGACCGAGAGACATTACCCATGAAAATGAGGGTAGATATTTTTTGCCAGCGGGGCTACAATAGTTATAAGATTTAATTCGATCGAATTATCGGGAGGTTTTATGCGACGTAACTTCTTTGTGGCATTGACGGCCATGTTGGCTTTAGCGGTAAGCGGATGCACTGCGACGAGATACCGGCCGGATCCTCGCGTGCAGGAACTGTCGAACGAACTCACGCAGTGCCGGCAGGAAAAGCACCGGCTCCGTGATGAATTGAACCGGCGGGCCGTCCGGCACGTGGTTCTGATGGCCTTCAAAGATGGAACGTCGAAGGAGACCGTTGAACAGATTGAGGCCAACTTTCGCGACCTTTCCGACAAAATCGATGTCATTCACGATTTCGAATGGGGAACCGATATCAGTGTGGAGAATCTCCAGCAGGGCTATACGCATTGTTTCCTGGTAACCTTTGCAAATGAAAACGACCGTGATGCGTATCTGCCGCATCCGGCCCACAAGGAATTCGTCGCTTTCATTACCCCGCATCTGGAGAAAGCGCTGGTGCTCGATTACTGGAGGAAACGTTAATGGGTTAATGCGATTATGCTCAGTACGGCTCTGTTCATAAATAATACGTCAATATGAATCACGGTTTCTTTATACTCGTTCCGTTTGAAAAATCCCGTTTTTTCCAAACATAACTATTTTGCGGATTAAGCCTTTAGGACTGGCTTTGGCGGGAATTCTCGTCCCCTTTGAGTCTATCCGTTTTTTAACGCCTCAACTTCCAGTTCAAACAGCAGGTCATCCCGACAGACGTCCGCGTGCACCATCACATGCGGGATCGACAAACCGTTCGAACGGCAATACTGTTCAAATAGCGGGATGTCTTTCTGGTGTTTCATATACGCTATGCCGCGAACGACATGGCTCCAGTCCATCGCGACTTCTTTCAGAATCGCTTCAATCACCTGCATGGTCAATTCAATCTGTTTCGGCGTGTCATCGAGGTGAGCCGACAGGCCGTCCGGAGCGATACTGGCCGTTCCAGAGATGTAAAGCCGGGATTGACCGGGCGTTCTGACGCACACCGCCCGACTGAAAGAGCTTTTGTAATCCAGCGCCGGACATTGCAGCGGCGAGTTGACCGCCTCGATTGAAACGTTTTCGTTCAGCGGTTTCATCCCGATCAGTTCCGCCGTCATGGCTGCTCCCGCCGGATTCGCCACGCCTACGCCGGTACTGGCCGGGACCAGTTGATTGAAAACATCGTTTTCGTTAAAGAATTTGTCCCTAGCCTTATTAAGCTGATCGTACCACGACAGGATATCCTCCGCGAAAAGCCAGGTTCGGACGGTATTGGAAAAATCCATATTGTCGGCTCGTAAAGCATTTTGCATGCCGCTGAAAATCTGATACGTCTGATCAAATTTCGCCGCCGTCATGTCCTCCGGCAGCAGACTCAGTATGACGTACTGCAAATCCTCATCCTGAAACAGGCAGCCGACCCTGTTGCCCTGCACCACCAGCGGCGAAACATGAAGAAACGAAACAGCATGAATCTGGATACTCAGGGTGAAGCTCCCGTCTTCCGGTTTCTGTGATATCCATGTTATCGGACATGCCAGGTCGGCTATAAACTCACTGTGTTCGGCTTGAAACTGACAGGCCGATTCTTCATCGGTAAAAATCCGGATATTGATCGCGCTCGACCGTGTGTTCTCCAGAAAAGAGATTGTCTCATCGACAACGGATGGTATCTCTTCAGGTTGATAAATCGTGGTGTGGACAAAATATTCAACATATTTATTGTGAGAAAAACTCGTGACGCAAAAAAGGTCAGATGAAACATGGTCCATAAATATTCCCTTCATTCGGTATAATGCATTTTATATAGTCTAACGGATAATACCCGTTTTATATTGCCATAAAACAGGCGGGCTGAATCAAAAATTGGCTTGCTCTCATCTCGGTTATTAAGACGTCAATTAGTCAGGGAATTCTTCAAATAAAACAGCCTGGCTGTAAATAAAATATCTTCATGAGGGTTGTGTCTTCTAAGTTATTGTCCTGTATGGGGATAGGCATATATCATCGCCGATATATCGTTTTCTGACAACCACTAATCTTATTGGTACCTTTAATAATGGCTTTTGAGGCGAAAGCGAAGATTTTTTTCGTCTGACAAGAAATGCA
>CAYZXY010000116.1:0-7332 GCA_964482555.1 uncultured Pirellulales bacterium
TGGAAAAGTTGGAAAAGTTGGAAAAAAGTGTGGAAACCGCCGATCTTTCCTGCCCCAAATGCGGCAGGAAAGAGTTGAGAAAGCTTATTTCCTCCTTTTCCTGTCATCAGAGCGGTAATGCCGGCAGGCAAAACAACACCTGTCCTACGGGAACATGCCCGTTCAACTGAGCGCCGGCAATGAACGCAACTATGAGTGGCCTGTTGAATGAAGATAATTTTCTGGAAATAACGTTTACAGATTATATGATATGTATCATTAAAATGAAGGCAGGATAAAAGGTCATGGAACTAAAAGAGCGCATTGGTCAATTAGCGATCGATCGATATAGAACGATCACCTGGGTTATGATTATTCTAACTCTTGGTCTGGGGGTGCTGATTCCTCGGATCAAGGTCGATACCGATCCGGAGAATATGCTGGCTGACGATGAGCCGGTACGTCTCTTTCATCATAAGGTGAAGGAACGATTCGATATCAGTGATTTTGTGGTGCTGGGGATTGTCAATAACGAGCATCCCGAGGGAGTGTTCAATCCGCAATCGCTGCAAAATATCTACAAGCTGACGCAGTTTGCCGTCGATGACCCCTGCATGAACGTCTGCATCAAAGAAGTGGATATCATCGCACCTTCCGAAGTCGATCATATCGAGCAGGGCGGCATGGGCAGTGTCAAGTTCGAATGGCTGATGCCCGAACCGCCGGAGACGCAGGAAGGCGCTGTCGAGGTGCGCGAACGGGCGATGTCGAACCCGATGCTTAAAGGGACGCTGGTGAGCGAGGACGGCAAGGCGATCTGTCTGTATCTGCCGCTGGTGAACAAGGACAAGAGTTATACGGTCTATCGTTTGCTTAACGAAAAAATCGATGAGCTTAAGGCCGCAAATCCCGACAGCACCGATCAATATCACATCACCGGCCTGCCGGTAGCGGAAGACACCTTCGGCGTGGAGATGTTTATCCAGATGGCGGTTTCGGCACCGCTGGCGATGGTGACGATTTTCATTCTGATGCTGCTGTTTTTCCGCAGTCTGTTAATGGTCATCTCGCCGATGATTATCGCGATGGTGACGGTCATTTCGACAATGGGGCTCTTGATCGGGCTGGGTTATCCGGTTCATATCATGAGCTCAATGATACCGATTTTCCTGATGCCCATCGCGGTGGTGGATTCGGTGCATATTCTGTCGGAGTTTTTTGATCTTTACACACCGGCAAAAGGCCGTAAGGGGACCATACTCGAGGTGATGCGGAATCTTTTCACGCCGATGCTGTACACTTCGCTGACCTCGGCGGCAGGCTTCGCCTCGCTGGCGTTGACCCCGATTCCGCCAGTGCAGGTATTCGGTGTGTTCGTGGCCGTGGGCATTCTGCTGGCCTGGGCGTGGACGATCCTGTTCGTGCCGGCCTATATCATGTTCATAGACGAGAAGAAGCTGGCCCATTTCGGTGCCGGCTCCGATCAGGGACACGAGCAGCAAAACGACCTCCTTTCGCGACTGCTCCGGGGCATCGGCGGGTTCACATTCGGCCGGGCCAAGCTGATCTTAATGGGGGTCAGCGTACTGATTGTCATCGCCATTTACGGCATTTCGCGCATTCAGATCAACGACAATCCGGTCAAATGGTTCGCCGAGGGGCATCCGATCCGGCAAGCGGACCAGGAACTCAACGAACATTTCGGCGGCACCTACATGGCGTACCTGGTACTGGATGATGCCGGAGCATCTGAAGTGACGGATGACTATGTCGCGCATTTGAAGCAGCAGCTGGATGACAAAACCGGTGATTTGCGGGCGGAAGGCATTGAAAACGTCAGCAGCGCCGTGAGCGTGGGCAAAAAGAAAATCGATGAACTGGCCGGAGAAGTCCAACTGAAAAAAGACCTTTTGACACAGCTCAGCGCCTTTGCCAACGAGAAATACATGAATGCCCCGGATGAACAGGTGGACGCCTGGTACGAGCTGACGGACTTTTTCGATCTGGAAAAAGAACGACTGAAAGTGTTCAAACAGCCTGAAGTCCTCCGCTGGATGAATCTGCTGCAGGCCCATCTGGAAACGGTCGAGCCCGTGCGGGCCGACAGGGGCGAGACTACGCTGGTGGGTAAGACAAACTCGGTAGCGGATGTGGTCAGGAAAGTGTATCAGGAACTGACGACCGGCAAGGAGGAAGATTACCGCGTGCCGGACTCGTTCCAGGCCGTCGCACAGTGTCTGCTGCAATATCAGAGCAGTCATAATCCCGAGGACCTTTGGCATCTGGTGACCAGCGAATATGACAGCGCGAATATCTGGTTCCAGTTGACCAGCGGCGATAACATGGAGATGAACAAGGTCGTGCGGGAAGTCAAGCTGTTCATAGAGGATCATCCGCCGCCGGTGAAGCTGGAACACCACTGGGCGGGCCTGACTTACATCAACACCGTCTGGCAGGACAAGATGGTCTCAGGCATGTTGCAATCGTTTCTGGGCAGTTTTCTGGTCGTCTTTATCATGATGACGATTTTGTTCCGCTCGCCGCTGTGGGGATTGTTGTGCATGGTGCCGCTGACAGTAACCATTGCCCTGATTTACGGCATTATCGGCCTGATCGGCAAGGACTATGATATGCCGGTCGCCGTATTGAGCTCACTGACACTGGGTATGGCGGTGGATTTCGCGATTCACTTCCTGGAACGCAGCCGCGACTCTTATCGGGAAACCGGTTCGTGGCAGGCCGCCGTCGAGAAGATGTTCGACGAGCCAGCCCGGGCGATCAGCCGCAACGTGCTGGTCATCGCGATCGGCTTTTTGCCGCTGCTGGCCGCACCGCTGGTGCCGTATAAAACTGTCGGCATTTTCCTGTGCAGCATCATGGCGGCCTCGGGAACGATTACCCTGCTGGCGCTGCCGTCGCTGCTGCGGATCGGCGAAAAGCTGTACTTTAAGCCGAAGAAACAGCCCGTGAGCATGACCTGCAACTGCGGCTTCTGTATCATAATTTCCATCGCGGCCGTACTGCTGATTGCCATCAATGCGCATCAGATGATGCATGTCGGCTGGAACACGCTGACCTGGGTCAGCCTGGCGGCGATTCCGGTGATGGCGCTGACATGCAGCCTTATGTCTCGACGGAAGGCCTGCCGGCAGGTGGCGGCGGAATCTTAAGAGCCTAAACATTAACACCAATATTACCCTTCACTGAAAGGAGGTATGTCAATGGCTATGACAGTAGAACGATATTTACGAGGTATTGCAGGTTTTTTCATTTTGTTGAGCGTGATTCTCTCGCAGGTGCATACGGTTTACTGGCTGTATTTCACGGCTTTTGTCGGGCTAAACCTCTTGCAGTCGTGTTTTACGAACTGGTGTCCGATGATCACGATACTGAACAAGTCGATCTGCAAACCAAAATCCGTATCATCATAAAGCCGGGTGGGTCTTGCCCATCGAAAAATTCTGATTGCAACTTTTTATGGAGAATACATCATGCAGAAACTAATAATAACACTGAATTTAATGATAATGCTGTTATTCAGCTCGGCTCTCCCTGCCCAGGATGAATCCGCCAAAGACAAAGAGCCGCAGAAAGATATGACCGATGTACAGAAGATCGTCGAAAAAGCCAACCTCATGGCCTACTATCAGGGCGATGACGGCAAGAGCCATGTGCAAATGAAAATCACCGACAAAAACGACAACGTGCGCACACGGAAATTCAACATCCTGCGCAAGGATGTCAAGGACGGCGGCGATCAGTTTTATTATGTCTATTTCCTCAAGCCCGCGGACGTCCGGCGGATGGTCTTCATGGTGCATAAACACGCGGACCTGAAAAAAGACGATGACCGCTGGCTCTACATGCCCGCGATCGACAATGTCAACCGCATCGCGGCCAGCGATAAGCGCACGAGCTTCGTCGGGTCGGATTATCTTTACGAGGATGTCTCCGGCCGCAGCCTGGAAGATGACAAACACGAACTCATAGAAACCACGGATAAATTTTACGTCGTAAAAAATACGCCTAAGGACAAAAAAAATGTTGAATTCGAATACTATAACGTGTATATCGATAAAAAGACCTTCATGCCGATGAAGATGGAATACTTCGATGAGAAGGACAAGAAATACCGCATCATCGAAGCCCTGGGAGTCGAAATAATCGAAAAGAAACCGACGGTGGTCCTCTCGAAAGTGACCGATCACCGGCGGGAAAGCACCACGGAAATGGCTTTTTCCAACATCGATTATGACATCGGCCTGGATAAGGATATATTTACGGAACGTTACCTGCGCCGACCGCCCCGGGAAGCGATACGTTAAAAGTTGGATAGGTTGTGCAAAACGCAGGACGAGTAAGAACAGACCCAAAGGGTATGAAAGTTCCCGCCAGGGGCAACCGTAAGTGTTTTATTCGCTCATAATTACGTTAGAACAAAACGGGAAAATTCAAACGGTACGAGTATAAAGGGACACGTATGAAAGGGACAGAATACCTCCGGCGTACGGGGTTGATGCTGGTGCTGCTGGCTTTCGCTGCCGGGTCCGCTGTGGCTCAGGATGATTCCCGCGAGGCCGGTTATAACAAGGAAACCGAAACCGATTCGATTATAGACTTCTTCGAGCAGACGCGAGCGTTCATGGACGATAACTTTATCGAACTGAACGGTTTTCTCGAAGTCCGCGGCGGCTTCCGGCTGCGCAACGATCCCATGCAAAAAGGCCTGTCCGTCATGGAAACGCGGTTCCAGCATGACATCTTCACCATGCAGGAATGGGGCGATTTCAGGTACAAGGGTGACCTGATCGGCGATGCCGTTCTGGAAGACGCCCTATACGATCTGCGTGAACTGAATGTCGCCCTGCGGCCGCTGGATTTCATGGACACCAAGATCGGCCGTCAGGTGCTGACGTGGGGCACCGGCGACCTGATCTTCATCAACGATATGTTTCCCAAAGACTGGCAGTCCTTTTTCATCGGCCGCGATATTGAGTACCTCAAGGCCCCCAGCGACGCCGCCAAGTTCAGCTTCTTCACCGACTGGGTGAATTTTGACGTGGTCTATACGCCGAAATTTGACTCGGACCGATTTATCTCCGGTGAGCGTATTTCCTTTTACGGTCAGCAGGAACCGGAAACGGCGATCGACTGGGACCGGCCCAACGACTGCTTCGGCGATGAGGAAATCGCCCTGCGCTTTTTCCGCAACATCAATAATTATGAACTCGCGTTGTACGGCTATCGCGGTTACTGGAAAAGCCCCGGCGGACAGAATCTAGCCGGCGAAGCGATTTTTCCCGATCTTGATGTGTACGGCGCCAGCGTGCGGGGCGAACTGGGAAAAGGCATCGGCCATATCGAAATGGGATACTACCGCTCGATCGATGATGAAGGCGGCGACAATGTCATGATCAACAATTCCGAAGTCCGGTTTCTGTTCGGCTACTCGCAGGAACTGGCAAAGAACCTTACCGGCGGCGTCCAGTATTACCTGGAGCACATGGTGAACTATGGGAATTACGAAAATTCACTGCCGGCGGGCATGCCCGGCCGTGACCGCAACCGCCACCTGCTGACCTTTCGTCTGACACAGCTGCTGATGCAGCAGAATCTTGAACTGGGACTGTTTACCTTTTATTCGCCGTCCGATCAGGATGCCTACCTGCGGCCCAATGCCCGGTATAAAATCGACGACCACTGGACCGTCGAAGGCGGCGGCAACATTTTCTTCGGCGATTACCGGCACACCTTCTTCGGGCAGTTCACCAATAATACCAATATCTACGGGGCACTGCGGTATAACTTCTGACGTGAAGTTTATGGGTTTAAGCAATAATTATACCCATATTTTCCACTTTTATTTTTGATATTTCAGTTTCTCAAACTGTGCACCGGCGCGGGAATCTGGCCGGCAAGGTCGATAAACCGCGAGTTGTCGCCGGCATTCACCGGCATGATCGGCCCGCCGCCAAAGAGACCGCCGAAATTAACCTCATCGCCGGCCTTCTTGCCCGGCACGGGAATCAGTCGGCAGGCCGTCGTCTTGTTATTAATCACACCAATCGCCATTTCGTCCGCGATAATACCGCTGATGCTTGCCGCCGGCGTATCACCGGGCAGCAGAACCATATCCAGCCCCACCGAACAAACGCTGGTCATCGCTTCGAGCTTTTCCAGCGTAAGTATGCCGCTACGGGCTGCGGCCGCCAGATTCGCATCTTCCAATACCGGCACGAACGCCCCGCTGAGCCCCCCAACCGAACTGCTGGCAAACAGGCCGCCTTTCTTGACGGCGTCGTTCAGCATCGCCAGCGCCGCCGTACTGCCCGGCGCGCCCACGACGGCAATCCCCAGAACGTTTAAAATCTCACCGATGCTGTCGCCCACCTGCGGTGTCGGCGCCAGCGACAAATCCACTATCCCGAAGGGTACGTTCATCTTCTCGGCCACCTCACGACCGATCAGCTCACCGACCCGTGTTACGCGAAACGCGGTCAGTTTGATCTGCTCGGCCAGATCGTTCAACTGACACGGTCCGGTCTCCTGCACTCGTTCCAACGCCGATTTCACAACCCCGGGCCCACTGACGCCAATGTTGATAACGCAGTCGCCCTGGCCCTCGCCCAGATAGGCCCCGGCCATAAATGGATTGTTCGGCGGGATATTGGCGAACACCACCAGCTTGGCACATCCGAAGCCATCCAGTTCGCGCGTCGCTTCAGCAATATCTTTTATCGTCTGGCCGATGGTCTTGACAGCGTTCATATTGATGCCGGCCCGGGTGCTGGCGATATTCACGGAGGAGCAAACCCGGCTCGTCCGACTGAGAACCCGCGGCAAAGAGTTGAGCAACACTTTCTGTCCCGGCGTCTGGCCGTGCTCGATCAGGGCGGTAAAGCCGCCGATCAGATCGATACCGATCCGGGCCGCCGCCATATCCAGCGTTTCGGCGATTTCCAGAGCCGCCGGCTCGCTGTGGCCTTCCAGCAGCGAACTGACCGGTGAAATCGCCAGCCGCTTGTTTACGACAGGTATGCGATACCGTCCCCCTACCGTGTCGCATATCTCCACCAGCCGCCCGGCTTTTGCGGTGATCTTATGTGCGATTTTTTTGCAGACCAGCTTGATATCCGGCCCGGCACATTCGTTCAAGTCAATCCCCATCGTCACCGCTCGCACATCTAGATGCTCGCTTTGCAGCATGCGAATAGTCGTTAAAATGTCTTCCGTTCTCAGCATGGACTTAGTTCCTTAAACCGGATAAACCGGAACATACACTCGTCCCGATGGAAACTGTCCGTTTTATCGGGAGTAAAATTTTGCGGATAATACACTTATTTCAGAACCTAA
>CAYZXY010000117.1:0-7112 GCA_964482555.1 uncultured Pirellulales bacterium
TAGTCGTAAACATGCTCGGAAACGGCGGCTGCGACCGGTTTGAAAAAACGCTTGGTATTTTGGGGCATCCTGCCGATAGTAATCATAAGGCCTCCTTGCCAGTAACTGTTTGTCTCTACTGTATTTATCGGCAAGACAGGCCTTTTTTGTTTGATCAGATTATCCATAAAAATGATTACCATCGGTCAGTTTGAGTTAGTAAGATGCTGATTCTGACCGTCGTTTTCAGCCGTTCGGATAAATCATGTGTGATCTTCGGCTGGAGATTCAGGCTGAGCGTATCAAGGAAGCCGGTGGAGGCCTGTTCGATGGTGCAGGGTTCGGCGGGCAGGGAAATAATCCAGCCGAATTCCTGCCCTTCGCCGTCGAGGGCGGACTCGATGATCAATGTTTCCATGCCGTCCTTCCAGGCCAGCACCGCCCGCTGCCGGGGAATGCTCGGCGCTTTTTTGCTGGCTTTTTCAGGAAAATACTTTCCGTCCGCCCATAAGGCGTTGTGCGATACTCCAAGAACAACCAGAACCAACTGATTGAACTGTCTCATATTCCCACCTTTCATTAAACCGCTAATACACGAGAATGTACGCTAATCAAAAACCTATTCTTGATTTGAAGTAGCATCTTTTTCCTTTTCAACATCCCGAATGATTTGCAATATCGTATAATCTAACTCAGGAATTTTATTTTCACAAATATCAAATATAGCCTCGGCGTTTACATCGAAATAATGATGGGAGATAATATCCCTCAATCCCTTTACTTTTTTCCATTCAATATGTGAATAATTTTTCAACAAAGCATGATTTGTAATCAAATCTACCTTTTTCAATAATTCTCCTATGGCTATTAACTGCATGCATATCGAATCCAGTTTTTCTCTGCCAGAGGGCGTGTCCGTAAAATCAGCCACTTTGCCAACAGGTTTGAATCTTTCCAGTATAGTTTGTGTTGCTTATTTTTACCTGCGTCAAGGCATCCACGACTAACTGTCGGTCATACATAAACTGACTCCTTGTCAATGCGGGATTTGAGAAAAGTATTCATTTGTTCGCGGTAACTGACCACATCGACCGGGATATGGAGGATTTCTTCCAGGTCTTGTTTTATGCCGATGATATGGAACAGATCCTGTTTCTTCAATTTGACAACGACATCGATGTCGCTGGTCTTATTTGCCTGATTCCGGGCAACGGAGCCAAATATACCCATGGCCAATATACCATATTCCTCAGCATGTTCATTCAAAAAAGCCTTCAGTGCTTTCAGTATTTCTTCGCGATTAAAACGCTGTACGTCCATTCTTATGTTCTCCCATTTACTTTATTCGCGTGCATTAGCGGTTAAGTGTTCTATCAGGCCTTCGATGTCCTCGCGGGTATGTTCACTCATCAGCGATACCCGCAGGCGGCTGGAGCCGGGGGCGACGGTCGGCGGCCGTATCGCCGGCGCCCAGAAACCCGCCTCCCAGAGTCTTTCCGCCAATGAGACGGTTTTTTTGGAATCACCAATAATGACTGGTATAATATAACTTTCACTTTCGCCGATGTTAAGTCCTTTTTTCCGGCAGAGCCGGCGGAACATTTCGCCATTCTCGATCAGTCTTTCCCGCCGCTGCGGCTCGTGTTCAATAATGTCCAATGCCGCTTCCGCCGCGATACAGTTAACCGCCGGTATTGCCGTCGAAAAGATAAATCCCCGCCCCTTATTAATCAGGTATTCGATAGCCGCCCGTGAACTCGCAACGAATCCGCCGCTCCCGCCGAGCGCCTTCGAAAACGTCCCGATATAGACGTCCACCGCTTCCAGCAGCCCGCATGCCGCCGCCCATCCTCGACCTTCCGGCCCCAGACACCCAAACGCATGCGCCTCATCCACCACCAGTACGGCATCATACTCCCGCTTGATTTTGACCAGTGCATCCAGTTGCGCCAGATCACCATCCATACTGAACAACGAATCCGTTACGATAAACACCCGGTGATACCCGCCCTTATCCAGCAGCTTCCGTAGCTTATCGGGCCGGTTGTGCAGCCAGACGCGCAGTTCCGCCGCGCTCGCCCGCGCCCCGTCAATGATCGACGCATGCACCAGCTTATCTATCGCCACCAGATCGCCTTTGCCCGGTAACGTACTCAACACAGCATTATTCGTCTGATAACCTGTGGGCAAAACCAGTGCCGCTTCTTTGCCTAAAAACTCAGCCAGCCTTTTCTCTAACCGCTCATGTGGACTTTGATGTCCACATATCAATCTGGACCCGCCGCTTCCGAATCCCCATTCATCAAGACCTTTTTTGACCGCGTTATGAATCCGCGGATCACCCGCCAGATTGAGATAATTATTGCTGCAAAATACGACCTTTTTCTCAGCACTGACCAAGACATACTGCGAAACTGGGCTTTCCAGTAGTCGCGGCCTGCGATATAAGCCGGCATCTTTCAACCGTTCCAATTCACCATGAAAGTAATCCTTATCCATAAAGGATACTATATAAGACTTTTATGAGAAAAATAATGTGAAAAATGGCAAGGGAAATACGAAGCTCGATATCCGAATGACAAAATGGAAAATACAGCGTGCAACATTATTGAAAACTGTTTCCGATTGAGTTCTTCCGTTTTCTCAAACCCGGGGATATGGGAAATAAAAGAATGTCGGAGAAAACCATGCAGGCTTAATCCGAAAAGGAGGGAGTTATGGGTTTTTTGGTCACCTTCGCCGCTCGCGGGCCGATTTCGCCCGGTTCAATTTCAAATTCTACCGTGTCACCTTCTTTGAGTTCGCCATCATCTCCTGATACAACCCGCGTATAATGTACAAATACGTCTTTTCCTTCTCCAGTTATAAAGCCAAAACCTTTTTTGGGGTTATACCACTTAATCTTTCCGGTTGCCATGAATGACTCCTGCAAAAAGACAAAGAGACCTGCCCATCGCAATAGGCAAGTCCTGATTATATTAAACAAAAAGTATTATAGCCTGAAAGGATGATTAAGCTATAGAAGAAATTGGTCTGGTGATATACCACCCGATACAAATATAATCGTTAATAACTACGAAATAAGCAGTTAAGTGAATTAGAATCGTCGGGGAAAAATACCCGAAAATTAATAACCACTTTGCATTTCGGCTTGTCGTTCGGGAACGCCCGCCTGCATTTGCTGAGCTTCCTTCATGTCCTGATCATGAAGTCTCATTTTCATGAGCCGGCCGACTTTGAATTTCACCGTGCGTTTGGGCGGCACACTAACCCTTTCAAGCGTCTTGGGATTTTGCGCAACACGGGCCGCCCGACGCTTGGTCTCAAAAACGCCGAAATCCCGGAACTCCAAACGATTGTCTTTGCCAAGTTCTTCAATGATGTCATCCAGGAATGCCTGTATGATTCGCTTGACTACAACCCGTTTGTTGTTAGTTTTTTCTGAAATCTGATCAATAAGTTCTTTTTTTGTGATGGTCGTCATCGCGATACTCTCCAAATAAACCTTCGGATCGTTCTTTATAATAACATTTTTCCCCATTTTTAAGGCCACATCACCAGCCATACTTTCTATGTCCTGTTATCCGCCTAAGATTTGATTATTCTATCCACTCCTGACATATGTTTTAGATATAAGACAGTATATAGCAAAGACTTCTCAACATCAAGACTTTTTTATAAATGTGAAATATTTTCTCAGAGAATGAAAAATCAGTTATAAAGAAATGGTATTGTATAAAACATAATATTTCGTAATTCTTTTATTATCAATGGATTATATTTTCCCCTGCGGGAGCGGGGGCGGGCGGGAGCGAGAGGATTTTTCTTAAATGCCTGTGAAACAACCAGATATGTAATAAATTATTTTTCCACGACCCCGTCACGATACCCGTATAAATGCGAATTCAGGCGGATATAGGGAATGCCGTTACGGTCAATGCGTGTTTGATAAGAAAATCGCTCGGAATAGACAATCACCTCACGGGAATAGTGTGATTTTATCGCATGTTCTGAAATTGGCCAGTCGGCCCGTCCAAATGCTTCGGCTGGAATAGACGCCTGCCGGGCGTTTTTTCGGGGAGCGTCGAAGACCATTTTTGGATTATAAGGAATATGATAGTTTTGTTCATACACATTATTAATCCACTGGATTTCCGGATCCTGGTTCTGGCAGCCGACAAAGAGCAGGCCCAGAATCACCGGCAGCAGTAAAAAGTACCGTTTACAGTTTAAAATCGTATTTTTTTTCGTCATTTTCACGCTCATATCATGTAATTCACTAGGTTGTCATATTTTCTTATGTTACAATCAGCAATTTCGATTCCAGCTCCATTTATAAAGCCGGATTGGAAGTGTTGTTGTATAAATGTTTAATATAAAATAACTTAGCATTTTTTCTGTTTAAAAGGAAAACCGGGGTATTTATGCCGGTTAGACCGGGATGTTGATTTGAATCTGGACCAAAACACTTTGTAAACTGCCTGTGATAAAGATTTCCCGTTTTCTCCAAACATAACGACTTACATAGATAGAAACGGTTAGGAGTGGCCCAGTCAGTAGCTTTCTGCCCGATTGAGTAATATACCCGTCACACAAGAATCTGTCCGCCTGGACAAGACGTAATTATGTACGGGTAAAGTGTTTACGATTGGCCCTGGCGGGCATCCTCATACCCTTTGAGTATAAAACTGGATAAAATGCACCTGATTTGTGCAAAAGATGAGTGGAGATCAGCAATAAATGTCCCCCAAGAGGATAGAAGAACATACCCTGCGTGTGCTGGAGTTTGACGCGATTCGCCAGATGCTCTCGCGGTTTACCGCCAGCAATCTGGGTAAGGAAGCGGCGTTGAAGCTTTATCCGTCGCAGGAGGCTGGCTGGGTACGTCAGCGGCTGGCGGAAACGACGGAAATTAAGGCTCTGATGGATCGAGGGATTCGTCTGCCGCTGGCGGGGCTGAAGGACATACGTCCTATATTCAAACTGGTCGGCGGCAAGCAGACAGTTATGGAGCCGGTCCAACTCGCTCATATCGCGGATACGCTCGTGGTCAGCAGTGAGATGAAGCGTTTTTTGCAGCGGCTGGACCGGGAGGATTATCCGCATCTGCCGGCGATGGCGGAAAATCTGCATAATTTCGAGCCGGTCTACGAGGAGATCAACCGCTGTATTGGCGGGGAAATCGTCAAGACCGGCGCTTCGCCGAAACTTCGGGAAATCCGCCAGCACATTGAGCGTCTCAGTGCGGAAATCCAGAACCGGTTCAAGGCGATTATTTCGCATCCGGAAGTCCGGCCAGCCGTTGAGAACGATAAATTTCTAACCCGCAGCGGCCGGGCCGTAATCGCCATCAAGGCCAACTATCATCAGCGGGTGCAGGGGATAGTGCTGGACCGTTCGAATACGGGGGCAACACTGTATGTCGAGCCATACGAACTGGCGGAATTGAGCAATCAGTTGGAGGACGCCGTCTCGGAAGAACGTAAGGAAATCTGGCGCATTTTATGGGAATTGACGCGGCGGGTTCTGGATCGACGTGAAGATATCGCCGCCAGTTTAAATGCGCTGGCGTTGATCGATCTGGCCTACGCGCGGGCGCGTTTCAGCGGGGCGTTTCTGATGTCGGCGCCGGTCATCAAGCCGGACGGTTATCTGCGATTCTATCAGGCCCGACATCCATTACTGCTGGACTGGACCGCGAAACATTACGACTGTTCGATTCAGGCCGCCCTGGGGCATATCGTGCCGATCGATGTGCGGATTGGCGATGATTTCGATATGCTTATGGTTACGGGTCCGAACACCGGCGGAAAGACCATAACACTGAAAACAATCGGTCTGCTTGTGCTGATGGCACAGGCGGGTCTGCATATCCCTGTCCGGTCGGATTCACAGCTTCCGGTTTATCGTCATGTTTTTGCGGATATTGGCGACGAGCAGAGTATTCAGCAGAGCCTGAGTACGTTTTCTTCGCATATGAAACAGATCGTGGATATTCTTAAGCGGGCGAATGAGTACAGTCTGGTGCTGCTGGATGAATTGGGCGCTGGCACCGATCCGGCCGAAGGGGCGGCGCTGGCGACGTCGCTGCTGAGCCGTTTACTGGAACTCAAGTCGCATGTGATCATTACGACGCATCTGGGGCGGCTGAAGAATTTCGCCTATCAGACGCCGCGTGTGGAAAACGCCTCTGTGCAGTTTGATGTTGAGACTTTGAAACCGACCTACGATTTGCTTATCGGCACGCCCGGCAGCAGCAACGCTCTGGTTGTCGCCCGGCGTCTGGGCATCCCCCAGCAGGTCATTAACCAGGCAGAGGGCATCCTGAAGCAGCATGACGATCCAACGCGGGAGCTGATCAACCAGGTGCAGCACAGCCGCGAGCGGGCGGAAAGGAATCGCGACCATACGGAGAAAATTCTGCAGCGGGTCAGGGCTATGACGGTCCTGGCGAATGAGCGACTGGAGCGGACGGGGCAGGAACGGGAAAAGCTGACCGACATGGCCGACAAGTATATCAACGATGCTCTCCGACAGATACGCCAGCTTATGAACAGATATCTGTCGCAGACGCAGAACGCCCCGAAGCCCTGGCGGCAGCAGGCGGAGGAACTGGCCGCAGAGATTGAAAAGATCGCCTCGGAAAGTACTTTGTCAAAAAAACAAAACGCGTTTCTGGAATCTTTGCGCGTCGGGGATTCGGCGTATGCCTTGCCGCTGCGGAGTACGGGCGTCGTTCATCGCATCCACCGCAAACGCCAGACGGTCTCATTGCAAATGGACGGCAAGCATGTCGAGGTGCCGTATCGTGATTTGTGGCCGGCGGAAAAAATGTAAGATGTGGGACTCAGGGTGGTGGAAAGCCTCACCCACCAGGAGTTAGGAGCCAGAAGGGTTGGGCCTTGCCCCACCAGAAGTTGGAAACTGAAAGCCGTACTGGTCGACCAGGTCTGAGAACGGCACCTTCTCCACCAGATGCTTGCGAATGATTTGAACTTTTTCTGCCGGACTGATGGTTTTCCGCTTTGCCATAGACATCTCTTTGCTTGTTCATTAGTATGGTATAATAGATTATTTTAAATCAGTACTATCCCATTATAACTCGAATAGGGACAATTGGTTATAGTTTTGTT
>CAYZXY010000118.1:0-7064 GCA_964482555.1 uncultured Pirellulales bacterium
TATATATGGTGTGATTTGACATTGCAAGAAGTAGAACTATACCCAAAGGGTATGAGAATTCCCGCCAAGGCCAGTCGTGAAGTTTTTTTCCGAAAATAGTTATGTTTGGACAAAACGGGGATTTTCAATCGGAACAAGTATAATTATAGAAAACAGCCAGCCAGATGGTGGGGTGGTCAGGGTCGGTCCAGGCAAGGCGGTGTCTGGTATGGGCGGGTATGTTGAGCGTGTCGCCTTTGTACAGCTCGATTGTGCTGCCGTCGGGGTATTGTATGCGGGCGGCGCCATCGAGGACGACGAGCCATTCATTTTGTGTCTGGTCGTACCAGAAGTCCGGCGGCGAGCAGTGTCCATGTGAGACGATGCGTTCGATCTTGATGGAATCTGAATGATGAATCGTTTCGAAGAGTTCATCGGGAAGATCGACGGGGATATTTTTATAGATATTCATTACTCGATGTGAGCGATTCTATTGAATCGAACCCTTTTGAAGGAGATATACCCAATACGATTTTGCTCAAGAATTAACACTAACGTAATTTCTTTGTCTTTTCCAGAGACTTTATCTTTATATTGCGGAACCAGACGGGGTCGCCGTGGTCCTGGAAGCCGATATGGCCACGTCGGGGCATGTCCTTAAGGGCTTTGTTGAATTTATTTCTGGTGCCGTCGGGATTTTTATGGGGTTCATTCCAGTCATCGAGATTCATTTCGATGATTATTTTCCCGTCTATGACGGCATACACCATCGGCTCCCGGGCCTTGATCGTGACATGATGCCAACCGCCCGCCATTGGTCCCATTTCCACTTTCGGCGGCAAACAGTTATATATCGCACCGCACTGGCCGTAATGATGGCCGTCGCCCTGGTCATGGATTTGCAGTTCGAGCGAGTTCTGGACATAGTCGTTCAGGCTGCCGGCCCGGAAGAAGATGCCGCTGTTACCTTTGGGCGAGATTTTGAATTCAAGGTCAAGAATGAAATCGCCGTATTGCTCCTGCGACCAGATATAACCGCCGCCATGCCGGGTGAGAACCTGATCTTCGATGGTCCATGAGTCCCGCCGCAGCCGGGCATTGCTGAGCTTATCATTAAAGAGATGCCGCCAGCCGGAATCGTCAAGTTTGCGGGCCATGTCGTTAAAATGGGCTACGCATTTTCTGATCTCGGGAATCGAGTTGTCCCAGTTGTGTTCGTATTCGATGGAGAAATAGCCCTGCCAGCCGGTTTTGTCGAGAAACTTGAGGCAGTCGTTGATGCCGGATTTGCCCGTGCCCCAGACGACATCGTGGGCTTTGTGTTTGCCGAATTCGTTCAAATCCTTGAGATGGAAATACTTAATGCCATGGTGCGTTTGGCGGACGGCATTAAGAGGTTTGATGCCTGAGCGTGTCCAGTGGCCGGTGTCGGCGCAGAGGCCCAGCCACTTGCTTCGACCTTCGAGCAGCTTCATCACTTCGTCGGGATTCCAGTAGATGTAATCCGGGCGGTCCGTTCTGCGGGGATGGTTATGAAACGCCACGGCGATTTTGTATTCCTGAGCGAGTCTGTCGATGAGGTCGATGGCTTGGGCCGGCGGTTCTGAAGCGATGCATTCGGCTCCCATTTCTCTGGCGAACTCGAAGACCTTCCGGCATTCAGTCTCATCGTTCAGCAATCCAACCACGCCGTAACTGACCAGGCGGATGTTATGCCGGGCCATTTTGTCCCTGACCTGTTTACGGTCTTCCGCGGAGGAATAATGATTGAACGGCGTGGGATTTTCCTGACTGAGTTTCTGGCCGGGATAGATTTCCATCCAGTTAAGACCCAGCTCGGCCGTTTTATCAATCGCCTCGCACAGGGTGAATTTTCGAAAGGTGTAAGCCTGGACGCCCAGCCGCCACTGGTTATGCGCATCGGTGGGGGTATGGGTGTCCAGCGTTTCGGCGTCGCAGAAGCCGTTCAGAAGAAACAAGACGGTCAGGACGATGAGTGGGATTTGTATCGGTTTCATGGAGTTATCCTTTTCGATCAATGATAGTGTACATGGCATTCGGCGCTGTCTGGATGGTGAGTATGCCGTTTTGTGGTTTGATAGTTTGTGATTTTTGAGGATATCCGTTTTCGTCGAGTTCGTACATCCGAGTGCTATTGGAAGAAGCGGGCAGCGTCAGGGTCAATGCCATCTTTATAATCTGAAACGGGGCTTCTCCGAGATCGACAATGCGGCCGTTTTCGGCGCGGAAGCCGTAGGGTTTTTCTTCCGTGAGGATTTGAATCAGGATTTTTTGCGATGATTCGATGTTTTTGTCGTCCAGTGCGATGACCATGACGCTGGCGTATTCATTTTTGCAATCAATGGTCACACCACCTAGCTCAATCGCTCCGGCATTTTGGAGGAATCCGGTTGCTCCTTTACAGCGGGGGGTGTTGACGGTCACCAGGCCGTCGCCGTAATTCCATTGAAGTTCGCCCGTTTTGCTGGTCACGATTTCCCGCTGCCGGTTGATAAACCGGGTCAGGTCGGCAGCAGAGGTGGTTACTGAGTTTTCGTAAGATCGTTGCACTTTGCCGGCGAAGAAGGCCAGGGGGTCGAAGCCATGCTCCAGTCCGGCGGTTCTGGCGTTATCGGGTATGTCCTTTTTGCGCAGTTCGTCGAAAGCTTCGGCAGAGGCCGCTGTTTCCGGTTTCATGTCCAGAAGTCGGGTTTTGCCCACAGCATCAAGGAAAACGATCTCGGCTTCCCGTATGTCGCCGCGTCGATAGGCCAGGGCCGCTGCCGGGAAAGCCCCGGCAGTCACGGGCGAGGTGGTGGTGAATTTGGCCAGCGAGGTATCATTAATGAAGCAGTTATCCACACAAAAGAAGAACAGACCGTCAATGCCCTGCAGCGAGGCGTAGGCCGAGGCGATCAATGTCATATCGGCACGAAAGCGGTTGGGGTTCGGCCAGCCGATTTCGGAGATAATCTGCGGATAACCGGTTACCAGAACTTCCTGCACCGGTGTCCGCCAGGGGACATGGACCGCGGCCAGATCGCTACAGGTATGCCCCTTGCGAACGGAATAGCCGGCGCCATCGCCCGAATGCGGTCCGGAAAAATAACCGTGCCGGTCCATGACATCACCGGCGGTGTAGGTGTATCTTTCTATGGCGTCGAGCATCAGGGCGTCGGCGGTTTTCCAGTTGCCGGCGACGACCAGGCTCCGCAGGCCCAGCTCGCTTTTGAAGTAATCGGTCATGTCCTGATAAAAACCGTGCTGCAATTCACACAAAAACCGTACCTGATGTTGCAGGCGTTTTGTTTTTTCGCGGGCGTTTTGAACGCCGTCGCGTGTCATAAACCACGCCGAATGCAGCCCGGCCCGTCCGTTAGCGGGATTATCTCGTTCATGCTGCGATTTCCAGGCGTCAATCGCGTTTTGGACGGAACCATATTTTTTCGCGGCCCAGGCGCCGAAAAGCTTTTCCAGTCTTTCCAGATGCGGCGAAGGGATATTCTGTTCGGTGAAGGTCCAGAAAAACAGGCTGTCTTCATTCTGGATTTCCACCATGGCTACGGCCGGTTCGCTGTTCAAGGGGCGGCCGGTATAGGGATTATTTGTCGTCAGCAAGGCCTTCGCCCAGCTTTTATAGATTTGCTGCATGCGCGGTTCAAAAAACAGCAGCGTAAACGGAATTTTATTTTCCGTTTGCTCATACCCTGCAATACCATAATGTGGTTTGACGTCAAACCAGAGCGGGAAATAAAAACTCAACGAGGTATAGATCCCCTGCTTTTTCAAGGCATGGACGAGATAGTGAATGTTGTCCAGTCTTTGTCGATCGACTTGAGCGGGATTGCCGTCGGCCGCGAAAATCGGACCATGATAGCGGACGCCGTTAACGCCCAGTTTTGCCAGTTTCGCGGCCATATAGTCGATTAACGCATGAGGTTGATCGGCGATATTCGGCCCGACGTTTACCGCCCAGAAACGTACTTTGCGGCCGTTGCCCAGTGTAAAAAAGTCCCCGTTTTTCGTAATGAAACCAGTATCGCCGGCTTGATTTTCATTCAGATGCCGTAAATCCAGCAGGGCATCATCGGTGAAAGGGTCGGCCGGCGGTTCCCAGGCAAAGCAGCCCGGTTCGGTTTTGCCGGATTTCTGGCCGGGCTTTAATTTTCCTGCCGGTGTAAAAGGCGACCGGGTCAGCAGGAAGCAATCGAACGCCGCCGTCAGTTCCTCGCCCTGATTAGCAAGGAGCCGGAGCTCGAATGTCGTCTCGTTTTTGTCCAGACTCACCCGTCCCAGATGCACCCAGTTGGCGCAGACATGCAACTTAAGATCGACGCTGTCGGCCAGTGCGACATCCCGGCCGCATGTTTGCCATGCTCCCTCACCGAAGCGCCATTTAAAGGGGCCGTGCTTCCAAAATTTTCGCGTCCAGAAATCGTATTCGCCGGGCGCTGGTATGTCCACCCTATAGTGGGCGTAGGCTTCCGGACCGCTCCGGGGTCCTGAATTCGAGAGCCATCTGCCGCCGGACAATTGATCGCGTCGTTCGGGGAAAGTCCCGGCGGAAAACCAGGACTCTTCGGGGAAGTTGGTCTCGACCGTCGCTTCTCCTTCCCACCACACGTAATCGTCGGCAGCGCCATAACAATACACTGTCCCGCAAAACCATGTCAGTAATACGCCTGCCAGAATCGTAATGCAAATCTTTTTGTTCATTATAACTCCATTTTCCAGCCTTCGCGGTATTCCGGTTTAACGAATCGGCTGGCGTTATCATCGTTTATCACTTTCAAGTTTGTGTCATCCCAGAAAAGTCTCTTGTATGGATACAGGACCGCCAGGTTGCCCAGAAGGACCGTTTCTGTAAAGGGGCCTGAATAATCGAAATTGGAGCAGGCCGGACGTCCGCCTTTGCAGGCGATGATCCAGTCGTTTTCGATGCTGTTGCTGCCGCCTTCGATGCGGGGATAGCGGGCAGGCGGACGTTGATAGGCTTTCATTTTTTCGTGTGGAACAATCTGCGGATGTTCACCGTAAGTGCCGCAGGTGATGGATCCTTTGTCGCCGACGAAGACGGTCCCGCTTTCGCGCGGCATTTCCCGGTCGGGTTCCAGTTCATCCGGCCGCGGCGGCCGCAAACCGCCATCATACCACGTCAGACGAACGGTCGGCTTTCCGTTACGCTCAGGGAACTGGAAATGCACGATCGAGCCCAGCGGATAGGTTTCTTGCGCGGCTTCTCTGGACATTTCGATACGGCTGGCTTCTACCCATTCCGGCGCGGTCAGGTCCAGTCCCCAGTAAGCAGGGTCTATTACATGGCATCCCATATCCCCCAGGGCTCCGCTGCCGAAATCAATCCAGCCGCGCCATTTGAAAGGGGCGTATGCCGGGTTATAGGGCCGGTGCGGCGCTGGTCCCAGCCATAAATCCCAGTCCAGATGAGCCGGTACGGGCATTTCGGCACGGGGGCGGTCTGTCGCCTGGGGCCAGATCGGCCGATTGGTGTAGCAATGGACTTCATGAATCTCGCCGATCGCGCCGTCTTCCAGCCATTCTTTTAAGGCTCTGACTTCCAGGCTTGCATGTCCCTGGTTTCCCATCTGTGTGGCGACGTTGTATTTACGTGCCGCCCGGGTTAAAAGCCGGGCTTCCCCGACCGTCCGCGTCAGTGGTTTCTGGACGAAAACATGCTTACCCTGCTGCATGGCGGTTAACGCAATGACGGCATGTGTATGGTCGGGCGTGGCGATGACAACAGCGTCGATATCTTTGTGCTTATCGAGCATCACCCGGAAATCCCGATAACGTTTTGCATCCGGCAACATCTCATAGGTTTTGGTTGCCCGTTTGTCGTCCACATCGCACAAGGCGACAATGTTATCGTTTCGCGCGCATTTCATGATATTTGCGTTGCCCATGCCGCCGGCGCCGATGCCGGCAATGTTGAGCGTGTCGCTGGGTGCCTTTTTATCAGGTCCGCCCAATACGTGGCTGGGGACGATGGACAAGGTAGCCGCGATGACCGCCGTATTCAGGAAATCCCGTCTGGAAGGGGTCTCTGGGGTTTGCATGGTTAAATCCTCTATTCTCAATAATCTCAGAATTGAAATGATCAAAAACAGGAACTGCGGTTTATCATACTCGCTATTCCTCAAATGATATTATATGAAAAACGGTTATCAAGCCAGTGTGAATTTATTTTTAGCGGTATCGCGTAACCCTATTTTGCACCGTAATTATACGGTATTTTATCGTGATGTTAAACTATCAAATTATTCAGGTTTTTGCGTTAAGATGAGATAGCCATTGGCGCGAATGGAGTTGAAATTAGATACGGGCAAAATCCCGCTTCGCGTCTCGTTAAGCGGCAGGCTGTGCAGGATATCGAAGCCGGCGGTTTGTAACTGTTTTTCTATCTCAGATTTACGAAAAACATGGACGAACATGTTTTTTATGCCGCGGTATTCCGGCAGGATCTTATCTCCGAGTTCTTCCCATCCCAGCAGGCATTTTACCGTATTTCCCGCTAAAAATAAGCGTCCCTCGGAATACCACAAATTATGCCAGTAGTTATGGATATGTAATGCGAAAAGGCCGCCGGGTTTAAGGCAGTGAAGAACATTGGTTAAAAACCGATGTCTGAGGTTTCGGCCTCGTATCATTCCCAGGGTACTGAACATACACAACGCATAGTCATAACTCGTTTTTTCTGCGATGGTTATATCATTGGTCGGCCAGGGGGCCGTCATGTCAGCCTTAATCAGCCGGGCCTTACAGCCCGATTTGTCGAGCTTGGTTTTCGTGATGGCCAGCATGTGGTCGGAAAGATCGACGCCGGTAACGTCGAATCCACGGCGGCAGAACTGGAGGACATGCCGACCCGTGCCGCTGCCAAAATCGATGATTTTACCTGGTTCATGAAACCACTCTTGCAGAATCCGGCTGTCAAACTGGAAAAGATACGAATGCTGAAAAAAGCTATCGTAATTGCAGGCAATGTGCTTATCCGTAATATACCGGGATAATGTGGGATGATGGTGATTTTTTACGTGAAAAACCATATTTTCCATATTATGTGAATA
>CAYZXY010000119.1:0-2607 GCA_964482555.1 uncultured Pirellulales bacterium
GGGTATTTTTTTATTTTTTTTGGTTATAATAATTTCTATACTCTGCAATTATATATAGCATAAAACGGCAAATCTGGAGATGTTCATATCCTGTATAAGATTTGCCTTTCGTATTTATCTTACATATAAAAATCTTTAATCATCTAAACGCGATATGTTTTTAACCTAAATGAGACGAAAATTCTCGTCATCGCTTCTTTGGGCATCGCATACCCAATCGGGTAAATATAGTGCAGCGAAGGTCTGCCTGTATCAGGCGTTGGTTCATAACGTCTTGCTCAGGAAATGTTTGGCATTCAATGCCGCGACTGGTGTATTGATGCCTCGACTGAAAAGATCGTTCATGTCTCAGGCATAATGACTGAATAATAAGGATAAGCATCTGGAGATTCTAATGGCATCAATGCAGGTCCGGCTATCATACGGTGTTTTCATTTCTTTGCTGATTTTGCTCTTTTCCCGGGAGATTAACAGGTTAATTCATTTAGCACGGTGACTCCTTTACCGGTTTACCGTGCAAGACTCCGGGGCTTGTATGTACCCAAATTGAATGGATAGCCCGTTGGGCCAACATGTAACCGATTGTATTATAACCGTTTACGGCCGGCCCCGCCCAGCAGGGCACGCGAGCATCGTATTCTTTCGTTTTGGCAGATTTCACGAACACCTTTGCTTTGTATATATACCCTGTCGGGTAGAAAGAACAATCGGAAGCATTATAATATCAAGGAGTTATAAGTTATGAAAAATTTTATTTATGTCTTTGCTGCCGTACTGGCAATGACATCGCAGATTTTGGGAGGAGTTGTTCCGGTTCCGTCAGCGTTCGAAGCCGGTTCGGATCAAACTGACGCACGGATGATTTATGTCGGGCAGAGCGAAAGCGGGGGGTTACTGGCAATCGATAACCATGCGGAGTTTATGGTGGCGCGGGATGATAACAATGTCGCGTTGAACTGGAATAACTGCGGGACGTTCAAATGGTCGTTCGGCTTTTTCGGCTTTGACGGTCCGAAAAGCGAATACCCGCAGTTTGAGGGTAATTTGAGCGGTTCGCCGGCAGTGACCTTTGACGGTAATGATAAAATGCGGATGATCATGGAGCCGGGGTATGGCTATACGCTGCCAGCGGAAATCACCGACGGCGTATTGTCCATAGAAATGTGGGTCATTAATCCGACCGTGGAAACGGGCGAAATCCTGATCCGGTTTGAAGATACGGTCAATTACGATCTGACGGTCGATCCCTTCAGTATGGCCGGCAGTTCCACATGGCAACATCTGGTGGCGGTTTCCGACGGCAGTCAGATTTCCTATTACCTGAATAATGTTCTGGTCGCAACGCAAGCCGGTTCGATTTCCTTTGGACCCAATGCCGTCATCAATCTGGGCGCCCAATCATTGACCGGTTCGATAGCGGCGTTTCGTTTTCATACCGAAGTGATGAATACCACCGATATCGCCCATAATTATGCCGGCGGTGTTGGTCTGGGAACGTTTTTGTTCTGGGCTAACAGCAGTGCTGAGCCATGCAATTCCTTTTTCGGCAATCCGGAACTGTGTCCCGATTTAAGCTGGTATGAGTCGGCGCATTTCCGTTCCATGTGGAAGGAATCGGAGAATCCCGATCCGGGTGACGATATCGGCGCTCGAATTCAAAACAGTCAATTAGCGGAACTGGAAACGGTCTATACCTATTTGAACGAAAAATCCGGGAAGCATCTTCCTTTGGTTTCGAAACAATTGGAAAAACGCGGGGACGGTCGGAAATACAAATGGCTGGTCGGCAACGGGTGGAGCGGCAGTTGGAGCGGCAACAGTCCGATGGGGCTGGGATACGGCATCACCTACGCCGGATACGTCAATCCTCACGAGTATATCCACGGTACGGATTCACATCAGATGGGCAATATCACCGGGCACTGGTGGGAGTCGCATGCGAATTTTCAGGTCTCCTGGCTGGGTGAGCCTCAGGTCAATCCCGTAACGAATTGTCCGAAATTTGCCCATGTGTACCCTTCTACCGGCGGTAATTATTATCATGCCTATCTGATCTGGGACCATCTGGTTGAAGAACCGGAGTTTACGGGCCTGTACGTCACTCGTCTCTGGAACATGGGACCGAATGCCGGAAACGCGGAAGGATTAGTTTTCCCGCCGCAGGGCATGAAAGATATAGACCCGAGTCCGGCCACGCCTTTTGAAGAGGAATGGGTGAAAATGGCGGCTCGGAATGTGACCTGGGATTACCCCAGTCACCCCGAATACAAAACCAAATACGACACGCTGCCTTACACCACGCGCGATCACTTAACCCGGCTGGAACAGGTGCCGTATCTGGCGACCGGTTGGTACGAACCGCCAGAGTGGCGGACGCCTCAACAGCACGGGTATAACTTATGTCCGCTGGAAGTGAATGTGGGGACGGTCACAGCGGACTTAGTCGGTTTTTACGACGCCGAACACGATTCCGAATGGATGGGGACCTTCGTTGCAGTTGAATCGGATGGATCGCCGCGTTACGGGAGTATCTTTGATTCGTCCAGTCAGGGCAGCTTTGATGTCCTTGCCGGCGATCAGGAACTGTATCTGATCGTGGTCGCGGCC
>CAYZXY010000119.1:2707-6886 GCA_964482555.1 uncultured Pirellulales bacterium
CAGCTTTGATGTCCTTGCCGGCGATCAGGAACTGTATCTGATCGTGGTCGCGGCCCCGCAAAACATTATGGAGATTCTGATTTTCAATGACAGGCCGACTGCGGATTATCGTCATCCCAGTCAGGATCGATTCCCCTATCAGGTGCAATTGGGTGGCACGACGCCAAAGGCTTCTCTATGGCAGCCCACACCAGGCATTGACGGCACGGTCGCTCCCACCGCGTATGTCTCGCCGACGGCCTATATTGGCTCGAACGCCCAGATTCTCGATAATGCCCGGGTGGAAGATTATGCCGTCGTGTATGGTACGGTTCAGGGTAACGCGATCGTTTCAGATTATGCCGTCGTTGAAAGCGGCGCTGTTGTTCGGGATGATGCCCGGGTGACCGATTATGCCGTCATTGGCAATAATTGCGTCATTGAAAACGATGCCCATATCATGGAACATGCCTTTATAGGCGATGGTGTCAAAATCAGTGAGTATGCCGTTTGCAAGGGAAACTCCATTGTTAACGGGCCGGTTTATGGCACAGGTATTATTGACGGAAACTATATCAAAAACAATGAAATCGATAAAGGTTACTGGTTCGTATGGAGCTGGGGTTCGGGGCAGAGTGCCGGGGAACTCGATCAGGAATTCTACCAGCTATACAGCGAATACCTTTTCGAAAAACAGGACGATTACCGTATCTGGGATACCTACGGCGCGACGTGGGGCCGGCTGATTAATGGTCCGGTTTATGTCGCCGACAACGGCGGAACGGCCCTGGAACTCGATGGCTCGGACGATTTTGTCGATCTGCATCGCAGTATCGGTAATTTCGAAACGATCACATTCGACCTTGACGTCAAATGGGACGGCGGCGCCAACGACCAGAAATTGATTAGCTTTTCAAATTCGACCACGGGCGATACCGCCTGGCTGAGCCCCAGCGATTCCAGTGGCAAGCTCGCCTTCAGTATCGATATCGGCGGCAATGTCCAGACCCTGCAGGCAGCGAATCCATTGCCTTCCGGAGAATGGAAGAATGTCAAATTGATGACCTATAATAATACGGTAATCCTGCATGTTGATGATGTCGAATGGGCGATCGACAATGCCTTCACTCATGATATCGAGGACGTCAATGCGGACGAGTGCTATATCGGCCGCGATGCGTCCGGAAACTATTACGATGGCCGGATAGACAATTTTACGGTCTGGTCGAGATCGCTGCTTGAATACGATTCGCCGACACCCAATCCGGCTGAATTTGCAATCGAGCCGGCAACGCTGGACGGGAATGTCATTATGATGCAGGCTACTCCGGCAACGGATACGAGTTATCCGCTGGAATATTACTTTGAAGAAACCAGCGGCAATCCCGGCGGCAGCGACAGCGGCTGGCAAATCAGTCCGCTCTTTTATGACGGCGGCCTGGCTCCCGATACGCAATATACTTATCGCGTGAAAGTCAGGGATGCTCTTGGGAACGAGACCGCTTTCTCGAGTCCGGTCAATTATACTGCGCCGACCACCCACCCCGGCTATTTTATTCAGGAAGTGGACGGCTCGGTTTCCATTGAGGCCGAGAACTTCGATCATAATGTTACCGGAACGATGTATAGCCAGAGTTGGACGTTTATCAACAGTATCGCCGGCTATAGCGGAACCGGCGCCATGCATGTGCCAAATGCCGGCAAACAGATCAACAGTCTGTATGCTCCGGACGTCAGTCCGCGTCTGGGTTACAATGTGAAGTTCGACCAGGCCGGCACATATTATATGTACGTTCGAGGCCATGGCCCCAACGGCAGCGGTAATTCCTGTCACGGCGGTCTTGACATGCAGGAAATCGACAGCCTGAATCTCATCGCAAATTTCGATGTGGACGGAACCTACAACTGGAAGGGCGGTCAGGCGTTCGACGTGCCTCATGCCGGCGTGCATCGGGTGAATATCTGGATGCGCGAGGATGCGACATATATCGATAAGATCGTAATCAAGCCGACGACCGGTCTGCCGGGCGGGACCGGCCCGGCCGAGAGCGCTCGCGGCGGCGGCGACCCGGTACAGGTCATATCGCCTCCGGCGACGCCCGCCAATGTGTCGGCTACGACCGGACCCGGGTATATCGACCTGGACTGGGACGACAATACCGAACCTGAGTTGCTGGGGTATCATGTCTATCGTTCCGAAATTGCGGGCGGCCCCTATGCCAGGGTAACCGAAAATATGGTAACAACAAGCTCGTATCAAGACGCAAACGTTAATCTGTTTGTTACATATTATTATGTCGTTAAAGCCTTTGCGGAAGGTTTAATGGAAAGCTCGTACAGCACCGAAATTAACGGCTTTGCGGAAATGACGCAGATCGAATTCGATTTGAGCGTGACGGACAACAGCACTGACGGCACGTTGCTGCCGGATTCGGGCGCTATTGTTAACGGTGCGACGGTATCGGATTTGATGCTGACATGGAACGGACTGGATTTTGGCGGAACCTCGC
Organism: uncultured Pirellulales bacterium; assembly: GCA_964482555.1. Classification (GTDB taxonomy): domain Bacteria; phylum Planctomycetota; class Phycisphaerae; order Sedimentisphaerales; family SM23-30; genus CAYZXY01. The sequence continues at coordinate 5,197 of CAYZXY010000119.1, forward strand.
TTGATCTGGTGATATCCATCGATGCTTACGACGTCGATCCACTGCCGGAAACCAATATTGATATTCAGGACGTTAACGGTGATAACGGATTGAATCCTCGCGGAGCGCTTAACCGTCCGCAAGACGATGAGCAGTTCGATGTAACGATTTCGCTCTTTGACGGCATGACCGATGTGACCGAAGACTGGATAATTTCTGTAGCGGATATTCAAACAAAGAATCAGCCGAAAACGAATGTGTTGCGTTTTGAGATTCTCGGATCGACTACGGCATTTCTTTTTGACGATCCTTTTGATGGTACGACATCGTTTAAAAACTGGGCTTCTGAGGCCGGCAACTCCATTGTTGACGGTCCTTACGAGATGATCGGCCAGGCCGGCGGCGTAGGTTTCCGTATGGGCGTTGACTCAGTTACCGATGCTCAACTTTTACACTGGAGCGGCATCAAACTTCTGTTCAAGGTTAACGACCTTGACCCGCCGACGCCCAACCCGGCGACCTGGGAGACCGTTCCCACCGCCCTCGGTCAGACGGCGATTACCATGACGGCCACGACCGGCAGTGATGTAACGCAACCGGTTCTGTACTTCTTCGATGAAACCAGTGGCAATCCCGGCGGTACGGACAGCGGCTGGATTTCCTCGGCGACCTACACCGATTATGGCTTGCTGCCGGATACGACGTATACCTACACCGTCACCATGCGGGACGCCGTTGGAAATATCGGTTCGGTTTCAAGCAGTCAAAACGCAACGACCGATCCGGTTGATCCGAAACTTGCGGTTGGTATGACAACCGCGACGAATAGCTGGGCGACGATTACGCTGACGGAAACCTATGATTCCATGGTTGTGGTCGCGACTCCGCTCTATACCAGCGCCGACGATCCGATGGTCGTTCGAATTCGTAATGCCGCGGGCAGCAGCTTTGATGTTCGCGTCGATCCCGCCGGTGGTATGGCCCCCGGCGATACGACGGTATATTATATGGTGGTTGAAGAAGGCGTTTATAACAGCGTTGACCATGGCGTGACGATGGAAGCGGCCAGTTATACTTCTACCGTTACCGACAGTGACAGTTCCTGGGTCGGCCAGCAGGTCACCCCGGTCAACAGTTATACCAATCCAGTGGTTCTGGGTCAGGTCATGAGTTATAACGATCCGGACTTCTCCGTGTTCTGGTGTCGCGGCGCAACCGTGGCCGATCCGCCTGATGGGACCAATATCTTTGTCGGCAAGACGACATGTGAAGATCCTGATCCGGATCGTTCCAATGAAACCGTTGGTTTCATTATCATCGAGGCCGGCAGCGGTGTTGTTGACGGCATCCCGTTTGCCGCCGCTCTGGGCGGAGACAGTGTACAAGGCGTGACGAACAGCCCGCCATATACCTATTCCGTCAGCGGCGTCAGTGGCGCCGGATTCGCCATTCTCAGTCAGGCGGCCATGGATGGCGGCAACGGCGGCTGGTCCATTCTGTACGATGCGGACGCGATTTCGGATACTCAGTTGAAGCTGGCGATTGATGAAGACGTCGCCGCCGATACTGAACGGGATCATACCGCCGAACAGGTCGGCTATATTGTCTTTGCCGATATCACGCCGCCTACGCCGAATCCGGCGACCTGGGCATCCGTTCCTGCCGCTCTCAGCGATACGGCAATTACGATGACCGCGACAACCGGTGCGGA
>CAYZXY010000120.1:0-6670 GCA_964482555.1 uncultured Pirellulales bacterium
CAAAAAGCCCATTTGAACTCCAAATTTTCAATTTTGCAAAAGTTCAGTTTATCTTGCATTGCTTGTTTGTAACACAAGGGATGCAAAAGCGCAAGTTGCCTATTTTAACAAATTAAGTTATTTATGGAATTTCTGTGAACGGTTACAAGATTGATTATGTGTACCGCATAATCATAAACAACCAAAAATCCAAAAAATTCGATAACATATTGCAAAACAAGAGGTTGCGGCAAGTTTCATGGAATATATGCAAATTTTTTAAATAAATGAACTTGACGGCATCTTTTTCAGTGTATACAATACTTCGTTATATGACGAATTATTGGAGATATATAGCCGATGCTTGAAGTACTAAATATTACAAAAGCTCTGTCAGATGAAAACCGGATTCGGGCGTTAATGATATTAGCCGATGGTGAACTTTGTGTTTGCCAAATTATCGAGATGCTGGGACTGGCCCCATCGACGGTATCGAAGCACATGTCCATCCTACGGCAGGCCGGATTGGTTGAAACAAGAAAAGAAAGCCGTTGGATATACTATCGGTTAGCCAGCGGCGATCTAAAATCCCGCGAAATACTCGGCTGGCTTCAAAGGCATTTAAAGAAAGACAAAAGAATTTTAGACGATGCCAAACAATTGCGGAAAATGCAAAAAATGAGCAGAGATGAACTATGCGAATGCTACAAAAGGACTAAAATAATATGAAAGCAATAGTTGATATTGATGCCGGTATATGTGGCTTACATACAACGGCACAAGTAAATAGCACAGATAGCCAGAACGTAACTTTTGATATTAGCACGCATTGCGACAAAATTGCTAAGTTGACCAAAGTGATCGGAGAAAAAGGTTCTATTGATGCCTATCAGGAAATCAATCCGGGTGGGCCTGCAGTGATTATGACTGCGGCACAAGACGTTCTTACGGGTTGTTGTGCCGGCTGTGCAGTGCCAGTTGGGTTGTTTAAAGCGATGCAAGTTGCCGCGGGCTTAGCTTTGCCGAAAGATATAACCATCAAAATTGAAAAGGGAGCTTAAAATATGGCAAACAAATTAAAAGTTCTTTTTTTATGTACGGGCAATTCCTGCAGGAGTCAGATGGCCGAGGGCTGGGCAAGGCACCTGAAAAGCGATTGTGTAGAGCCGTATTCTGCCGGTATCGAAACTCACGGCCTCAACCCCAATGCCGTGAAGGTGATGGCCGAGGCAGGTGTGGATATTTCCGGGCATCATCCGAAACATCTGAATGAATTGAAAGATATTGATTTTGATTATGTGGTGACTGTTTGCGACAGTGCCCATGAAAGCTGCCCAATGTTTCCGGGCAAAACAAAAATAGTACATGTCGGCTTTGATGACCCGCCCAGACTGGCGAAGGAAGCCAAAACCGAAGAAGAAGCTTTGGACATTTACAGGCGAGTTCGCGACGAGATTAAGATATTTATCGAGCAATTGCCCGATAATATTTATACGTGAGAAAGAATATAAACGATATTTATGAAAATGTTGGCAGCGATTGTTCCATCGAAAGCATCCGGGCGAATTGAGTGCAATTTCTGTGTGAGGTATTAAAATATGAATTATTTACTGGATAGCGCCAATGCTGAGATCATCGAATCTATGGTAGATTGCTACCCCATTGCAGGGGTAACAACAAATCCATCAATTGTTGCCCGTGAAGACAAGCCTTTTGATTCGCTGATACGCAATATTCGCCGTATTATTGGTTCGCAACGAATGCTGCATATTCAAACATCATGCGATGTTCCCGAAAGCATCATTCAAGAGGCGATGGCTTTGCAGAAGCTTGCCGGCGAACCTTTTTATGCTAAGGTTCCGGTAACTCCGGCCGGCATCCAAGCGATGATGCAACTGAAGAAAAGGGGTGTCGGCATTACTGCCACGGCGGTTTTCACTCAGCCCCAGGCTTTGATAGCCGCTCGTGCGGGAGTCGATTTTGTTGCCCTGTATGTCAATCGACTTGACAATATCGCCAGTAACGGTACGGCCATTGTCTCGGACATTGTACATCTATTCAAAATGCACGATTTGCCAACCCGTGTTCTTGCGGCGAGTTTTAAAAATGTCGAGCAGGTTCATCTGGTCAGCATGGCTGGGGCTCATTATGCAACCATCGCCCCGGATTTGTTCAAGCACTTGGTTTATCATCCACTCACCGAAATGAGTGTTGCTGAATTTAAGAAGGATGGTCCCGTTTGTCCGCGGTGGTCAGTCGATATTGAAACATCATGAACTTAAAAATTATTTCTCTATCAAAAGAAGGATAATCCATGCGAAAGATAAAGTTAGAAGTGTATGACCCGCCAATGTGTTGTTCAAGCGGGGTGTGCGGACCCAATATCAACCCGGTACTAACGAGGTTCTCCAGTATTCTGGAGTGGTTGAAAACTCAAAATGTGGATGTTGCGAGGTATAATCTTTCATCTAATCCTGCCGCATTTGCCGGTCAGGAATCAGTCAAAAACGCACTTGAGGAAGAAGGTAATGAATGTCTTCCGCTGGTTCTTGTAAATGGGTATATCGTTAGCAGAGGCACCTATCCATCCAGAGAGGAACTGATGACATTTCTGGATATTTCCGCAAATGAAACCTGTACTCCATATAATAAAACGTCAAACATTAGTACACAATGTTGCAAAGGGGGTGCTCCATGCTGCTAAAAGAAGATAGTATCAACGTATCATTTTTGCATAATTCGCCACGTTTTTTATTTTTTACGGGAAAAGGCGGCGTTGGTAAAACATCGCTTTCCTGCGCGTCGGCTTTAGCGTTGGCTGAACAGGGAAAGAACACCTTGATAGTGAGTACCGATCCCGCATCGAATCTTGGGCAGGTTCTCGGTATCTCGCTTAATTCGCACCCTGCGGCTGTGCCGGATAGCAACGGATTATGTGCATTGAATATTGATCCCCGCCAATCTGCCGCAGACTACAGGGAGCGAGTTGTCGGTCCCTATCGAGGGGTTTTGCCGGATGCGGCGGTTGCGGAGATTGAAGAGCAGCTTTCAGGCGGTTGTACCGTCGAAGTGGCGGCTTTCGATGAATTTTCAAGACTTATGACGGATACGGAAAAATTTGCAGAATATGATCATATCGTTTTTGACACTGCCCCCACTGGTCATACACTTCGTCTTTTGCAGTTGCCGGCGGCCTGGAAAGGCTATCTCGCTTCCAGCAGTGGAAACTCTTCTTGCCTTGGCCCGATGTCCGGTTTGAAGGGGCAAAAAGAACAATTTGAAGCAACACTTGAGGCTCTCACGGATGACACTATGACTAGGCTAATTCTTGTCGCCCGAGCCGATAAACACTCTATAGCGGAAGCGCAAAGAACCAGTCAGGAACTGAATGGGTTGGGTGTCAAAAATCAATGGCTTGCTATCAACGGTGTTTTAGGCGATGAGGCGTGCGATGACGAAGTCGCATCCATTATGCGTCAGGAAGAAATCCAGGTCATTGAAGATATCCCAGCGGAGTTGTCAACGTTGCCGCGAGCAGAAATCCCACTGTCTCCGATCAGCCCCATGGGAATCAGTGCGTTAAAGACCCTTTTCTCGCCTGAAAATTTCACACAGACGGAAACTGAAGGCACATTTAATGGAGATGTTCTTGCCGGAACAATAAATATTGATGAACTTGTAAACGATCTTGATATGAAATCCGGCATCATCATGACAATGGGTAAAGGCGGTGTTGGAAAAACGACATTGGCGACAGCGATGGCCGTGCAGTTAGCGGATAGCGGTTTGCAGGTTCACTTGACCACCAGCGATCCTGCTTCACATATCGATTTTTCCCTCGCCAATAAGTATAAAAATCTCCGCATCAGTCGAATCGACCCAAAAGTTGAAACGGAATTGTACCAGCAGGAAGTGATGCAGCAGGCCGGTGCACAGCTTGATAAAGAAGGCAAGCGACTGCTTGAAGAAGACCTGCGGTCTCCCTGTACCGAAGAGGTTGCGGTATTTCGGGCTTTTGCGCGAGTGGTTGAAGAAGCGAATAATTCAGTGGTGGTTATTGACACCGCACCGACAGGTCATACCCTCTTGCTTCTTGACGCAACACAAGCCTATCACCGTGATGCATCCAGAAATCAATCCACTGTTTCCGATGAAGTCAAAAACCTGCTGCCGAGAATTCGCGATGCTAAATATACTAAAATTATGATTGTGACACTGCCCGAGGCTACGCCGGTGCAGGAGGCTTCTGATTTGCATAAAGATTTGGAGCGGGCGGGAATTTCTCCTTATGCGTGGATTGTCAATCGAAGCCTGCTGCCGCTTTCAATTCGTCATTCTGTTCTCGCTTACAGGCGTGCGCAGGAAGCAGAACATATTAAAAAGGTTAAGGCCATCGCCGCCAAAACGGCGGTTATTCCCTGGCAAAACGTAAAATAACTGTAAATAACAATACACAAAAAAGGGAAATATTTATGGAAAAGTTGAAATTGGAAATTTACGATCCGCCGATGTGCTGTTCGAGTGGTGTCTGCGGCCCGAATGTCAACCCTGCACTGGTGCAGTTTTCCAGTGATTTGGATTGGCTGAAAGGCCAAAATGTGGAAGTTGAAAGATTTGGTCTTTTATCTAACCCTACTGCTTTTACCCGTCATGAATTGGTAAAGGAATCGCTTAAAAAAGAGGGTAACGAATGTCTGCCGATCATTCTTGCCAATGGCATTCTCATTAGTAAAGGTAAATATCCTTCCAGAGATGAGCTAAGTAGCTTTCTGGGAATTAAATCCAATGAAACATTATTTGTAAAGGAGAATCCAATGAAAAAAACAGAAAAAGATGTGGTTTGTGGCCCGGGATGCGATTGCGGAAACCCTTCGGGTAATAAAGGACTGAAAGTCGCAATATGCCTGGTTGTGCTGCTGGCGGTAGGCAGTATTTTTGCGTATAAAGCAATGAATAAGGAATCGGCAACCCCGGTTGTTACGGCAACTGCTTTTGCGGACCCGATTGCAAATGAAGCAAGCCAACGGAAGCCGGATGCCGCGGCTATTGAAAAAGAGGAGCTTTCGACCATTCCGGCCAAGGATGAAGAAATAACCGAACAGCCGACCACGGCAAAACCTGTTGACAAACAGGAACCAGCCGTTAAAGCTGTTGAGGAGAAAAGTGTGGGCGATTCTCTGGATTCACTTGCATCACTGAATACCGTCGCGGTTAATCAGGATGCGGTATTTGTTTTTCTTCCCGCCAAAGGCAGTGATTTAGTCGGGAAGGAAACCACAGATGCAATCGCGTCCGCTGAGCAGAAAATAAAAAAAGCGACAGGTGCAAAAATCGGTTTATACACCTTAAAATCGGGTTCGCAGGAATATGCCAATCTTGCCGCTCAGTTACCGTTGCCGGGTATGCTGATCATGAGTAAAGGCCGCGGCATGGGGGCGGTGTCCGGAGGCATAACCGAAGAGAAAATCTTGCAGGCTTATGTAGCTTCATCTCAAGCAGGAGGTTGCGGGCCATCTGGCTGCGGGCCATCTGGTTGCGGTCCAGCCCCTGTAGGTCCCAGAGTTCAATAAGGAGGTTATAATGCTTGAATATGTTACGAATACATTACAGCAAGTAGCTTCCCAACCTTTGGGTCTGGTCTTCGCTTTATTGCTTGGCGTAGTAAGCGCCGCCACCAGTGCCTGCTGTACGTTACCGGCATTGGGGATTTTGGTTGGCTATTCCGGTGCTCAAGCCAATGACAACCGAAAAACGGCCGTAAAAACCGCTTTGCTCTTTACCCTGGGAACAATTATCTCACTGATGATTGTTGGCGGGATTGCTGGCTTTGTCGGTCAGGTTGCCCAAAATGCTCTGGGGCAATACTGGAAGGTCTTTGCTGGAATCGTAGCCGTATTTCTCGGATTGGCAGCCCTTAACCTATTGCCTTTTAAACTCTCATTTGGCAAGTTCGATGGAATCAAAAGCAGGTTGGGAAAATCCGGAGTGATATTGGCCGGCCTTATTCTGGGCGGGATTGTTGCTGTTAGTTCTCTGCCATGCAATCCGGGCATTTTCATTGTGATTGGAGCGGCAATTCTGCAAGGGAAAGTCTTCTGGGCGACACTGATGCTGGCGATGTTCGCTGTTGGTTTCAGCCTGCCGCTGGGAGCCGTCCTTCTTGGAATTTCGTTAAGCAAGGTCAGCCTCGCCGCCAAGGGCGCTGATGTTACAATTCGCTGGATAGCCGGAGTGGTCCTCGTTGTGGCTGGTTTTTATTTTATGGTGACATTTTAGATCCAGGGAATTCTGTTGAAAAAGTTATATCTAATTTTTTTATTCACAGTCATCCCCTAAGTCCGTAAACTCAGCGATACAACCTGATCTATTGTAGTAAAAAGGCCTTTTCGTGGAATATTTTTGTAACCCCAGTTTGCAATATTTATTGGGTTTGATAAATTCGGCAGTTTTCCAAGCCAATACTGCCGAATTGTAAACCATCACTTGCCTACGTATATTCTTACGACAGTTCAAAACCCGGTCGTGTACTTTACTATTTGGGGCTTAGGTATCGCAGGGATGATAATTGCTGGATTGTCTGGCTTAGGTTCTGAATGATAGCTTTCCACATTTAACAGACAATGAGTATAATAATGGAATTTTTCTAATTATTTTTGAAAGGATTTTTGATTATGGCACGATTTCCCCTGAA
>CAYZXY010000121.1:0-6618 GCA_964482555.1 uncultured Pirellulales bacterium
TTAAACCTATATCAATATGCTACCAATAATCCTTTGTTAAAGGTAGACCTTTATGGTACATGGTCTATATTGGCTGAAGCGGATGGATATTTTGGATTAGGGGGGTGTCGAGCAAAGTGAAGATGATGCCCATGCGGATAGAAAGATTATTTTCCTGTAACTGCGTTTCCCCCGCTACTTCGTATCGGGTATCTACCCATCCTGCAAAACCGGCATTATGACAAAAGCCAGGCATGAAATTTTCTTTGCCCCGCGGCAGTCAATTGTTTACAATGATGAAGGTCTGATATGAAACTTATAGGTTGTATTTGTTTATACGCCATTGGGCAGGAAGCCCTGGGCCGGACTGGGCGTAAGCTTCTTATTCGCAGATAATTACGTTTGGGCAAAACGGGACATTTCAAGCGGAACGAGTATAAAAGGGAAATATCATGAATATGAACAGGCGTGATTTCCTGATGGCGACTGCCGGGGCGTTTGCCGCCGAAGCAGTTGGGGCAAGTGTTTTCGGACAGGATAGGAAAAAGCCGAATTTCCTTTTTGTGCTGGTGGATGACCTGGGCTGGGCAGATTTGAGGTGTTTTGGCAGCACTTTTTACGATACGCCAAACATCGACCGGCTTTGCAGGTCGGGGATGAAGTTTACGGACGCATACGCCGCTTGCCCGGTTTGTTCCCCGACCCGGGCTGCGATATTGACGGGACGGCACCCGGTGCGGGTGGATATCACCGACTGGATAGCGGGACACAAAAAGAGAAATCCGAAGCTGATAACGCCGCAGGACCAGCACAGGCTGCCTCATGACGAGTTTACATTCGCCGAGGTGCTCAAGGATAACGGGTACCAGACGTTTTTTGCCGGAAAGTGGCACCTGGGAAGTAAGGGGTATTGGCCCGAAAACCATGGATTTGATATCAACAAGGGAGGCTGGGACGGTGGTGGCCCCAGCGGAGGGTATTATTCTCCGTGGCAGAACCCGAATCTGGAGAACGGCCCCAAAGGAGAATACCTTCCAGACCGACTGACTGACGAAACGATCAAATTTGTAAAGGATCGGGACAAAACCAGGCCGTTTCTGGCTTATCTTTCCTTCTATACCGTGCATACGCGGATCGAGCCTGCGCCGCGACACTTCGAGAAATACAAGAAGCGTGCTGCGGAGCTCGAGCCGGCCAGGGTAAGTCCGATCAAGGAGCGTGACGCGGTTACACGAGCGCGGCAGGACGCGGCCGATTACGCAAGTATGGTCCAGGCAATGGACGATAATGTCGGTCGGCTGATGGAAATGCTCGTGGAGCAGGGACTTGAAAAAGATACAGTGGTGATTTTTACGTCGGACAACGGCGGACTTGCGACGCAAAGTCGGCCTGGGCCGACCAGTAATGCGCCTCTTAGAGGCGGCAAGGGCTGGTGCTACGAGGGAGGTATCCGCGTCCCGCTTATAATTAGAGCTCCGGGGCTGACCCGGCCAGCAAGCGTGAGCGATGAGCCGGTTATCAGCATGGATTACTTTCCGACGATGCTGGAGATGGCGTGGATCGATCTCAGACCAAAGCTGCATGCGGACGGCAAGAGCCTGATGCCTGTGATCAGAGACGGACGGAAGCTGGACAGGGAGGCGATTCACTGGCATTATCCGCATTACCACGGGTCAACGTGGGCGCCGGGCGCGGCGATCCGTGCGCGGGACTGGAAACTCATCGAATTCTATGAAGAAGACAAGGTTGAGCTGTACAACCTGGCGGAAGATATTGGTGAAGAGAACAATCTGGCCGAAAAGATGCCGGAAAAGGCGACTGAGCTGCACGCGATGCTCAGGGCATGGCAGAAGCGGCTGGGGGCGAAGCTGCCGAAGCCGAATCCCGCGTATAAACCGGGCTAATTGTAGAATTGGTGCAGGAGGTCGGGATGCCGGGGGCATGTTCGGCTGCAATGATATAGTTTACTTTAAAACTGGAGAAGATATTATGAAGCGGATATTAAGTATGCTGATGATGGTGGTCATGGTTGCGGGGGTTGGTTTGGATTCTAAGGCGGCTGAGATGAGCCAGGACGAGAAGATGGCGTGGTGGCGCGAGGCTCGTTTCGGGATGTTCATTCACTGGGGGCTGTACTCGGTGGCTGAAGGCGAGTTCGAGGGCCAGAAATGCCGGGGAAAGTATGCCGAGTGGATCATGAGTAAAAACAAGATCCCAAACGCGAAATACGAGAAGCTTGCGGATCAATTCAACCCCACCAAGTTTGACGCGGAGTCGTGGGTGACACTTGCCAAAGAGGCGGGCATGAAATACATCGTGATCACGGCCAAGCACCACGATGGGTTCGCGATGTACGACAGCAAGGTGAGCGATTATGACGTGGTGGACAGCACGCCGTGGGGCAGGGACCCGATGGTCGATCTGCGGAAGGCATGCGACAAACACGGGATCAAGCTGTGCTTCTATTATTCACACTGGCAGGATTGGAGGCATCCAGGCGGTGACGGCAACGACTGGGACTTTGACAGGTTCCAGGACAAGAAAGGGAGCTATTGTACGATCAATTATGAGCGGTTCGCGCCCTACTGGCGAGAGAAGTGCATACCGCAGGTGCGTGAACTGCTGACGAAATACGGCGAGCTGGGGATCATGTGGTTCGATATGTGGACGAGCCGGCAAAAGACTTCAGTGACCGAAGAGCAGCTTGATGAGATGATTGACATGATACACGATCTGCAGCCGCAGTGCATCATAAACAAGCGGATCGGCAGCGGTAGGGCGGATTACCTGACGATGCAGGATAACCGATATCCGAGCAAGATAATGAAGGATGACTGGGAGACGCCGGCGACTATCAATGATACATGGGGCTACAGCAAACACGACGACAACTGGAAGTCGACCCGCGAGCTTCTGGGGCTGCTGGTGGGCAATGTCAGCAAGGGGGGCAACTACCTGCTGAACATCGGCCCGAAGGCGGACGGGAGTGTGCCGGAGGAAAGCGTCTTGCGGCTCAGGGAAATCGGTAGGTGGATGAAAGCCAACGGCGAGAGCATTTACGGGGCAAGCTATGCTGATCTCGAAAAGCCGGAATGGGGACACTATACCAAACGCGACAGAAACCTGTATGCACATGTTTTCGACTGGCCTGAAAGCGGAAAGATCGAGGTGGATGTGCCGGGAAATGATGTTGAGTCGGTGCAACTGCTTACGAGTCGCGCGTCGGTCAAGTTTAAGCGAGGTGGAAAATCGCTGGTGGTCGACTTACCGGCAGAGCCGGCGGATGAACTGGATACAGTGATCAGGTTTGTCCTGAAGTAGGCTCAGGATATGTGTACCCCATCGGGTAAAAAGCTTACGCCCGGCCCTGCCAGGAGTTTTTACCCAATTGGGTAAAAATCCCCTCGGCGAAAATGCCGGGGAGTTGATGGTATACTCGTTTCGATTGAAAATCCCCGTTTTGTCCAAACATAACTATTTGCGGGCAAAGCCTTTACGACTGGCCCTGGCGGGAATTCTCATACCCTTTGGGTCTAATTGAAAAGTCTCTGCCGGCAAGGGGGATTAGTCGGTTTGCTTTTGACGCAGCCGGTCAAGCGGATCGTTGGCGATTTCTGTACGCCATTGCTGATGGTGTTTCTTAAGACGGTTGACGATCTCTGGATGTTGTTCGACGAGGTTGTTTTCTTCCGCCATATCCTTTTCGATATTGAAAAGGAAGGTTTCGTATTCGTTCGTTTCACCTTTTTGTTTCATGACCAGCTTCCATTGCTGCTGCCGGACGGCACGCCATTTGAGGTATTCCCAGTAAAGGATCCTTGGCGCGAGATGCTGATTGTAAAACAGCATTTGTGAAAGGTCTGTGCCGTCCAGCGGTATGCCGGCCGGCGGAGCGGCGTCAGTCATGGCCATGATGGTGGGGAAGATGTCCAGATCGGTGACCTGATCGTGAACGATGCGGCCCTTGTCGATTTTGTCGGACATGGCGGCGATAGCCGGCACGCGAATGCCACCTTCGAAAAGGGAGTGTTTGCCTCCGCGGAGTTTGCCGGCGCTGCCGGCGAGATAGCTGGGCCCGTTATCAGACATGAAGAAAATGAGCGTATTCTTATCGAGGTCGAGTTTTCGGACCTGTTCGATGACGCGGCCGATGCTTTTATCCATACTTTCGACCATTTCAATATATTTGGCATCGCGTTCTTCTTCGCTTTGGCGTTTGCTGAAAGCCTCGCCGACTTTGCGCAACGGCGGATCATCAGGCCCCTGATAGGGGCTGTGCGGGGCCTGGTGCGACATAAACAGAAAGAAGGGTTTATCAGCATTTTTTTCGATGAATTTACAACTGTAATCGCCAATCAATTGGGTGGAGTAGCCTTCTTCCTGTGTCTTTTTCTTGCCGTGCCACCAATCGTATTCGCCCAGGGCATCAGAGCGGGACTGATAGTCCAGATAGCCCCCGAGATGACCGACGAACTCGTCAAAGCCTTGATTCAGGGGATTGTATTTTTCGAGAAAGCCGAGATGCCATTTGCCAAAAATGCCAGTCGCGTAGCCTTTGGTTTTTAGGACTTCGGCGATGGTGATTTCATTGAGCGGCAGACCGCGGCCTGGGGTTTTATCCGTAAAGACGACATCCGCGCCGCAGCGGAGATGGTCGCGCCCGGTCAGCAAGGCACAGCGGGTCGGGCTGCAAACGGGGGTGTTGACATAGAAATTGGTGAATTTCATGCCGTTGGCGGCCAGGGCGTCGAGGTGGGGGGTGTTGATAGTCTCGCTGCCGTAGCAGGAGAGATCGCCGTAGCCCAGGTCGTCGGCCAGTATGAGAACAATGTTGGGATGGGTACCGTGACGTTTGGCGTTTGATGCAGACAGACTCATACAGCCGGGGACGGCCAGGGCGGAGGCCGCCATTCCCAGCGATTTCAGAAAAGCTCTACGTGATTGCATGATTTACCTCTTTCAATGCTCACTTAATATGTATGCGATGGTTAATCCGTTGTGTTATTAAGGTTTTCGTCAGGTTCTTCGTCCTGAATATAATTTTTCATTTTGTAATGTTTGGCGTAGAAAATGTAGAGTATGGCCGTCACGAACATCAATATTGTGAAGAACCAGTAATAGTTAGGGCCTTCCAGCATGGAGGTGCCATCGGGTTTATGTATAATTTCAATGAAATGGTTGACGAGGAACGTGAAGAAATTGCCCAGGAATATGGCCAGCAGATAAATGGCCATGATAAAAGATTTCATCTTCTTAGGTGACTGGGTGTAGGCAAACTCAATCGCGGTAATCGAAACCATGACTTCGCCGCAGGTCAGGAGGATATACGCCGGGATCTGCCAGAAGATGTGCGGCTGGCCGCCGGCGACTATTCGGGTTTCTATCAGGGCCGGGATGGCGAAGGATACCGCGGTGATAAACAGGCCGATGCCCATTTTCCGGATGGGTGTGACAGAGAAAAAACGGTTCATGAACGGGTACAGCCCATAATTGAAAACTGGTATGAGGATCATAATGAGCAGGGGATTAATGGCCTGAAGCTGTGAGGGTAAGAGTTCGTAACCCCAGACCATGCGGTTCATATTTTTGGCTTGCAGGACCCAGGCCGAGCCGGTCTGCTCGAAGAGGGAGAAAAACATGGCGACAAAAAGAAAAAGTATCGACAGGCTCAATACTGCGGTTAAACCCTCCTTGCTGAAGGTTTCTTTGATGAACTGTTTTCCGCCCGGTGGAATATGGACGAATTTGTTGCGGCCCATCCAGAAGGCGACCGTCGCGATGAACATCAGAATGCCGGGAATGCCGAATGCGACGGAGGGGCCGAATTTGTCGAGGGTGATGGGAATCAGCGCCATTGAGAAAAAGGATCCGAAATTAATCGAGAAGTAGAACCAGCCGAATACTTTGGTGAGCAGGTGCTGATTCGTTTTTCCGAACTGGTCGCCCACATGCGCGGAAACGCAGGGTTTGATGCCGCCGGAACCCAGAGCGATTAATGAAAGGCCGATTGCCAGTCCCAGGCGGGTTTCATCGATGGCCAGGGCCAGATGGCCAAAGCAATAAACAATGGACAGGAGAAGAATGGTTTTATATTTGCCCCAGAAAATATCCGACAGGAGAGAGCCTAGCAAAGGGATAAAGTACACCGCGGAGCAGAACAGGTGGTAATACTTTTTGGCGGCTGTTTCGCTCATGAGATCCAGTTCGCCGGCGCTGTTGAGCAGGTACTGAGTCATAAAAATGACCAGGATCGATCTCATGCCGTAGTAACTGAACCGTTCAGCAGCTTCATTGCCGACGATATAGGGGATGCCTTTGGGCATGTTCTTGCTGGGAATGGGGGCGGTAAGATAGTTTGTCTTTTTCATGGTGGCTTGTGTGTTTGAGATCTTCTGCAGGTTAATATAACATTCCCCGGGGGGATGCAAAACACAGGTTTTGGTTTTTCGGGATCGTATCTGGTTTCAAGGCAGAGAATATTATTGAAAAACAAGAAAATAACATTGTTGCATAGTATAATGACTTCATGAAACCATGTACATGAAATTCTTGAAAATTCATGGGGATTATTCTACTTGGCATGCTTGTGTCTTGCTTCAGTCGGAATTGGACATTTCCTAAAATTTCTTATACTATGTT
>CAYZXY010000122.1:0-6006 GCA_964482555.1 uncultured Pirellulales bacterium
TAAAAAAACACTATTTGTTTATATGATTATTAATGTCAATCCGGTAAATTGTATTTTTACATTCAAAGAAGTGCAAGTGAAAAGTAGCTATGGCATAAACGCTTTATTTGCAACGGATTAAGGGGATATTTGTCGCACGCTCATCGGGAAAATCCTTACTTCTGTATTCTTTGTTGTTAAAATATAATAATAGTTAATTTACCCTTGATTCGAAAGTTAAAATGACTCAACAGCAAGAGATACTGAAAAAACGACTGGAAGGTCGGTTTACCGGCATACTGTTGACAGACTCACTCAGCCGAGCGTTATATAGTTCCGATGCCAGTATTTATCAGATCGAGCCGCTCGCGGTGGCATTACCCGCCACTGAGCAGGATATAGTGAATCTAGTAAATGTGGCCCGACATGAAAAAGTGTCGGTCGTACCACGCGGCGGCGGCAGTGGTGTTGCGGGTGAATCCCTCGGCTCCGGCATCATCCTGGATTTCAGCCGGTTTATGAATCGGATTGGTACTTTTGATTCTAAAACCAACCGAATTACCGTGCAGGCAGGGGCGGTGTTGGAAAGGTTAAATGCCTTTCTGGCGGCTTTGGGGCGACAGGTCGGCCCTGACCCGGCAACCGGTAATCGGGCAACGATGGGAGGGATGCTGGGGAATAATTCAACCGGGGCCCATTCCTTGAAATATGGCTATATGGCCGATCATATCCATTCTCTGAAGATGGTGACCTGTGACGGCCGGATTCTCGAACTCGAACAACCGTCATTGTCTCCGAACTCATCTGGAGATTGGGAGCCTTTTGTTTTGCCTGTATATCGCCTGCTATCTGAAAACAAGGATAAGATAGACAAAGCCCGCCCCCGCAGCAACCGCAACGGCAGCGGTTACAACATATTTAAATCTCTGAAAAATGGCCAGCTCAATCTGGCCCAACTGCTGGCCGGTTCGGAAGGGACGCTGGGCATTATCACGGAATTGACCCTGAACACCGTACCCGTGACGAAAGTCAAGGCATTGCTGGAAGTTTGTTTCGACACTCTGGCGGCAATGGCCCGCTCGCTGCCGGAGATTCTGGCGGAAAATCCTGCCGCCTGCGAACTCATGGACGGCACCCTTTTAAAAATGGCTCGTGAAGCTTACCCGCAATATCGCGACACATTGCCGGAAGCCGCCGCGGCACTGGTGGTTGAATTTGACGGCATTAATGAGTCGGAAGTTCGGGAGAAATGCCGGCTGGCCCGAAAGCGAATCGAAGGTCTGCCCGAAAACGCTCGAAGTGTAAGCGTTCGAGAGGTTCTCGAGCCGTCAGCTCAGCAGCAACTCTGGAAGGCCCGCAAAGCCGCTGTTCCGTTGCTGTATCGTCATAAAAGCGCAGCCCAGCCGATACCGGTTGTGGAAGATGTTGCCGTCAATCCTGAACAGATTGGTGAGTATCTCGCCGGGCTGGAGTCGATTACCCGTCGTCTCGAGGTTCCCATGGCTTATTATGGTCATGCCGGACATGGCGAACTCCATCCCCGTCCGTATCTCGACCTTCATAGAAAAGAGGATGTCCGTAAACTCCATCAGCTTGCTGATGAAGTCTTCAAGCTGGCCTGGTCGCTGGGCGGGAGCATCAGCGGTGAGCACGGCGAGGGTCTTGTACGTGTTTCATTTATCGAAAAGCAATACGGCAGTGAAATCCATGACATCTTCCGCCGCATCAAAACTGTTTTCGACCCCGAAAACCGGTTCAATCCCGGCAAGATCATCAATGACGATCCTGACGTTATGACCAAAAATCTCCGCTTTGCTCATCCACAGCCGCGTCGGGATTCCCCAACCGAGCTTGTCTTTCGCGATAATGAATTTGTCTCTGAAATCGAGCAATGCAACGGTAACGGTCTCTGCCGGACATTCGATCCGCAGTTGAGCATGTGCCCGATTTTCCGGGCAACGGAGGGCGACGAGGACGCCAGCCCGCGAGCCAAAGGCAACCTGATGCGGCACTGGTATTATGGCCTGCTCAATGTCGACGCTCCGACAACGCCGGAATTCAAACGGATCGCCGATTTATGCGTCAACTGCAAGATGTGCGCTCTGCAATGCCCGTCCCTAGTCAATATACCCAAACTGATGGTTGAGGCCCGTGCTCGTTACGTCCGGGCACACGGTCTGCCGCGGGCTCAGCAAGTTTTGACCCGCAGCGAATTGCTGAGCATCGCCGGTTCGCATTTCGCTCCCGTCGCTAATGTCTTCAATCGGGCCGGCTGGTTCCGCCGACTGCTTCAGACGCTAACGCAACTTGATCATCGCCGCCCTTTGCCCGCGTTCGACCTAGGAAGCAATTTCCCGAAACTGCGTCGCTATCTCAGGTCGCTTCCGCCAATAGAAGAGCCGCAAGACAAAGTCGCCTATTTTGTCGATTTGTATGCCGCCTACAACGACCATGAACTGGGAAGGGCAACGGTAAATGTCCTCCGGCATAACAATGTCGAAGTCATCATCCCGCCCCAGAAGGAGGTCGGCATGCCGGCATTGAGCTATGGTGCTCTCGATCGCGCCCGTCGCATCGCCGGCTACAATATCAAACATCTGGCTGAGGTCGTTCGTAATGGATATAAAATTATCGCTTCCGAACCGACCGCTGCGCTGTGTCTCAAGGAAGAATATCTTGATCTTTTCGACACGGAAGATGCCGACATCGTTGCCGCCAATACGTATGAATTAACCGATTATCTTGCGGATTTAAAATTAAATGGCCGGTTAAAGCCGTTTACCTCGAACGTTCCCCTGAAACTGGCCTACCATGCTCCGTGCCATTACCAGGCCCTGCACATCGAACATGGTACGCTCTCGCTGCTGGCCGGTGTCCCCGGCCTGAGCATCATGGAACTTCCCGAAAGCTGCTGCGGCATTGCCGGCACCTTCGGTTTCCAGCAGAAGGGCTTTGACTTGTCCATGCGTGCCGGCGAACCGATGCTCGGCCCGCTGTGCGAATCCGATGCCGACGCCGGTCTGACGGAATGTTCCACCTGCAAAATGCAAATGGAACTGGGCTCAGGTAAAAATATCATCCATCCGATAAAGATACTTACTAAAGCTTATGGGATTTCGTCGTCGCATAATGAATAATTATACCTGAACGGGTAGAAAGTTCCTGACAGAGCTGCGTCTAACCGTTTTCTTCATAAGAAATTATGATTGGAGAAAACGGGAAAACTCAATCAAAGGCTGTATAAATGGGAAGGATAAACCATGGCCACTAAAAAAAAGGAAGCCGTCTTATGGGAACCGCTGGATAATAACGCCGTACAATGTCGGCTGTGTAATTTTCGCTGCCGTATAGCGAAAGGAGGTCTGGGGCACTGTCAGGTCCGCCGGAATGACGAGGGTAGTCTCTACTCCATCAATTACCACGCCATTTGTTCCGCTGCGGCCGATCCCATCGAGAAAAAACCGCTCTTTCATTTTCAGCCCGGCAGCCGCAGCTTTTCCATCGCCGCGCCGGGATGCAATTTTCGCTGCGAATTCTGTCAGAACTGGCAGATCAGCCAGTATCCTCTCACTCACGACAGTCTGCCCGGCCAATCCTTTACCCCAAAGCAGATTATTGACGCCGCCCGGGAGCATCGCTGTTCCAGCATCGCCTATACCTATACCGAACCGACCATCTTCATGGAACTGGCCGCCGACTGCGGCCGCTACGCTCGCGAACAAGGGCTTGCCAACGTGTTTGTCAGCAACGGCTACATGACAATTGATGCCGTAGAATATGCCTGCGACTTCCTTGACGCGATCAATGTGGACCTCAAATCCTTCTCCGCTGATTTCTACCGCAACATCTGTCATGCCCGCCTTGAACCGGTTCTCGAAACCCTCCGCCACATTGCCCGCAACACTGATATCTGGCTGGAAATCACCACGCTCATCGTTCCCGGTTCCAATGACGGCGAAACCGAACTTAAGCAGATCGCTGAATTTATCGCGAATGAATGCGGCCCGCATGTCCCCTGGCACATCAGCCGCTTCCATCCCGACTACCAATACGATGGCGTCGGTCCGACACCGGCGGAAATGCTGGAGATGGCCTATAATTTCGGCAAAGCCGCCGGACTTCGCTATGTCTATATTGGCAACCTGCCCGGCTCGGGTCATGAAAACACGACCTGCCCGGATTGCGGCAGGACGCTCATCGAACGCCCCGATTTCCGGCTCAGCGTAAATCATATAATTAACGGCATCTGTCCCGATTGCGGCGCAAAAATCGACGGCGTCGGCCTCGACGGGGCAGTATAAACCAGTTTTGAATCCGGGGATGAGAATGAAACAGATTTCTTCCAGTTCGACGTATATAATTTATGGAATGCTTTTTTTGTGCGGCGTCGCGTGGTTGAGCGGCTGCCGCTCACTTAATGTGGAAACCTGGTCCGATCAGGCCCTGATCGATTCCCTGGCCAACAGCGGTCTGGCTGATCGCCGTCGTTTGCGCGTTATTGATGAACTCCGCCATCGCGGTCTTGCGCCCGCCATTCGGGTGCAGTTGCGTACAACCGCGGCCGACATCATTGGCTCGCCGCGGCATTCGCCGGCCATCCGTCTCCAGACCCTTGATATTCTCACTGAAATGTTTCCCCAGGCTGCTGCCGAACATATCGGTGAGTCGCTTTCTTCCACCCGAGAGCCCTTTGTCCGTCATCAATTTGTCGAGGCTTTGATCCGGCTTGACGATCCGAAGAGTCTGACGCCGCTGATCGAAGCTCTCGCCGGCGAGAAAAATCTGCAAACCGACACTGCCCATTTGTGTCTCAAGGCCATCACAGATATTTCGCCCTCACCCCTCGAGCAGACTTTTTCCGATCGACTGGTTCAATCCGGCAAAGCTCGTCATCGCATCGCGGCTCTTTCCTGTCTGGTAAAACTGGGTTCCCCCGAACGTGCCAATCGGATTGTCGCCGCTGCCGCAGAAGACGATGCCTTTATGAAAACTCTGCAATTCTGGTCGGGTCGTTTTGATTATCTGCCGGACAACCTCATGAGCTATTTTATGTGCGAACTGCTGCGGCATCGTGTTCATCCTGACGATCTGGCCATTTTGCAGCAGGTCGCCCATGAACTCCGCCGTAAACAGCAATACCGCTTCGATATTTCCGACACCTATCTGCTGCTCTATACCCGCTATTCCCGACTGATGCAAGGCCGCGACACATTAATTAATGCTATTACCGGAACACTTGCGCCGCTATCGCATACCTTCCGTCCTGCCAGTTACGAAGGCGCTCCTGATGATTATTCCGAATCGTTTATTGATCAGGCGAGCGAACTGGCTTATAGTGATCTCCTGCGGATACAATGGCTGCTGGATACGCTAGAGGAGCCGGCGACTGTTGGTCTGCTTGACCGTTTCCTGCGCCAGGACGAAGCGGATCAAACTTCTGAAATCGGAGGCCTCTGCTATCTGCGGAATAACAAAGTCGCCTTTACCATCATGCCGCCCGGCCGACGGCAGGGCGATAACCAGTATGTGGAATCCATCGAAACTGTACGGCAGGGGGCGTTCGCCTTTGCCCGCTGGCATTGTCATGTTGATGCCATGCGCGGTGCCGAACTGGCCGGACCCGGCCGGGACGACATCGATTATGCCCGCTGGATCAACAGTCCCATCGTCATCGTCACCCGTCTGGACGACAAGAAAATGAATGTTGACCTTCTGACCCGTACCGGCAGCGTCATCGACCTGGGCAACTATTCCTTGAATTAGCGCGAAATGTCTTACATCTTTATCCACTATAGTCGAGCAAAGGTTTTCATTGCCAATAACAATTTCAGTCCTATAATTATTACAATTGAAGTTTGAATGGGTGGCATGCTTACGCGATACCTGAACAAAGCGAAGGAGAGCTTAAGCCTGGAAGAAAAGCTGAAGTTATTTATAAATATTAAGGGTGCCTCTAATAATTGCTTTTGAGGCGAAAGCGAAGAATTTTTCGTCTGACAAGAAATGGAAAACCGGGCATATGGGTGA
>CAYZXY010000123.1:0-5998 GCA_964482555.1 uncultured Pirellulales bacterium
TATTACCGGTCTTTGTCGCAAACTTGAGCTTCCAGGCGTATCTACCCAATCGGGTAGAAAGCTCCCGGCAGGGCCGGGCGTAAGCTTTTTATCCGCAGATGATTACGTTCCGACAAAACGGGTAATTTCAATCGGAACGAGTACAATAGATTCTATTCTAAGCTTATTGAGCGGCCCCGGATATAAAAGCGGTACGAAAAATCTATTAAGGCAATTAGCTTCTCAAAAAACAGTAACTATTAATGATTTAACAAAACTACGTAAAGCGGCACGGAAAGATGAAGATAAATCGAAATTAAAGGTTGGTAACAAAGGTCCTCGCCCCTGGTCTGATATTATAATGAAAAATGTTGCTGAGTATTGCGGTTGTTACTATTCACTGGACGGCCGACGAAATTATCATGGAGAGTTTTCCGTGATGCTGGACCATGCCGCCCGTCGTGTATCGTTGGCCCATACCTGGATTAAAAGAGCCGAAGCTCAAAGGCAGAAGTTTGATGAAGAAGCGGCCAAATTAAAAAATGTGCCTTCGGAGGCACAAGACTGGCTGGATAACTATTGTCAGGAACGCAGTGGATTTTCCGGAGCCGATCTGGCCTACCTTATTCGTCCTAAAGCGGTTAAGCGTTGGACGGATGTCCTCAAGGCATGGAAAAAGCATAAATGCCAGACTGAAGAACACCGTATCGAGATTGCCCGTTCCTTACAGGAAGAATTTGAAGATTTCGGCGATATACAGTTATTTGAGGCCTTAGCAAGGAAAGATGCTCAGTGTGTCCGGGATGATAAAGGTGAGATTCTTGCCGATTATGTGAGGGCCACCAATGCTCGACATAATCAGAACCGCTTTAAAGTACCCGCTTATCGACATCCCGATATGCTGCGACACCCGATTTTCTGTGAATACGGCGATTCCCGTTTTTCCATAAAGTATGATATTCATGAACTGTTTAAGTCTCAGAACAAAAGCAATCATAATCCGAATCAATACCGGAGCGATGGTTTGCAAATGAGCGTAATAGGTGAAAACGGCATTATTTTTGACCAGTCGTTATCTTTACACAGCAAGCGGTTTTATGAGAATATAATTAAATCGGCTCCGGTTGAAAATGCCCGTTTTTTAAAACGTAATTATCTGTGGATAAAAAGCTTACGCCCGGCCCTGCCGGGAGCTTTCTACCCAATTGGGTATAACCATACCTTAGGCAGAAATGATCGGCTGGGTCGAGCCGCTGTAAATGGAGACCATCAGACAAGCCGTCACATATTACCTGTTTTCCGGAAGGACAAATGGAATGGCCGTTTGCAGGCGTCTCGTAAAGAATTAGATTGCCTGGCACATTATGTGGATAAGAACGGATGGAATGCAGTCGCAGAGCGTCTGAAGAATAAAATCAACTGGTTTATCAGTTTTTCACCCGGTCTGGAGCCGCATGGTCCGTGGCTGGATTACGTGGGGTCGCTTTCCGGACGTAACGGGGAGACTTATAAGGTTAAATGGGATACTGGAAAAGATGCCTGGAAATTTTTCCATCAGAATAAAGATGATAATCGCCTGCGACTGGCGCGTCTGCCCGGTCTGCGGGTTTTGAGCGTCGATCTGGGCCATCGCTTTGCGGCCAGTTGCGCCGTCTGGGAAACACTCAGCCCGGAAGCTCTGGCTGATTTATGCCGGAGCAACGGTCAGGAAATGCCGGGCGGCGATGGATTGTATTCTCAAGTTATCCAGAAGGGGCAAAACGGCAAAAAAGACAAAAAGATCATTCTGCGGCAGATCGGCCCGGACAAATTACCGGACGGCACGCCCCATCCGGCCCCCTGGGCCCGTCTGGATCGGCAGTTTATCATCAAATTGCAGGGCGAAGACAAAGTTCGTATGGCCGGCCCTGCGGAAATGGAATTATTTAAGTCTTTATGCCAGATATGCAACCTGTCAGAATCCTTTCATGAACCTTTCCAAAAAGATGTCGATATCGTAATGTCCCAGGCCGTCAATCATATTCGTTTGGCATTGCGTCATCATGGGCAATTGGCCCGACTGGCACACAATATGACCGCGAAAGCCATCATAAAGCCGGGCGGCCGTGAAGTTGGACTGGACGAGGAAGGCCAGAATCGACTGATTAACACCGCTCTGGCCGATTGGCGGGAAATGGCGGGCAGTCGGAAATGGGACGGCACTTTTTTGCGCCGCCTCTGGAATCAGGCCCTTGTTCCGTTGGGAGCGGAGCCGTTGACGGAACCGCTAACCGACATGGAAGAAGATAAAACCCGCCAGCAGCGACGAAAAGAACGCGAACATCTGGAATCGCAATTAAAGGGTGTTTCCGAAAAACTATGGACCGACAAAAACTTGAGAGAATCGCTGCATAAACAGATTGCGGACGAATGGTCAAAACGGGATCAATTACTCCAAAAACAGGTTTTACGACCCCTGCGCAACTGGCTGCTGCCCAATGGTTCGCGACGGGACGGCTCCATTCGTCATACCGGCGGATTATCCCTGAAACGGATCGCGACGATTAAAAGCCTTTATCAGGTACAGAAGGCCTTCGCCCAGCGGCCGCGGCCGGACAATTTGCGAGCCGGAATTGCCGACAAAGGCGATCACAGTATCGAAGGTTTCGGCCGAAAAATACTGGCTCAGATGGAGAAACTTCGCGAGCAAAGAGTCAAGCAGCTTGCCAGCCGGATCGTGGAAGCGGCCCTGGGCATCGGTAAGGAAGGCGGTAAGAAACGGCCGGACCGAAGAGTATATGCCCCTTGTCATGCCGTCGTGATCGAAAATCTGCAAAACTATCGACCCGATCAGTTACAGACCCGCCGGGAAAACCGCCAGTTGATGACCTGGTCATCATCCAAAGTAAAGAAATTTCTGGAGGAATCCTGTTTCCTCAACGGCCTGATGCTGCGGGAGGTTCCGGCCGCCTATACCTCCCGTCAGGACAGCCGCACCGGCAAGCCCGGCCTGCGCTGCGTGGAAACACCTCTGCAAGATTTCCTGACGGGGCGGCTCTGGTTAAAAAAGACGGCGACGGCGCGCCGGAAAATCAAGGAAAAGAAGGCCTCTCCGATTGAAAAATATCTGGTCGAACTGGCGGACAGTTATAAAGAATTTGCCGGAAACATGGACAAAATCCCCGCCAATCTGAAGCCCCTGCGTCTGCCGCGGGATGGCGGCGATCTGTTCGTTTCCTCGGACGACAACTCGCCGCTGTGCGGCGGGATTCAGGCGGATTTGAACGCGGCCGCCAACATCGGCCTGCAAGCCCTGCTCGATCCGGACTGGCCGGGCCGGTTCTGGCGGATTCCCTGCACCGTCAGCAGCGGCAAGCCCAAAGCCGACTTTGTCAAAGGTTCGCAGGCAATCGATCCCGGTCAACCGCTGGCCGCCGCTGCGGAGATCAAGCCGCACGCCGCCGGCGATACCGTCAATCTCTGGCGCGATCCCTCGGTCGTCCCGCTCGACGGCGCTGCCGACTGGCGGCCGACGAAAACCTATTGGCGGGACGTGGAAGAAAAGGTTGTGAAGATTCTGAGTGAATTCAATAACAAACGCCTGGCGGCTGTATATCCCGAGCCGGACAATCCCTTTTAGGAGGCGATTATAATGGATGAATATCTCTGGCCGGTTCGGAACGTGGCTGAATACGCCTATTGCCCGCGATTGTTTTATCTGATGGAGGTGGAGGGAATTCATCTGCCCAGCGCCGATACGGAAGAAGGAAACGCCGTTCATCGACGCGTGGATAAGCCCTCAGCCCAAAAGACGATCGAGGAAGCGGAAGAATCGCCCGGCAAACCTCGATCCGTTCGGTCCTTAACGTTGACCAGCAATTCGATGCGATTGACCGCCACGCTCGATCTGGCGGAAATTGAAGGCATGAACGCTGTGCCGGTGGAATATCGTCGCGGTGTTCCGAAACGCTCCTCTCTCAGTCCGCCCCCGGATGATCTGGATGACGTCGAAGACGTACCGCTTCATAGCCGGGAACCCTGGCCGACCGACCGTGTGCAACTGGCCCTGCAGGCGCGACTGCTTAAGGAAGCCGGTTATTCGGTCGAAAAGGGCATCATTTATTACGCCGCAGAAAAACTGCGGCTTGAGGTCGAACTCAATGACGGCATCGAACGGGAGGCGCTGATCGTGTTGGAAAAAGCCCGCCGCTGCGCCCAGGGCGATATTCCGGCCCCGCTGCTGAACGATCCGCGTTGTCCACGTTGTTCTTTACAGCCGTTTTGTCTGCCGGATGAAATCAATTTTGAAAAAAGCCTGGCGAAAGACCCCGAATTGACGCCCCGTAAGATCTGGCCGCCTCGCGATGACGGCCTGCAGGTCATCATCCAGAAACAGGCCATTAAAATCGGCGTGCGGGGGGAGATGATGAAAATAATCGATAAGGACGGCAAGACCGTTCAGGAAACTCCGCTGGTGTCCGTCGATTCTCTGGCGTTGTTGGGATATGTTCAAATATCGACTCAGGCGCTGCATACGTTTGCCGATCGCAAGATTCCGGTGGCTTTTCTCTCCGGCGCCGGACGCATGGTTGCGATGATCGATCCGCTTGATTCGGTCAGCGCCCGCATTCGCCGCCATCAGGTTTTACGTCTGGAACGGGAAGACGTTTGTCTGGAACTGGCTCGTGCTCTTATCGCTGCTAAAGTCATGAATCAGCGTACATTATTGATGCGTAACGTTCCCGATTACCCTCAAACTCTTGTGGATGATCTGATGGAGCAGATCGATAAAGTCAAAACCGCACCAACTATGGATAGTGTCCGGGGCCATGAAGGTCAGGCTGCGGCTCTTTATTTTTCCTGCTTTGGGCGGATGTTTTCCGGGGGCATCGCAAACGAATTTGATCAAAATGGACGCCAGCGCCGTCCGCCGCCGGACCCGATCAACGCCTGTTTATCGCTGGCCTATACGTTATTGACCCATGAATGCGTAAGCGCCTTGCGTCTGGCCCGATTGGAGCCGTCGATCGGGGCTTTTCATGTTTCACGGCCCGGCCGCCCAGCGCTGGCGCTGGATTTAATGGAGCCGTTCCGGCCGCTTATCGCTGATTCCATCGCCCTGACCGCTTTCAACAAGGGCGAACTGGTCGAGGGGCATTTTTTGCGCACCGCCAAAGGATGCAGTATGACTGATGCTGGACGAAAAGCGTTTTTCAATGCCTATGGCCGACGGATGGATACCGTAATCACGCACCCGGTTTTCGAATACCGGCTTAACTATCGCCGGATGTTGATGCTGCACGCCCGGATGATCGCCGCCTGGCTGGCCGGGGAAATGCCGGATTTGTCCTTTTTAACGACAAGGTAAAAATACGATGAGACGTTGTTATCTGGTTTGCTATGACGTTCGCGATCCCAAACGATTACGGCACGTCTTCCGCATTCTTAAAGGCTATGGCGAACACTGGCAGTATTCTGTCTTTTTCTGCATCTTGAAAGCGATCGATCGTGTACGCCTGCAAACAGATTTAGAGGAGAAAATGAATCTTAAGGAAGATCAGGCTGTCATCATCGATTTGGGTAGTAATGAACAATCTGCCCGCCAGGCGACGGCTGTTCTGGGCCCGTCACTGCCTCATCCGCCCTCCGGCGTTCTGGTGATCTAATTTTTTTCTTGACAATTCCTGAAATGTACCTTTAAATAGGTATGTTCACCTATAGGGTGGCTGAATACCGTGTACGTGTCATCGCATTCGATTGCTTTAGCACACGGGGTCAATTAAATTAGCGTTTATTTATAAGGTTCTTTGGCATGCATATATATCAAGCGAGCATCAGGGTGCCGCCAGGGGGCGGCGGGGATGCTCGCAAGTTGTAAGCCTGTGCTTATAAAGTAGTTATGTTGTGGTGTTTTCAGAGGAGTGTCTGTTATGATCTTCAGCAGGCAGAATGCTCGTTATCTGTCATGTAATCTCATGCACATCAAACATTTACGACCCGAGCGGCCTTATAAGCTGACGCTGATCTGATTGGCTGACAC
>CAYZXY010000124.1:0-5950 GCA_964482555.1 uncultured Pirellulales bacterium
ATTTATTTATCGCAATAGATGATTACAAATTTGCTAAGCGACACATGACCCCGGGGGGGTATTAATGTGATAAACTTGCTTTTTCACTCTCTTACAGCCAATAATCTCTTGTAGTCTATGTTGCATCATTTCACCTTTTTTCCAACAAAGAGCGAGCCGTGATGTCATGGGATGCGATTCATGGCCCGATAACGCGGACACTGCGCAAACAAACTCATATTATTTTCCGGAAAAAATCCGGGAAATCGATATTTTCAGTGCCGGTTACGCATTCGTTCAAGGCGACATTATCAGTTTTTTCACGATTGTGAAATTTCCATTAATTCTTTCTTCTGTAAAGCCGAAATTTTTAGTGTTGAAAAGCTTGTTTCGTAAATTTAGCAAGTGAGGGAAGAAAGGCTCGTCATCCACGGGCGCATGTTAAACGGCCGCTAAGGCCTGATTGGCATAGATTATGGAAAAGAAAAAAGACGTATTAACCACCGGACAGGTCGCAAAAATATGCAATGTCGCGCCCCGTACAGTTTCAAAATGGTTTGACTCCGGCCAGCTTCGCGGCTACCGCATCCCCGGCAGCAAGGACCGCCGTATTCCGCTTTCCCAGCTGGTCCGGTTCATGCGGGCTCACGGTATTCCGCTTAACGGTATCGACGGCGGCACGACCCGCGTCCTGCTCGTCGATAAAGATACCGACCGGACCGACGCCATCACTGACGCCCTGGAAAAAGACGGCCGTTACGAAGTTCGCAACGCCGAATGCGGTTTTGACGCCGGCCTCGTCGCCGAGCAGTTTCATCCGCATATCATCTTCATGGACATCATGCTGGAAGATATCAATCCCAAGCGGATATGCCAGATCATCCGGGAGAACATGGAACTGCAGAATGCCCGCATTGTGGCGATCACAACCTCGCTGACCGAGGGAGAAGGCCAGGCGCTCCTGCAGCAGGGTTTCGACGGATATTTATGCAAGCCGTTCGATATTTCGCAGCTTATCCAGTGTATCGATGAAACGCTTTCGATAATACATTAATTGAATCCACAAAGAATTATAATGAAAAATGTATAAAATTTCCTGGCCCGGCATTGCTTGGAGGCATGATGCTCCGGCATCATAAAAGGGCGGTGTTTGGGATCCATCAGGCTCAGGGTCGTCGTACCATACGGCGGCCTTTTCTTTTTATTGTGAGGTGATGTCTTTAAGGTTTTGGAGCAGTAATGAAAGGTTTGATTGGGGGGGCAGGTGACAGGAACTGGCAGTTGGAGGTTAAAGCGACGGCATGCTTTCTTGACACCTGAGAGCGATATTGGAGAGGGTTTCCTGAATCCAGGACTCGCAAGGCTTTGCAAAAATGGGCGGTATAGGACTTGAACCTATGACCCCCTGCTTGTAAGGCAGGTGCTCTAGCCAACTGAGCTAACCGCCCAAAACGGTATCGGAAAAATATAGCGGATGCGGGATGGTTTGTCAAATGAATTTATCAGGCAGTTTCAGATGGTATTCTCCTGAATGACTATAACGTAAATATTTATTCACAAGTGATTTATGGTTGACCCAGCCCGTTATCCTCCATTTCGTGACAGGTATAAAAATGGCAAAACTGAAGATAAAAAATTGGGCTGGAATGAGATATGCGTTTATGGCCACAGCTTTATCTCTCCCGGCTGATACAAAAGAGCATCATAATCGTTATAAATCATTTCTTCGCCATAATTTATCTTCGGAACCCATCTATTTTAACATAATACTTCCTATCTTCTTTGACTGGAATGCCCATGTTTTGCATATTTAATATGTGGTTTGCGTTGCACTCAGGATGCATGGACGAAACCGGCATATATACCCGCAGGGTAAGAGGCTCTCGATCCAGTAAAATCGTAACTTATTTACAGGTAATTTTTTACGATATTTTCAGGCAGGGCGTCTCACCCTCAGGACAGCACGATATGCCGGATTCCCCTTCAACGCTGTTGAAAAGCAGTTTTTAAGAGGACAATTCCATGTCATCCAGGGACAAGAGAGTAACAATAATCAAGCGCAAAACTTCCTCAATAGCCTTAGAAAAACTTGACAGCCGTATCCTGCTCAGCGTCAACATAGACTGGCATCAGCTTGAGCACGACATGGTCGATGATTTCTTCAAAGAAGGTTATGGTCATCCCGACCCCTTTTTCTCAGACCCATCCACCTGGGATGGGTCATTTGAAGTTCCAACCATCGATCTGGACAAACCGATAAGTGACGATAATCCTGTTGGTCACGGCGGATGCTCGGTATGCCTCGGATGCGGCCGATGCATGTCAAGCCAATCCCAATCAGATGATCAGCAGGCCAATCCTGTGAATATCGATCCGGTTGACCTCGACGACGTTTTCGCTCAATCCGCCGAGGCTTATGGCCAATATGTGCTTTATCTGGATTTCGACGGTGCTCAGGTGGCCAGCCGCCCCGGCGATTTCTGGCTGGGGGCGAATTCCATTACGGTCGATCCTTTCAGCCTTGACGCTTTCGGCTGGGGCGGACAGGAAGCCATGGCCATCGATTACATCACTGAATTCGTTCGTGAAGATTATACCCCCTATAACATCGAAGTGACAAACCTGCAGCCCGCCGGCGGACAATATACGACGATTTATGTCGGCGGTTCCAATGACTGGTTTCGGCCCGACAGCGGTATTATCGGCGTTGCCACTTATGATGTCGGCAACCGGGACGCCAGCAATTACGGTTTTGCTTTTACCGAAGAACTGGGCATTTATAAGACCTATTCCAGTTCCATCCTCGATTTCAGCGAATACATCGCCAATCTGGTCACGCACGAAGCGGCACATACCTTCGGCGCTAATCACGTATCCGACATCACCGCCACCATGAATCCGTATCTGCCGCTCAGTCCGCAGCGTCAGATGTTCGGCCGCGGCAATATCCCCAATTCTTCCGCTGTACAGGATACCCAGGAGGTGCTGGGCGAGACCATCGGTTATGCCCATAGCCAGGACGATTATGGCGACACCCTGTCAACGGCTTCACCCATAAATCTCAGCGACACCGTCTCGGGCGTACTCGAACGACGTGACGATAGCGACGCCTTTACCTTTATCGCCGACGCCAGCGGGTCCATGACGGTCGATCTGGACACTGGTCTTTTTGCCAATCTGGATGCCCAGCTTTCGATTCTCCGCAATAGTGACGCTCAGGCTATCGCCTACAGCAACAACTACCAGGGTTCGGAGGACCCGTTCCTCAGTTTTGATGTGACCGCGGGACAAGACTATACCCTGCTCGTTTCCAGCTACGGCGGCAATTCCCTCGGCAGTTATAGTATCGCCTTTACCGTTCCGCAGGAGCCGCCACGTCTCGCGGTGACCGACAGTGTCGGAGACCCCGGCGATCACGCCATTGATTTTGGCAGTTTGATGATCGGTCGTGAAGCCCGCGAAACGTTTACCCTCAGTAATACCGGCAGCAGCGATCTGGTTATTTCCAGTATCACGGGCAACGGCCTTTTCACTCTGGAAACCCCAGACGGCGCTGCCATACCGAACGACGAAATAACCATCCAGCCCGGCGACAGCACGGCCTTTACGGTCGTTTTTACACCGGAAATTACCGGCACTTTCACCGGCGCTGTTGAAATTACCAGCAACGATGCCGCCAACGAAATGATGACCCTCTTGCTTTCAGGATACGGCGCTCAGCCCCAGCCCGATATCAGCGTCAGCGGTATTGACGGTGACCAGATCGAATCCAATCTGATCTTGCCCGATATTCAGCGCGGCCAGACCGGCAGCGGTACCCTGATCGTACAAAACAACGGCACCGCATCGCTTGCCATTAGCGATATACAGTTTGCCGCCGGAAACGACTTTTTCCAGTTGGCTGAAACTGATTATGATACCGAGCTTGCCGCCGGCCAGACGCTGACGATACCTTTTACCTACACCGCCGCCCAACGCGGATTTATCAATACAGCAATAATCATCAGCAGTAACGATCCCGATCAACCGCAGTTGCATTATGACTTACAGGCCCGTGTAACCGGCGGCGTCCTGGCCGTTGCCGATTCCTCCGGCACAACCAACGATCTCGCCATCGATTTCGGCGATGTCTATCTCGGTGAAGAAACGGTTCATACCGTTACCCTGACCAATGACGGGGATGCCTATCTGACGATTCAGGGAGTCGTCATTTCCGGACCTTTTGACAGCAGCCTGCATCTGGACGGCGCTCTGCAAGACGATGATATCGTTTTGTCCGTGGGTGAGTCCCTTGAATTCACATTGAGCTACGAACCCTCGGGCATGGAAGACGCCACCGGCACGCTGACCATTCTCACCGACAATATCGAAGACAACACCGCCGGGGTCAATATCGAAGGCCGCGGCCATGGCGACGCTCTGGAAATAACCGAAAGCGACGGCGTTCCGGACCATATCATTGACGCCGGCGAATTCCGTCTGGCTCGTGACATTGATATAAAAACCGTCCACCTCACCAATCATGGTAATCAGGAAATGACCATTGCCCTGAGTCTGGCAGATGGGACCGTCTTTCAAATCGACGGTCCCGAAACAATCACCCTGGCGGCAGGTGAATCCACAACTGTCAGCCTGGTTTTAAGTTCCTTTCTGGCTCGTTCCGTTGACGATATGCTCACGCTGACCGCCGACGATTACAACCAGACCGCGGAAACATATACCATTACCGCAGCGCCGTATGCTCTTGTCGGCGGCCGGGATACCTACACCTTTATCGATCAGTCGGGCGATCTCGTCACCATTATGCTCAAAGGCGACGCCCAGGCCAAAGTTACGCTGGGCGGCTATGGTAAACCTGATATTGAATCTATCGAAGTGCTCGGCAGCCATTTCGGGCAGACCCGGCCCGGCATCATCGTGATCAATGTCGAACGGGACGGCAGCACGGATGTCGGTTCGATCAGCGGCGATGTCGATTTAAAGTTGCTCTTCGCGCCGCAGGTGAATCTCGTCGGCGCCGGCCTCGACTGGGACGGTGTCATCTCCAGCCTGAGACTGAACGCCATCGAAAACGATGCCGTTGTGCAATATCGCAGTGACAGCCGGTCCATACTCTGGGTGGATGAAATCGCGGACAATGCCGCAGTGACAATCGACGGTACGTTGCGCATGGCCCGGATCGGATCGCTGCTGGACGGGGCCGACCTCATAGCGGTAAAGGCCAATAAGGTCATCCTGAATGAAATGGAAGGTAATCTGACAGTTAATGACGGCAATCTGGATCAACTGGTCGTTTTGCAAAACGACCTCGCCGGCACGGTGCAGGTTGAAGGTTCTATTAAGTTCATCAAACTCGGTCGCGGCGATATGACCGGACAGATCAACGTTACCGACGATCTTGAACGATTGATTCTGCCCCGTCATGAATTAAACGGCACCGTAAATGCCGGTCGTCGTATCGGCATGATCAACGCCGGCAATATCCACCAGGCCGCCATCAGCGCTGTCAATGCCATCGACAATATTATTACCCGCGGCGACATGACAGGCACTGATATCTTGATCGGTTTCTCACGCGAACCGCTCAATGATGAAAGTGCCCCTGCCGTTGGGCCCATCAACGCCATGCTGGGAAATTTGAACATTAAGGGGGTTTATGCCGGAAGTACCGTGGCCGTCGGTGTTGCTCCGGAGGCATCCAGCGGTTTTCTCGCCGGTCAGGCCCGTTCTGCATCCGGCTCTATCGGTTCTGTAAACATCAATCATCTCATCACGCAAAATGCCGACTTGCCTTTCGGCCTGATCGCCAAAGACTCAATCAGCAAAGTCAAGATCGAGCGCCAGCACGTTGACGCGGAAGCCGGCTTCAATCTGGACGACTTCTTCCTGACGACATTGAGCCTGTAAACAATGATTTTAGGCGGATTCAACTCCCAAGTGCAACTGAGTCAAATCCTGTTTTGTTATCCGA
>CAYZXY010000125.1:0-5801 GCA_964482555.1 uncultured Pirellulales bacterium
TATGTACGGAAAGTAGAGTTTGCAAAGAAGACTTATACGGACGGCCCATTCTGGTTTATGCGGATTTATCGGACTGTAGGACGTGATTTTTTCGGTCAATGGCTGAGATTAAGATTGATTTCTGTGTCAAGATAGCTTATCTTTACGAATCTATTTCTGTCAGCACAGGGTTGGCAGGACAAAATGAGATTACTTTCTAGCTGGCCGGTACCGTCGTTCGGTCCTGCCGGGGAAGGGACACAGTTATGATCAATACGGAAGCGAAACAGCAGTTAATTCAGGATTACCGGAAGCATGATGGCGATACGGGTTCGCCGGAAGTCCAGATCGCGATTTTGACACATCGAATTCAGGAGTTGACGGAGCATATGAAGATTCACAAGAAGGATCACGCATCCCGTCGCGGCCTGTTGAAAATGGTCGGTAAACGTACCGGTCTGCTGAAATACCTGATGAAGAACGACCGGGAGCGATATCAGGCAATTATTTCCCGGTTAGGTTTGCGTAAGTAACGTAATCAGGTTGGATTTTGCGCATAAACACTCATACCGGGATTATCTGCGAAAGGTCCGCGGTTACCGACGGATTTCGAGATTGGCGGTTTGGAAGCTCATGTGCATTTTCAGGGTCAGCATGTTCGTGTCATGGGTATCGCTGTGGAGTTTGAATGAGATAAACAATAAACGATAAATTGTGTTGGATGTCAGACAGTGAGATATATTAGATAGTGTTAGGAAGAATTAGTTATGTCGATGGTAAAAAAAGTAGAAAGACAGATTGCAGGACGTTTGTTGTCGATTGAAACTGGGAAGCTGGCCAAGCAGGCTTCGGGAGCGGTAACGGTACGTTATGGCGATACGGTAATTCTGGCGACGGTGGTGACGTCCGAGCCGCGTGAGGGGATTGATTTTTTTCCTTTGCAGGTGGATTACCGGGAGAAGACCTCGGCGGCGGGCAAGTTTCCGGGCGGATTTATCAAACGGGAAGGGCGTCCGAGCCAGAAAGAGATTCTGACGATGCGGATGATCGATCGTCCGTTGCGTCCGCTGTTTCCCAAGGGATTTCGTAATGAAGTTCAGATTCAGACAATGGTCTGGTCGGCGGATCAGCAGAACGATCCGGATATTCTGGCGATGATCGGCGCGTCAGCAGCATTGTGCATTTCGGAAATACCTTTTGACGGTCCGATTGGGGCCGTACGGGTTGGGCGGGTCAATGACCAGTTTGTCATCAATCCGACACATGAGGAGGTGGAGAAATCAACGCTGATTTTAACGCTGGGCGGCAATCGCGAGATGGTGAACATGATCGAGGTTTCGGCGCAAGAGCTGCCGGAAGAGGTGATCGAAGATGCGATCAGGCTCGGTCATAAGACCATTGTCGAAGTGTGTGATATGATACGTGAACTGGCGACCGATTGCGGCAAGCCGAAGACCGAGTTTATCTCGCCGGATACCGCTCCGGTGGTGGCCATGCTCGAAGAACGGTTTGGTCAGCGGTTCCGGGAACTTCGGCAGGCGGAAATAACCAAGCAGGAACGCAACGAGCAAATGAGGGAGATGTTCGATTCCTTTACGGAGGAATTGTGCTCCGAGGGGCAGGAAGATCAATGGCAGTATCAGCCGGAAGTTATCCGGATGGCTATAGATGATTTTCAGGAAAAAAGCAACCGTGACGAGATTCTCAACGGTAACCGGACTGGCGGCCGCGGTTACAGGGATATACGTGAACTGAGCTGCGAGGTTGGTTTTCTGCCGCGTACGCACGGCTCGTCGTTGTTTACCCGTGGCGAGACGCAGGCGCTGGTGACGGTGACACTGGGGACGGCGGCGGATGTCCAGATAGTGGATGGAATGATGCCGGAATTCAGCAAGCGGTTTATGCTGCACTATAATTTCCCGCCGTTTTGCGTGGGCGAGGTAAGACGCATCATGGGGCCGGGGCGTCGGGAGATCGGACATGGGGCACTGGCGGAGAAGTGTCTGGAAAATGTCATGCCGTCGCTGGAAGATTTTCCTTATACCGTTAAGATAGACAGTGATATTCTGGAGTCGAACGGTTCGAGTTCGATGGCGACTGTTTGTGCGGGGACGCTGGCGTTGATGGACGCGGGTGTGCCGATCAAGCATCCGGTGGCAGGTATTTCGATTGGGATGGTATCTGATGGTGACCGGTATGAACTGCTGACCGATATTCTGGGTGAGGAAGATCACTACGGCGATATGGACTTTAAGGTCGCCGGTACGCAGAAAGGCGTTACCGGCATCCAGCTTGATCTGAAGGCGCGCGGTCTGCCTTTTGAAATTATCAGCAAAACGTTTGCCCTGACACGGGAAGCGCGGATGGACATTCTGAAGGTAATGCTGAGTGTTATCGAGAAGCCGCGGATGGTTATCTCGATTTATGCTCCGAAGCTGCTGACGATGACGATACCGGTTGATCTGATCGGCAGGGTCATCGGTCCTGGGGGGCGCGATATTAAACGGATACAGGAAGAGACCGATTCGACCATTGAAATTGAAGACGATGGTACCGTATTTATTTCCGCCTTGAATGAGGACGGACATTTACGAGCTCAGGAGATCATTGAGCTGATGACCAAGCCGGTTCGGGTGGGCAGCAGGTTCCATGGCAGAATCGTTTCCATGAAAGATTTCGGCGTCTTTGTGGAACTGGCTCCGGGTCAGGAAGGGCTGTGTCATATCAGTGAATTGTCGAACGATTACGTGAAGAGCGTTTCTGATGTCTGTTCGATGGGTGATGAAATGGAATTTAAAGTTATCGCCGTGGACGATCAGGGCCGCATCAAGCTGTCCCGCAAGGCGGTCTTACAGGAAGAGACCAGCGGGGAAGCATCAAGCTGATAGTTAATCATTCAGTCTTGCTGATAATTTTAAACAAATGATAATTGAACGGTCCCCCCTCGAACAACCGGTTGGAGGGGGGATTGGTTTTGGTATCGATAAATCTGAATGAGAGCCGCCTGGCGGCTGGTTGACGGATTTATTGAATGCATCAGTAGTTGCCTGTTTGTCCTTAACCGGGACAGGCCGGGTTCGATATGGAAAACAGCTTGTGTTGGAATGTGTGATTGCGTTTTTTTGTGGGATTCTGGTCAGCGGCTTGTCGGCCTGGCTGCTGACGATCCGGTTCTACCGGCGTCAGGTCATCAAGCAGCGGCGGCTGCTGGAACGGATTCGCCGGGCGGAGCAGTTGGCGGAGTTTGGGGCGCTTACCGGTCATCTGGCCCATGAAATCCGCAATCCGCTCTCAACGATCAAAGTCAACCTGCGGTTATTGTCCGAGGATATCGAAACGCTGGATAAGCATTTTAAATCGACGGCTGCGAATGAACTGCCCGGTGATCTGGCCGCGCGTTATCAACGGCAGTTGCGCAAAATCACTTCGGTGATGAAAGAGGCGGATCGAATGGCGGATACCCTGAACGATTTTTTGCGATACGCCGGCCGTCTGGAACTGCATCTGGCGGATCATGATCTTAATGAAACGCTGGACGATTTGATAGATTTTTATGAGCCGCAGGCCATGGGGAAACAGATTCAGATACGTCGCAGTTTGACGGAGGGGCCGCTGTTGTGTCGTATCGATAAGGATTTTATCAAGCAGGCAGTTTTGAATCTGTTTATCAATGCCATTCAGGTCATGGATGAAGGGGGCGAGCTGATGGTGCGGACAAGCCGGCGTTTGGAAACGGCCGTGATTGAGATAACGGATACGGGACCGGGAATACCGCCCGAGCTACAGGACAAGGTGTTCGACCCGTATTATACGACGCGCTCCGGCGGTACGGGGCTGGGGCTGCCGACCTGCCGGCGGATCGTCGAGGAGCATAACGGCCATATCGATCTTCACAGCGAGCCGGGTCGGGGAACGCGGTTTATCATAGAACTGCCGGCGTTGAACAGTTAACGAGTCAATCAGTAAACAGGAATACATCTATAGCGTTATGAATCAGAACAGTCATATTTTAGTAGTGGAAGATGAAGAGGCGCACGCGGAGGTGTTGGCCGAGGCGCTGGAGCATGAAGGCTACCAGGTGAGTACCGCGGCCAATGGCGAAGAAGGGGTGTTGAAGTTCCGGCAAAGCGATCCGCAGGTAGTCGTAACGGATCTGAAGCTTGGCGGAGCGGTCGATGGGTTGGGCGTACTGGAAGTGGTCGTCAAAAGCGGCCGGGATACCGAGGTGGTGATGATAACCGCGCACAGTTCGATCGAAACCTGTAAACAGGCCCTGCGTGACGGCGCGTACGATTATATCGAAAAGCCGATTGATCTGGATTTGCTGCGGGCGGTGGTCCGGCGAGCGGTGGAGAAAGTTATACTGTCGCGGGAGAATCAGCGGCTGCAGAAGCGGATCGAAGATAAGTTTGATTTTAACGGCGTGATCGGTGAATCGCCGGCCATGATACGCATCCTGGATATGCTGCGGAAGGCGGCCAGCTCGAATGTGACGGTGCTGCTCTGCGGCGAGAGCGGCGTAGGCAAGGAGCTCTTTGCCGAAGCGATTCATTATAATTCGCCGCGGAAGAGCGGGCCGTTTCTGCCGGTCAATTGTGCAGGATTGTCGGATACGCTTCTGGAGAGCGAGTTGTTCGGGCATGTGAAGGGGTCGTTTACGGGGGCGTTGTCGGACAAAAAGGGTTTTTTCGAGATGGCCGACGGTGGGACGCTGTTTCTCGATGAAATCGGGGACATGCCGATGAACATGCAGGCCAAGCTGCTGCGGGTTCTGGAGAATCAGCTCGTGACGCCGGTCGGCAGCACGAAGGCGATTCAGGTCGATGTGCGGATTATCAGCGCGACGAATCAGGACTTCGAAAAGATGGTGGAGGAGAAGGAGTTTCGGCAGGATTTGTATTTCCGGATTCGCGGCGTAAATATCGAAATCCCGCCGCTGCGGCAGCGGCGCGAGGATATTCCGATTCTGCTGGATCATTTCATGCGGGAATTCGCCCAATCGGAAGACCGCAAGGTCAAGGGTTTTACGCCGGCGGCGCTGCGGCTGCTGAAGAGCTATTCGTGGCCGGGCAATATCCGCGAGATGCGCAATTGCGTCAAGACGATGGTGGTGCTGGCGGAAAAGGAACTGCTGGACGTGGCCGATCTGCCCTTCGAGATGCATCAGCAGAGCGGCGGCGAGGATAACCTGAGCAACCTGGCGGGTGTGAGCCTCGATGAACTGGAAAAAACCGCCATCGCCCGAACGCTGGAGATGGTCAACGGCAACCGGGAGATGGCGGCCAAGATGCTCGGTATCGGTGAGCGGACGCTGTATCGCAAGATCAAGGATTACGGACTTTGAAAACGTAAGACGTAGGACGTAAGTCGCGGAGTCGCTAAGAATTGCTACCCAGGACGTTGCCCTGGGCTTTAACACATCGGCCCTGCGGGCTTTTTAATCCCAACAGTTTTACATGTGAGGCTATAGTGGACAACGTCCACCCTGCGATTTCCATGAGCGTGTACCTGTTATTTAAGCCATTCCGCGGCATCGGCGGCGTGATAGGTAATAATCAGATCGGCGCCGGCGCGTTTGAGTGAGTTCAGGATTTCCAGAACGATTTGTTTTTCGTCAAGCCAGCCGTTGGCGGCAGCCGCTTTGACCATGGCATATTCACCCGAGACGTTGTAAGCGGCGGTGGGGACGCCAAAACGGTCTTTGATACGGCGGATGATATCCATGTAGGAAAGGGCGGGTTTGATCATGACGATATCGGCGCCTTCCTCGATATCTAAGGCGACTTCGCGGAGGGCCTCATCAGTGTTGGCGATGTCCATCT
>CAYZXY010000126.1:0-5574 GCA_964482555.1 uncultured Pirellulales bacterium
TGATGTAAGCCGACAGCGCCACGATGTAAGCTCACAAAACCACACCGGCGGTATTGCTTATTGGGAAATCGGGCCACTGAATTTCTCTTTTTTGCTTTCACCGCCGATGACTTTTACCGCAGCGCCGGTTTTAAGTTTTTCATTGCCCTCTATAACAACCATTTCACCGGGCTTTATTCCTTCTATGACCTGCACTCTTAAATCCTTTTCAAGGCCGAGCGTGAGTTTCCTGGCTTGGGCCTTGTTTTCATTGATCACAAAAGCGGTCGGCTCGTTTTTCGTGTTTAAGACAATCGCCTTGTCGGGGATCAACACAGCATTATTCACCGTTTCCAATTCAATTTGAATGCGGGCAAACATCCCCGGCAAAAGTGAGATTCCGTCATTATAGATAATGACCGCTTCGGCGGTCCGTGTTCGCGTCTGTCTATTCAGTTCAGGATAAATCCTCGTAATTTCGCCTTTTAAAGGCTCTCCGGGATAAGCGTCCAAATCCACCTTGACAGTCATGCCCTTTTGTATTGACGCCGACTGCGATTCGGGTATCGCAAATTCAATGACGGTACTGGCCGGGTCATAAATCTCGACAAGCCCTTCACGCGGAGCGACATAATAGCCGTCCGTCACAAATATCTTTGAAACGACTCCATCCCAGGGCGCTTCGATCTGATAATCCTCTACGCTTTCCAACGCCTTGCTCAGTTCGGCCCTGGCCCGCGAGACCTTTAGATTGGCCGTCTCCAGTTCTTCGGCGGCAATCGCGCCGCTTTCGACCAGTTTTGTAATTCGTTTAAGCTCTTCCTGTTCTCGTGCCAGTGAATCCTGTGCAGCCTGCACCAAAGCATCCGCCGCCTTCTTGCGACCAATAGTAAGAAGCACCTGCCCGGCGGTCACATTGTCCCCTTCACGAATCTGACATTGCATAATTGGTCCTTCAGCGGGAGAACCCATTCTGGCAACCTTGGTCGCGGCCACCGAGCCGGTCAGCTCCAGTGTCTTTGAAATGCTGCCTTCGATTGCGGCAATAACTTTTACAGCAGGGAGTTTCTTAGGTTTTGCTGCCTGCCCGTCAGGTTGCTTTTTGCATCCTGAGATAATTAAAGTTGAAGCAACAATAATAGTTATAACGGTCAATAATTTTTTCATATACTTTCTCCAACAGCCAGCCGCCACTGGGCGATGGCCACGTTATAATCTGCCATGGCCCGGTAATAACTGGTTTGGGCCTCCAACAGGGCCGCCTGGGCATCCAGCACATCGACAATCGTGCCTTTACCGAGGTCGTATTTTTCACGTTCGATTCGCAGCGATTCCTTGGCCTGTTCGACGGCCTTTTCTAACGAACCGACGCGTGCCTTGGTTGATTCGATATTCGAAACGGCGGTTTCCACCTCAAGCTGAATCTGAAGCTGCAGTTTCCGCAAAGATTCCCTTTCTGCGGATAACCGCGACCTTTCGCGCCGGATGCGAGCGTCAATCCGACCGCCTTCAAATAAAGGAAACACCGCGACCACCCCAATGCGGCCGACATCTTCAGACATACTAGAGCCGCCAACAGTACTGCCGGCTGCCCACCGGTTGCCATAAGCGGCTTCCAGAGAGACGACCGGACCTCGACCTGCTTTGGCCGCATCAAGATTTTTATTTTGGGCTTCGACTCTGGCCCTGGTCGCCTGATAATCGTTTCTTTGGGCCACTGCGACAGCAAAACTTTGACTCAAATTCGTCGTGAAAACCTTCGGCTCAAGCCGACCCTGCAGCTCAACCGGTTGTTTAAGGTCTTCAATGCCCATCAGGTTTGCCAATATCGACTTTTGGACAACAAGCACATTTCTTTCTCTGAGTATTTTTTGATCGATATCCGCAAGCCGTACCTCCGTTCTCAATAAATCCACACGAGCGGCTTTTTGTGCGTCGAGCAGTTCCTGGATGCGCTTGCGATGTTCCTGCAGGGCTTTCTGAGAAAAGACAAGTGATTCGACAACCTCTTTCT
This sequence comes from uncultured Pirellulales bacterium, assembly GCA_964482555.1. GTDB lineage: Bacteria > Planctomycetota > Phycisphaerae > Sedimentisphaerales > SM23-30 > CAYZXY01. The sequence continues at coordinate 1,994 of CAYZXY010000126.1, forward strand.
GGCCGAGTATAGAATAAAAAACATTTGATACGTTGAAAATCAGTTCCCTGCGACTGCGGTTAAACTGGTGTTTAGCTGATTTTACCAGATAGTCACTGGCCTTGATCTGGCTTTCCAGCCTGCCGGAGGTGTAAAGCGGCATCCGTAAGACAATATCCCCGGAAATAATATCATCGGTAAATGTGGCTAATTCGCCAGGGCTTCTGGGTGAGACCAGCCGCTGGTCATCAAGGTAATGCGTATAGCCCGCTTCGGCACTAATCGAAGGCCATAACTGACCTTTTGTGATATCTTTTTCGGCTAAAGAAGTTTCAATATCCCATTTTTTCTGCGCAATCCCAGGATTGTTTTCAAGAGCAACCGTTATGCAATCATCAAGGGTCAAACCAGATGGCGTTGCAACAGCTTCTTTAGCCGGAACATCTATATCCGCAGAATCCGGTGCTCCAAAAGCAGAATTTACCGCAAATATCGAAAATAACACAAAAATAGATATTGGTTTAACCATGTCCTGATCTTTACACTTGATTACATATTAAAAGAAAGTACCAAATACAATTCCTGAGATAGTCGCCATAACAACTACCAATGCGATAAACACAACAGTCTTTTGTGTTCCCATTACCGAACGGATCACCAGCATGTTCGGCAGACTCAGTGCAGGTCCTGCTAAAAGCAGTGCCAAAGCCGGCCCTTTGCCCATACCTGCTCCGATCAAGCCTTGCAAGATTGGAACTTCTGTCAATGTCGCAAAGTACATGAATGCTCCTGCAACAGAAGCAAACAGGTTAGCCCAGAGGGAATTACCGCCTACCGCTTTAGCTACCCATTCAGATCGGATCAACCCTTCATGCCCAGGTCTTCCCAGTAATGCCCCGGCGACAATGACGCCAAAGAACAATAGCGGCAGAATCTGCTTTGCAAACGTCCATGTCGAGCTGAACCATTCCTCCGCTTCACCTTTGGTAGTGCTGGTTGCCCAGGATAGACCTATTACGGCAGCCGAGAATGGAATCATTACCATCATCCCTTCCATTGGCAAAGCAAAGGCAAGAATGGCTGTCGGAACTGCACCTACAAGGATTTTCCAAAGAGGTATCGAAAACCACAGGATAAGTATCAATGCCAGGGCAACAGAAAATACGGATGTAATTATCCATTTATAACTCCATACTGTTTTCCAGAATCCAGGGACCGCTTCTTTGCTGACAATGTCCTCATCCGGGATCGTTATCTGCTCTCCTGCCTGTTCGCCGTCGGCAAGTTTTACAACGTAAAAACCATCCTCACTGCCGTGCTCCGGAGCCTGCATAACAGCACCCCTGAGCATATTGCCGTCAGCGGTTTCAAAATAGAAATCGTTCGGAGCGCCCCAGTTAGCGAATACCAGTACTCCTATCATGACCGCAAAAAACAAGGCGTTTTTCCATAGCGGCCTCGACACTTCCGGCTCCGGCATGCCCATCTGGCCATTGGCTTTTTCAAGCTCTTCTTTGCGATAAATGAAATGCATGATCAGGCCGATGACCACACTGAAAACAATCGCCCCGATTGCCCGGGCAATGCCCAGTTCCATGCCAAGAATTCGGGCGGTGAGAATAATAGCTAAAACATTGATCGCAGGCCCGGAATACAAAAAAGCCGTTGCCGGCCCTAAACCTGCTCCCATACGATATATTCCTGCAAATAAGGGCAAAATGGTACAGGAGCAAACCGCTAATACTGTACCAGATACCGAAGCGACCCCATAGGCAAGAACTTTATTAGCCTTTGCGCCAAGGTATTTCATAACCGAGGCCTGGCTGATAAATACGGATATCGCACCTGCGATAAAGAAAGCGGGGATCAGGCATAAAAGCACATGCTCCTGGGCGTACCACTTAATCAGATGCAGCGATTCCATGATCGCATTATCAAAACGCTTCCAGCCGACAGGCAGATAAAAACATGCCAGAAAAACAGCCACGATGACTGCTAACTTTTTCCATTCCTTTTTCCAGTCCATCTAGTCTGACTCCAAAATTGTTATGTGATTATACAATCAAACACTCACATATAATTCGTAAAAAAATTACCCCAACTTCTGCAGCAGGGTATTCTGACTTTCCATTCTTTCCTTTAAGGCCTGATCGACACAGCCCAGGAATTTGACAAGGCATGGGGTCTTAAGGGTGTAAATCACCTTCAGGCCATCCTTGCGGGCCTTAACAACGCCCGCTTTGAGCATGATTGATAAATGTCGGGATACGTTCGATCTTTGTGCTCCAACATATTCCACAATGTCACATACACACTGCTCACCATCTGCCAGGTATTCGATGATAGCAAGTCTGATGGGGTGTGCGGCGGCTTGGATGATATCAGCCTTGAGTTCATATAATTGTCGTTTGTATGCATCCATATTTTGTTTTTACTCTGCGTTAGTATATTACAATATACTCACATTATACTTATTTGTTCATTATTGCCAAAAAAATCTTCAAAGATTTAATGTGCTGAAATGTTTATCGGCACAAACAATCTTTCCTATTTTAACATTTGCCTGTTTTTAACATAATTGTTATTTATGTCTGGACAAAACAGGAAAACTTAATCGAAACGAGTGTATTATAACATGCGTATAACGGGTGTCGGATTCCCGTTATATCCGGTTAGGGGCAAAGACCAATCGCTGTAAATACTTTTATCATAAGCAGTTAAAAAGCATTGCGGTTTTTTTCCCGTCTTACTTTTAATTAAAAGTTGACACTTCTGCAGATTTTCCATAAAATGATATGTGACAAATTCAAACTGGGTTCAACCAGATAAACGCGATTGAGTTTCTATTCAATTGCACCGAAGCATAGTTTAACTTAACAGGTTCTTGTGGTTTATTTTTATATGTAACGGGCTAACGGCCCGATACCACGGCTTTTTTATAAGATGCCGGGAGATAGAATGCCGCAGGACGTGGGCATCTGCTTCATAATTTATGGCAGGCGCAGCACAGGCAGGACATTTGAGGGAATCTATAAGTAATGCTATTCAGCGTGCGAAGCAGGCAAGCGGAAATTGCGTATACATGGCGACATCCGGCGATTATCAATTGTTTGTTTACCGTAGAGGATTCATCGTGTAAGCATGCCGCCCGAATAAGCCGTGTTATTTCATTTAAACTGGTTACATATTTATTATCAATAAGGAATTACAGGAAGAGAATTATGAGGAAAGGAGGTTCTGCTTCATGCGTATTTAACAGGAGGCTTGAAAAAGAAACTGTTATTCTGTCCAGGGGGTAAGTACCAGCAGGTATTGAGGATTGTTCATATCTGAGACGTACAATGAGTAAGAGTTTTATTTTTCAGTTTTAGGGAGACTGTTTTCAGCCATATATCGAAACGTTTCCCGCATGTCTATTGTCAATTCTTAAAGAAAGTTATGTTTATGATCCAAATTATTTGGAGGAACAGTATGATGAAAATTGAAAACAAAAGTCGGTTGCAGTTATTTATGGTCGGCATGCTGACGCTGGGATTATGTGTCCTGAGCGCGCAGGCCGTGGAATTGAATGTCAGTGTGATTAACACTGCCAGTCAGGATCA
>CAYZXY010000127.1:0-5476 GCA_964482555.1 uncultured Pirellulales bacterium
TTTGCGTTCCGGATGGCCCTGCGGCATGAGCGCCAGATGGCTCACCCTGGCCGCGGTGAAGAGCATCGCCGAGGCGTTCGGGCACGCCGCCACGCAGGCCCCGCAGCCGATGCAGATGGCGGCGTCCATGGCTTCTTCGGCGATTTCCCGGGGGATGGGCATGAAGTTGGCTTCGGGGGCGGAGCCGGTCCTGATGGAGATGTAGCCGCCGGCCGCGATGATGCGGTCGAAGGCGCCGCGGTCGACGACCAGGTCCTTGATGATGGGAAACGCCTCGCTGCGAAACGGCTCGATGACCAGCACCTCGCCGTCCCTGAAATGCCGGATATGGAGCTGACACAGACTGGTGGCCTTCCGCGGCCCGTGCGGTACGCCGTTCACCATCGCGCCGCAGGTGCCGCAAACCCCTTCCAGGCAGTCCTGATCGAACGCCACCGGCAGCTTGCCTTCCGTGACCAGCTGGTCATTAACCATCCCCAGCATCTCCAGAAACGACATGTCCGTATCGACGTCCTCGGCCTGATAAGTCTCGAAATGGCCGGAATCGTTCGGGGTCGCCTGCCGCCATATTTTCAATGTCAAATTAATCGTTTTCATTTTTTTGTGATGTTTGTGCCTTTGAGCGGCTATTTATATTTCCTCTCCGTCAGTTCCACATATTCAAACGCCAGCGGTTCCTTGTGCAGCCGGGCCGCGCGGTCCTCGCCCGCATGTTCCCACGCCCCGACGTAACAGAAGCTCTCATCATCACGCTTCGCCTCACCTTCTTCGGTCTGATACTCCTCGCGGAAATGCGCCCCGCACGACTCGCGGCGATGCAAAGCATCCTGCACCATCAACCCGGCGAATTCCAGGTAATCCGCCAGCCGCAGCGCCCGCTCCAGCGACTGATTGAAATCGTCCGCCGTCCCCGGCACCGCCACATTCTCCCAGAATTCCTGCCGCAAGGCCGGTATCCGTTCCGCCGCCTGCCTCAGGCCCGCCTCATTACGCACCATGCCGCATTGTTCCCAGATGATTTTACCCAGCTCGCGATGGATGGAATTCACCGGCCGTTTGCCCTTGATCCCCAGCACCCGCTCGATTTTATCGTGCACGTGCCTGGCCGTTGCCGCGAAGGCCGGATGCTCCGCGGTCACCGTGCCGGGCGTCTGATCGGCCAGATAGCCGGCGATGGTATAGGGCAGGATGAAATAGCCGTCGGCCAGGCCCTGCATGAGGCCGGACGCCCCCAGCCGGTTCGCCCCGTGATCGGAAAAATTCACTTCGCCGATCGCGAAGAGCCCCGGAATCGTCGTCATCAGGTTATAATCCACCCACAGCCCGCCCATCGTATAATGTGTGGCCGGATAAATCATCATCGGTTCGTCGTAAGGGCTCTGGGCCGTAATCCGTTCATAGATCTCGAAGATATTGCCGTAGCGGTCCTTAATCGTTTGCCGGCCCAGCCGTTCGAGCGCATCGCGAAAATCCAGATACACCGCCTGCCCGGTCGCCCCGACGCCGTAACCCTCATCGCAGGCCTTTTTCACCGCCCGCGAGGCGATATCCCGCGGGGTCAGGTTCCCGAAAGCCGGATAACGCCGTTCGAGGAAATAATCCCGCTCTGCTTCGGGAATGGCGTTGGGGGTCCGCTGCTCCCTGTCGCTTTGGGGCACCCATATCCGCCCGTCATTCCGCAGGCTCTCGCTCATCAAGGTCAGCTTCGACTGATAATCGCCTTTGGTGGGGATACAGGTCGGATGTATCTGCGTAAAACAGGGATTGGCAAAAAACGCCCCTTGCTTGTATGCCCCCCAGGCGGCGGACATGTTGCTGGATTTGGCGTTCGTCGAAAGAAAAAAGACATTGCCGAAACCGCCCGTCGCCAAAACCACCGCATCGGCGGCATACGCTTGCAGCTTGCCGGTGAATAAATTCCGCACCACGATCCCTCTGGCCTGCCCATCGGCCACGACCAGTTCCATCATCTCGCACCGCGGAAATACCTGCAGATTCCCCTGGCGGACCTCTTTCATCATCGCGGCATAAGCCCCCAGTAGGAGCTGCTGGCCTGTCTGGCCGCGCGCATAGAACGTGCGGGCGACCTGAGCGCCGCCAAACGAGCGATTCGCCAGATATCCGCTGTATTCCCGCGCAAAGGGCACGCCCTGCGCCACGCTCTGATCGATAATCTCGTTGCTGACCTCGGCCAGTCGATAGACATTGGCCTCACGCGAGCGGAAATCCCCGCCCTTGATCGTATCACGAAACAGCCGTTGAATGCTGTCGCCGTCGTTGGGGTAGTTTTTCGCGGCATTGATCCCGCCCTGGGCGGCAATCGCGTGCGCCCGGCGCGGCGTGTCATTGATACAGAATATCTTCACATGGTAGCCCAGCTCGGCCAGCGTCGCCGCGGCCGAACTGCCGGCCAGGCCCGTGCCGACGATGATAATACTGAATTGTCGACGGTTGGCCGGATTCACCAGTTTCAGGTTGTCTTTGTGCCGGGTCCATTTTTCCGCTAGCGCTCCGGCAGGGACGTTGCTCTCGAGGACATTCGCCATAATTATCCCGGTTTTATAATATTAAACAAGATGGTCACTGGAATGGAACTGTAGAGTATCGCAATGCTGACGCCGATCAGAACGCTTAGACGGCGCAGATGCGGAAAAAGCGTCTGATTATTGAGACCAAACGTCTGGCAGGCGCTCTGGATGGCATGATTCAGATGCAGCCCCACGACAATCATGCCCAGGATATACGCACCGGCATGCAGGGGATTCTTGAAGGAATTGAACACGACACCGTAGAGTCCCAGATTGGCCTCGTTGACGATCGCTCGCGGCCCGCTATGGTCGGAGAAAGTGAAATCCAGCAGGTGAAAGATGACATAAACCAGAATCAGCGGCCCGGTAAAGGCCACGATACGCGAACTGAGCGGATACGTGCCGGACGGTTTGTAGGTGGAATAGCGCCGTTTGCGTGCCGGACGGTTTTCGAGAAAGAGCGACAGAGTCGTAATGATATGGATCAGGGCGACGACCACCAAAAAAAATTCCATGATGGACAGCAGCGGCCTCAGTCCGGCCAGCTTGGCCGCATACCTATTGTAAACTTCCGCGCCGCCATAGATGAACAAGTTGCCCGCCAGATGTGCAACCACAAAACCCCAGATCGACAGGCCTGTTAATGCCGCGATTTGTTTGCGGGCCACTGTGGATTGAAAAACGGATAATATGTTCATGAGACCGTCTGAAAAGTCTGTAATATAGGTACGCGTTGCGATTGCAATGTCCCGTTTTGTCGGAACATAATTATGTGCGGATAAAAAGCTTATGTCCGGTCCTGCCCGGAGCTTTCTACCCCATTGGGTATTAAAGGGTAGTATCCTGGTTAACGGATAACGCTATCTGCCCTGTCCGAGGTAGATAACCTATTGAAATGGTAGCAGAAAGTGCGTATAAATGGCAAGAATTATTAAAAATAAATTTCTTCCGCCGGCGAGACAGTCTATGATATTTTAAACAGACATATTTATATACGGATACTGCTTCCGATTGAGTTTTCCTGTTTTTTGCAATCATAATTAATTATACATAAAACGGTTAGGCGTGGCTTGCCCAGAGCTTTCTACCTGATTGGGTTGAACTTTTAAGGAATATTATTTCATAATAGGATGTTTGCCGGCGTAAGTCGCTCGTGTATACATAATACTTAAGCGTGTAAATGATTTGACGGTCTTTGCGGAATTTTCGCCTTTAGTTTCTTATTGAACGGCATTTCACGATTGTTTCGCGATATAATGAATTGTCACGCTAAATGACGCCACTGTTTGCGTCAGCTGCGATGAACAGGGTTTGAGTAAAGGCGCCTTGAAATATATCCTTATTCTGTGAGGTTTGCGAAAAACGTCATGGAAGATATGATGACATGTATACTCGTATCGATGGGATTTCCCCATTTTGTCCCACGTAATTATGTGCGGATAAAACACTTACGATCGACATCGACGTTGGCTGTCGATTGATTGCATCTGACATTGAAAAGGTGAGAACCGAACCATGAAATTTCAAACCATTAATCCGGCGACCGAAGAAGTTATTGATGAATTTGACATGATTGCCACCGAAGATGCCCTGACGGTGGTGGGTGAGCTGCATGAAGGCTTTAAGGCGTGGAAAAAGCAATCGCTCAAGGAACGGGCCAGACGGTTTCGGGCACTGGCGGATGTGTTGCGGAACGATCTGGAATATCATGCCAGACTGATTACCCGGGAGATGGGCAAACCCATCAGGCAAAGCCGCGCGGAAGTCGAAAAATGCGCCTGGTGTGCGGAGGTCTATGCCCAGATGGGACCCGGCTGGCTGGCAGAGGAAATCCTGCAGGCCGACGGCAAGTCACATCGATTGTGTTATGAACCGCTGGGCGTCATTCTGGCGGTCATGCCTTGGAATTTTCCCTATTGGCAGGTCATTCGCTTCGCGGCGCCCTCGATTCTGGCGGGCAATGTGACTCTGCTCAAGCATGCGAACAATGTGTCTCAATGTGCCCTGGCGATAGAAAACGCCTTTCAGGAAGCGGGCTTTTCGGAAAACGTTTTCCGGGCGGTTATGGCCGATCATGAAACGGTGGGCGAGCTGATCGCGTCCGACCTGATTGCCGGTGTTTCGCTTACCGGCAGCACCCGAGCCGGCGCCCATGTCGGAGCGGCGGCCGGCGGCGCCATCAAAAAGGTCGTTCTGGAACTGGGCGGCTCCGATCCCTTTATTGTACTCGAGAATTCCGATATTGCCCTGGCGGCCAAAAACGCCAACTGGGGCCGGATGATGAATGCCGGGCAGAGTTGTATCGCGGCCAAACGGTTTATCGTCCGCAAGGAAATCGCGAGGGAATTTACGCGGGCTTTCGCGGAACATGCCGAAAAAATGATCGTGGGCGATCCAATGGACGAGGCCACAGAAATGGGGCCGCTGGTCAATCAAAAGGGCCGGGAAGAAATTGAACGACAGGTCCGGGAAGCCGTTGACAGCGGCGCCAAAATTGTCACCGGTGGTATGCGCCTGGAACGTAAAGGGTATTTTTATCTGCCGACGATTCTGACCAGTACAACGGCGGACATGGCCTGTCGGCGTGAGGAATTATTCGGTCCGGTCGCCGTCGTTGTTGAAGTGGTCAGCGATGAAGAAGCGGTCGCCATCGCCAACGACAGCGAATTCGGCCTGGGCGGCAGCGTCTGGACAAAGGATATCGAACGCGGCGAACGCATCGCCCGCCAGCTCGAAGCCGGCACGGTTTTTGTCAACAGCATCGTAAAATCCGACCCGCGCCTTCCGTTCGGCGGCATCAAGAAAAGCGGCATCGGCCGGGAACTTGCCCATCTGGGTATGCGTGAATTCGTGAATATCAAGAGTCTCAATATTTATGACCAGTAAAATAATAGGCGGCATGCTTATGCTGTAAAAGATGTTCAAGTATGATTCGTTGCTTATAGGTA
>CAYZXY010000128.1:0-5441 GCA_964482555.1 uncultured Pirellulales bacterium
TCATGTCCGAGCAATGGCTTATGGAATTTAACAAAGACTAAGGCTTAACATACTTCTCGCTTTATGTGAGGGGCTGTAACGCCTTGAATAGTTGAGCCACCATAGCGTGGGCGGTAAGCGTTCTTTGAAAAAGAATGAGAGCGCTTACAGCCCTTTTTATGCGCTGATACTACTCAGGAGGGCAAGCCTGAAGAAATTTAGAATGAAAATTGAAGGTATTCGCTGCGCTCATGCTATTCTTATCATAAATCTAATTCGCCGAAGGCGATTCCACATTTTTTCACTTTAACTTTTAAGTTCCGGCTATGCCGGGTCAGGAATTATCTGTTAACCTGATGGCCGATCCGGGGATAATAATGCGGGATAAAAGAGCAGATTGATTATGGAGGTCCCGTGGTGATGATGCAGGAACAACCGGAACGGACAGCAAAAAAAATCGGATTTATTTCGACGCGCCTGGCGGGGACGGATGGTGTCTCGCTGGAAGCGGAAAAGTGGGCGTATGTTTTTCAGAGCCAGGGCTGCGAGTGCTATTATATGGCGGGAGAGCTGGATCATCCGCCGGAGAAAAGCCATCTGGCGCTGCTGGCGCATTTTAATCATCCGGAGGGCGTGTTCGACGGCGGTTTCGGGCTGGTGGAAGTCGCTGCCGTCGCTGAAGGAATCGGGCGTGACGTTGAGGATGCCCATCAGGACGGGGCCGGCGGAGAGGTCGATGACAGTATTCGGGCATTTGAGCTTATAATCGGTCATGAAGAGAAAATAGCGGAAAAGAGGAAAAAGTAAAGCAAAATATGGGTATAACGAAGGGTGGGATTTGCGTTATAATGAATGGGTGTATTGTGTATTCTGGAAAGACGATGGAAGATAAACACGTTACAGAGGTAGAAGTGATGGATGTACTCGATCAATGTCCCCAGTGCGGGTCGGAACGGCTGCGGACGGTGAAGAATTATACGTTCAGGAAACCGGCGAATATTGAGAAAAAGCAGATAGAGAATCTGGAGATACAATATGAGTTGGAACGTTTGTGGATTTTTTTCGAGTATGTCCGGCGGGACGGGGACGAGGCAGCGATCGGTGTGAGTCTGTGCGAGGGTTGCGGTTTCATCTTTTTGAATCCCCGTTTTACGGAGGAGGAGATGCGGGCTCAGTATGTTGCCGTATCGGAGATGAGGATTCCGGAGCGTCGGCAAAAGAGCATGCCGCCGCTGCGTCATGAAGAGCGGTCGCGGAGGATCTATGAGCTGGTGAATGGTTATCATCCGGTGGGGGAATCGGTTTCGGTGCTGGATTACGGCGGGATGCAGGGGTATAACTTATCGGTGTTCGTGGAAAAGGGGTGCGATTGTTATCTGGCCGATTATCTGGAAGAGGTCGATCATCTCGAAGGCGTTACGTATCTGGGGCGTGATGTTGCCGATCTGAAAGGGGCGACATTCGATATTATCCTGTTGTGTCATGTTCTGGAACATGTCATTAATCCGGTTGAAATGGTGAAGGATTTGCGGCCATTTTTAAAGGCGGATGGGATTATTTATGCGGAGGTTCCGCTGGGCTGCCGGAATGAATGGATGAAGCTGTCCGAACCGATGACGCATATCAACTTTTTTTCGGAGGAATCTTTGTACCATTGTTTTCGGTTGGCGGGTTTGGGCGTTACCCATCTATCGACGGCGACGCAGTGGGTGACGCGGGGGGAGATGGATTGTTTGAATATTATTGCCGGTAAGCAGGTGGCCGAAGGAGAGACGCGGTATAAAACAACCCCGGAGCAGATCGAGCACTACTATCATTTTAAACGGAAATGGCGACGCAGTCCGGTACGGCAGTCGCTTGTATTTATGAAAAAGCTGTTGACCGGGAAACTGGGAACCTTAAAGGATATTAACGTGTGAGGGCGAAAAAACCGGCATGGGGGGCGAAAGGGAAAATGAGCAACAGGTGGGACCGGCAATACGGGTTGGGGTAAGCTTCTGTTAATAAAGGAGATATGTCGAATAGGAGCGTGAGGGGACCTGAGAGATGCGTGGTTGGACAGGGAGGAAAAAAACCCGTTGTGTCAGTGGACGAGGCGGCGGTCAAGTCGATCAACCAAATGACAGAATTGTTCCAATGAAAAAGGAGATTTTATTATGGTGAAAACATTATCGACAATGCACGCTGGGGACGAAGGCGCCGGATTTTGCGCTGCCGGATATTGATGGTATTGTGGTAAAGCGGGATGATTTTGCCGGTATGCCCTTGCTGGTGATCTTTATGTGCAATCACTGTCCGTTTGTGATTCATGTGCGGGAGAAGCTGGTGGAGGCGGTAAAGGATTATCAGTCGCGCGGGGTGGCGGTTGTCGGGATAAACAGCAACGATGTGGCGAATTATCCGGACGACAGCCCGGAGAAGATGAAGGCGGATGCGCAGAAATACGGGTATACGTTTCCGTATCTGTATGATGAGACGCAGGCGGTGGCGCGGAGTTATGATGCGGTGTGCACGCCGGATTTCTTCCTGTATGATGGGGATCACAAGCTGGTGTATCGGGGGCAGTTTGATGACAGTCGGCCGGGATCGGATATTCCGGTGACAGGTGAAGATTTGACGAAGGCGATCGATGCCGTACTGGAAGGGCGGCCCATACTGGAAGGGCAGTATGGGGTGCAATATCAAGTGGAAGAATTGAGGTAAGATTGGACAGTAGATCAGAAGAACAGTGCTGAATGACGTGAGGTATGCAGGGTGGTCCGGACGCAAGAGTTTGGACTGCCCTGTTTTTTTGCGTGGACGAGTCATGAGGAACAAATGAGGATCAGGAAGAGAATTGGATGGAGTGGTGATACCAATTTGAGATTGACGGAATTGCGATAACGGGGATAATACGAATGAATCAGATTTAGTTTTGGAGATCCTGTTATGGCAAATAAGGTTACAGGCCGAAAGGCCAGGAATGTCGGATTTATTTCGACGCGTCTGGCGGGGACGGATGGTGTCTCGCTGGAAGCGGAAAAGTGGGCGTATGTTTTTCAGAGCCAGGGCTGCGAGTGCTATTATATGGCGGGAGAGCTGGATCATCCGCCGGAGAAAAGCCATCTGGCGCTGCTGGCGCATTTTAATCATCCGGAGATTCTGGCCATACAGGATGAATGTTTCGATCGACATGAACGCCGGCCGGCAGTCGCCAAAGAGATACATGATATAAAGGACAAACTCAAGGTTGAGATACGCGAGTTCGTCAGGCGGTTCGGGTTGGATTTGCTGGTGGTGGAAAATGCGCTGGCGATTCCGATGAATATTCCGTTTGGCCTGGCGTTGACGGAGTTCATCTCCGAGACGTGCATGCCGACGATAGCCCATCATCATGATTTTTTCTGGGAACGGCAGCGGTTTTTGAAAAACTGTGTATGGGATTATCTGAACATGGCCTTTCCGCCCCATATTCCGGCCGTGCAGCATGTGGTCATCAATTCCTCGGCAGATAATCAACTCAGCCTGCGGACGGGTATTTCTGCAACGACTGTACCGAATGTGATGGATTTTGAGCATCCGCCGGCTGAGCCGGACGAGTATGCACGCGATGTCCGGCAGTCGCTGGGACTGGAGGATGATGAACTGCTCATTCTGCAACCGACCCGCGTGGTCAAACGCAAGGGGATCGAACATGCGATCGAGCTGGTCCGTCGGCTGGGGATGAAAGCGAGGCTGGTGATTACCCACGCCAGCGGCGACGAAGGGCATGAGTACGAGCAGCGGGTGAGGGATTATTCGAAGCTGATGGGGGTGAATACGGTGTTTGTCTGCCGGATTATTGACGATCAGCGGGGGATGACGGACGATGGCAGGAAAGTTTACAGTTTAGATGATGTGTATCCGTACGCGGATCTTGTGACGTATCCGTCGGATTTTGAGGGATTCGGCAACGCGTTTCTGGAGGCGGTATATTTTCGTCGGCCGATTGTGGTAAATAATTATTCGATTTATTCGACGGACATCGAGCCTAAGGGATTCAAGGTGATCGAGATTGACGGCTATGTCACCGAAGAGGCGCTGCAGAAAACCCGTCAGTGGCTGCGCAACCCGGAGATTGTCAAAGAGGCGACGGAGCATAATTATGCGTTAGGGCGGCGTTATTTCTCTTATTCCATCTTGCAGCACAAAATCCGGAACCTGATTATCGATTGTCTGGGAGAGCCGGAATTGTAAGTGAGATAAAGCCGAGGCCGTGTAACCGGAAACAGAGGCCGCATGTTGACATCTTTCAGGTAATAGATGCAAAAGAGGATTCTTTATATTGGTCTTATTCCCGCAATGGTGGTGCCGATGGCGGGTGCGTTTTTATATTTTGTAATGCTGGGCCCGGGCGTCTGGACGGGGATTTTGTATGCCGTCACGAAGGCTTTTACGCTGGTATGGCCGCTGGTGGGGTATTTTCTGATCGAAGGGCAAAAGCCCAAATGGGGCAAAATTAACTGGAGCAGACATTGGCAGGCGACGCCGCTGGGGTTTTGGACGGGGGGCGTATTATTGGCCGTAATGCTCGGCGGGTATTTTCTTACGCCGATTGGCGGGTTCGTTAAATCGTTCGGGCCGGATGTGCGGGAGCGGATTGATGCGCTGGGGCTGCTGGAATGGTATATTCCGTTTGCGTTATTTTTGTCATTGGCGCATTCACTGCTGGAGGAGTTTTACTGGCGGTGGTATGTGTTTGGCCGGGCGAAGAGTGTATTTCCTCGCATCACGGCGTATCTGCTGGGGGCGTTCAGTTTTGCGGCGCATCATTATGTGGAGTTGTTTGCGACGATGTCGTTTTGGACTGCGGCGGGATTGGGGATGGCAGTGGCCATCGGCGGGCTGCTGTGGTGCTGGATGGTCGATAAACAGCAAACGCTGGCGGGTGCCTGGATATCGCATATTCTGGTTGATGCGGGAATGATGATCGTGGGGTATGATATGATATTTCGTTTGTAACTGCTTTTAGGGGATATAGTTATATCTGATGGCGCTTGTGGGTGTTTGGGTTGCATTCTTTACTTGCGGTTGAAGTAGGAATATAGTAGAATATAGGATTGAATATTTAGGATCTTGATGATCATTGGGGGCGACTGGTATCGACCGGACGAATTGAGGTGCGAGTGGCGTGTCCAGGATGATGGTTGGCCTGGTAAATCATCCATCGAAAAAATTTAAATGCCAACAATCAGTTGCGCATGGCTGCCTAATTAGAGTAGCCCGTTCTACCTGCGACGCCCACTAGCGGTGTAGAGCGACGACAGTGGGCTGGCCGGCGGCCGCTGTTCGGCCGGCAGCCGGTAAGAAAACAGTCGAACTGGCCAAGATCGAATCCTGTCAGCCGGAGTCGATTGCGGCGAGACTTTAATTGACTGACTACACACGTAGAGGCTCGTACTGAAACGTTACGGGACGGGGGTTCGAATCCCCCCGCCTCCATT
>CAYZXY010000129.1:0-5165 GCA_964482555.1 uncultured Pirellulales bacterium
GGTTTGCTGGAGATGTCGTACACGACGCGGTTGATGCCGCGGACTTCGTTAATGATCCGGCTGGAAATGCGGGCCAGGACCTCGTAGGGGATTCGCACCCAGTCGGCGGTCATGAAATCCGCCGTCTCCACCGCCCGCACCGCAATCACATCCTCATAGCTGCGGTCATCCCCCATCACACCGACCGTTCCGACCGGCAGCAGCACGCACAGCGCCTGGGCGATACTGCGATACAGACCGGCTGCGGTGATCTCTTCGATCATGATCTCGTCCGCGTCGCGGAGGATATCCAGACGCTCCTGGGTTATGTCGCCGATAATCCGCACCGCCAACCCCGGACCGGGGAATGGGTGCCGCCAGACAATTTTTTCCGGCAGTCCCAGGTGTTCACCCAGAACGCGAACCTCATCCTTGAACAGGTCGCGCAGCGGCTCGATCAGTTTGAAGCCCAGTTTTTCAGGAAGTCCTCCGACGTTGTGATGTAGCTTGATATTGGCGGCCGGGTTTCCGTCTTTGTGGCCCGATTCGATAACGTCGGGGTAGAGGGTTCCCTGAGCAAGATACTGAACATTGGCGATACGATGAGTTTCAGAGGTGAAAGCCTCGATAAATTCATGTCCGATGATAATTCTCTTTTGCTGAGGATCTCTAATCCCGGCCAGCCGCTCGAGGAAGGTGTCGGACCAATCCACCACGCGCAGGTCAAGGTGAAAGTGATCGCGAAAGGTTGAGACGACATGATCGCGTTCTCCTTTTCGTAGTAAACCATTGTCCACCAGGATGCAGGTCAGTTGCTCGCCGATGGCCTTGTGCAGCAGTGCCGCCGTCACCGACGAATCGACCCCGCCGCTGAGTCCGCAGATCACCCGGGCATCGCCCACGCGTCGGCGGATATCCTCGCAAGCCTGTTCGACGAAATTACCCATCTGCCAGTCGCCTTTGCAGCCGCAGATATCATATAGAAAGTTCTGAAAAATTTGCGAACCGCACGGCGTATGCGTCACTTCCGGATGAAACTGTACACCGAAAAACTCATGTTTTTTATGACGGACTGCCGCATAAGGGCATGTCGGGGTATTACCCAGAATGATAAAATCGCCTGAAAGCTGCATCACCTGATCGCCGTGGCTCATCCAGACTTTTTTCTCACCCGAAAGGTGTGCCAGCAAAGCATCCGATTCGACCAGACGCAGTTTGGCGTTGCCGTATTCCCGGGCTTGGGCCATCCCGATTTCCGCCCCCAGCAGCCGGCAGCCGATCTGCATGCCGTAGCAAATGCCCAAAATCGGTACGTTCAGTTCAAACAGCCGCTCATCGCACTGCGGAGCGTTCTCCGCATAGACACTTGCTGGCCCACCGCTGAGAATGATGCCCTTGAGGTTTCTGTTGCGCAGGGCATTCAGGTCAATGTCATGCCGGAGAATTTCGCTGTAAACGTTATGTTCGCGCACCCGACGGGCGATAAGCTGGCCGTACTGGCTGCCAAAATCCAGTATGGCAATGGTTTCTTCTTTTGTGTTCATTATATACTGCTTCCGATTGAGTTTTCGCTTACGCGGCTTTTCGTGTCCCGTTTTCTCCAGCCATAACTACTTACATTGAAAACGGTCAGGCGTGGCCCTGCCAGTAGTATCTTACCCCATTGGGTATAAATGTCTTTGTGATTATCTTTGCACTTCGACTCGGTGTGATTATTTCGGTACCGGCTTTTCGCATTATGGACGATTAGGGCTTAATGCTTTGTGGGGGGCTTTATCTCAAACGCCGGTTCCTGAAGCGGAATTTCACTGCGGTCCCTTTCCAACTGCCACGGATGATCGATACTCATCACGATGGGCCATTCCACAACTGACCAGAGGTATTCTGCCGGAGCGATGCCAAAAGCGATCAAGTCGTTCTTCGACCAGATATATTCTTCGCTTTCGAGAACTTCCTTCTGATAATAACTTTCGTTATAATGCCACGGGTGCCGCACGCCGATGTTCTGGTAATGAACATGCATGCGGGGCCACTGGCGATGCCGACGATAGACGACCGGTTCCATCGTTTCTTCCGTTTCGACTGTCATCACTGCACCCTTGCTTACGGTCCATTCATCAATCGACTGATGCGTCAGGCCGGCAGCTTTGTGAGCCGTGGGAAATTGCTCTTCCATACATGTCCCGCATCCCGAAACCAGGGCCAGAGAACTCATTACTGCTGCTATGAGTATGTGTTTCATAAAAGTTTCCATTCATTAATTGTCATTATACATTTTGATGTTTCAGTGCCGGCTATGCCGGTTAAGGGTTTACTGCTCCATCGGTACGCCCATTGAATAGTTCGGCGATTCGTGAGTGATGGATATATCATGCGGATGGCTTTCGATAACGCCCGCTTGGCTGACATTGATAAACCGCGAACGGACACGCAGATCTTCAATACTGGGCGTACCACAATAGCCCATGCCGGCCCGCAGTCCACCGACAAGCTGATACACAAACTCACTTAACGGTCCGCGATAGGGTACCCGGCCTTCCACGCCTTCAGGCACCAGTTTACCTGCCTGTTTGGTTTTTTGGCCGTACCTTTCGCCGCCGCCCACGACCATCGCTCCCAGCGATCCCATGCCGCGATATTCCTTGAAACGGCGCCCCTTGAAAATCACCAGCTTGCCGGGCGATTCATCCAGACCGGCAAACAGCGACCCCAACATCACCGAAGAAGCGCCCGCGGCAATCGCCTTGGTAATATCGCCGCTATGCCGGATGCCGCCGTCCGCGATGATCGGGATTTTATATTGATCGCCGATCGTCGCACAATTCATAATCGCGGTCACCTGCGGCATTCCCACTCCGGACACCACCCGTGTCGTACAAATCGCTCCCGGTCCGATGCCCACCCGAATCGCATCCGCCCCGGCATTAATAAGCTCCTTGGCCGCCTCCGACGTCGCCACATTCCCGGCAATCACATCAATATTCCAATTGTTCTTAATTTCCCTCACCGTTTCAATCACATTTTTGGAGTGTCCATGTGCGGAATCCACTACGAGCAGGTCAACATCCTTCTTTATAAGCTGCTCCACCCGCTCCATATCAAAAACCCCCATCGAGGCACCAACTCGCAATCGCCCGCGGTTATCCTTGCTGGCATTAGGATATTGCCGAAGCCGTTCGATGTCACGCATGGTAATCATCCCCGCCAGTGTGCCGTCTTTCCGAACCAGCAGCAGCTTTTCCACTTTATGTTGATACAAAATCTCTTCTGCTTGCTCCAAAGTGGTTTCCGGTTCCGCTGTCACCAGGTTCTTTTTCGTCATGACGGTATCGATCTTCTGCTGATCGTCCTCCAGGAATTTCATATCCCTGCGGGTCAGGATACCCACAAGCTTTTTGGTATGACCGTCAATAATTGGTATGCCCGAAATATTCTGCTCCGTCATCAATATACGGGCTGTACTGACCAGATCATGCGGCGACAAGGTCACCGGATCGAGAATAACGCCGTTCTCGCTGCGTTTGACTTTTTCCACTTCGCGGGTCTGCTGTTCGATAGAGAGATTCTTATGTATGATGCCGATGCCGCCTTCCTGGGCCAGGGCGATAGCCAGGGCCGCTTCCGTGACCGTATCCATGGGCGAACTGATCAGCGGAATATTAATCGTGATATTCCGTGTCAGCCGGGTACTGGTATCGGCATCGCAGGGAAGAAAGTCGCTTCGGCTGGGAACCAGCAGCACATCGTCGAAGGTGATGCCCTGGCCAATAATTTTCTCCTGCATAATGATCCTCTTAACTGTTTATATTATAAATAATTACTGTGATTACCATTTGGGTAACCATAAAGTGTATCGCCTGCGGTCTCATACGTCAAGTCCGATTTATACGCGTTCCGATTGAAATAATCCGTTTTATCAGGAGGTGATTTTGCACGGCTGATATACTGACGCTCGGCCTTGCCGGGAGCTTTCTTCCCAATGGGTATAATTCTGAGAGATTACCGTTGGTTTTTCCCGGAGATGCTTGACAATCCGGCTGATCGCTATATATAATCAAGTGCAACAATATAGTTTAATTTACATCTAACAATAGGAGACCTAAATGGCGACTCAGTTGCAGGTTTACAAATGTGAGGTATGTGGTTTAATGGTTCAGGTCATGCACGACGGCGTCGATCCGGTTTGCTGCGGCGAACCGATGAAGCTTATGACGGAAAACACCGTCGATGCCGCCAAAGAGAAACATGTGCCGGTTATCGAAAAAACCGACGGTATGGTAACGGTCAAGGTCGGTTCCGTTCCCCATCCCATGGACCCCGATCATTACATCGAATGGATTCAGCTCATGGCCGACGGCAAAGTCTATACGCAGTTTCTTAAGCCCGGCGATGCTCCCGAGGCCGTTTTCCATATTGATGCAACCGAGTTGAGCGCCCGTGAATTCTGTAACAAGCATGGTCTCTGGAAAGCCTGATTCGCATTGATGAAGGGAAAGGAATATTACCATGATTAGTTCCAAAATGGAAACCGCCTTCAACAACCAGATCAAAAACGAGATGTACTCCGCCTCGCTCTATCTGGCGATGTCGGCGTATTGCAGCGATCAGAACTGGGACGGCTTTGCCAACTGGTTCCGCATCCAGACCATGGAAGAAATGACTCATGCCATGAAAATGTATGATTTCGTGCTCGAACGCGACGGTCGTCCGGTTGTACCGGGACTCGACAAGCCGCCACAGGAGTTCGGCAGCGCCGAAGATGTGTTTGCCGCCGCTCTGGAGCACGAACGCAAAGTCACCGCCTGGATTAACGACATGGTAGACCAGGCGATGGAGGAAAAGGATCATGCCTCCCGCAACTTCCTCAACTGGTTCGTCGATGAACAGGTCGAAGAGGAAGCCACTGCCGTTGGTATTCTCAACATGATTAAAATGGTCGGCGATAAAGGTCACGGCTTGTTCATGATCGACCGGCAATTGGCGGCTCGCGTCTTTACGCCTCCGCCCGCCGAAGAATAATTTGTCCCGGCGGCATGCTTAGACGAATTCCTCTTTATAAGAATGAGTTTAAACATGCCTGTTGGTAATTGGTTAGAAAGCTCCGAACAGGGCCCGGTGTAAGTTTTTTCCGCACATAATTACATTTTGACAAAACGGGTATTTTCAATCGGAAGCAGTATAGTTAG
>CAYZXY010000130.1:0-5161 GCA_964482555.1 uncultured Pirellulales bacterium
GGAATTGCCAGTCGGGGTTTATTGCCTAACCGTGCCCCCGTTATTTCATTAAACCACGACTTTGATTCGTCAGATTCGTGGTTTTTTTGCCCTTCGTTTCTTTTGCTTACATCTTTTCAACTTTCCCCCGCTCCCAGCAAAACCCGATACTTTGTAGCTTTACGGGTTGATGCGAGCAAAGCTCACAGACGGATATGAATTCGCGATGTTTCTCGTCGAGTTCGCCAAGCTCATCTTCCAGAGTTGGAAAGAGCCACGCCTGAATGCTGTTCCATAAACTGCCAAGATTTTCCATTGCTGTCATACCATTTGCCTCCTGAATAGAGGTAACTTCATATTATGACAGGCATGATACCCCATTAAAGAATATAACAACATATAAATAAAGAGATTATGGTTTTTCGAAAAAAACAAACTTCCTTCAGAGTTGACAGTCGACGGGTTTTTCCCTATTTTGGAATGTGCATTATGAAACTTTCTGAAAGGTCAGCGACAGGAAGGATTAAGAAACACCTGTTTTTCTAACATTGAAGGAGAAGGATTATGAGAAAAGGTTTTTGTGTTGTCATCATTGTTGTTTTTATTAATTCCCTGGCATTTGCCATGACCGGTAGCGGCACTTCAGCCAGCCCTTATTTAATCCAGTCATATTCGGATTTTCAAGCTTTCATTGACCCCGCCAATGCCTCAACTTATTGGGCATACGGCATCTATACCCGGCTGGAAACGGATATTGATCTTGATCCTGCGCTACCGGACCGCGTCACGTATACCAACGCCCTAATCTCACCGAATACCACGCCCGGCTCCACCAGCTTTGGAGGGGTGCAATACAACGGGCATTTCGATGGAAATGGCCATATCATTGATAACATGACGATCAACAATAATGACAACTATCTGGCATTTGTCGGGTATCTGGGTTCCAATGGTTCGATTAAAAACCTGGGTCTGCGGAACATAGAAATCGTCGGCGGTGATGATACAAGTTATGCCGGCGGCCTGGCGGGATATTCAGCCGGCCTTATTGAAGCGTGTTATGTTACGGGCACTTTTTCCGCTTACCGGTGGTCGGGGGGATTTGTCGGTCGTATCGACTACAGCAGCCAAACCTACGATTGCTATGCTCAGGTGAATGTGACGTATTCCAGATCTGGTTATTTTGTAGGCGGTTTCGTGGGGAATTTAAATTCCTCGTATGATATACGTCATTGTTATTCCGCGGGTCTGGCGCCATCCGGGGCCGGTTTCAGCAGTTCGGATGGCGGCGTATCTATTTGTTTTTGGGACACGCAGAGCAGTATGGCCACCTCAAGCGAGGCCGGTTTCGGTCGAACAACTGCGCAAATGAAAACCGCCGCCAATTACGAAGGCTGGGGATCAGGGAAATGGACAATTAATGAAGGTGTGGATTACCCTCGGCTGTCTTGGGAAAACAAGCCGGGGACGCCGATGGTCAATACGGTTAATCGCACCTATACCGGCAGCGGGATGAGTCACGACCCATATATGCTGGCAACCGCGGAGGACCTGGCAGTCTGGTCAAGACGGGTTGAGGACTGGGATGACTATGTGCAATTGAAAAATGACATTGATATGGAGGGGGTTGATAACTACTGGCCCATTGGATGTTTCAGCGGGAATCTGGATGGACAGGGGCATTTGATTATGAATCTGACCGTTGATATGGATACAAATTATGTTGGTTTGGTTGGATATTCATACGGCAATATACGAAATCTGGTTTTACACAATTGCAATATTACCGGAAAGAATCGTACAGGAGCTTTGGTAGGATCATCCGTTTGGGCACAAATAGATAATTGCGGCACAACGGGTAGCGTCTCAGGAACAAGTTATGTCGGAGGACTGGTGGGGTATTTTGTCGGCTGGATGAACGGTTGTTATTCGAGATGCAACGTAACAGGAACAGGTCAGGCAACGGGTGGCCTTGCTGGCATGGCATTTAACTCGGAAATCAATAACTGCTATGCCCGCGGTACTGTCGCGGGAGGTAATTATGATACGGGAGGATTGCTGGGCGAAAACGGTTGGAGTAATGACACGCTCAACTGCTACAGCACCGGCGCGGTAACGGGTAGTACAAATACGGCCGGATTGATCGGTGATCTCTACTCCGGTACGGTATCCAATTCATTCTGGGATACAAGTTCGTCTCAGATGCTTGTGGGATATAACGGTTCCGGCACGGCGTCCAATGTTTACGGTTATGAAACCGGCGTTATGAAAACCCAGAACACCTATTGCGATTATGGCTGGGACTTTGTGGGCGAAACCGCCAATGGCACGGAAGATATATGGAAAATCGAAGCGGGCAATTATCCTCAATTGGTCTGGGAGCAGCCGCTCCCCGAGCCGCCGTGCGAATATGTACTTTTGGGAGATGTTAATAACGACTGTCGGTTCAATCTAATTGACCTGGCATCCATGTCCGCTAACTGGCTGGTTGATTGTCGAACAAATCCGACCCACCCCGGTTGCGTTCCTGAATAATATCTGGAAACGTTCATGGATAACACATGCTTATACCGATGGGAATGATAAACAATCCCCTCACTTATCGTGATGGGATTGTTATATTGTAAGCGTTCAAGCAATTTCTATAATCATGTTTTACGCCGCTTTCAGCTTCGCAGGGCCAGGGCTGTTTTCAGCCGGGCTTCGCGTTCGGGCGAAAAGATGCCGTTGCCGAACCGTCGGCTGTCTGCCGGCACGAACATGCGGGCCATGTGGGCGAACTTTTTATTGGTGGAATGAACGAAGATGGCCGTGCTCAGCGAACGCGTTCGCCAGAAGCTGTTCAGTGTGCGTTTCCATATCCAGCTTTTGGTCGCCGCGGCCCGCCGCATTTCATACATCGTCTGGTCGAGCTGGTGCGCGGTCATCAGCCGCGGATGATACACGGTTTCGGTAAAGGTATAGCGTTCCCAGTCGCCCGGATAATCGGTCGCGAAAATCCGCCCATTGTCCATGTATTTTCGATACATCTTCGTACCCGGCAGTGGCGTCATGTTCGTAATCTGAATCACATCGACGCCCATCTGCACTGCCTGCAAAAGCGTTTCGGAGACGGTGTCTTCGGTGTCGTGGTCCTGGCCGATGATGAACGCACCGAGGACAGATATGCCGGCTTTGTGGAAGCCGTCGATCATTTCCTTGTAACGGTCCACATAAGAACTGTTGAGCTTTTTGTGGCATTCTTCGAGGTTCTCGGGGTTAAAGCTTTCAAAACCGACGAGCATGCTCACGCAGCCGGCCCTGGCTGCCAGCCGCAGGGCTTCGGCGTCGCCGCCCATATTGATCGTCGTCTGGCTGAACCAGTAGCGTTTTTTGCCGTGCCTGATGATCGCCCGCAGCAGCTCTTTTGTCCATTCGGCCTGCTTCGAGGAAACGCCGAAGAAGTTGTCGTCCGTAACGAACAGGAACGGCGAGGTTGTGTTGTTCCATTCGTCGATGATATCCTCGATAGGCCGTCGGCGGATTATCGGGCCGTTGAACAGCGTTACGCTGCAATATTCGCAGCCGACCGGGCAGCCGCGCGAGGTCTGGATGCAGTTGATTTCGTATTCGCCGTTGATCGGGTGCATGTTTTGTCGGGCCCGTCCCAGACCTTTGCTCAGGTCCGGCCAGCCGCCTTCGTATCGCGGTTTCATGCGGCGTGCAGCGGCGTCTTCGATGATGCCCGGCCATATCTCATCGCATTCGCCGACGGCGATCGCGTCGAAATGCTCTGCCGCCTCGTCCGGACAGGCCCAGGCGTGTGGGCCGCCCATAATACAAGGGATGCCGCGTGACCGGCAGAACGCCGCGATTTCATACGCCCGCGTGGCGCCGCTGGTATAGGCCGTCACGCCGACCAGGTCGTAATTGCCCGGCTGCAAGAGTGTGTCGGTCTGCTTCCAGTTGAAGGTTTCGTCGATAATATCAACCGTATGCGGGGCCGGCACCAGTTCGGCCAGCACCTGTAGTCCTAATTGCGGCATTCGCGAACCGCTGCGATGATAACCGGCCGTCCGTCTTTCCGCTGGATTGACTAATGCTATTTTCATGGATGGTATTCCTCGTTTTAATGGGTGCCATGCTTACGTGATATCTGAGTATGGCGATGGAGAGCTTAAGCCTGTTTTTTTAATTTGGTAAAATTATACCCAAATGGGCAGAAAGCTCCCGGCAGGGCCGGGCGTAAGCTTTTTATCCGCAGATAATTATGTTCCGACAAAACGGGCATTTTCAATCGGAACGAGTATATGTATTTCTTTATGCCTGAACGCATCCCACTCCGGGAGAATCCTGCAGTCATGCCGCCCATCAGATTTAACTCATCTGTTCGTTTACTCATTTACTGGTTGTTTCAACGCTGCATCGTCCACTCTTCCGAGCCGTATTTTTCAATCAGCGGCATCATGGCCCGGCTCTCATGCGGTGCGAGTTTACCATGTTCGGGCGTCAACTGCAACTGGGCCGCGATGATCTGCATAACAATCGTAATCAGTTCGTCAAGGTCGAAGGTTCCGTTGGTCGCGGTTTTCAGAGCGGCCGCGGGCTGCTGTACGAACCGCCGGCCCAGCATCAGCGAGCCATGCTGCAGGACAGCCTGCTTAAGCCGCCGCTGAGCACTGCCGAGCAGCTTGCAATCCTCGAAGATCAGGTCCATGCTGTGCAGCCGGGCGAAGCAGAAGAACGGGCCGCGCTGGGTGTTGCCGTTGCTTTGTCCGCCGCGATAATCAACGCTGATCGCCAACTGCAAGAGCGCCGCCTGATACGCATCGTGGACCAGCCGGTACAGCGATTCGATTCCGCTGAATTCGGATGTCATATCCAGCGGCAGTACAAGCGAGTAGGTCAGCTCATCATCATGCAGGATTGCGCCGCCGCCGGTCTGCCGCCGGACCACGGCCAGCTGCCGGACCGCTTCATCCTGCCGACCGACCTCCTCATACTGCTGAAAATACCCCAGCGAAATCGTCGGCGGATCCCATTGATAAAACCGCAGGGTCGGCGGCGACTGCCTGGCCTGCACCGCCTGAAGAATCGCCTCGTCGGTCGCCATATTGACTGGACCCGCCTGCGGGGGATCGATGATTACGCGTAAATGGGAATGGTCGTTCATATATAGGTCAGGGCACGGGGTATGGTGTTA
>CAYZXY010000131.1:0-4902 GCA_964482555.1 uncultured Pirellulales bacterium
AAGTATGTTAAGCCTTAGTCTTTGTTAAATTCCATAAGCCATTGCTCGGACATGATTCTTACATCATCCAGATTGACCTTTCTATCGCAGTCCAGGTCCGCCGGCTTGACGCATTTGAGACTCGGAATAAAGTAATAGTCTTCCGTTTCCCCTATCCAGTAGCCGTCTTTGGGTCCGGCGCCGCCCCAGCCCGTTTCCACGGCAAAGGCAGATGGATCCCAGGGTTGCTCGGATAAGGTAATACGCATCCAGATCGGTGAAGCCGTAGTGTCCTCGAAAATGCAATCATGCCAGCATCGGAAGGCCGGCGTCGTTTTCTTGTAAACGCCCGGCATCAGACCGGACAGCGTCTGGTTGCGAACCGCCCATTCGCGGGCCAGCGGCTTGACGTTGCCGGTATCATGCGGCGGCCGGTGACATTCCAGAATGTCATCCCAATCGCCGTCACGATTCCAGTCAAACCAGACATTGACATACAACACCTTAACCGGCTGCACCACACTGACCACATAATCGAAATCCGTCAGCCGGCATTGCGGCAGATTCAATGGCAGTTCAATACTGTCATCCGCCTTGTCCAGATCGGCCCGGCCCAGAACACTGGTCACCGGTATGATGTTGTTCGTCGGGTCCTGATCGAAACCAATATCCGCTTCTTCTTCCAGCGAGACCCGGCCGCCCAGCCAGGCCACCCGGCGCGAATGCCAGTGAATCGGACCATGCGGCGGCGAACCTTTACGGTACACCGTCGGAAAATGGGCCGGCACAATCACCGGCAGCAGGCAGTCAGATGGATAAGCCATCATTTCCGTACCGAAACTGTTAGTGCTGTCCGGGGCATCGCCCAGATCGGCGGTGGTCGGCGGCTCCTCGATCTTCACCAGATAATCTTCCACTTCACCGTTTCTCGCCGGACCAACATATTTCAAATGCTCCTGCGTGCTGAAACGGAACCGGGCGTATGTCCGGGTGTTCTTTGCGACAGCATGCGGATACGGCGGCACCTTGAACTTCAGGTAGTTCTCGCCCATGACCAGTTCTTCCGCGGCGAATATCTGCTCGCGGTAATCGTCCCAGTCACCATCGCCGTTAAAATCCATCCAGGCGTTCAAATAACCCGCGCCGGAAGCCAGGACCTTGATCTTGGCCGGCATACCGGGCATCAGCGGCGTCAGGAATGCCACACCGTCTTCATCATCGGCCTCGTCGGTATCATCCCCATCCGCCAATATCGTCGGCTGACCATCGGGATCGCCATCGATATGAATCGAGTCGGTAAACGGATTGCCCAGATAGATGCCGGCGTCAATGATATGTCTGGCGCCGTTTTCGAACAGCTTCGTCGGATAACGGAACGGCTGCGTGCCGGTATGCACGACACACGGATCGGGAGCATCGCCAAAATCCCATTCCGGCTGCGGCAGCTCAATCCTGAGCAGATAATCCTCAACCTCTCCATCGCGGGCCAGCCCCATGTATGGCAGGGAATTGACCGGACTTAAGGAATCGGCATCCGTCAGCGGATAAGTCGTAAAGCGGAAACGGGCAAACGTTACCCGGTCCGGCACAACATGACTGCTATTGACCGGCACCATAAATTTCAGATAATTGACGCCCGGCTCAAGCTCCCGGTTGACAAAAACATATTCACTGGCCACAGCATTATTCCAGTGGTCGTCCCAGTCATTGTCGCTGTTAAAATCAATCCAGGTGTTCAGGAAACCTTTCGTACTGGCAATGACCTTCACCTCAACAACCTCGCCCGGCACCAGCGGACCGTTGAAAAAGACGCCATCCTCATCATCCAGAATCGAAGAGGTTGACAGGTCATCCTTCAAAGCATTGTCCGAAGGCTGGCCGTCCAGTTCAGCGTCGATGTATTTGCCCAAATGAATACCATTGTGCACGATATGGCGGGCGCCGTTGCAGGATTTGGTAACCGGATAGCGGCATTGATTATCCTGCGGGGCATCGCCAAAATCCAGCCGCGGCTGCGGATTCGGATTGATCCAGATCTGGTAATCTTCAACCTCACCATCGCTGGCCTTGCCTCTGTAGCTGAGTTCGGCTTTGGTCGTCGTCAGACGGAACCGCCCGTATGTGATCAGCGGCTCAGTGCCGGTCGGGATATTCGGAACACGGAACTTCAGGAAGTTTTGACCAAATTTGACAGGTTCGCCGTCAAAAATCTGCTCCGAAATCGGGTCCGTTCCCACGGGCTGCGGGAACGTGTCGTCCCAGTCACCATCGCCGTTAAAATCAATCCAGGCGTAAAGATATCCCAGTCCGGCCGGATCAGGCAGACCCACCCAGACTTCCGCAATTTCCGTCTCGCCGGCCATCAGCGACTTGGGCAGGATAATTCCCTCTTCATCGTCAATGCCATTTTCGTCGTCGCCAACGGCGCCATCGGAGGGCTGACCATCTTTCTCCGGATCGATTTGAATCATATCGATAAACGGATTACCCAGAAATACACCCGGTCGGATGACATGACGGGCTCCGTCGCAATAAGCCGTCGTGGGGTAATGGCAGCAGCGATTGGGGCCATCGGGATCGGTCAGATCGTCGCCGCAACGGTCCTGCGGTGTATCACCCCAGTCTAGCAGTTCGTTAGTATCCGGCCCGTTTATGACAAACGCCATGTTATAGGGCAGCGGATGCCAGGGCTGCGTGGAACTCATCGGTCGGCGGGTCCAGTGCGCCAGGCGATTCCAGTTTTTATCCGTCGTCTTCCAACCGACTTCGGGGCGATAACTCAAACTGTCATAATGCGGCACATTGGCGTAAATCACCAGCCAGTAAACCTTCCCCTCCTCCTGAATGAACGGATTCTGAATATTCGTGATATTCACCAGACCGCACCAGGAGTTGTTATCCGGTTTCTCTTCCAACAGGGCATTCCCGCAATCGACCGTCGTACTGCCGTTTTCGGAAGTAACAACTTGACAGAGATCGACCCAACCCTGTTGAGGCTGCGGCTTCTCCTCGACAGCGATCACGCCGTCATTAAAACTCCACAATTTCTCGCCCGGCCGGCCCTCATAATCAGCGAAAATCGCCACATCCCACCATGGCACCTCATCAATCAGATTATCCCGCCAACTGATCCAGAAATGAATCTCAGTTATAGGACCCGTCTGCGAACATCTGAAATCATCCGCAATCGCAATATGACTCAGATTGACCGCCCAGCCGGCCGGGTCAGGCGTCTGCGGAAAATGCATCTTGTGCCCATCGGAAGGCTTCCAATGAGCCGGACATACCGTACAAAAACCAACCAGAACGATTCCAGCAATCATAGACCATAACATCAGTCGTTTCATGAGTCTTTCCTCCATAAAAAGACATGTTGAAAATGAAAAATACACGTAGATTTTCTTCAGCCAACCCCAAAATGGTCAGTCCTGAGCGACAAGAAACCTTTTTTAGTCCTTTTGCTGTATGTAAGTGTTATCAGGCGGGAATTTATAACGGTATTTTTCAGAAAAATTATGTTATGCTGAAACCGTTAAAATGACGATAGTTAAAAAAGAGATAAAAATAACAATGCCGCGCAAAGACATAGAGGCATAAAACAATCAAGAAGCATCGGTTATATGACAAATAGAGTTCATATACTCGTTTCGATTGAAAATACCCGTTTTGCCAGAACGTCATTATGTGCGGATAAAAAGCTTAAGACCGGCCTTGCAAGGAGCTTTATACCCAATGGGGTATAAAAAATCGGATTTCGTGCTTCGAGCTCTCTGTTAATCCGGATCAGGCCATTGATAAGTCGATTTGAATATATCCCCACCCTCAAGCTGTAATTCGTTCTTACGAGTTGCAGCTTTTTTATTGCTTGCCCAGCCCGACCAGCGATCGCACAAACAAAAGCAGAGCTACCAGGCAGGCCAGATAAAAAAGAATACTCGTGAAGATATTCGTCGTAAACAACGGCCACACATGGATGGCGATATTGCGCTCCAGCCGTTGCAGGGTTTCGTCCTGATGCGGCACGGCTATGACCGTCTCGGTAATCATGCCGTTTTGCACGGAAATCCGCATGGCATGATGGAAGCGGCCATGCGCACCGCGAAGCCGGTCCCCGCCGCCGCCGCAGACAATATGCGTTGTACCATCCACCGGTGTTTTAACATAGCCGTGGTGATCGCCGCTGAAGACGTAAGTAATGTTGTATTGTTTCGCCAGTTCGAGAAACCGATCCGCTCCAATGACCGGCCGGCAGTGAATCCGTTCGTTAAGCTCACGAATCGGCACATGCATGAATACAAACGTCGCCGCCGGTTTGAAATCGATCGTCCGAAAAACATCTTCGATATACGTCAGATACTTACCCGATGCGTCATACGGCTCGGCGTCCTGCACCGCGATGAACAGATACGGTCCGATATTAAAATGAAACTGAAACGCACCATAAAACTCTGCAAATTCGGTTTCTGTGAAGGGCCCATCCGGATGAACATCATGATTGCCCGGCACTATCAACAACGGAAAATCCAGCCCGGCGTCTGCGACCTCACGTATGAAATGCCGATGCCGGACGATCTCCGGATCGCTGGCGAAATCGCCCAACACAGCGAAAAACGCCGGCCTGTCCGCCCCGGCAATCTCCAGCAGCGCCTTGAACGTCGCCGTCCCTTGCTTGACGTCGCCGGTGCAGATAAAAGTAAAATCACACGGATCGGTATTCCGCCCTATCGCTGCCAGCTTCTCCGCCGAATTCCCCACATTCCCCGGCAGTGTTGCCCTCTGGCTTCGAATGCCCACCACGGCAATCAGTATTAACAGTAAAAGGCCAATGGCGGCAAGGAGGGTGTTAATACATTTTTTAAGAATACTCATTCGTTTATACTTCAAATTCACTTCTCGGAATTCCTGATTGTCTGATTATTGTAT
>CAYZXY010000132.1:0-4797 GCA_964482555.1 uncultured Pirellulales bacterium
GGCGGCAGCTGCGGACGATCAATCCGCGGGAACGGATGATGCGAGAGATCCGCCGGCGGACGCGGGTGGTGGGCAGTTTCCCAGATGGCAATTCGGCGTTGATGGTGGCGGCGGCCCGGTTGCGGCATATCGTCGGGACCAAATGGGCCCTGCGGCGGTATATGAATATGGACCATTTGCAGCAGCAGCAGGAAAAATGTGAGAAGCAGGAAATAGCAGCGAGCTAAGTTCCGATAACCCGCGGCCCCCTGGGGGGCCACCAGAGGTAATACTTAGACCAAATGAAAAAAGAACCCATAAATAAAAGCGAAACTTTCTTGACACTACCGACCGCCGCGGCGATGCCGAGTCTGCGATCGAGCAAATTACTGGTGTCGAGGGAGAAATCCAGGTTGATCTTCATGACAAAGGGATTGAAGTTCTGCTTGAATATGCAGATGCGTTGACCCTGAATTTCGCCATAAAAAGTTTGTGGAATGATATTGGTCATAAAGCGGTGGACCAGTCCCAGGGCGGCGTTGTCTTCCTTGATCAGGCCGATCTTCTGGTCGCCGGCCTGACAGCAGGTTTAAAGCGTCTGCTCATAGACGCCCTTGTCACGGCGGACGAGTTTTTTAAAGCCCTTGTCGCGCAGGTTGCCGTCGGACATCATCGGCACGCCGCCGCTGACCAGCGAGGGAACCTTCCTGACCGGACTATTGCACTCGGGACACGTCTTCAATTCCTTATCTTTCATCGACTGAATAATCTCGAAGCCGTCCTTGCAGGCCTTGCAGCTTTTGGCTTCATCTGTTGCTTTGTATTGATAGATGGGCATGATAAGACTCCATTTTAATATATTAACCACGAAGTCGCAAAAACTCGAAGGATTCAAAATGTTCTATAAAACACTCAACAATCTGATTGTGCGAAACTGCAATTCATTAAAAACATTCATAATCAATATTTATACTCATTCTGATTAAAATGTCCCGTTTTATCAGGGCTTAATCATGTGGGGATAGTACACTAACGCTCGGCCTTTCCCGGAGCTTTCAACCCCAATGGGTATAGTATATTAATCGATTTTAAAAAAATCCTAAATGATTATTCATGTCTAATCACCATCTTTCGCATTAACGCATCAACCCATCAGCTAAATAACGCCTCTACAAATGCCTCCGGGTCGAAGGGCTCGACGTCCTCGGGGCTTTCGCCGATGCCGATGAACTTGACGGGCAAGTTGATCTGGTGACGGATGGCGATGACCACGCCGCCCTTGGCGGTGCCGTCGAGTTTGGCGAGCATGATCCCGGTCAGATCAACCGCTTCGGAAAACATCTTTGCCTGATTGATCGCGTTCTGGCCAGTGGTGGCGTCGAGTACCTGGATGACTTCGTGCGGGGCGTCGGGGATCTTCTTCCGCAGGGTGTTGCGAATCTTGGTCAGCTCCTGCATGAGATTTTTCTGGGTATGCAGTCGGCCGGCCGTATCGATCAGCAGATAGTCGGCATCACGGCTGATCGCCGCTTCCGCGGCATCATACGCCACCGCTGCCGGATCGGAACCCTGCTGATGTTTGACGATCTGCACGCCGGTCCGGTCCGACCAAATCGAGAGCTGCTCGACCGCCGCCGCCCGGAAGGTATCGCACGCCCCCAGCACGACCGATTTACCCTGGGACCGCAGCATATATGCCAGTTTGCCCACGCTGGTGGTTTTGCCGCAGCCGTTCACGCCGGTAATCATAATCACGGTCGGGCCGGATGCGGCATGCCTGATCTGCCGGTCCTGTTCGGGCCACTGCTCGATCAGGTCTTTTTTCAAATACGGCACCACATCCTCAGCCGACTCGATCTTTTTTTCCTTCCAGGCCTTGCGCAAGTCCTCGATGATACCCATCGACATTTCCACGCCGATATCGGCCGTTATAAGCTGCTCTTCCAATTCCTCCAGCAGATTTTCGTCTATTCGCCGACCCAGTGTCAAAATCGACTGAAACGACTGGGTAATTTTGTCGCGGCTTTTTTTCAGGCCGTTTTTAAGTTTTTCAATCGTTTTGGAAAAAAACGCCATAATCTTCCTTCCTGTATAATTTTCGCCTCAAACGTTCATACAATTCATCTCGTCTCGACAATTGTAAATGGAAACAGCGTTTTTTCACAGAAAGAATTT
Organism: uncultured Pirellulales bacterium; assembly: GCA_964482555.1. Classification (GTDB taxonomy): domain Bacteria; phylum Planctomycetota; class Phycisphaerae; order Sedimentisphaerales; family SM23-30; genus CAYZXY01. The sequence goes on from CAYZXY010000132.1 coordinate 2,155, forward strand.
ATTGCCCCTGTCCCAGATAAACCGAAACATAAAAGAAAAAAAGAAAATGGCAATTTCTCGTTGCTCGTGTCTGGAACATAACCTTAAGCTTTTGCGATAAAACTACTTACGACTTACGTACTTTTTTTTGAATCATATCCAGCAGGCCGTTGATGAAGCCGGGCGACTGAGCAGAGCTGAATGTTTTGGCCAGCTCAATAGCCTCGTTGATGATAACCCGAGTTGGGATATCCGGGCGATATATTAGTTGATACACCGCCAGCCGCAGATTCGAGCGGTCCACCAGGCTGATGCGATTAATATCCCAGTTGCTGCTGTATTCGCTGATCAGAGTGTCTATTTCTTCCCGATGTTCCCAGGTTTGCTCGATCCATGTTTTCGCCGGAGCCAGGGCCTGATTATTCTGACAAAATTCACGCAGAAAGTCGTTCAGCATATGGATATTCTTGCCTTCCTGAACCGTTAGTTGATGCAGAAATTGCAGTGAAAGTTCTCTGGCGTGTCTGCGGAAATCCTCTTTGGAGTTTTCCATATTCTCATTGGATTTCGTCGGCGTGACGGCATGGTTATCTTGATGCATAAATACCTTTTTAATTATTAGTTATGAATCAAGCTGTTTAAAGAGCTGCACCATTTCGATCGCCGAAAACGCCGCATGAAAGCCGGCATTGCCGCTTTTGGCCCCGGCCCGGTTGATGGCATCATCCAGCGTGTCGGCCGTAATCACCCCGAATAGTACCGGAATATCCGACTTCAACCCGACCTCGCCCACGCCGCGGGTAATCTGTTGGCACACATGTTCATAGTGGTCGGTCTGCCCGCGAATAACGGCTGACAGGCATATCACCGCACTAAATTTGCCCGATTTCGCCATTTTTTGCGCCGCCAGCGGCACTTCGAACGATCCGGGGACCCACATTACGGTGATCTGGTTCTCGTCCGCTCCATGCCGTGTCAGGCAATCAATCGCCCCCTCGAGCAACCGCTGTGTGATAAAATTGTTAAACCGGCTGATAACAATCGCATATTGCTCTTTTCCCACCTGCAGTGTGCCGTGATATTCCTTTGGCATGATAAACTCCAAAATATGTACTTGTCATATATTCATATAATCAGCAATCAGAATGACTATACCACAGGCAGAGGGATTTGTAAATATATGCCTGAAAAGCTTTTAGGGGGCTACAGGAGCGAGAGGGGAGCGGGTTATGCTTTGTGTTCTTGTATGTCTTTGTCATAAAAAGAGTTACAGTTCTTCTGGTCAGAAACCGCCGTCTTGCTGGAGCAGATAAATTGATTGACGGACACCGCCGTTAAAGATATGATGTTCACAATGAATACTATTTACACTCGTTCTGATTGAAATGTTTTGTTTTGTCGGAACATATATTTTGTGCGGATAAAAAAGCTTACGCCTGACCTTGCCATGAGCTTTTTACCCAATTGGGTATACACTGGCGGAACGGCCCTTAATGAGGAGAAAAAACGTGATGATTAATGGTGTGCAAGTAGATAGAAACGATGCGTATGATGCGTTTAAATGTTTTGCCGCGGTGCGAAACTGGTTTTTTGTCTTGTTTTTGCTGATTCCGCTGCTGCTGATGCAGGGGGGGTTCTGGTGGGTGAATCTCGGCCAGCTCGACCCGGCGCTCAAGGCTTCGACCGATTTGTCGGAAACTGCCAAGGTGGAAGGTTTAAAAGAGACGGACAACGCCGAGGCCGATACAGTGTCTATGGAAAAAACGACTGGCGATGCCGCCGCAGATGATGAGCAGGCTTCAGCCGGCAAATCAGGCGTTGCTGACACAATGGCTTCAGTTTTGCAGGTGCTCTATACGCTGTTTATGCATATTGTTCCATTTGCCGCCGTTGTTTACTGCCTGACGCTGCTGATCGGGATGAAGCTGACGCTGATCGGCCGCCTGGGGGCGATGGCGGATACAGCCAAGGCCTTCTTCCTCTCGATGTTTGTCATGGCGCTGGTTATGCCGTGGCCGAACGTTGTCGGCTTCGATCATACGGGCGTCTTATTCGGCTATGACGATCTGGTACAGGAATACACACTTGCCGGCACAGCCGAGGGGAATATGCTCGGCCAGGTGGGCTATTATGTTCGGTTTACTGGAGTCTGGTTCCTGGTAATCGTGCTTTTGATTATGGCTCAGGTCAGGAGCTGCAGATCATTGAAAACGATCAGGCAGCGTATCATTGGCTTGCCGGAAACGCCGGAGCCCGAGGTCGCTAAATCCGAAGCCCCTTCCACCACCGAAACCACCTCGGAGAATTTTGAACAGGTCGATACGTTCCGGCCCGCACCGCCGGAAAGCAGTACCCCTCCGGTCGGTCCGATTCCAGGGGCCTATGATATTCGGGAACCTGAAAACGATAAAGAATAAGACCGGAATAAATACTCGTTTCGAATGAAATTACCCGATTTGTCGGAACGTAATTATGTGCGGGCAAAATTTTTACTACTGGCCCTGGCGGGAATTCTCATACCCTTTGGGTATAGATTTCGGTTTGCGAGCAGGATGTCTGCGTTAGAGCCTGTTGCATAGTGAATAAATCCAGCTTTTCGGTTATATAGTTTAGTGCAAAAGTTTTGCAACATAATGCTTGACATTTTTTCGGGTTTGTGTATAA
>CAYZXY010000133.1:0-4665 GCA_964482555.1 uncultured Pirellulales bacterium
CAGGGATGAGCTGAAGATTATACTGGTAAGTGATAATAAGTTAAGATGCGGTCGTTGGGTAGAGTATGTATTATTGGAGGTTAAGTGAATGATGAGTTTTAAGGTTCGATGGCTGGGCTGGTGTTTGTTGTTTTGCGGTTTATAGTGTTTACGGGCTTCCGCCGACCCGAATCAAAATCAGGTGAGAATCTCATTGGCGGAGCCGCTGCGGAAGCCCTGCAAGTCGAGGCTGATGTAGGCGAAACCGATCTGTTTGAAGTAGTGAACGACCTGTGAGCGGATGGCCGGGTCGGTCAGTGTTTCGATGCGATCTTCCGGGATTTCGATGCGGGCCAGTTGGTCATGATGACGAACGCGGAGTTCGCGGATGCCGGTAAGGTCTTTGAGAAAGGCTTCCGCCTGTTCGATACGACGGAGACGTTCGGGTGTGATTTCCAGGCCGTAACTCATACGGCTGGCCAGGCAGGGCTGGGCGGGCTTATCCCAGGTCGGCAGACCGAGGTGTTTGCTGAGTTGGCGAATGTCGTTTTTGGTGAGACCGGCATCCTGGAGGGGAGATTTTATGCCGTGCTGCCGGCCGGCCTGTTCACCAGGGCGATAGTCGCCGAGATCATCGACATTTGCTCCGCAAAGGACGACATCGTAACCGCGTTCCTCGGCCAGAGCGGTCATGCGGCTGAACAGTTCCGATTTGCAATGGAAACAGCGGTCTTTGGGATTGGCGGCATAGGCCGGCAGGTCAAGTTCGTGCGTCTGGATCGTGAGCAGCTCAGCACCGAGGTCGCGGGCGATGGTTTCGGCTTCGGTGCGTTCGCGCGTGGCGAGCGATTCGCTCAGGCCCAGGCAGGCCAACACACGCTCTGGACCGAGGGTGTCGACAGCGGCCTTGAGGAGAAAAACGCTGTCAACGCCGCCAGAGTAGGCGACCATGACGCGGGACCACGACCGCAGGAGATTCTGAAGGGTTTGATATTTTGTATTAAGTTCGGGTGTCATCTGTTTTCCTTGTTTGTGACAAAGTTAATTAGTTCTTTTTACGGAAACAGGTATCGCAGGCATCCTGCCGGCATTTAACCACGCTTAAACGTTAGCAATCGGAAAATATGAATACTCGTTCCGTTTGAAAATACCTGTCTGCCGGCAGGCAGGCCCGTTTTGTCGAGACGTCATTATCTGCGGATAAAAAGCTTATGCCTGATTTCATGGTCCTTTTATGCAAAATGTAAGTCATAAAAATCAATTTGGTCATAATTATATCAGTTTTTTACAATACGGACAAACTGGTCCGGCATTTATGTGGAAAAAATTTATTTTTTGCTTAACATTTTCTGGGGTCTCTCTAAATTACAACTAAATTGAACGTGAAGGATGTGTAAAAGAAAAGAGACAGGTTATTGTTCACGTTTTGATACGACCTTGCATCATGCGATGACAGTATAATTACAGGTTTTTAAGCAGAGATTTTTCGTCTAAATGCCTGGTTAAAAAATCAGAGACATAGGTAAGTGTCTATAGGTAGATGACGGAAAACAGATGGGTCTGGCGAAATTGTCAAGTTGGGTAATATTAGCAAATAACATAGTTTGACCGTATCGTAACAAGTATTCATTTTAATTGACAAGAAAAGCAAAAGAGTTTCGAAAGGAGTTACAGTAATGAAAAAGTTGATGGGATTGTTAGTGGTGTTAGGTTTAGTCGTACCGGCAATGGCTGATTTAACGATGACGTTTGATAATGCTTCTGATACCAATGGTTGGTATATGGATCGCTATGAACCGCAGGTTTTTGAATCAGGCGTTAACGGCGGTGGACGTACAGGTGTTCTGCATCAGGGTTTGACAGATTCTGGTATTCAAGCTAATCGACCTGAAAACCTCAGAAATGATCACTATAATTATCAGGGCATGAAATATGATGTAGGTCTCAAAGGGCCGAGCGCCGTTTCAATCGATTTGTTTGTCGATTCCAGTTGGGACAATGGCTCCAGAGTCGGTTTCTGGACGACGATGAGTAACGGTAATTTGACATATCCCATTATCGAGTTTGTCGTAGGTGTCGACAATTTCACTGGTTTCCGTTGGTGGCAAAGTTATGTCGGCTGGACTGAAGGCATAGATATGGTAGCGAATAACGACTGGTATAACTTGAATGTCGTTCTGGGTTCCAGCAATGTTGAATTTTATATTGATGGCAATTTGTTGGGTATTGTGGATAATAAGGGGGCTCATGGTATTGATAATGTGATTCTGAATATGCATAACCAAGGCGTTGCTGGTGAGTATGATGCCTACTGGGATAACTTCAGCGCAACGGTCATTCCCGCACCGGGCGCTTTGCTGCTGGGTAGTCTGGGAGCCGGCCTGGTAGGGTATCTGCGTCGCAGAAAGAGCCTGTAAAAACCAATATGCCGCAATGCAACAGGCGCGCGTTATATGATAATGAAAGCCTGCTGTGTCTTGATGATACGGCAGGCTTTTTTTGTGTGCGGGTAGTTGAAGCTCACGGCACAAAGCCTGAAACGTCTGGTCGAATTTTTTTATTTGCAGGCAGGATGCCTGCGTTACAATCGCGTACTTAAGCTTTTTTATCCTCAATAAAAGCGCGTAAGCATGGCACCCGTTCTAGTTTCAATTCATGGTATAACCTTACACGTTTACCGTGGGGGTGTCATCGGCGCCGGCGAAAACGAAGATGACTTCATCGGCGATGAAGTTGGGCATGAAACGTATGACATATCCGCTGCGGCTGTTGAAAGCGATACGCTTGATAAGCCGGGCATGGAGGGTGTCACGCAGGAAATCCTCAAAATCGGAAATAGACATGTAGTTTACGGATTCTTCGGGCTTGTTGTACCAGCTGTAGGGCAGGGCTTTCCAGACCGGGGCCCGCCCGCGGAACATGATCTGCAGCCGACCGCGCCAGTACGCGAAGTTCGGGAAACTGACAATGACCTTACGGCCGATACGCATTAGCTCCCGCAGAACCATTTCCGGTTGGCGGATAACCTGCAGGGCCTGGCTGAGAACGACATATTCGAAGCGTTGGGTTCTGAACTTGCTGAGGCAGCGGCTCAAGTCGTATTGCACGACGCTGACGCCGCGCTTGACGCTGGTGACGATATCCAGTTCACCGAGGGTGACGCCCATGCCGTAAATGTTTTTTTCCTGCTCGAGCAGAGCCAGCAATTCGCCATCACCGCTGCCAAGATCCAGCACACTGCTGTCGGGGGCGATGAGTCGGGCGATTTCGCGGTAATCGACACGATAGCCGGCGAAGATGCTGCCGGGAGTGTTGAAGCGAAGTTTCGTCTGCGGTTTGATTGGCGGTTCAGCGGGATCCTGCTTGACGGGAGGAAGGGCCATAGCCTTGCCGCCTCGTTCGCGATGATGCAGCTGGCTGAGGAAGCCGCTGATCAGGCCGCCCTGTATCTTCGTTTCCAACAGAAAAGAATCATGGCCGTAGGGACATTCGATATTGCAATAGGTGACGTTTTTCTCGGCGGCGATCAGGGCGTCGACGATTTCATGGCTCTGACGCGGCGGGAACAGCCAGTCCGAACTGAAGCTGATGACCAGAAACCGGGATTGGACCTTTTGCATGGCATTGGTCAGACCGTGGTACTGCCGGTCGAGATCGAAATAATCCATGGCCTTGGAAAAATAGACATAGGTGTTAGCGTCGAAGCGGTCCACGAACCGACTGCCCTGATAGTCCAGATAGCTTTCGACGCTGAATTCCTGAACCATGTCATATTGATAGTTTTCCCGATGCTGAAGGCGACGCCCGAATTTCGCATGCATGGCCTCTTGGGACAGGTAAGTGATATGGCCGACCATACGCGCGACCGCCAGACCGTCGTTGGGGAAATTGCCCGTCTGATAATAGTCACCCTGCTGAAAGTATTTATCATGGAGGATAGCATTACGGCCGACGGCATTAAAGGCGATGCTCTGGGCCGAAAGACGGGCGGTGGTCGCGACAGGAATCGCTCCCGCAATGCGGTCAGGGTAGCGGATCGCCCAGTCAAGCGTGGCCATGCCGCCCATACTGCCGCCGGCGACAGCCAGCAGGCGTTTGATGCCGAGATGGTCGATCAGATGCTTTTGCAGATCAACCATATCGCTGATAGTGATGATGGGGAAATGGAGACCGTAAGGCTTGCCGGTTTCAGGATTAATGCTGCTGGGGCCGGTCGTGCCCATGCAGCCGCCGAGGTTATTCGAACAGACAATGAAGTATTTATTGGTATCAAAAGGTTTGCCGGGACCGATCATCAAATCCCACCAGCCGGGCTTGCGGTCGTCGGGTTTATGCCGGCCGGCTACGTGGGCATCACCGGAAAGGGCGTGGGTTATCAGAATGGCATTGTCTTTTTTTTCGTTGAGCTGGCCGTAGGTTTCGTAAGCGACATCGACAGGACCAAGGGAAGCGCCGCTCTCGAGCGGCATTTTGTTTTCTGCTGTGAACAGGCGAACATACTGCGTTTCGACCAGGCCGACGCTGTTGGCGTCGCCGGTCAATATTTCTTCGCCGGGTTGCTTCAAATCAGATGAATCGGTAATCGGGTTCATTCACACATCCAAAAAACGATTATGTGTTAGTTTGTTAATGATTTTTAGCGTTGAACCTCTTGAGGTTGCCGGATCAAAACATCATAACTATTTA
>CAYZXY010000134.1:0-4558 GCA_964482555.1 uncultured Pirellulales bacterium
CTTAGCTCGCTGCTATTTCCTGTTTCTCACATTTTTCCTGCTGCTGCTGCAATTGGTTCATATTCATATACCGCCGCAGGGCCATCCGGAACGGAAAAAACGGGTGAAAGATATGCTCGCCCAGCACGACAGGGAAGGCTTCGGCGGCTGCTCCAATCAGTACCAGTGCGAAGCGGCCTGCCCCAAGGCCATCTCTATCGGCCACATCGCCCGCCTGAACCGCGAATATCTCCGCGCCCTGCTGGGCTGACAGGCCGGCTCACGCTGCTCGACTGTTCCCGCTGAAAACGGCCCCTTTTCTCCCGACGCCGGGGCCATCATGCGGCCTTTGTCCGAATTCCGCCAACGCGGCGATGTTCCGATCAGGATAAACCCGGTTTCGGCGCCTCGATGACTGCGCCGTCAGGGCCAGGTCGGGCTCGCCGGCGTAAAACCCCGGTCGCAATCGCCGCACCCTTGTCGCCGGGGCTGCGTTTTTGTCGCCGGGACGATGATGCTCGTCGCCGGGGCTGCGCTTTTGTCGCCAGGGCGTCGCTCTAAGCGCCGTTACGGCACAGGGGTTTTTATCGGACAGATGGGCAAACCCTCGAAGAAAGGGACCGGCTTTGACCAGCCGCTGAAACCGCATGAGCATTGGCATATCGATATCTCGAATCTGAACCTCGGCGGTGCATTCTATTACATGTGCAGTATTCTGGACGGCTTCAGCCGTTCGGTCGTGCATGGGGAGATACGCCAGCAGATGAAGGAAGCCGACGTGGAGATTATTTTGCAGCGTGCGAAAGAACGGTATCCGCAGGCCAGGCCGCGAATTATCTCAGATAACGGGCCCCAGTTTATCGCGCGTGATTTCAAGGACTTTATCCGTATCAGCGGCATGACGCATGTGAAGACCTCGCCCTACTATCCCCAAAGCAACGGCAAATTGGAGCGATATCACAAAACCATAAAAAGCGAATGTATCCGGGTGAAAACGCCGCTGACGCTGGAAGACGCCCGGCAGAATGCTGATGGGTTCGTTACGTATTATAATGAGAAAAGACTGCATAGCACGATTGGTTATGTGATACCGAAAGATATGCTCGAAGGCCGTGCCGAAGCGATTTACCGTGAACGTGAAGCGAAACTTCTTGCGGCTCGCCAGGCTCGAAAAGCGAAACGGCAAGAGATAATGAATGCGAAAATAGCCGCCGGTTAATCCTCTCGTTCCAAGGCTGGAGGCTAGATGGCGGGGGTTCGGGGGCCGAGCACCTGAGATAAACCCACAAATTATTCAGAAGAACCCAAACAATAATTCCGCCAGCGAAAAGAGTTCATGATTTTTGGCTGACAAGCAAGGCAAAATCGGTCATATTAGTGGCTATTTATAAAATTCTGGATAAAACTGGATATAAACCGGCCGTTCGCAGCCCGTGAGAGCTATTTAGCGACGGCCTCAAACAATCAGGAGGATGGCCTTGCCCGAAACGCTGGAACAATTTGCCTTTCATTTTCAAAATACCTTTGTTGCCGCATTGAATGTGTTTCTCATCTATACGCTGGCGGCGGTTCTGGTCTGGTGCAAGATCATCAGTTCGGAAAACATCAAGGGGCTGGCCCGCGTGACGGTAAACGTTTTTCTGCCCTGCCTGATCTTTGCCAACATCGTTACGGAGTTTCAACCGGATTCGCGCGAGTTCTGGTGGTGGTGGATGCTGCCGCTGTCGAGTCTGGTGATTACGGCGTTCGGCCTGCTGCTGGCCTTTATCGGACATGGCGGCAAAATCAACTATAAACGCAATGTGCTGGCGCTGGCCAGTATGCAGAACGGCGGCTATTTTGTCCTGCCGGTCGCGCAGTTTCTGTTTCCGGACCGCTTTGATACGTTTGCGCTGTATGCGTTTTTGTTTTTTTTAGGGCTCAATCCAACGCTCTGGAGCCTGGGGAAATTTCTATGCACCTCGCATCCGGAACAGAAGGCCCGCCTGACCGATTTGATCACGCCGCCTTTTGCCGCCTGCGTTCTGGCCATTATTGCCGCTTATGCCGGCATCAAGGAGTATATCCCGGATGTGGCCCTCAGCAGCGTCACGCAACTGGGCCGGGCGGCGATCCCTTCGGCCAATTTTATTCTCGGCGGCATTCTCGGCAGCATCGCCTTTCGCATTCGCCCATATATCATCGATACGATTTATGTTGTCATCATCAAGCTGATACTGATATCGCTCTCGATGATTTTACTGCTGAAATACACGGGACTGTGCGGCGATAATGACCTGCTGGCGACCTTTTTCATCCTGCAGGCATCTGCCCCGCCGGCCACCGCCCTGATCGTCTCGGTCCGTACCTATGGCGGCGACGAGCAGAAAATCGGCTCGATCATGATCGTCAGCTACGCCCTCTGTCTGCTGAGCATCCCCGCCTGGCTGGCTATCTGGAACATGATATAAGTCTGAATGGAGTGAATACATGGTCATTACAGAACAACTGAACATTCAAACCAACGGCAACTGTCATATCATTGACCTGACCGGACAGGTCAGCGAAAAAGTGCAAAATTCATCCCTGCGTCAAGGGGCGGTAATTCTGTTTAATGTGGGCTCAACGGCCGGTCTGACGACGGTGGAATATGAGCCCGGTCTCGTGGAGTATGATCTGGCGGCGGCGTTCGAGAAAATCGCACCGGAAAACGGACGCTATCAGCATGAACTGACCTGGCATGATGACAACGGTCATTCGCATGTCAGGGCATCGCTGCTGGGGCCTTCGCTGGCGGTGCCCTTCATTGACGGCCGGCTCACACTGGGAACCTGGCAGCAGATAATCCTGATCGACTTTGACACCCGACCTCGGCAGCGAACAATCATCTGCCAGATCATGGGGGAATAACGACCTCTGCCATCATCGGAACGAATCTATAATGCGCCCGACAGGATTCGAACCTGTGACCTTTGGTTTAGGAAACCAATGCTCTATCCTGCTGAGCTACGAGCGCTTATGAGTAATTATGGTCATCGGAAGGGGAAAAACAAGGTTTTTTCGAAGAAATCGGTGGCGCAGGCCTGTTAACTCATAATGAATGAATATGTCCGTAAAATGACATCCAGATAAAACGGCCCCTTTCAATCGGAATGAGTATATATACCCCATTGGGTAGAAAGCTCCCGGCAGAGCCGGGCGTAAGCTTTTTATCCGCAAATATTTACGTTCCGACAAAACGGTTATTTGCAATCGGAACGAGTATAAGTATTGACATTTTATCGGTCATGATTACAATGGGGCCGGACTGGAACATGATGAAGACGTTCAGTACTATCATCACCAAGCGCTGTAACGGTATTTTTATTGCCAGACCGGGTTAAGCCGATCATTCGAATTAAGACATCCCAATAACGACAGAATGTCCTCATGACGCATACTGAAAGCTACACAGTCGTAATTTTGTTCCATAACGATTTATTCTGCGTTGTCTCTATGGATGTCATAGCCCATGTACGGAAACAACCATCCATTGTATCATTTTCAACATTGTTCCTTCGTCATTTTTAATTTTCTTGCCCTTTTGAGCAAGATTTAAGTACAAGTAAGAGACTAAAAACCTTTCAGGAAAATTCGGGAGCAATCCGGACAGGAAGGCTCGCCACATACGCTGATTCTGGGAGTATATCATGAATCTGAGAGAAAAGCTGAAAGTCGAACCGGGGAGCAAGGTTGATCTGGCGAAGTGGGATGCGGATGATACGTTCGGTGTGGATGAGAAAAAGGAAGCGAAGGCGATAACGAAGAACCATCTGAAGAAACTGGACGAGCTGCAATACCGGCTGTATGCGGAGGATAAACGATCAGTGCTGGTGGTGTTGCAGGCGATGGATGCCGGGGGTAAGGATGGGACGATCCGGCATGTGATGGGACCGCTGAACCCGCAGGGCTGCCGGGTGGCGTCGTTTAAGGCGCCGAGCGCCGAGGAACTGGAGCATGATTTTTTATGGCGGATACACCAGCGGACGCCGCGAAAAGGGGAAATGGCCATCTTCAACCGGTCGCATTATGAGGATGTGCTGATTGCCCGGGTGCGGAATCTCGTGCCCCCAAGCGTCTGGAAGAATCGCTACAAACAGATCAATGATTTCGAACGGCACCTGGCGGATAACGGGATGGTGATCCTGAAATTCTATCTGCACATTACGCCGGAGGAGCAAATGGAGCGGCTGAAGGACCGGCTGCGGGAACCGCTCAAGCACTGGAAGGTAAACCCGGCGGATTTCGAGGAACGTGTTTTCTGGGATGATTATATCAAGGCTTTCGAGGTGGCCCTGAGCCGCTGCAGCACAAGTTATGCCCCATGGTATGTGATACCGGCGAATCGTAAATGGTTCCGCAATTTGGCCGTCTCACAGATTCTGTTGAAGACGATGGAAGCGATGGATATCCAGTTGCCCGATCCGGTCTGTGATGTAGAAGCGTTGCAAAAAAAGTTTTTGCACTCGAAATGAGGGATGAGTCAGTCTGAAATATCAAAAGAAAAGAGACTGTAGCATAGATACCGGCATATTTAATGAAATCATGATGGTTTAGCCGA
>CAYZXY010000135.1:0-4500 GCA_964482555.1 uncultured Pirellulales bacterium
TATTTATTCTGTTTTGCCATGGATGTTTGACTGGCCCCCATCCTTCCGGCAAAATCTGTAAAAGCTCATGAATTTATTAAAAACCAGATTCGGCCGCATGGTTGCCTTCTCGCTGCTGTATGTTACTGAAGGCATCCCCCTGGGCTTTACGGCGATTGCCATTGCCACCCAGATGAGACGTCAGGGCCTCGGCCCCGAAGTTATCGGCAGTTTTGTCGCCATGTTTTATCTGCCCTGGTCGTTCAAGTTTGCCATTGGACCTTTTGTCGATATCTTCTCCTCAGACAAATGGGGGCGTCGTCGCGTCTGGATTATCGGCGCTCAGACCATGATGATGCTGACGCTGCTTTACGGCATGGGCATAGATTTTACCACGGAAATCAAATTATTTACGGTCTTGCTGCTCTTGCACAATATTTTCGGCGCCACCCAGGATGTCGCTATTGACGCCCTGGCCTGCGGCGTTCTGCGAGAAAGCGAAAGGGGATTTGCCAATGGTTTAATGTTTGGCTCCTCGTTTCTGGGCCAGGCCATCGGCGGTTCGGGCGTTTTGTATTTGTCCGCCATGGGAAAACAACTGGCATACACCGTCAACAAGTATGCTTTCTTTTCCGGTCAGGATGTCGAAGCTCTGGGCCTGCTCTCGTATGTCGCTCATTATGATTTCCGTCTTACCTTTTTATTTGTTATCGGCGCGATCCTTATGGTCACACTTTTCGTTGCCGTGCCTATGAAGGAACCGCGATTGAAGCTCGAGACGAAATATGAAGGCAGCAAATGGAATCGTTTTATTTGCGAAGTAACTGATTATCTGACAACGGTATTTAAGGCTTTTTTCGGCAGCAAAAATTCTGTCGCCGGTGTCATACTGGCTCTGGTGCCGCCCGGAGCGTTGGCGCTGAGTTTGGCTCTGCAATCGAATCTGGCGGTCGAACTGGGATTGTCCGATGAAGAGATCGGTCATTTGAATCTCGTGTCAACAATATTGGCCGCTTCGGGCTGCGTGGCCGGCGGATTTGTATCGGACTTATTCGATCGCCGCAAGGTTCTGGGTTTATACTTTGCCTTGACGGTCATTCCCGGTCTCATCCTCGCCTGGTACATGAATCAGCACGGCTGGATAATGCCCATCGACGTAACCATGCCGGACAGGCCGGAGCCGCCGGAGGTACTCATCAAGGTGTTCTGGATCGCCAATATAGTTTTTTCCCTCGTTCATGGCTTCATGTACGGCACGCGCAGCGCGATTTTTATGGATATCTGTAAACCCGAAGTCGCCGCCACGCAATTCACAGCCTATATGGCTTTGCTGAATTTTACCATCTCCTACAGTGCCTGGTGGCAGGGGAAGGCCATTGAGTGTGTCGGTTATCCCAAAACTCTGCTACTGGATTCGCTGGCCGGGCTGGTTTGCCTGGCGATTCTGCCGTTTGTGAAAAAGCAGAATATCCAGCCCAAATCATCCTAACCCACTAAATATTATGTATTTCCCGCCATGTTATTGGTCGATAACCTGGCCCGGATAACCCGAAATTTCTCATTAAGAAATTTCGATGATGACACAATGTCTCAGTTAACTTCATTGCCGTTTTGCGCAAGATTCTATTCATAAAAGGCTTATGCTATGAAAACACTCATCAGGGCTTGTGATGAAAACTCAATCGGGCAGAAACTCCCGGCTGTACCGGGTGTAAGCTTTTTATCCGCTGTTGTTTACATATTGACAAAACGGATCATTTCAATCGGAACGGGTAAAAATTATCTGGCCCTCTGCGTCTTATAATACTGAGCCTTCCATGTTTGGTTGTTTTTATAACCGGCTTTAACCTTTTTAAACCTTCAAAACATCATGTAAAACTTATTCATTGAATATGAGGGTTTATTTAAGTTAAAAAAAAGCCGATTTTTTAAGAGAAAAATGTTTTTAACTCTATTTCTTCCAAAATGACAAATTATTACTAATATAGGGAACGTTTTTCTTAGTTGCCCTGAATTCATAGGTAAGAGTTTTTTTACAAGACTTTTTATTGATTCTGGAATATGGAATCTATCTGGAAAGCAATCCTCAATGGATGAACAGCAAAAAACTAAATCGTTTTTTAAATTATTCATAGAAAACGAAAACCGCATTTATACATTTATCCTGATGCTGGTGCCGAATAAAGCGGATGCCAACGACATCTTTCAGGAAACTTCGATGGTAATGTGGGATAAATTTAACGAATTTGAGGAAGGTACCAGTTTTGCCAACTGGGGAAGAAAGATCGCTTACAACAAGATTATGAATTTCAGGGTAAAAAATAAAAATTCCCGAGTGTGTTTCAATGCCGAGCTGATGGATGCGATATGCAATAAAACAGGTGCGGTACTGGATGAAATCGACCCGCGTCTGACCGCACTGCGAGAATGTATCCGGAAACTGAGCGACGCCGATCGGCAGCTCATCAAGATGCACTTTGAAGACGGCATCACCATAAAAAAAATCGCTCTAACAATTGACCGTTCCGCACATGGATTGTATAAGGTTATGGCCCGGATATATAACCAGCTTTCTCAATGTGTCAGACGTGAAATAAAGATTTAATCAGTTTTACCGATATCGATAAATGCTCACAAGAAATGACAACAAGTATCAGGAGCTGACCGAGCTGGTCCTGTATTGCCTGGAAGGGGAGGCCGCCCCGGAAGATCGGGCCAAACTGGAACAGATGCTCTCGGCGTCTCCCGACCTGCTGGGGCATTATTGCGATATTTTGGTGATTTACAGCGGCATCCACAAGCCCGGCGCCTCGCTGCCGATCATGGCGGAATCCGCCGCGGAATCCTTGCCCGAAACGGAAGAACTGTTACGGGACATTATATCCAGACATCATGATCAGAAATATATTCATCGCGCGGATAGTCAACAAAGCTCATCTGTTCGCGTTTCCAGCCGGCCTTCGTCGCGTCGTCCCGGTCCGCACGATGTCGTAAGAACGGCCCAAAAGATTGCGGCGTTGTTGATTGTTTCTTTCACGCTGGTTTTTCTGGATAGACATTTCATTCAAAACACCGGTCCTAAAAAAGAAGAACTGGCGACAATAACCCAACAGTCAGATGCTGTCTGGGCCGAGCAGCCTGAAGGGCTGGCATACGGCGCCCTATTCGCAGGCGATCGTCTGCAACTGGTGGCAGGTTATATATGTGTCGAGTTTCATGAAGGAACGCAGTTATTCCTTGAAGGCCCGGTGGACCTGCATCTGGAAAGCGGCAAGCAGATATATTTAAATCAGGGCTATGTGTCGGTTACGGTCTCGAAAAACGTATCCGGTTTTACCGTCAGGACGAATAACGCTACGGTTGTCGATTACGGCACCAGGTTCAGCGTACATGCAAATGAAAACCGGGAAACCGCGGTACATGTGCTGGAGGGCCGCGTCGATCTGCGTAACAGTTCCGATCCGCGTGTGTTTGAAAATTCGCAGCGTCTGGTCGCCGGGCAGTCCGGCCGGGTCGATAGTAAAAATGAACTGTCTCTGATGGTCAATGATGAATCACAGAATCTGGCTCTCTATGACGTGCCCAGTATCTGGGAGGCCGACGGGGCGGATGGTAACTGGTCCGATCCGGCTAACTGGAGCCAGGGCCGCATTCCCGGCCGCGATTCAATTTGTAAGTTTAATATCAAATCCACTCATAAAATCAGCGTTATTGATGAGCATTGCGTCGGACGCCAAAAAGCCGTGGCCAAACGTGTCAATGTCGGGTTATATGGTGGGGGGGCGTGCTATCTGAATATGACCGGCGGCGAAGCGGAATTCAGGCAGTTATGGATCGGCCGTCTGGAAGGCGCCGAAGGTTATATGACGATGAAGGGGGGAACTTTGCGGCTTAGCATGACGGAGAATGGTCATGGGCTGCTGATCGGTGATAACGGGTATGGCAGGCTGACGCTTGATGACGGAAAGATTATCCTGGAAAGCAGCAGCCTGAAAATCGGGATGAATAAAGGTCGGGGGGAAATGATTGTCAACGGGGGAACCGTGATAGTCGGGCAGAATATTCTCATTGGTGAGAATGGGCATGGCGTTTTGCAGATTTCTGGCGGTGTCGTTTTCGCGGGTAGTATTGTCATTAAAAACGGCCTTTGCGAAATCGGCGGCAACGGCCGGCTGATCCTTGACGGTGATCATACGGATGAACTTCAAGGATATATAAATAGTAATGTCTTACAGATGATGGAAGATACTGGACGTTTACATGTCATTCACGACAAGGATAACCGGTATGGTTTTGGAGTAGATAAGACGATTGTGAATGTGTCGTTTAATTGATGTATATAGCGCATATGTTTGTGCATGGTTTTTTTAATTTTTTCAAGGAGATTAGACTAATGAAAAAAGGAAACATGAATCTGTTTCGATCTGTTGTGACGGCTTTTTTGCTGTTGGGCGTTTGTGTGCTCGGCGCGCAGGCCGTGGAATTGAATGTCAGTGTGATTAACACTGCCAGTCAGGATCA
>CAYZXY010000136.1:0-4475 GCA_964482555.1 uncultured Pirellulales bacterium
TACGCCCAAATCCTGCCATTTGACATTTATATCCGATAATTTCGAATTATCCTCGCAAATTGACAACTACGGTTTAAAATCTTATACCCGATTGGGTTTTAAATAAGTATGAAACATGATAATATAAAGAGCGATTCCGACGGTACACCGCCCTTGTTGATTGCCTGGGAGATAACGCGGACGTGCCATTTGGCGTGCCGACATTGCCGGGCGGCGGCGCGGAATCAGGCGTATCCGAATGAATTGACGACGGAGCAATGCAAGCGGGTGCTGGATAATGTGGCCGGGTTTGCCCGCCCGATCATGATCCTGACCGGCGGTGAACCGATGGTGCGCGAGGATATATACGAGATCGCGGCGTATGGAGACCAGTTGGGATTACGGATGGTGATGGCGCCCTGCGGGGCGATGGTGGATGAGATAAGCATTGAGAAGATGAAGCAGGCGGGGATTCAATGTATTTCGATTTCGCTGGATGGGGCGGCCGCCGCGTCGCATGATGCGTTTCGGGGGGTGCCGGGCGCGTTCGATACGGCGATACGGGCGATTGATGTTGCTCGCCGGCATGGGATGCCGTTTCAGATTAATACGACGATTACGCGGGATAACCGCGATGAATTGCCAGAATTGCTGCGGTTGGCCGAGGAGTTGGGGGCGGTAACGTTCAATCCATTTCTGCTGGTGCCCACCGGCCGGGGCAAGGACCTGGCCGAGATGGAATTATCGCCGGAGCAGTATGAACAGACGCTGGCATGGCTGGCGGATCAGGAAGGGCAAACGGCGATTCAGATGCGGGTAACCTGTGCGCCGCATTATCAGCGTATCATCCGGCAGCAGGCAAAACTGAAGACAGAACAATCACCGCATGGTCACACCGGGCAGCAGGTCGGAGCTCTGGGGGTCATGCATAGCCGCGGGCAAAGGGCCGGATGCATGGGGGGCAAGAGTTTTGCGTTTATTTCTCATACTGGCAAGGTGCAGATTTGCGGCTTTCTGGATATCGAGGCGGGCGATTTGCGGCAAAATGACTGGGATTTTCAGGCCGTCTGGGAATCCTCTCCTTTTTTACGGCGAATACGTGTGGTTGATGAATACGACGGTAAATGCGGCTATTGCCAATTCCGGCGGCTGTGCGGCGGCTGTCGGGCCCGGGCTTATGCCATGACCGGCGATCCTTATGCGTCTGAGCCGTTTTGTACTCACGAGCCGAAATGATTATCCTAACCGTTCACAGGTTTATGCCTGATTGAGTATAAAATAGTGTAACCAGGCTTCTTTAACCATCTCATTGTATGGTGATAATAAAACGAGCATAACGCGTCAGTGGAGGGGTGCCGTTGTCAGTCATTTCGACGATGATATGAAGGGTATCGTCGGCTTGAGCATCTTCCGGCACACGAATGGACACCGTGCATTTATTCGCATCAATGATTTTTACCCGGCCATCGTAAGTATCTGCATCTTCATACTGCCACCACTTGTATGAAAGCGTGTCGCCGTCCGGATCGCTTGAAGGGGCGACGTTAAGCATTAATGTTTCACCCGCATGGGCCTTTCTATCCCGTTCTCCTGCGACCTGAACCGTGGGGGGATGATTGGTCTCCTGAGGGGGCTTGACGCACCAGTCCGCTCGCGCTGCCCAGTCGTTCTGGAAGGCGATTGCCCAGCGCCAGATAGGCTTATTGATATCGCCGTCGTCTTGGGCGCCGGGCCAGGTGTTGGTGTTTTTCAGAGGACCGGTAAAGCGTCCGCCCCAGCCGCCGTATGCAGGATGTTCCCGGCCGCGCAGGCCGACGTCGATTTGATGCATGAAAGACGGCGAATCGCCTTCCGAGCGAAATCTGCCGTTTCGTGCTTCATACACAGCACACAACGGACCGTGATCGTGCAGGATGTTTTCTTCCATCCACTTTTTTTCAAAGTAGTTTTTCTGCGGCGGTTTAATCGCACGGTGCCAGCCATAGGCGATGCACTCGAACTGACGTCTGCTGTAAAGAACCTCTAGATCAGGCCAGTTGGGCTGAATATAATCCTTGAAGGTGCTGTCCTGATCAAGAATGATATAAAGCACCGCTTTTTGGGAGACTTTATCCATTTGTTCGGGGTGTTTTTCCTGTATGGACTTAAGTGCCCGCGCGATGGTGTTGGTGCCGCCCCAGGCCTGGAGGTAAACGGGCCCGGGTTTGTCGTCGAGGAGGACATCGACAATACGCCGGGATCCGGGTGTGACTTTTTCCATTTCGCCAACATATTCAACATTTCCCGTATAGACCTTTTTTCTCAGTTCATCGGCAGTGGGAAATCCCCCAGCATGTGCACTGAGGACGGGATAGACTTTTTCATAAAGATCGATCTGTTTGTCAAGCCAAACTTCATCAGCCCATTTGTGCGCGGGGATGTCGTCGCCGTTGCCTTTCCAGTGAAATTTGGAACTGCAAAAAATAATGCCCTCGATATCCCATTCGTTGGCATACATGAGAAATCGTACCATTGAACAGCGGTCGTCAATCTCGCCGTCCGTCGTGGCAATGATACGCGGGCGGGCCTGAAGATTGGAACACGAAACGGCAAAAAACACTGTAAAAACCAAATATGAAAGTGAATGTCTAATCCTCAAAGGTTGGGATCTTCTTGTATGCATAATTTTCTCCAGTAGGGGTTCATTGGTCAGACGTTCTGGGATTTTCAAAGCAATTGCGGATACAATGTCTTCAGATCGAGCGGGTCGCCGGTCTCTTTCTGCAGTCGCAGCAATTCCTGAAACAGGTTTTTTACAATCTGCCCGCGGCGCGGCTCGGCTGAAATATCCTGCATTTCATGCGGATCATTAATCAAATCGAACAGCAAAACTTTTTTGATACGCGGATACAGAATCAACTTGTAGCGGCCGTCGGTGACCATCCGCTGCAGGTCGACATAACCGCCGTAAATATAATCATGGCGGCCTTCCGTCTTTCCTCCCTCCATCAGCGGCAGCAGGCTATGGAACTGAACGTGCTTCGGACGCCGCCGACCGGCAATCTCCAGGCAGGTCGGCATAATATCCTGCAGATAAACCGGATTGTCGATACGTTCATCCCGCGGCAGCTTCGGCCCGGCTATCATTAGCGGCACTCTCACACTGTGATCGAACATGTTCTGTTTACCGATAAGACCATGCTTGCCGACGGCCAGACCGTGATCGGCGGTAAAGATAATATAGGTGTTGTCCTCAAGTCCCAGTGCTTCAAGTTTGTCCAGAATCCTGCCCACCTGGGTGTCCATGTGCGTTACAATCGCGTAATATTCCTGGCGGTTGACCTTGACGGCATATTCCGTGCGCGGGAAGGGGGCCAGCCGGGCGTCCCGCAGATTGTCCCCGCAGCCGATATCATCCATGTAGGGGTATGTCGGCATAAAGTTTACCGGAACATGGATTTTCTCCAGAGGGTATTTATCGACGTATGCTTTGGGGGACTGGCGGGGGTCGTGAGGAGCATTGAACGCCAGATACATAAAAAAAGGCTTATCGGCTTTGGATGCATCAGACAGAAAACTCACGCCATCATCCCCCAGAACCTCGCTCCAGTGCTTGCCGCCTTGCCAGTAACCGCCATATTGCTTGTCCCACGGCGTCCAGGGATTGTTATCATCTTTTCGGGGCCGGTTGTATCCCAACTCGTGCTGGTTGGGCATGCCGGGTCGGACATGCCCTACGGTATCGAAGATTTTCTCCGGGGCATACTTAACATGCCATTTACCGCTGAAATACGTTTCATAGCCCGCTTCCTGCATCTGCTGCGACCAGAAGGTGTGGGGCCATTTATCTTTCTTATACTGTTTTTCGGCCTCACAGGCATGCCACAGGAATTGACCTGTGTTCAGCATGGCACGGCTGGCGACACAAACAGCGCCATGCCAGGCGCCCTGGTTATAGGCATGGGTGAACATGACGCCGCGCCGGGCAAGGCGGTCGAGATTAGGCGTGATGATTTCATCGTTGCCGGCAGCATGCAGGGCGGAAAAGCATTGATCGTCGGCCAAAATAAACAAAATGTTCGGTTGGTCTTTTGACGGTTTATCCGAACCTTCAGGACTCGGCGATGCTGAACCCGAAAGCGAATTTGAGCAAAGCAGAAGACTCCCCATACCCAACTGCTTGATAAAATGTCTCCGGTTACAGGCTTGGTCGTTCTGTTTCATGGTTCCGTTTTCTCTTTCATAGTATTTATAGTGTGATTGCTTGCATGAATATTGCCATTTTCCCGTAATGTCTGCCGTAACCGGCCGAATTGTTCATCTATGGCGGTGTGCGCGCCATAATTCAACTGCTGTTTCAGCGGACGGTCGGCATGCATATCCCTGTATTTTTTCCCGTTACAATTGGTAAATGATCCTGCCAGCCGAGATCATACGCCATGCACAGGATAATGTTGAAGTGAGATTGCCGCTCCCGATCTACCGTCGCCGGGAATAAATTCCT
This sequence comes from uncultured Pirellulales bacterium, assembly GCA_964482555.1. GTDB lineage: Bacteria > Planctomycetota > Phycisphaerae > Sedimentisphaerales > SM23-30 > CAYZXY01. Next base: position 4,463 of record CAYZXY010000136.1, read on the forward strand.
TGCGTACAAAATA
>CAYZXY010000137.1:0-4346 GCA_964482555.1 uncultured Pirellulales bacterium
AGAGGCTCGTACTGAAACGTTACGGGACGGGGGTTCGAATCCCCCCGCCTCCATTGCCCTGATCGCAATGTAAGTCATTATTTAACAATGACTTACATTTTTCTTTGCCCGCCTCCATACCCCTTTTGGGCACACATAGGGCACCCTCTTTGTGTTTAACTTCTGTATCATAAGTGTTTACATCTGTCATTTGATCCAAAAAATCAAGATTATGGACAATTTTTCCCTCTGTCAATAAGGCTTGTGAGGCTGGCTGAAAGAGCAGCCTTTCTGCAACCATTTCAGTTAAATCTGCCAAGCGGCTGTCTTTGGCACGGGCATAGGTATTCATGGTCAAAATTGGCGTTGAATGACGAGCCAATACCTGGGCTGTAAACGCCAGAGTAAAAGTGTGGCGCGTGCCGGTTCGGTTATCTCACCTGCCGGGATTGGCCCGGAAGCATGGATTGACGGGTTTACTATCACCAACGGTGCCGGTCAGGATATTGGCGGTGGAATTATTGCCGGAGGTGGACTTTTCCTGAATGATTCAGACTTGACCCTCAGCAACAGTATCATCACAGGTAACACCGCCACATCCGGTAACGGAAGTGCTCTTTATAGCGAGAAAAATTGTCTGCCGGTTGTCACAAACAGTATTTTTTGGGCCAACACAGGAAGCCCGATCCATGATCTTGACGGCAGCACGACTACTGTAGGGTATTCCACGATTCAGGGCGGTTGGCCGGGTTCTGGGAATCTTGACAGCGATCCTCAATTCCTGGATGCCTCAGGCCAAAACTTCCGGTTGCATCCTGATTCAGCCTGCATTGACGCAGGTACGAACCCAGCGGTTCCGGTTCAAGTCGATACCGATTTGGATGGCAATCCTCGGTTTGCCGCAAGGCACTGTGATTCCATTTTCGATGTGGATATGGGATGTTTTGAGTTTAGCCGCCTTCGAATTGGTGATTTTAACGATGATTGTAAAATCAATCTGGTGGACTTTTCGATTTTCTCCGCAAACTGGGCGACAGCGGATCCGTTAACTGATATTGCCCCGGCATACCGCGACGGCATTGTCGACCTTGCAGACCTAAGTGTTTTGGTTAAAAATTGGCTTACTGAATTTGAGTGAAATAAATTTTGGAGATGGTATTTTTGCGAGCAAAGAATGAATAGTCGTAACTGTCCGGCGAAGTGCATCTTGTCATATGTGGAAGGATGACGACAATGGCTCATGATTTAACCGATAGGAGTATGAATCATGAGCAGAGGAAAACAGGACAGTCAAAGAACTCTGGCGGATTGGCGGCGGATCGTCAAAAAGCAAAAGCAGAGTGGGTTATCCGTGGCCGAGTTTTGTCGTCGGAACGAGATTCCGGTCAGTTCATTTTATCAGGGGCGGCATCGCGTACCCAAATCCAATCCACCGTCACCTTCAAACCTTGACCAGGAATCATTCGTCGAGGTGAATCTGCCGGCACTGCCAGAGTCGTCGGTTGGTCTGGAGATCGTCTGGTCGCAACCGCCGGTGATTAAAATCCATGACAGTTGTACCGAATCGCTGCTGGCCCGGACCTTGCGACTTCTGAAGGAGCAATCATGTTAAGGCTGCCGTCGTCGGTGCGCATTTATTTGTGCCGGGAACCGACCGATATGAGGCGCAGTTTCGACCGGCTAGCCCTGATGGCCCGGGAGGTCATTCAGCAGGACCCGCTCAGCGGCCATGTGTTTGTCTTTCGCAACCGCAAAGGCGACCGGGTGAAGCTGCTCTACTGGGATCAGGACGGTTTTGCCGTCTGGTACAAACGGCTGGAGAAAGGCATTTTCCATTGGCCGGAAAGCGCGTTTGCCGACGGTCGCCTCGACCGGCGAGATTTATCGATTATGCTGGAAGGGATGAAGGTGGTACAGGTGCAGGCCAGAGTGCGTTACGATAAAGATAAAACATAAATCGTTTTGGTTTCGGCTTGCATTTTAATTTCCATCAGTTTAAACTGACATCGTTGCCATGGAGGATACGATGTCTTTTTTGGTTTTTATGTACTGATGGTTCTCACCGCAAAGACCTCTCCCGAACAATTGCCTGAAGACGTTGATGTGTTGCGTCGGATGGTGCTTGATCTATTGGCTGACGTTGATGGCAAGACGCATCGTTTGCAGGATTTGCAAAGTCAGTTGGCCTGGTTCAAGCGTCATACGTTTGGCCGCAAGTCGGAGAAGATCGATCCCAATCAGCAATTGCTTTTTGATGTGATCGAAAAACTGGAAGCGGTCCAGGAAAAGGCCGCCAAAGCCAAGAAGTCAAGTTCTGCCGAACCAAACAACACCAGGAGTTCCTCTGGCCGTAACGGCCGCAAGCCACTGCCGACGGATTTACCGCGTGAGCGTATCGAGCATGAGCCGGCCGAAGAGACGTTAACCTGTTCGCGTTGTTCTGGCGATAAAGAGCGTATCGGCGAGGAAATTACTGAAGAGTTGGATTATGTGCCGGCCTCGTTTGTGGTCCGGCAGCATGTTCGGGGCAAATATGCCTGCAAAGCCTGTCAGGACGGCGTGGTGATTGCCGATCTGCCGGCCCGGCCCATCGAGAAAGGCCGTCCGGGCACGGGGCTGCTGGCTCATATCCTTACGAGCAAGTATGCCGATCATTTGCCGCTGAATCGTCAGGAAGAGATATTTACCCGCCACGGCATCGAGTTGCGTCGTTCGACGTTGTGTGACTGGGTGGGTCAGAGCAGCGTGCTTCTGGAGCCGCTGGTTCTGGAGATGAAACGGCAGATCCTCGCTTCTCCGAAGATTCATACCGACGATACGTCCGTGCCGGTTCGCAACGGCCCGCGTAAACAGATTCGCACGGGGTACTTGTGGGCATATATTGATGTGAACAACAACGTGGTTTTCGATTACACGCCGAATCGCAGCCGTGAAGGGCCGATGGCGTTTCTGGGGGATTATTGCGGATATATTCAGGCGGATGCTTATGCCGGTTACGATGCGATTTACGAGAAGGGCTTCGCTGTCGAGGTGGGCTGCTGGGCGCATGCGAGGCGGAAGTTTTTCGAGGCCAGGGAAACCGATCCGGCTCGTGCTCATGAGATGCTGGCGTTGATCCGGCAGCTCTACCAGGTGGAAAAGCAAACCCGTGAAGATGAACTGGCCCCGGCAGCGGTAAAGGCGTATCGCCGGCGGCATAGCCAACCGGTTCTTGAGCAAATCGAGAAGCGTCTGGAGACGTTTACTTCTGAGGTGTTGCCGAAAAGCCCACTCGGCCACGCGACCGGCTATGTCCGGGGACAATGGCAAGCGTTGAATCGTTACCTGGAGGACGGCATTCTTTCCATCGATAACAATCTCTCGGAACGTGTCTTGCGAACGGTCGTGATTGGACGCAAGAACTGGTTATTTGCCGGTAACGACAACGGCGGCCGCCGGGCCGCAATCATCTATAGCCTTGTCGCCAGCTGCAAGCTCTGCAAGATCGACCCTTTCGCCTACTTGCGCGACGTCCTGGAACGCATCAACACCCATCCCGCCCGTCGCATCGCCGATCTGCTCCCGGCCAACTGGCAACCTGCCCAATAACAATCCTTCCTCCTTCATTCATTACCGCTGAACCAAATGGCGCCACTTCACACATGTGCACTTCGCCGGACATTTACCTATTAACACCGAAAATTCCCATAAAAATTTTGTTTTTGGGCTTCAATTCAAGGTTGGTTTCATCCTTCACTCATAAAAATCACTAGTCGTGGTGTCAAAACAGTGTCAATATAAAACAGCTCTGTCCGCGCCTTTCGATAATCTACTTGCCGCAAACAGAGCTTTCTTATTTGCCGCTCATGAACAGCCTCTAACGGGCTGAAAAGGGAAAGCCCCTACCTTTTTCTGTATCGAAGAGCCAATCCACCCAAACTAAGCAACACTAAACTGCACGGTTCAGGGACGGAGGCGACACGGAACCCTACATTGTCGAGCCCGTCGATCGGGTAGCCGCCGATCCGGACGGACGAACTGAGGCCGAGGACGCTGCCGCCGTAGGAGCCACCGCGGAGGCCGCGATTGGAACTGGATATATAATCTCCAGAATGGTATGGACTTTCCATCCACTCCCACACATTGCCCATCATATCATAAGTGCCGTTGAGTTCCTGTGTACCATCGCCGACATCCCACGGTTGACCTACTGCCCAATCATAGTTTGTGTCCACACCGGCAGTCGGTACAATATCCCCAACTGTCGCATACGTTTGCAGGTTCGTCCCGTTCCAGTACGCAGCCTTGACCCATTCATCTTCAGTTGGCAGAAAGTATATAGTCGTCCCTGAAAAAGGCTGTTTTACGCCACCACTTCTTTTCGCAAG
>CAYZXY010000138.1:0-4218 GCA_964482555.1 uncultured Pirellulales bacterium
GTACCACCATCTGCCCATTTTTCCTAAAATATCTTTCCGCAACAGAAACTAATTAGGTATTCATAAAGTTGGTTCACGATGTCAGATACGTATGCCGAAATACTTGAATATTTTGCTCAAGACTCATTGTCTGAGGAAGCCGTTCGTTTTTCGCCGGAGCAACAGCGCATTCTGAACCGGGTGAATCAGAAGGTGGCCGGGGCGGCGAATCTGGATGAGGTGATGGATTTTATTTTCGAGGCGACGCGGGAGCTTTCGCCCTGCGACCGGCTGGGCATTGCCTTTGCGGAAGAGCAGGGGGAGCGGCTGGTTTCCCGTTGGAACCGGGCCATCTATGAGCCCGTCTGCCTGAACCGGGGCTACCATCAGGATTTACAGCACAGTTCGCTGGAGCAGGTCATTCGCAGCGGCCGGGTTCGCATCATTAACGATCTGGAACGCTATTACGAGCAGCATCCCGGTAGCGTCTCAACGTCGCTGCTGCTGCGGGAAGGGATACGTTCGAGTATGACCTGTCCGTTGTTGGTCGATGGCCGGCCGGCCGGTGTCCTGTTCCGCAGTGCCCGCGAGCCCGGGGCCTATACCCGCCATCATGTTCTGCTGCATCTGGCGACAGCCGAGCGGATCGGCCAGGCGGTCGAGAAGGCCTGGCGCATCGAACAGCTCACCGAGGCGAATCGCGTATATACGGAGATGCTGGGGTTCGTGAGCCATGAGCTCAAGAGCCCGCTGGCTTCCCTGCTGACCGACGCCCAACTGCTCACGGATGGGTATCTCGGAAAACTGGACGAAAAGCAGCGCGACAAGATTGTAAGTATGAGCCGGAAGGCTGAATACCTGATGGGGCTGATTAAAGATTATCTCGACCTGGCCCGGATAGAAAACGGTCAGCTGGAGCCGGAGTTTCAGGCGAATATCGATTACCGCGGCGAGATTATCTTGCCGGCTATAGATATTATTCAGCCGCAACTGGAGAAAAAGGGGATGATGCTGGAGGTCGATATGCCCGAGGAGGTTGCAGAATTGCAAGCCGACCCGCAATTACTGAAGATCGTTTTGGTGAATCTGCTGAGCAATGCCGTCAAGTACGGGCGCGAGGGCGGCCAGATCAGGATTACGGTGACGCGGCAAGAAGGGGGGGTGCAAACCGCCGTCTGGAACGAAGGGCCCGGTTTTTCGCCTGAGCAGAAGTCGCGACTGTTCCGTCGGTTTTCCCGACTGGACAGCCCCGAACTCAAGAAGGAAAAGGGGACCGGCATCGGCCTCTACACCTGCTGGCGGATCGTGCAATTGCATCACGGCAAGATCGTCGCCGATGCGGAGCCGGGGCGTTGGGCCTGTTTTGCGTTTTCAATTCCGCAGCCGGTTTCGGGATAAAATCGGAATTTAACCGGTCATGAGAAAAAATCTGGTTGGGCTTGCCTGGTGTGGGGTTTTGTTATAAAATCCTATAGGTAAATTTGACTATACCCTTGCCATTACAGGATATGAAACCAGATGAATCCCTTAACCAGCGACAGCACGATCAACATTGACGAACAACAGATTTACGAGACCCTGAAGAAAACCCGGCAGCAGGACAGCGCTCAGGTCCGTGAAATTCTTTCTAAAGCGAACGAGCTGCACGGCCTGGATGACCTCGATATCGCCGCTCTGATGAACATCAGCGATCCGGAGCTGCTGGGGGAATTGTTCCATACCGCCAGGAGGGTAAAAGAAGAAATATACGGCAACCGGCTGGTGGTTTTCGCTCCGCTTTATATTTCGAACCTGTGCAGTAATGAATGTTTGTACTGTGCGTTCCGGGCCCGCAATAAGGATGTCGTTCGCCGGGCGCTGACGCAGGATGAAATTGCCCGCGAAGTGAAAATCCTGATCGAACAGGGACACAAACGGATTTTGATGGTGGCCGGCGAATCCTACCCGCAGGAAGGTTTCAATTATATCCTCAAGGCGATCGATACCATCTATCAGACCCGCAGCGGCAACGGCGAAGTCCGACGGGTGAACGTTAATATCGCGCCGCTGACGGTCGATGAATTCCGGCAGCTCAAGAATGCGCATATCGGCACCTACCAGATTTTTCAGGAAACGTATCATCGTCAGACCTACGGCGCCGTACATTTGGCCGGCAGGAAAAAGAATTACGACTGGCGTGTCAGTGCGATTGACCGGGCGATGGAAGCGGGTATCGACGATGTCGGTATTGGCGTTTTGTTTGGGCTGTTTGACTGGCGTTTTGAACTGCTGGCGATTATGCAGCATTGCCGCCATCTGGAGGAACGGTTCGGCGTCGGGCCGCATACGGTCAGCGTGCCGCGGCTGGAACCGGCGACCGGCTCCGATGTGGCCCAGCATCCGCCGCACCCTGTCTCTGACATTGAGTTCCGCAAACTGATCGCGATTCTGCGGCTGGCCGTTCCCTATACAGGCATCATCATGAGCACCCGCGAAACGCCGAATCTGCGCCGAGAATCTTTCGCGCTGGGGGTGTCGCAGATTTCTGCCGGCAGCCGGACGAATCCCGGCGGCTATGCCGAAGAAGAAGCCTGCGACAGTAGCCAGTTTTCGCTGGGTGATCATCGCTCGCTGGATGAGGTGATACGCGATGTGGCGACGATGGGATATGTGCCCTCGTTCTGCACCGGCTGCTATCGATTGGGCCGTACCGGGGCTGACTTTATGGACCTGGCTAAGCCCGGCGCGATAAAACATCATTGCCAGCCTAACGCGCTTTCGACATTTCTGGAGTATCTGCTCGATTACGCCTCCCCCGAGACCCGGCAGACCGGTGAAAGTCTTATTGCCGATACGCTGAATGACATGGATGAGAAACCCCGCTGTATTGCGGATGATCTTTTGGGGGCGGTTCGTTCCGGCAAGCGGGACGTCTTTTGCTGATTTTCATTTAACTCCTTGTGTTTCTTGGTCTCTTATGAGTTAAATCTTGTGCAAAACGGCAAAAAAATTAAGAATGACGAAACCAGAATGATGAATCAATGTCGATTATGATGCCTCGGAGGATTGTTTCCGAGCATGGGCTATGACTTCTATAAAGCTATTGCAGGATAAATCGCTATGGAGCAAAGAGTTGCGACTATAAATCTTTCGGAATCGTCATTGGGATATTGTTTCGTCATTAGGATTTCTGTAACCGTTCACAGAAATAATGGATACTTTTTATCTGTCCAGTTGGCCCGTTGATGATTCATGGATAAAATCAAAGACATTTCGTTCTTGTTTTTTGCAGGTCGCGATCGTTGTCCAGATGCGCTCGCACCAGCGCATGCCCGCCTGGCCGCGAGTGCCTTGTGTGATCCGTCGGTCAATGACGGTATGCCGAATTTCTCGTTCCGTGCCATGATTCGTCGGTTCAATATTTGGGTCTGTCAGGAAGCGAAAATATGTTTCCGCCGCGTTTTCTTTCTTTAGATGTCCTTTTTTGCATGTCTGTTTTCGGCTTAACGATGTCCGAGGAAGGCGGCTTGGAGGAATTATTGGAATCCTTCTTGAGCCGAGCAACTTCGTCTTTGAGCAGCCTTACTTCTTCACGTAAGTGAGCAATCTCTTCGAGTAACTGTGCTATGACAACATCTTTATCGTCCATAAAGCATGGAATAGCACATAGTTGTGTATCGCGCAAGTCTTTTTTATGGTTTTTTCAAAAAAAATGTGAACGGTTACTTCAATTTTATATGCTTTGAAAATCTTCATCACCTCATTAATACATGGTTACCACATTTGGGCTTCGCATTGCTATATTTATTATTTCACGCCTTATCTGGTTATCACTTTTGAGTAATTCCAGCAGCCTGGTTTTAAGCTGTGTTTGCCCTAATGCTTCCAACTCCTCCAGCTCTGTATCATATTGCCCACCAGATGCAAAATCCCACCCGAAATCATTGCTGATTATTTCTTGTATTTCTCCCATTTTATCACCCATTATTTTTTAAGGCCTGTGGCCAATTATTACCACAGGCCTAATTTCCCCCCAGCTATACCCTATAAAATTAAAAATAGTATAGAATAATATTTACACGCGATACTAAAAATGCCAATATATATTTGTTTTTAAATGAATATGGAAAAAGTTGCTTCTACGAGGTAAGTATATGAAAAATATAATGTTAGCAATATTGGCTTTTGTTATACTTGTGATGTCAACTGTATTTGCGGCGGACAATAAATTGCCCCAGATAGCCAATGTTTATCAAAATG
>CAYZXY010000139.1:0-4038 GCA_964482555.1 uncultured Pirellulales bacterium
GGAAAGGCTCATAAACCCAACACTGATAGGAGGATACGAATCATGGCGCAGATTCCTAGGACAGAACCGCAGGTGATCGTGCTGGCGCAGGACATGGCGGCGGGATTGGCGGCGAATGCGGCTTTGAAGAGGCTTCCAAAGGGGTCTTAAACAGACAGGAACGAAGAGCCCCGCATCTTATGCAGGTACATTTTATTTACTGTTAGCAAACTACAAAAAGAAGGCACACCAGATGACTTATTTGATAAACCGAGTGCTCAGACTCACGTGGTTTCCTCTTGGGCTGCAAATACTCACTCTTGGCGTTTTCGTTCTGTTGATTATTGGGGGATTGGCTGCCAACACAGGTGACATGACGTATGCTAAAGTGCTTCGAAACACTAACGTAGCCAATCTGATTGTCTGGTCGTATTGGTGGCCATTGATTATCCTGTTTGCGGTCTTTCTCGGTAGGGTCTGGTGTATGGTGTGTCCAATGGAGTTGGCGACCTCCTTGGCCGCCAAGGTTGGCCTGAGGCGCAAGCCTCCCGCCTTTTTCCGATCCGGTTGGGTTATCACCGCATTCTACATTCTCATTCTGTTCATTGGAATTCACACACTTGCCATCCACCGTGTTCCTTTTCGGATGGCGATCTACATGATTTTACTCTTTGCTGCGGCTGTCGTCTCGGGCCTACTCTTCTCACGGAACACTTTTGCGCTCATATCTGTCCCGTGGGGCATTTACTTGGCTTCTACGCTCGGCTTGCCCCATTCGGATGGGGTGTAAAGGACAAGTCTGTCTGCCAAACCTGCAAGGACAAATCATGCGTATCAATCAAGACGGCATATAAGTTTCAGGGTCACAGTTGCGGTGTCGCACTTTACCCTGGGAAGTTGGAGGACAACACACAATGCCTTCTTTGCGGTCAGTGTTTGAAAGCCTGCGACCGCAACAACCCGGGCCTCGGAACTCGCCCTAATCCCGGTTGGTTTCGGCGGCCTTGGTTCAAAGACATGTTGGAATTGAAGCCATTCACCGCAGCACAAGTCGCGTTCTGTCTCGTTGTATCCGGTTTTGTGATTTACGAGGTATTCACAGAGTGGTCAGTAACCAAGGACTTATTGCTGTGGTTGCCGACCAGCATTGAACAAGCCTTCGGCGCGGGGGGAACATGGGGGGCGGGTCTCGTGAAATCACTGACGTTATTTGTAGGGTTACCCGCATTGCTCTGGTTCGTTCCCTTTGCCGTGTTTCGTCTCGTCGGCGGGCGTCTTGCCATCGGTGAATATTTGCTGCGTTTTGGCATAGCCTTCATTCCGATCATGGCTGCGGCGCATACCATTAAGGCCTTGCTTAAGATGACCTCGCGCATTCCCTACTGGCAATACGTAGTGTTCGATCCTGTCGGCGAGACAACAGCACACGGCATTTTAGACAAGACAACAGAATTATCTGCACTGCCATCTTGGCTTGATCCTGCATTAACAGCCCTCTCCCTGGTGCTGATGGCTGTGGGGGTGACATTAAGTCTGGTGGTCGTTCACAAGCTGATTGTCGAACACGTCCCCAGTTTCAGTTGGCGTAGTTTGCCGCTTTATCTCATCCCAGGCATCTACGGTGGCGCGTTCATCGCCATGCTGGGTGCATGGCGATTATTTTAGTGCAATTCAGCGATTTCAATCATGGCAAATCATTGGCTAACAAGGCGTTGTATCGGACGGCAATTCCGCTACACTCTATTGCCGCCGGTGAACTTTGACATTATGTGCCTATTATACCCAAAGGGTATGAGGATTCCCGCCAGGGCCAGTCGCAAAGGCTTTGCCCGCTTATAGTTACGTTTGAACAAAACGGGAATTTTCAATCGGAACGAGTATAAAAAGTACGGCTTTACCGGCGGGCGGCGCATCCGCCCCAGAAAGCCTTCCTTGATTTTTTCATCGAACGCAAAAAACCGTTCGGCGTCAAATCCTGGCGACGGTGCAGCGTTTCAAAGAGTTTTTTCAACCCGCCCAAAAGCTCTTTACCCCAGCGAGCCAGTTTTTTTACGCTGTGCTCGGCCAGAAAACGCACCTCGCGAATCAAATGAGCCAGACAATATTGCATCGGCACATCAAACAGCCGGTCATTCTCTTGGCGCAGTTGTTGAATTTGCTGTTCCAGCATCTTAATGCGTTCCATCAATTGCGCGATAATGGCATCCTTGTCGTCCATGCTTCATGTGTACAAAGTTATCCACAATAGCGCAAGTTATAAATGTATAAAAATTATGAATATTTTTATACATACTGTGAATGGTTACGAGTTACGCATGTTGATGGAGCCGAATAAAAGATATACCTATTACTGGTATATCGTATGCGTTATATTGATTCCGATGTTTGTAATTTTTGCGGCTTTCGTCATCTTTCTCCCAGATTCTTTTCTTTATAAAAAGGATGACAAGCATAACGTAATTATAAAATCAGCGCCTAATCCAGATAGCCAAAGTACTCAAAATCATGAAAATGAAAAGATTTTTTCATTAGATGTCACATATAATCCGTATAGAAATGTTTTTATACCCAATTGGGTAGAAAGCTCCCGGCAGGGCCGGGCGTAAGCTTTTTATCCACAGATAATTACGTTTTAAAAAACGGGCATTTTCAATCGGAACGAGTATAATACGGTACCTTCATGGTCGTTTTTGCGCGAGATTCCATACATAAGAGACGAAATGTCTGCCCGCTCCAGTTGGCCACGCTTTTACTTTTTCACCAGCGGTTTGGCCTCCGCGACCTTGCGATAGCCCAGGGCGATGGCGATTTCCAGAATCTCGGTATAAGTGGGAAATGCCCGACGATTGGCTTTTTTATACTCCTCGATGGCCATGATGAACTCAAACTGTTCATCGTTCATCTCCCCCTCTTCCGCCGACCGACGAACATCATCCCGCCGCCGGCCCGGCCCGCGACGACGATCCCAGCCGCTGCGGCGGTCGCTGCTGCCGCGACGGTCTGCCCCTGAGCGTCGGTCCAGCGCATCAGCTGCATGCCGGCGGTCCTCGCCTTTGCGGCGTTCCGGCCCGGTATAGACGTCGTCTTCATCGTCATTAATGTCGATATCGCCGGTTATCTGTTCCAATAAAAAATCTTCAGGTATATCTGATTGAGCAGCCATTAAAAATCGTCCTCTTCATCTTCCAGATCGTCCACCTCGAAATCTTCCGAGACTTCCTCATCCGGATCTATTTTACTGAAATCGTCAAATTCATCCTCTTCCTCGTCAAAATCTTCCAACTCCTCATCAAAATCATCGTCCAGATTTGAACGCTGCTCCAGTATTAATTCCGCCTCCTCCAGTTGATCCGAAGGGACCAGAACCCCGATATCCCCGCCGGATTCCTCAATATCCACCATCGTACCATCCTCGTCGATAATGGCCCGAATGTCATGGTCCTCCAGCAAAGTCTTATAAAACTCCGCCTCTTCAATGTTTTTGGCGAAAAAAACAGGAATAAAATCCGATGCGTCAGTCATCTCGCACTCCGTTTTATCGGTAAAAAACGTTTCTCTTGATAAAATATCACACCTGTTCGGTTACAACTTCGATCATTGACAGACGACATTTTCTCACAAAATGCTGCGTCTGCCGGTCCGTCGCCACCCTGAGAGGACAGGTATATACCCAATGGGGCAGCAAGCTCCTGGCAGGGCCGGGCGTAAGCTTTTTATCCGCAGATAATTATGTTCCGACAAAACGGGTATTTTCCATCGGAACGAATATAAAAGTTTATTAGTCTATATTTAATCAAAAATCAAGGGGGCAGAAAAACTAATTTATCCAACAAAAATTTGCTGAATAATCGGCTATTTTCCTCCGATTTCATTAATTATTGCACGAATACAGCTCCCAATCCGCCCAGGCTGGATAACCCGGAATGTAACGCTGTCATTCTGCCTGTACAGGATTAAGGGCACCTCTAAAAATTCATATTGGGCTGCAAGCGTTTTTTTTTCTACTGGCCTTCGTCATGAAAAACCGTGAATAGTCACCCATATGCCCGGTTTTGCATT
>CAYZXY010000140.1:0-3954 GCA_964482555.1 uncultured Pirellulales bacterium
ACTGGAAAAAGCAAAGAAAACACGCCGCCTAAAGCATGCCAGAAATAAATGTCACACACTCCCCTGCTTACCTGTAATTACACCGTCGCAGACAAGCTAAGTCTATGCCAAAACTACACCCAATCGGACAGCCCGTTGAGCAAGGCCAAACCTAATCGTTTTCTATATAAGTAGTTATGATTGGAGAAAACGGGACACGAAGAGCCGTGTAAACAAAAACTCACTTGCTTACTTATATGAAATTGACATGTGGGATCGTTTCCGACGGCTGTTCCGGCAGTTCGGCCTGACCGGTTTCGAGCTGATAGAGGAATTCATTGACTTTGTGCTGCAGGCACAGCGTGCCGCACATGGTCCGGGCGTTGAAGCGGTCGGAGGCGAGATGGTTCATCACGTCCCAGTAGCGGTCACTTTGCCAAAGTTCCTTGAAAGGCGTTTCGGTAATGTTGCCGATATGAAACTGTTTATAGCGGTCGTTAAACAACATGCCGCACGGCGCCACCAGTCCCGAGCCGGACATCTGCAGAATCAGCGGCGGCCCGAAACAATGATCGTAGCAGCGCGTTCCCCCGCTGAGCAGCTTCGACCATTTGGCCGAAACCTGATACTTTTCGGTTGAACAGGCTTCGGCGGTCTTGAGCGTTTCGATCAGTCGCTCCTGAAAATAGGCTTGATAATCCACGCCGAGCCGCCCCTCCTCATCATCGCTGCAATGCTTGATGACCAGATAATCGACGCCAAGCTCCCGGCCCAGCTCCATTAACGGCATGACCTGGTCGAGAAACTCCGGCATCAGCACCATCTGCAAGCCGATAGTCACGGGCAGCCCTTTCGCTTGCTTGATAGTGACAGCTTTACGGATCGTCTCGCACACATGGTCAAAACATGCTTCCCGGCAGCCGTGAATTTCGGCATAACGGCCGCGCTGCCCGGCGCTGATATTAAACCGCAGATAGGTCAGACAAGGCAGGACCTCTTCCATCCGGCCGTTGTCGAAAAGATATCCGTTGGTACCGATGGCCATATCCAGCCCATTTGCCCTGCCGTGGATGATAGCGTCAGCCCAGTACGGTGAACAGGTGCTTTCGCCGTCGCTGACGAGACTGATCGCCTTCACGCCGATCTCCGCGGCATCATCCAGAAACCGGAAGATGACCTCCCGCGTCATTTTCTTCTCGTCATTGGCCTGCAACTGGCCATAGCAATAAACGCAGCGGTAATTACATTTACGCGTCAGTGCGCAATCGATTGTGATCGGCGCTACCCGTTCCCCGCGCAGCAACGCCGCCACCCGCTCCTGATGCCAGAGCAACTTGTGCCCGTCCAGCATTAATGTTGACATAATATTCCTGCCTGACCCAGCATAACCGGAAATTCGAAGCTCGAAATTAGAATTTAAAAATATTTCTCAAATCTGAAATCTTCTCTTCTGTAAGACCGTCACTAACACACCGGTCTCTGGCAAATCATCGCATAAACGCTTTAACTCATAATCGCTAATCTCCATGCTTAAGCTCTCCATCGCTGCGCTCGGGGTTCACGCAAGCATGCCACCCATCCTAACTGCCAGCTCTAAAACCTGTCAAACCCGCAGGTATCCCGCCCGCGCATCGGTTATCCACTGGTCGATCAATCCTTGAAACTGCATCTGGGAAATGGCGTCCTCCTCCGGTTCCTGCAATTGATAAGGATCGTACACCGGCATATGGATCATCTCCATGATTTTGATATCGTCGGTGCCGCAGCAATGCGACGGGCCGAGAAACTGGAAGTAATCATTGGCGCCGGTACCGATGAATTTTACGTTCAGGTCCTGCAGCACGACATCATTGCGCATCTGCTCGATCGCTCGAAACACCAGAAAATTCACAATCGAATAGTAGATGGGGACCATGCCGCTCATCGCCATGCCGGCGGCAATGCCAACCGTACCCTGTTCCATGATACCGGCATTGATGACCCGGTCGGGAAATGTCGTCCGCAACCGGTCAATCGCCCCAAAGCCCATATCCCCCACCAGCAGGACATACCTTTCATCCCGTTCAAAATACGACAGTAACAAATTCAATATACTCTTTCGATAATTCAAAGCTATTCCGTTTCTATCGTATCAGGTTTAAGGGTTTCCTTTTCTAACTCCTCATCCGAAGGCAGACGAAAATGAAACCAGGGCACGTTTTCCATGCATTTCATGCCGTACCCCTTGACGGTTTCCGCAATGATAACCTGGGGCATTTGCAGTTTCGCCATTTTGCCGTCCCGCAACGTGGCCGCCAGCAATTCGGCATTATGCCCGGGACAGATAATCGGCTCAAGGCCGAAACCGCGCAGTCGGCTTTCAAGATCGCTGTCGAAATGATCGAGAATACACGTCAGAAAATCCATTGCCTGCAGGCGGTTGTGGTCGATTATGATCGTCAGGTTCTCGACACGATGCTTCACAGCAAACTGCAAAGCCTCCCAGCAGGCGCCTTCCTGAAACTCGCCGTCGCCGATGACGCAAAACGTATGCGACATGCTCCCCCGCAGCTTCGCCCCAAACGCCGATCCGACCGCCAGCGGCAGACCATGCCCCAACGACCCACAGCCGGCCTCCAGCCCATACTCCAGCCGGCGTTCCATGCAGCCGGTCAGCGTGCTGCCTTCGCGGTAAAACTGCCGCCATTCATGTTCCGGTATCACCCCGCGTTCCGCCAGAATCGCATATAAACCGTAACAGCCATGGGCCTTCGAGAAAATCAGCCGGTCCCGCCCATTCCATTGTGGATTATTGAAATCGTAGTTCATCGCACCATAATACAGCGCGACCAGAATATCCACGCATGACAGTGACGGGGCGATATGCCCTGCTCCGTTTGCCACCGCCACCTGTACGATGTCCCGGCGAATCCGATCGGCGATTTGCTGCAGCTCATTGATGTCCCGTCCAACGTATTTATTTAACAGTTTCTGACTCATTGACTGATCCAATCATGGTTTCCTTGACTTCAATCCAACAACACATTTTCTAATGTAGTCATAATATATTGAAACAAACTTTATCCTACCAACTCCTAACTTCCAACTTCTATCTTCTAAATAAAATTCACATGCTCCGGCGGATGCCGTAATTCCCATAAGTATTGATTGATCTTGTCCATTCGGCAGTTTACCCGGCATTGACCCGTATCCCAATGCTCCTGCATCCATTGCAGCGACGCTGCCCGCTTTTCACCCGTCCAGATCGCTTCGAAGGTCTGCTCATAAATATTGCCATACAAAAACCGCTCATCGCCCAGAAACATGCTGCACCCCCACACGTTACCGCCGGCGTCGATATAGGACCAGAACGGCAGCGCCAGACAGCGACCATACCTATGCTCGCCCTCATCCCACTGCTGCATCGTCTCCAGTCGGAAAATGACCTGGAACCGATCGGTATTATATTTCGTCAGTTCTTCCGCCAACGGCAGAAACGTTTCATATCGCACGTCTTTGTAAAGCTGCGTCTTGCTCAGGGGATGTTGGGAATAGGGCTTGATAGCCAGATAATCCATACCGATATCACGAGCCCGTTTCGCCAGCATTACCGCTTCCTGGATGTTCTCCGGCAGCAGCAGCAACTGCATTCCCAGCGCACAGGCGTGGGCCTCCTTCGCCCGGACATCAGCGGCATGGCTCATGTTTTCGATTACCCTAAAAAAATCATCTTCGCGCGTACGATGAATCTGGGCATACGTTTTCGGTGTCGCACCGTTGATACTCACCTTGATCCAGGCCGTATGCGCCAGCACTTCCGCGGCATGTTCCTGCTTGAACAGCACACCATTGGTCGTGATCGCCGTATCGATGCCGGCCTGTTTCGTTTGCCGGACCAGTTCGACAAATTCCGGATGCAAAAAAGGCTCACCCTCGCCCGCATACATAATGCTCCGGAGACCCAGTTGTCCCAACTCCGTGAGCCGTTCCTTAAAC
>CAYZXY010000141.1:0-3481 GCA_964482555.1 uncultured Pirellulales bacterium
ACGGCGGTGGCGGTGGTGGTTACGGCGGCGGCGGTGGTGGTTACGGCGGCGGCGGGTATGAAGCCAGCCTGCTGATGAACCTGATTATGTTTACTATAGAACCTGAAAGCTGGGAAGGCGGCGGGATTGGAGGTCGCGGCGGTACTCGTCGGAATACCGGTATTGGCGGCGGCTATGGTGCCGGCGGCGCCGGGACGGCGGTTATTAGCGGTAACGAAGAAGGCCGCGGCACGATGGAGATTTTTGGTGTCACAGAGCTCGCTGTGTATCAAAAATCTGAGGTTCATGCTCAAATAAAGGAACTGCTCAAAAAACTGAGGGAAACCCGCGGTGATCAGGTATCCATTGAAGCACGCCTTTTGACAATTAGTACTAATTTCCTGCAAGACATCGGACTTGATCTCGACTTCCTGATCAATATGGATAATGCCGGTTTTGATAAATTTTCCAATATCGAAATTAATCAGGACAGCTTTGGTGCCGCGTCTCCGGCGGCGACCTTTGTACCCGGTACGCTTGGCGGCGGTGCTGTGCCTTCGGCTTTTACGCTGACCGGTTCCTTCCTGGATAATGTTCAGGTTGACTTCCTCATGCGAGCGACGCAGGCGAACAGTCGGAACCGAACGCTGGTCGCTCCCCATGTTGCGGTGTACAACGGCGAGGAAGCCTTCGTTAATTTCGGCACTTCAACTAATTATGTCGCATCCGTTAGCTCAAACGTGGCCTTTGGTATCGCGGCGTTCGACCCTGATGTCCAGGAAAACTTCTCGGGTATCCAGCTTTACATTACACCTGTTATCTCTAATGACAAACGATTCGTATCCATGAATGTGGAATTTTTCCAGCAGCTTACCCGCGAATTCAGATCCTTCTCCTTTATGGAGGGGGCCCCAGAAGTCGAAACAGATGCACCGGTTGCCGGTGTGCCCACGGTTACCGTGCAGTTGCCGGAAGCGGATGAAATTCAGATCGTGACTCATGTTCAGGTGCCCGATGGCGGTACCCTGCTGCTGGGCGGGCAGAAACTGGTCGGTGAAATCGAAAAGGACGTCGGCGTTCCCACGCTCAGCAAAATCCCGATCATCAACCGGTTGTTTGCAAACCGCTCGTTGACGAAGGATGAAAACGTGCTGCTGATTTTGATTAAACCGAAAATCTTCCTCAAGAATGAAACCGAAGATTTGCGATTTGGCAATTTATCGAATAATGGTAACAATTAATTCTGTTCACTGTTGAACTATTATAGCCCTGCTCTCGTCAGAAAGCGGGGCTTTTTTATTGTTACGATTTCATCGATGGTGGGCATCAAAAAAACATTTGGTAACCGTTCACGGTATTTCAGGAATACTTTATCCGAACGCCCATTGCAGGGCTAACCCAAGTTCCACAGTTGTTGAGCCATAACGCGGTTTTTTGTAGCGCCAGGGCGGTTTTTCGCAAAAAGTCTTCACTACATTTCGTATTAACTTGTGATCTGCCGGGGTAGATTCAGTCCCAGTCGCGAGAGCAGAATCTCCTGATGCTCAGTCGGACGGCGGACACAACGTCGTCGGATATCCACGCCCTTACGGGTTGGCAGGACCACATCCACCAGGCTGATTTTGCGCAATTCTTCGAAGATCCGCCGGGGTTCATCGCCCAGGCCGGTCGCCCGGGTCATCTGATGCAGCGTTTTCCATAGCACATACGCCAAGAAACATACCAAAATGTGAGCCAGCACGCGGTCCTCTTTCTGATGCCAGACGGGGCGAATCTTCAGATCGCTCTTGTGAATCCGAAACGCCGCCTCTGCCTCGGTCAACTGAATATACGCCTGCCATAAATCCTCCGCCGACCAGTCGGTCACATTGGTCCGCAGCAGATAGCATCCCTCGTTCAGCTCCGCCCACGCCCGCCATGGTTCATTCTTCGACCAACTCAGCGTGGCCCCGGCTTCGCCTTCAATAACTTCCACCTCGAACAAGCCGGCCGCTCGACTGTTTTTAGCCATGATGCTGCCGACCTTGCGGTCGATCGTTTCCTTTTTATACCGGCGTTTCTCGCCTCCGGCCCGGAGTTTCTCCAATGCCGTTTCGATCCGTTGCTCAAATCGCTGATGCATCGCCTTTTCCTTCTCCCGGCGGTCCTGGCTACGACACAGGATAAACAGCTCGCCATTATTATCCGGGGATGGGCATAACTTGACCTCCAGGTCCTCGCGGATATGCTTCCAATCGGATTCCAGCAACTCCCGCTCAAACTGTTTGAGCGTCATTTTGGACGCCCCGATGATATATTTGCGATTGCCGGCCTGCATAAATTCCAGATTCTCCTTGCTCATCATACCCCGGTCGCCGCACCAGACGTGGTCGGCCTTGCCGTAACGGGCCTCCATCGTCAGGACGATCTCCCGCCAGGTCTTCATATCGTTGCGGTTGCCCTCGAAGACTTCATAACCCGGTGGCATGCCGCATTTGGAGACCACCAAACCAATGCAAACCTGTTTGCAGTCCGATCGTTTATCGCGGGAATAGCCTCGTTGGGCCATCGGGTTGGCCTGGCATTCTCCTTCAAAATAGGTACTGGTCACATCGTAAAGCAACAGGTCGTATTGCAGGTCGAACAAACAGCCCAAACGCTCTTTCAGATGGGTTTCCAATGCCTCTTTGTGCGGCAACAGGCGATCAAGTGAGCGGTATAAACGTTCATCGTAAACCTTGTCGGCGGGAACGCCCAACAAATCGGGCAAGGCCGTGCTGTTGTAATAATGCTCGGCGATATGCAGTTCGCTGGAAGGGTTGCACAGTCGGCAGATCGTCAGAACCAATGCCATTTTCGACCAGGGGACGTCTTCACGCCCCGACGGCATAATCGAGTCAAAGAAGGCATCAAGCTTGAGTTGCCGAATCAGTTGCAGAGCCAGCCAGGGGCCGCCGAAATCCAGTTGGTTTTCCACCCGTACATTGGCGGTATCGACCTCGACCCATTCCGGCTCGGGCCGGTTCTCGCCGTCGAACAGATGCCGTTGCTTGTACGAGGATTTGCCGACGGCAGCCTGTTTGACGCTGCGCCGCTGGTCGTCTTTGAGCATCCCAGATAAGCAACCGTCCGCTGCCGCGGACCGCGCTCGGTGCGATAAGATTCCACCAACGCCCAGTAGGCGTGCCGTTTGCCGTTCTTGCGTCGATAACATGGCCTGATAAACATACCCCTATTTTATGACCGAAAAACCGGCAAACAAGGGGCAAGGTCTTCACTGCATCGGGGTTGCGGTTTTTAAACGACTCCGACCCTGCATTATATTCTGCAATCCAGCCTGATCCTCAAAAATCACCCCGTAAAAAAGTGGAAAATAATTTTCAACTGTGGAACTTGGGCTAATACGTGCTTTGTGGTTTTATACCCGAAAGGCATGAGAATTTCTGCCAGGGTCGGTCCAAAAGGCTTTATCCGCAACCAGTTACGTGGGGATAAAACGGGATTATTCAATTGGACCAAGTAT
>CAYZXY010000142.1:0-3399 GCA_964482555.1 uncultured Pirellulales bacterium
TACATTGCCCTTTTGTACAGGATTTAAAACACAAAAGACTAATAATGCTTGTGAACTGATTGAGGAACGACTTCTGTTATGGCATTTTTTCGTGTGAATATCGTCTGTCGATTCAACCAGACAATCACCGCTGCAACTACTACGAGGATGTATGTGTCATAAGGCTCGGCGTCGGGTAAGACCGGGTTCATCACAGTGAAATGGAATACGGCCGTAAGCAGAACACTTCCCCGTGAAGTATTAAACAACGGAGTTACAATCACGCTTAACGCAATACAGCCGACAAAGAACGGAGCTACCGCCCATTGGCTTTGTTGTGTCCCGCTGAGTAGAAATGCCGGAAGATGCCATAGTCCCCAGATAACACCAAGAATCAATCCGGCCCAGATCGGCGCCAGCTTGCGTTGAAGAATCGGCAGTGCGACTCCACGCCAACCGAATTCCTCGACCGGCCCCTTGATGGACGCCAGCCCCAACGCATTGAGCATCGACGGCAGCGTGGTGAACGGAAAGGGGTCAGCAAAAAGGCTTCCCCTTATCGCCGCCCCGACAATGAACACCAACGGGATACCGATAATCAGAAAAACATACCAGGCCCCTGAGCATCGCCAGAGCAATAGGCGAGATAAAAAACGAACCAATCCCGAAATACCGGTTTGGTTTAGAACAAGAATAAAGGCTGCGATTGCCGGCGCCCACACCGCCAGAAAGAATAGTGGATGTTGACCGGTCAACTGGCCGAAAATGCTGGTCATCTGATCCGGGAGAATAATAAACAGAGCCAGAATTGTCCAGGCGACTATAAACGTGATCAGCAGAAACGGAATAAGTGACAGCAACGGCAGGTCTGGCCTGTTTATTGCAATAGAGTTTGCAGGAAATGATGTTTGTGATTTTTCATTGTTCATTAATAAGTCTCGTAAGGATGTTTTTGATTCCTAATGCGAAACCAACGGGAGAAACGCATGCGGTTACAATAACCGTAACGGCTACGTTTATTCATTTCCATGCGGTTCTTTTGGAGTTGTTGATTAGTGTTTTCTGCTGCCCGGTCCTGAACCAGCTTTCCTGCCTATAGAAAAAATCCTTCCATGAATACAAAATCTGCAATCATCCGAACTTTCATTAATGCAGACTTTAGATGGGTATACTTCGTAGAGCTTTCGATACTTCAAAGGCGTTAAATTTGGCATGACAACATTAGCGCCGCGGTTAAGCCCTTTTTCTCTTCCACTGTCTTTATTGATTGTCGCCAATGCCGTCGTGCTGGGAATATTCGATTGTGGACAGGCGATCCTTGAAAGTGCAACAGCCTTGTATGTCATCAGTTCCGAATTTGGCACTTGTTCTGTGCCGGCATCTGGGGCATTAAACATAGGCGTTTCATCGTGTGCTATAAATGGCCCGATACCTATCATATCCAGATTCAAATCCTTAAATAACAAAATATCATCCGCTACAGTATCATAGGTCTGACCTGGAATACCAACCATTATACCACTTCCAGCTTCATAGCCAAGCTCTTTAATTTTTTTCAGCAAATCTATTCTGCTTATCTCGTCTTTGGGCAACGAGGGATGTATTTCATTGTAGAGTTTCCGGTCTGATGTTTCAAACCGCAGCAAATATCGGTCGGCACCAGCCTTTCGCCATGTAATGATATCATCTAAAAACCTTTCTCCCATGCTTAAAGTCACCGCAAGTGGTGTGGTTGATTTTATTTCATAGACAATTTCGCTTAACCATTCCCCGGTAATCTTATAGTCCTCGCCGGCTTGCAATACAACTGTACCGTAGCCATACTCAACAGCCAGTTTTGCGCATTCAAGGATTTCCTGTTTACTCATTCGATATCTTTTGAGATTTCTCCTGTCTGCCCGAAGCCCGCAATACCCGCATAATCTAACACAATAATTTGATATCTCGATTAGGCCTCTAAGGTGGACCTCATTGCCGACATTTTGCTTACGTATCTCATCTGCCATAGTCCAAAGCTCATTCAGCTTTTCAGAATCGGACTCTTTCAGCCAATATAAAATAAATGGTTTGTCTATACTTATCATCAGGTAATATCCAAATGTATGTTGTTATGCCCACTCAGGCAGAAAGCTTCTGGCAGGGCCACGCCTGACCGTTAAGAAAACGGGACACGAAGAGTCGCGTGAGCGAAATCTCAATCGGAAGCAGAGTATATTCCAGGTGACACGAAATATTGGGACCATAAGTTAGTCGCTGGTTTTCAGAAACCACTCAGCGGTCATTTTGACGCCTTGTTCGTATGAGACGTTTGAGGTCCAGCCTAATTGTTCCCGGGCCTTGTCGGCAGGAAAATAGACATCGCGTCCCATCAACCAGACGCTGTAGCGCGTGATGAACGGCGGCTTTTTCCACTTGAACAGACGACCGATAACTTCCAGATCGAATGCCAGGGAATAAGCCAGCCAGTAGGGAACGTGCACTTTGGGCGGCGGACAGCCAAAGGCCTCCGCCCAGAGCGAAAGATATTCCTTCTGGGTAATCTCGCCGTCGTTGCTGCAATTGTAGGCTTCACCAATGGCGATATCTTTTTCTGCCGCCAGCAGACAGGCATCGGCAACATTGCCGCCGTAAACAGTATTCAGGCGGTTGTTGCCCGACCCGAGAATTTTTATGCGACCCGAGGTGATCATGCGATGCAGCCGGGCAATACTGGTTCTGTCACGTATGCCGTAAATCCAAGATGGTCGAATAACAGTCAGAGGAAAATCCTGTTCACGATACATTGTCCATAAATGATCTTCCGCTATGACTTTGGCTCTGGTGTAATAACTCCATTTGTGAATGTTCTGTCCCAGCGGCGCCGTTTCGTCTATGACCAGGTTTTTGCCATTGGGATTACCATAAGCGCTGATGCTGGATACGTGAATAAAACGTTTGACGCCGGCGTTTTTTGAGGCCTGTGCGAGATTGGCCGTAGCCTGAATCGTATCACGTTCGAAATCCGGCCATACGCCCCAGTCCCCCACCTTGGCCGCGGCATGGTAAACCACATCTACGCCTTCCAGGGCGGCTTCCAGACTATTCGGATCGGACAGATCTCCGACAACGGTTTCAATTCCCAATTGATTTAAAAAGGAAACATTCGAGGTTGGGCGGACCAAAGCTTTGGTTGGTTGGCCATTTTTCACCAGTTTTTCCGCAATATGGCTGCCAAGAAAACCCGTGGCTCCGGTAACTAAATTCATGTATAAATCCTTTTAATAGCAATTTCAGGGTAAAATTAATGACGCTATTTAAAAATTATGCAAATTATGCTAAAATATTACAAGATAATTCTTTACTCAAACTGACCGCAGGTGTGCGATATTTATTTCTGGCAGGCTTATGCTGCATGTTTTCTTTGGTCTTTCCAGTAATTAT
>CAYZXY010000143.1:0-3222 GCA_964482555.1 uncultured Pirellulales bacterium
CGCTGCGGGCTGGCGAACCATTATCAACTTAACTGACATACGTTTACACGTTTACCCTGACCTGAAAAAATGTTTGACAAATCCGTTTTAATAAGCTATAAATACATAACATGATTAATTTCAAGCACTTAAAAATACAAAGCGGCTCCCGCCTGCTTCAGTTATATTCTTTGCCTTAGCCCGGTCTTTCAATAAACCATTAATATTTCCCATTGTTTATACCCCATTGGGTAGAAAGCTCCGGGTGGGGTCGGGTGTAAACTTTTTATCCGCAGATAATTATGTTCTGGTAAAACGGGTATTTTCAATCGGAACGAGTTATACAGCTAAGTTTCATTTTAACGAAAGGATGGTTAAATGACAACATTAAGCGACAACCAGTTACAGTTTATCGACTCCATCGACCGAAATGCCAAAAGCTCACACTGGCATAACTGGAAATGGCATGTCAAACATTCAATCAAAGACATCGACACCTTTGAAAGAGTCATGGATATTCAATTCCCTCCGCCGCAGCGGCGGCTGCTGGAAAAAACCCTGGAAACGTTTCCCTTATCCATAACGCCTTATTATGCATCCTTGATTGACAAAGAGGATTATCTCAACGACCCTGTTTACAAACAGGCGTTCCCCAGTCACGACGAACTTTTAACAAATGCGTGTGAAATGTCCGATCCGCTGCACGAAGACAAAGACAGCCCTGTCCCGGGCATTACCCATCGTTATCCCGACCGGGTGCTGTTTCTCGTCAGCAATATCTGCGCTATGTACTGTCGGCATTGTACACGCAAACGCCGCGTCGGTGATGTCGATTACATTCCTAACCGAGACGTCATCAAAAAAGGACTCGACTATATCCGCGATAATACCGGCATTCGCGATGTACTGCTTTCCGGCGGCGATCCGTTTCTGCTGTCGGATGGCGCTCTGGACTGGATTCTCAGCGAACTGGATGATATCAAACACGTTGAAGTGGTTCGTATCGGCACTCGTACTCCCGTCGTATTGCCCTACCGCATCACCGACGATCTGGTCGATATGCTCAAACAGCATCGTCCCGTGTGGATCAATACCCATTTCAATCACCCGCGCGAGATTACATCTTCCTCCAAGAAAGCCCTGGCGAAACTGGCCGACGCCGGCTTTCCTCTTGGCAACCAATCGGTCCTGCTCGCGGGCATAAATGACTGTCCCCGGATTATTAAATCGCTGGGGCATAAACTCGTCGCCAATCGCGTGCGGCCCTACTACCTGTATCAATGCGATCTTTCCGAAGGGTTGATACATTTCCGCACGCCAGTCGGAAAAGGCATCGAAATCATGGAAAGTCTTATCGGGCATACCAGCGGTTTTTCTGTGCCCACCTACGTCATCGACGCGCCCGGCGGCGGCGGCAAAATCCCCATCATGCCCAATTACCTGATCTCCTGGTCCACTAACAAAGTGATCCTGAGAAATTATGAAGGTGTCATTACGACCTATAAGGAACCCGATTCCTACGAGCCCATTTTTTGCGACCGTAAATGTGAGGAGTGCAAACTGCAGCTCAAACTGGAAGAAGGCGATGAATCGCAAGCCATCGGGATCGACCGTCTGCTCAGCGATCATGATGAAACCATCTCCCTCGTGCCTGCCGAAAACGAACGTTTCGAACGAAGGGGCGAAGAAGATTGACCCTGTTCGATTACCTGTTTTTCGCGGCTTATGTGAGCGGCGTCTGCGCGTTTACGCATTACTTGTTACACATTACTCGTTAGCTTTCTTATGTACGACAAAATAGAAACATTCAAGCATTCCATTATCCAGCATGGTTCCGTAAATCAACGTATTTACCTTATGAAACTCGATCCGGACGATATGCCCGATATCCTGCCGGCACTTGACAGGCTGGCCATCAGGAACAAATACACGCGTATCATGGCCAAAGCGCCCCTCAGATTCAGCAAAGCCTTCGCGTCATTTGAATACCTCCCGGAAGCCGACATCCCCGGCTTCTTCCACGGCAGGGAAACGGCCGTTCTTTACAGTAAATTCCTTTCCGCTGAGAGGGCTATTCCCGAATGCCCCAATGAAGTCAAGGATATCCTGAACCTGGCTCAGGCCAAAGCGGACACTCCTTTTTCAACCCAACTGCCCCCATCTTTCACGTTATCGACCATGACGCCTGAGGACACACCTGAAATGGGCGGACTGTATCAACTTGTCTTCCCCTCCTACCCTTTTCCCATTCACGACCCGGCTTATCTCACCGAAACGATGCGCAGCCACGTCCTCTACCTCGGTATTCGCGACGCCGGCCGGCTCATTGCGGTGGCTTCCGCTGAAATCGACCAGGAATACAGCAACGCCGAGCTCACCGATTTCGCCACGCATCCCGATTATCGCGGTCGCGGCTTGGCTTGCGTTTTGCTCGGCGAACTGGAAAATCAAATGCAGCAGCGGCATATTCACTCCGGTTACACCATCGCCCGCGCCCTCTCTCCCGGCATGAATATCACCTTCGCCCGCCACGGTTATGCCCACACCGGTACCCTTATCAACAGCACCAATATCAGCGGCTTTATCCAGAGCATGAACGTCTGGTGCAAATCCCTGAACGATACCCTCGAATAATCCCGCGATAATCCTTAACTCTGCCACTCATACGGTCGATACCGTAGATGTGAGCAATGTATGAGTTATCATTATCAGTAATGATGATCGAAACGAAGGCAGTGGGCAAATAAGCCAATACCACCATAACTGAATGATATGTAGCAAGTTATAGCTATGTGCCTGCTGCGGCCGGCTTCAGCCCTTAACTGGACGGAACCGGCAGGACAGATAATGACCAGGTAGAATTCGGTTTGTTCGGCATATAACACATACATTAAACATAATTGTGTAATAACATAGTGGACGCGTTTCGATTGAAATGTCCCGTTTTATCGAAACGTAATTATATGCGGATAAAAAGCTTACGCCCGGCCCAGCCCGGAGCTTTCTGTTCGATTGGGTATAAAATTTCGGGATATCCTATTGGTCTTAAGATTAGCGTTTTAGAGGTGAAAGCGGGCATTGTTGAATCAGAACGGGATATTTACTTTAAACGATGTTTTTTTCGTCAGGCTCAAACGTAATTATATGTGTACAAAACAGTTAAAATTGGCCACGTCGGTATGTTCATGCCCTCTGGTTCGACTATCGGACCAGACACTCGATATCCGAAATTATTGATTACTA
>CAYZXY010000144.1:0-2765 GCA_964482555.1 uncultured Pirellulales bacterium
TACTACATAACTGCTTATACTACATAACTGCTTACCGGAATACCCGGACTCAGATGTGGTAATTCCAATCCGGCATCTTAAGCTCGACATTGATGCATTTGTCATTAACTCACCATTCTGGTTTCATCATTCTTAATGTCTTGCCATAAATCGCAATTTAAACTTATCAGAGATATTATCATGTATTTATTGATTCTATGAACGATTATGACAGTAAGACAAATAAAATATCGTAAATAGTTTGAGCGGCATAGACTGGGACAATGCGAAAATAAGTTAGGTTGTTTAAGAGAAAATCGATATGATGAAGCGAGGAAAGGGTTTGAGGTGAGATGAATATTTGATTATGGAAAGCAAATGGATAGATTCAGAATTGGACCGGTAGCGTTTTTGAATGCGCTGCCGTTGATTTATGGATTGGAGCAGCGTGCGGATGTGAAATTGATTGGGCATGTGCCGTCCCGGCTGGCAGAAGAGCTAAACGCGGGGAATCTGGATGCGGGGCTAGTGCCAAGTATTGATTTTTACCGACACGAAACACAGTGGCACATGCTGCCGGGCGGCATGATCGGCTCAGATGGCGAGGTGTTGACGGTACGGGTGTTTTCACGAATACCACCGGGAGAAATACAAAAACTGACGGGCGATACGGATTCGCATACATCGGTGGCGTTGAGCCGGATTTTATGGGCGGAGCGACACGGAACAGTTTTGGAGATCGAACCGTTGGCGCAGCAGCCGGAGGCTTATCAGAGCGTGCTGCTGATCGGGGATAAGGTGATGCGGGAGTCAGGACGATGGCCGTACGAAGTGGATATGGGGCTGGCCTGGCGGGAAATGACAGGGTTGCCGTTTGTGTACGCAGTGTGGGCGACGCCAGCAAGTATGAGCCTGGAACGGGAAAATTCTTTAGCGAGGCTGCTGCGGGAGACTCGCGAAAACGGAATGCGTCATCTGGAAGAGATTGCCCGGAATCGGGCGGCGGATCACGGCTTTACGCCGGAACAGGCGTTGCGTTATTTTCAGCGGAATATCCGGTACAAACTGAGCGAACAGGCACATGCCGGTCTGCTGGAATTCTTTCGGCTGGCGGGCAAGCATAACTGTTGAGGAGTGAATGATAAGCGAAGTGAATCGTCACCTCACTCATCCTTTTTTTTATAGTTTCAGATTCATCAGGACGATGGCAGCGCAGGCGAGGATGAGAGCGAGCCAGCCAGGGCGGCTGGGGATTTCGCGCCAGAGGACGATAGCGACAACCGTGGAGACGACGACGATCGCGACACCGTTGACGGGGAAGGCGACGATGCCGTCGAGATGATGCAGGGCCTGAATGAAGAAGATGCAGGAGAGGCTGTTGGGAATGCCGAGGATGAGACCGGCCTGAATGTCGACACGCCGGAGGGAACTGCGCCGCCAGACAACGCAAAGCCAACTGAACACCGCGGCTGTGCCGAATAGGACGGCCAGAAAGCCCGGCATCTGCCGGGCAGGAAAATGCTCTGAGAATATTTTCATGCTGGTCTCATTGAAGCCCATACAGAGAAAGAGAGCCAGAGGCAGCAGAATAAGCGTGCGGCGTGATACCTGATGGGCGGAAGAGGAGTTGTTTGAGATCCAGGAAAACAGGATAAAAGCGGCGAAGGCGAGGATAATACCGGTGATTTGGCGAGGTGCGGGGTGTTCGGCGTAAACCAGCACGGAGACGATGATGGGAACAAGGATCGCCATACGCATAATGGCGACAGAAATGCCCACGCCGATACGGCCGATCGCTTTCATCAGAAGAAGAAAGCCCATTACAAAAATAATGCCGGTGAGGACGGCCTGGCCAATGGCCGGAAGAGCAACGGGCTGGGTTCCGCTGAACAGCCAGAGACCAAGGTTCATGCCCGCGGCAACAATGTAATTGCTTGCCAGAAGGACCAGCCGCTCGCTGCGGCGACGCTCCTGCACCCGCATGATCAATACGATTGTCACCGAAGACGCGACACTGAGAGAAAGAAATATGATGCCGTTCATGGAAAGGATTATAGCAGATAATTTAAGAATTATGAAAACAGAATGAAGTAACAATGAAGCAGGAATTCAATAAACCGCATTTATTTTACCATTCATAATCCGTAATTCTTTCTATTCTTAATTCACTGAATCGTGATTATCTGTGTAAATTCGTGGATACAGTATATCAGCGCAAAAAGAAAGCCCTTCGGGGTAACCGAAAGGCTTTTCATATAAGTTGGCAACGACCTACTCTCGCACTTACGCACTACCATCGGCGCCTGCGCCTTAGCTTCTGAGTTCGGGAAGGGATCAGGCGTTTCACGCAGGCTATGATCACCAACATTTTTTCAAATAAATATGAGAATGGATATCTAACCGGTAGCGAAGAGATCATTGATTCATGATGGTTTAGATCATGACAGTGAAAAAATAATGCGATCAAGCAATCGCTCGTTAGTACCGGTCAGCTTAGATGATTTCGCATCTTACACCTCCGGCCTATCAACCTCGTAGTCTACAAGGGAGCTCTCGCTATAAGCATGGAATCCTCATCTTGGAGTTGGCTTCCCGCTTAGATGCCTTCAGCGGTTATCCTTTCCCAACTTAGCTACCCTGCGATGCACCTAGCGGCACAACAGGATCACCAGTGGTTGGTCCAACTGAGTCCTCTCGTACTAGAGTTGAATCTCCTCAAGATTCCTGCGCCCACGGCAGATAGGGACCGACCTGGCTCACGCCGGTCTGAACCCAGCTCGCGTACC
>CAYZXY010000145.1:0-2658 GCA_964482555.1 uncultured Pirellulales bacterium
CGGGCATGCGCTGGTGCGAGCGCATCTGGACAACGATCGCGACCTGCAAAAAACAGAACCAAAATGTCTTTGATTTTATCCATGAATCATTACGGGCCAACTGGACAGATAAAAAGTATCCATTATTTCTGTGAACGGTTACCAGAGAATGAATTTTCTAGACTCATAAAAGAATATGTGAACAGAGATACTTTAAAGGACTCTAATTGGAAATCAGTTAATTCATCTTCAATTTTAACAAAAACATCACCACATTACCAATATCATGAA
The DNA here is from genome assembly GCA_964482555.1 of uncultured Pirellulales bacterium. Taxonomy (GTDB): domain Bacteria; phylum Planctomycetota; class Phycisphaerae; order Sedimentisphaerales; family SM23-30; genus CAYZXY01. The sequence goes on from CAYZXY010000145.1 coordinate 271, forward strand.
GCAATCAATGTCTGTGAGAATATTGCCAAGTATATAAAACATGAGGATTATACAGAAGATGAAATACGTTCTATCTTATTAAAGGTGCTGACTGAACTTGAAAAACCTGATTTCGACAGCATAAACAGTATGATCAAATATTAAGTGGTTTATATGGACCTGATGCGAACGCCTGCGGCGGCGAAAGCGCAAAGGGGAAAAGAGGGCGGCTTGCGCCACACTTTTGCTCTGGCGTTTACACCACGGTCAGTTCAATATCTGATGTCATAGCTTTTCACGATTAATTATGCTGTATTTACCGGTTATTATACACATCAACGCAATAACGCATCAACTCCCTTACACATTAAACCGGAAGTTGATGATATCGCCTCCTGAATATGTGTTGAAAAATTATTCATGGAGGCCATTATCGAAAATCGCCGACTCCACGCAAGGTGGGGTTCACCGGACGTTTACGAATTATTAAAGGATAGCATGTACCCCTGCCCATTGTCTAGACAAAGGGCAGGGGTACAGACAACGATATGGACGAATCCCTGTCGATTTCATTTTCTTTTTACCGGCCAGGGCAGTACGCCGCATTGGCTGGCCCATCCGCGATATTTTTCCTTGAGTTCTTTCACCAGTTCGGGATTCTTCCCGGAAAGGTCATGCTTTTCTGTCAAGTCCGTTTTCAAATTGTACAATTCCCAGGAACAATTATGAAAAGAAACCAGTTTCCATTCACTTTCCATGATACCCCGGTTACCTTTATGTTCCCAGTAAAGATTGCGCGGTTGGGGCGCTATCTGTTTTTTGAAAAAGGGAATCAGGCTGATGCCTTCCAGCGGTTGTGATTTTTCCCCGTATGTCAGCTCGGATACATCCATCCCGGCTGCGTCCAGGCAGGTCGGTACAATATCGATGATGTGACAGAACTGATCGCGAATATCGCCTCTGTCTTTAATGACTTCGGGCCAGCGTGCGATAAAGGGGCTGGCCGTGCCGCCAAAATGACTGCAGGCCTTATAGGATCGGAAGGGGGTGTTACTCAATTTGGCCCAGCCTATGGCGTAGCCTCCGTTGGATTCACGCGTGCCAAATAACGCATCTTTATTCTTTTCAAATCCCAGATCGGCATTTTTCGGGGCCCCATTATCCGAGAAAAACATGACCAGCGTGTTTTCTTCCTGGCCGGTTTGTTTCAGCGCTCGCATGAGTTTCCCCATATTCTGGTCAAGATTGTCCACTTGTCCGGCATAAACAGCCATCTGTCTATCAAGATAATTCTTCTGTTTCTCCGTCAATGAATCCCATCGCACAGAAATCGGATCAGACAATTCACAATCTGGTTTGATAATCCCCATGGCAAGTTGACGCTGGTATCGTTTTTGCCGTAGAACATGCCACCCCTGGCGGTAATGCCCCAGGTACTTCCGGATATCTTTCTCCCACGCCTGTTGAGGAAAGTGAGGGGCCACATAGGCGATATACATGTAAAACGGCGTGTTGTCCTTATCGGCTTTCACGATTTGTTCGACCGCGTAATCTGTAAAAGCATCCGTACTATAAAAACGTTCATCCGGCTGGGTTTCAATTAATCCCCGTCCGTCATCTTTATTAAACACATTTACCGTTCGATTATAATGGGGGGGCCAGAAGTACACCCCGCCGCCCTGCGGTATCCCGTAAAAACGATCAAATCCGCGATCCCACGGATTGTTGCCTTTGCCCGTGCCCAGGTGCCATTTCCCCGACATGATAGTCCGAAAGCCTTGCTGTCTCAGTACCTCGGCAATCGTCACGCATGACCTTTTCAAATGCCCCTGGTAGGCTGGATGCCCCCAGTCACTGTCCATATAGCCTACACCGGCTTGATGCGGATACAATCCGGTCATGACTGTTGCCCTGGAGGGGCAGCATCGAGAAGTATTTAAAAAACGCGTAAAGCGAAGGCCGTCTGCCGCCAGCTGATCGAGGTTCGGCGTCTTAATTTCGCTCCCGAAACAGCCGATATCGGAGTATCCCATATCATCCAGCATGATGACAATAATATTAGGTTTATCCGTCGTATTTGCCTTTGTCGTGCCCTGCGGGCCCCAAAAGATACAGACATAGAACATCCATAAAAGTAAGCATTTAATATGTCGCCTCATAATGTCTCCTGATCCGAAAGAACCGGAAAACCTAATTCCAAAACCTGTTGCGATCAAACTCTGATCATATTATCCATAACCTGTTTCTTTTTCCTGCTTTGCGGCTTGTATGAAATTCTTTCGGGCGATCAGCTTCTTAAATAATGGCTCCTCGCCAGAATTTATGCATAAAAATTGAATAAAGCATATGTTAACTAGCGGATTCAACTCATAAGTGCAACTGAGTCGCCAAAATGACGGTGAGCTGGTA
>CAYZXY010000146.1:0-2649 GCA_964482555.1 uncultured Pirellulales bacterium
TGTCGCCAAAAAGCCCATTTGAACTCCAAATTTTCAATTTTGCAAAAGTTCAGTTAAAACTGTGAACGGTTACGAAAAGTTAATAAAAAGCATCTCTGTACCCCTCCCCATTGTCTAGATATGAATATTCTCATTTCCTTTAATTCAAAATCTAAAAAGAATACATCTATTTTCATCGGCATGCATTTCCGTCTTCGCTTCGCTCAACGATCAACGATCAACGATCAACGAATCCTACTTTACTTTATAATCATTTTCCCCGAATATCTCCGCCGTAAAAAGATACACTTCCGTATCCGGCTCTTTCCAGACCTCCGCGGGCAGACCGGCCTTGCCGGCACAGCACTGGCCTAAAAATGTCTCCTTATCCCAGCCCGTCTCTATCGCCACCTGCGGCAGAAAGCAGCCGCTGGACCAACCTTTTTTTATGTATATGCCATGCTTGCCCAGCTCCAGACTCAACGGATCATCCGTTTTCACCAGCGGCGAGAGAACCGATATTTCAATATCAATCTCCGGCAATTCCTCAGGCCTGACAGGATTTACCGCAAACCGGTTATCCTGCGTTGCCGCCGCAATCGCCATTTCCCGCACCGTCTCCAACAGCGACTGACTGGGCTGAAACTGCCCGATACACCCCCGCAATTCACCGTGATTATGCAGCGTTACAAAACACCCCCGATGTTCGTTATATAAGGGATCTTCCGATTCGAACTCATTAACCGGTTCCCCCCTCACTGCCGCCTCGACCACTTTCCGCGCAACCTTCAATAATGTCTTTTTTTGTTTTTCGGTCATTTTAAAACAAGGATTAGAGTTTAGAGGTCAGTACAATATTGAAAATCAATATTAATTTTTGATGGAGTAGCTTTTTATATTCTTCAAAAATGCCATAAGTACAGAATTTAAGGTAATGACTCATTTAATATATGTCAATACCATTATTGCTTGATTTGTCCTGGTTCAGGCTACATTTATATATCAAAACCTCGTCAGATTCCACAATAGTTTCCATGCTTAAGATGGTTTCCAATTGGTCCGGCGAGACAGGATGATTATGTTTCATCTCAGAAATGATATTCATAAAACATTAAGTATCTATCGTCAATACATTTATCCCACACCTTGCTTTTGCCTGAACATCTTGCTGAATTTGCGAAAATCAGAACTGAAAAAATGAATTGCCAGTACCAGCGGACCGCCGATCAGATAAATCCAGCCGACAATGTGATTAAAGAGGTATCCCCACTTCATGAATATCGTTTTTTCGGAATTCATCTCAACCGAACCATATAAGATTCCTTCACCTTGTTCCTGTGTCCGCCGGGCGATCTCTATTCCATCGGGATTAACAATCTGGGATATGCCGGAACTGGCCGCCCGGACGGCGCCACGGCCGGTTTCAATCGACCTGAATATCTGCATGTCCGCCTGCTGTTGTCGCTGAGCCTGGGGCCAATGCTCCGGATTCATCACCGGCCCCAGGAAAACTTCCGCCCCCCTATCGGCCAATCTGCGAGTAATATCGGTAAATCCGGCATCATAGCAGACATAAACGCCGAAAGGTCCATGTTCAGACGGGAAAATGTGCTGCTGCCTGGCAGGAGTATAATCATCTGTGAAAAAAGGAATAGCAATCGATTTGGCCTGCCAGCCGATCATCCTGCCCTCAGGCCCCAGAATGATCGCGGCATTGTGCTTGTCTTCATCCTTGTAGTACGCACCCACGCAAATATACGCATCGTGCTTATCTGACAATTCGCCTAACGCCTTTATAAACGGATCGTTCTCATTAACGACATAATAAACTGTATGCTCCGGCAGCACGACAAAAACCGGCTGCGTTTCCGACTCCAGAGCCTCCTGCACCAGCCCAAGATAATCGTCCTCATCATCTAATTCCGATTGAACACAGGCCACTGGCACGCTTTTCATTTTTTCAACAGCGCCCGAATCAGAAATAAAAATCAGAATCAACGCCCCAGTCAAAACAAGTATGAGTGGCACATACGCTTGGCGTTTCCTTGTTTGGAGCCCATAAGCCAGAGCGGCGTTAAACATCACCAGCACAAACGAAACAAAATATACCCCGCCAATACCGGCCAGATCACGGACAGGTGGATTATGCGTCTGGCTGTAGCCCCAGACACCGTAAGCAAAACGAAAAGAATCCAGACTCTCCGCCCGCAGAATCTCCTGCCCCACAAACACAAACGGTGCTACCCACACCATCGACCATCCTCCCAGATATCGCACCAGCAGCCGTCCCACCAAAAACGCTATCCCCATAAATACGGCCAGACCAACCACCGCCACTGCCCCTGTCGGTCCGACAAGTCCGATCAGCCAACCCAGACTTATCCTGTAATAAACAATTCCCAAAATCGTACCCGCCCAGAACGCCATCCTTTCCGACATCCTGTTAAACAATAACAGAAACGGCGCCAACGCCACCCATCCCAGAAAATGCCAGTTCAATGGCCAGAAACAACACCCCATCAACGCCCCCGACACTGTCGCACACAAAAAGAACACATACCATTTCGGCGAACGATCCCCCTTGCTCTCCACTGTTATCAAACCATCTGCCATATTTTTACTCCCCGCGCGAGCCGGAGCAAAGCCCAGGCGTGCTTATGCATGTTTGTA
>CAYZXY010000147.1:0-2617 GCA_964482555.1 uncultured Pirellulales bacterium
ATTTTCAATCGGAAGCAGTATAACATTTACCCTGTCGGGTAGAAAACCCCGGGCAGAACTGCGCACCAAGCTTTTTATACGCACATATTTACCTTATAACATTCCGACAAAAGGGTAATTTCAATCGCAACGAGTATAATATAATTATAAGTAAAGAATACAGGCACACTCAATCTGAAGCAGTATAAATTAGACCTCAAATAAGCGCACCTGCTTTGATTTTAGCCGGTCGTCGCGGCCGAATTTTTCAGCGCACCGGAAACCGCCCGGCCGATCCCGAGCAAGGCGGGGTTCACCGGACACTTACATTGACTTAGCCATTCAGCGTCCAGCCGGGACGATATTCTTTGCTGATATATTGATTGGCTTCATCATGGTTGGTAACGCGAGCGGTGGCGGGGTCGTAGTTCAATTTCTTGCCGGTGCGGTAGGCCACCAGTCCCAGCAGCATCGTCTCGATCAGTTTACCGCCGTAATCGAAATCGCAGGAGGTTTTGAGATCCCCTTTACAGGCGTTAATCCATTCATCCTGAAAGTGACCCATCGGCGGGATAAGCTCATCGGAAGAACGGGAATTGTAATAGGTCAAATCGGCGCCTTTGCCGTACGGGATGATAATGCGTGAATCGAAATCGGCCACCAGGAATCCTTTAGAGCCTTTAAACATGACGCCATGACCGATTCGTTTCAAATCGACATAGGGCCGGGGCGACCGGGGCAACATACCGCCCTGATACCAGTGGACATCAACAGCTTTACGCCAGTTATTAGCGGGGATTGAGAATGAGGTATGCAGTTCGACCGGTGCGACTTCGGGATTGAACGGCTCGCCCTCGCCATTGGCTTCATTGGGCAGATCGGCATCAAGGGCGTTCCACGCCAGGTCCATCGTATGGCTGCCCATGTCGCCGACCTGGCCGGTGCCGAAATCCCAGTACACGTTCCATTGCAGACAGTTGGCTCCGGGTTTGCCGCTAAAGTATTCCGGAGTATAGGGGTGGACCGGCGCCGGCCCCAGCCAGAGGTCAAAATGCAGTTCTTTCGGAGGCGTTCCTTTTGCCGGCGGATAGCCGGACCGGCGCAGCTGGCGATTGCCCCAGGCGTAAACGCTTTGCAGTTCGCCAATTACACCGTCCTTGATGAGCTCACGGACACGATTGAAGTTTTCTTTGGCATGACGCTGGGTGCCGACCTGGGTGGCGAGCTTGTTCTTGTTTTTAATGTAAGTCTCACGTACGAGACGTGTTTCCTCGACAGTATTACCCAGGGGTTTTTCACAATAGATATGCATACCCCGGTTCATGGCCCAGTTGGCGACAAAAGCATGGGTATGGTCCGTGGTGCAGCAGATGACGGCGTCAATGTCCTTCTGTTCGAGGCACTTCCGCCAGTCAACATAATGTTTTGCCCGGGGGAATTCTTTCGCGGCCAGGGCCAGATGTCGTTCATCGATGTCGCACAGCGCAACGATGTTTTCCTTTTTGATGGCGTCGAAATGGGCCTTGGCTCGTCCCCAGGCGCCAATCAAAGCGATATTCAGCTTATTGCTCGGCGCGTCAGCTCCAAATAATCTGGTCCGGGGTAAAATGAGCAAACCGGCACCAACGCCAGCAGTTGTTTTGATGAATTGACGTCTTTCCAGTTTTTTCTCCATGAGCAAACCTTTCTTGTAAACTATTGATAATAAATCTTTTATGACCATGTGTGCTTTGCGGTATTTTGTGAAACCCAATTTCTGATAGCATCCCCGCCTTCGCCCGAATGCTGTCGTATCGATTCTTCGTTCCGCAAGGCACAAATCGCAGGCAATAGGCCCACGCCGTATAATCTACAACTGAAACTAGTTGTAAATAAAGAATTTATACCCAATTAAGTCGAAAGCTCCGGGCAGAGCCTGGCGTAAGCTTTATATCCGCATATCATTACGTTCCGACTAAACGTGACATTCTAATCGAAACGAGTATAGAAATTATTGCTTATGACGACCTGCTTTAATCCACATGAGTTATCCACCAGATTTTTCACGTTAGATGCTGCTGCATATCGTTATGAATATAAAGTATATTATGCCGAATATCGCTCTTTCTGACTATAAGAAAATCTTTTTTATTTAGACGTTGGAAAGTGTCGTTTTATTTTCAAGATTCCGGGGTTTTTTCGCATACCGCTGAAAATCTCACAAACAATCAGGACCGACCACTTACAAACTTTTAGTCCACCGATAAGTAAAACCTAATCACGATAATGCCCTACGATCTGGTCAGCGGCGACTGGGACCGCGGCGGCACCGAGGGCACCAACAGCGGCCTCAAACGTGTGACGGGTCTGGGGCAGTTGCGGGTTCGCGGCGCCCCGGCGGTGTTCCATGCGATTTTGCTGAAAGTGGCCGGCTGGAATATGCGGCGGGCCGCGGCGTGCGCCAAAATGCGAGACATCGTGTACGAACGGGCCAATCAGGCCGTTTTGGGGCCAGTTTTTGCGATCTTAGGGTCTCGTATGACGACCCAGAGTGTCTGCATAGGCCGAAAAACAAAAATTACAGCGTGTTTGCAACGATATGGAGGATTGTTACCTCTCCATGTCGCTGCTTAGAAATTACTTTTGGCGGTGGCATCAA
>CAYZXY010000148.1:0-2497 GCA_964482555.1 uncultured Pirellulales bacterium
GGCGGGAATCGTGTCTGCGGGATTTACAGAGCTGGATGTTTTTCGCGGGGGGCAGCAGTACGATGATCGGGAACTATCTTACGACGGCGGGGCGGAGTGCGGCGGAGGACGGGCGGATGCTGACGGATCTGGAGGTGGAATTGAAAGAATTGGAAATTAAAGATTGAAAGTTGATAGTAAAGAAGGGGAATGATAGCTTTTTTTATCAGCATGGCATCAGACAATGTTTCGCATTGACGTGATGCACCGCACTGTACAGGGCAGAACGTTGTCGTTTGTCCGGGCTACGGGACTGGACGAACAGCAGTTTATCATCGATACCCGGTTAATGTCATGACATTCGTTATTTCTGCGGTTGCCAGAGCGGTCCGCCGCGGTAAAGATCGCCAATGGTATAGCGGTCACTGGGCGTAGCGGCGGTTTTCATGATTGCAGAAATCTTTTCAACAACTTCGGGATGCTGCAAGGCGATGTTATGTTTTTCGCCAGGATCAGCGCTCAGGTCGTAAAGCCGTATTGCGCTGTCACGTCCGAGGCGGATGCCCTTCCAGTCGCCCATGCGAACGGCCTGATCATATCGCTCGCGGCAATGGCCGTAGTCCCAGTATAAATATTCATGAGGTTTTGGCAGCGTGCCGCCTTTGAGAACGGGAACTATGGAATGGCCGTCGATGCCATTCGGCGCCTTCACGCCGGCCAGTCCGGCGAACGTCGGCAGCATATCCCATAAGGCAATAACCTCCTTGCTCGTCGTGCCGGCCGGCACGACGCCCGGCCAACGGGCGATAAACGGCACGCGAATGCCGCCTTCGTATAACTCACGTTTGCCGCCCCGCAGCGGACCGCTGCTGCGGAATTTTGATGGAACGCCGTCCCAGGGACCGTTGTCGCTGGTAAAGATAATCAATGTCTTTTCTCGCAGTCCCAGGGCATCGACCAGCCGGACGATACGACCAATATCCGCATCCAGCAGCGTAATCATGGCGGCATAATTCTTTTCCTTCCGGCTCCAAGGCCGCTCGCTGTATGGCGCATTGTCTGGAATCGCCAGTTCGGTTTCATCCTCGTTGCGGGCAGAAAAGTGAGGCAACGTATAGGCGGCATAAAGAAAGAAAGGGCCTTTCCTCGCTTCACGGATAAATTCCAGCGCCCGGTTTGTCATCAGATCGTGGCTGTAGCTGGATTGTGATTGTCTGTTGCCGGTCAGATCCAGCCGCTGGTCGCCGTCGTCGAGATATTCGGGATAATAATAGTGGGCGTGATCCTGGTTCAGATAGCCCAGCCAGGATTCGAAGCCCTGATTGGTCGGGCGGCCGGCGGTACCGGGATCGCCAAGCGACCATTTGCCGATGCCGCCGCAACGGTAACCGGCCTGCTGCAATATTTCCGCGATGGTGAGATCATCGTTCTCGAGATAAGTTTTGTAATGGGGAATGTTATCGCGCACGGGGGCATGGCCATTGTGCAATCCGGTCATTAACACGCCGCGCGAGGGGGCGCAAACGCAACTGCCCGCGTAAGTCTGGGTAAATGACATCCCTTCCGAAGCCAGTCGGTCGATGTTCGGCGTCTGAATATGCTCCTGCCCATAGCACCCCAGATCGCCATACCCCAGATCATCGGCCATGATAAAGATAATGTTCGGGCCAGGCGTTTGTGCGTCGCCAACCACAGGAATAACGTTTATGCAAATCAGTGTCAGAAATAATAAGAATCTCATAAATGGCTCCTCGCAAGAATTTGTGCATAAAAAATGAATAAAGCATATGTTAACTCTTGTTATAATAGTTATTTATCACAATAACAACACAAGGGAAAACATATGCTAATCAAAAGATTACTCAAAGAGACGTTAAAAGTCAAGAGACATAAGGTGGTCAATGTGACCTATAATGACAATCAGATTAACGTGTATATGGACGTACACAAGCGGCGACGGCTGCCTTGCGGTACCTGCCAGGCGATGGCCGTTCAACGGTGATATCGGCGGCTGGGATACCTCGGCGGTGATGGATATGAGCTGGATGTTCGCTTCTGCCTCCTCCTTCAACCAAAATATCGGCGGCTGGGATACCTCGGCGGTGACGAATATGAGCTATATGTTCTATTCTGCAGATGCGTTCAACGGTGATATCGGCGGCTGGGATACCTCGGCGGTGAAGTATATGAGCAGGATGTTCGATAATGCCTCCTCCTTCAATCAGGATTTGTCCGGTTGGAATGTTGCGCTTATTCCTGCGGAACCGGACTCCTTTGATGATGGAGCGACCAACTGGACGCTGCCGCGGCCGGTGTGGGGGACGATGGGCACATCTCCATACACGGAATATCACCTGGGTAACGATTGATGATGATGGTTCCGGGATGGTAGATGGATCCGGCAACCCTATCAGTATGGGCGGCTTCACTGGGCAGATGAGCCAATAGGAGACGACGAACGCCCAGTATTGCTTGTATCTCAACGCGGCCCTGGCTTCAGGTGACATCTATGTCAGCG
>CAYZXY010000149.1:0-2459 GCA_964482555.1 uncultured Pirellulales bacterium
GGGTTATATTCATTGTATATAATGCCATAATAAAACGATCACCGTCGCAGGCCCCACGAAAAAACCCGCATAAAACAGCGTGTTAATTATAATATCGTCTTTACGGCTATTGCGAATCATGGCATAACCGGCAATGCTAACCAAAACGCCTGCCGCTCCCCCGCCAATATAAGCCATCGAAACATTCGCAGAATCATTCCAAAACAATGCGACCGCCTCACCAGCCAGACAAAACAAAAAGGCCAGCAGTATAAAATAAACAACTCCCCTGAGCGCCCGGTTGACTATCCAGTCTTCATCATAACCGTCCACCGTGTGATACCGGTCCGTTCCATGCAGCCAGGCGAAACGGGGATCCTGTTTAAAGTCAATCAGCGTTTCATGCCGCGATAAATCCGGCCGGTTCCTGACGAGCATGGTATAAGCCCGGTTGATTTCCTTCATACGATGCTCGGCCGCGGCATTATTATGATTAAGATCGGGATGATAAATCGTCGCCAGACGACGATAGGCCTGTTTAATCTCTGCGGGGCTCGCCCCCGGCGTTATCCCCAGGATGTCATACCAACTCTCCATCTCGTGCCTTTGACTTTACAAATTCATCTATCGAAGCGTTAGTGTTAATGAACCATACATAATCGTTTCGGAACGTATTAATGTGCAGAAAAAGAGCCGCTCGAAACCAACCAGAGTTTTCAGATAGAACCTGAAGTCCCGGCTCCTTAAATTACACCGTGAACAGTTACATATTAACGAATACAATAAATAGTATACGCGCAAATTAATTCTGTTTTATCGGAATCCATACCGAAACCGAAACCGGATTACATCGAAATTCACCCCATCCTTCTTCATTTGTCACTACTGTATTATCTATATGCTCTGTACAATCTTTATATGTTGTTTTTGGCCATCCTGTTTGCATGGGCTTGATTCCTTCGGCATCATTACTGATTAATACAGCTAAACCGCCGGGGTGGTCATCGTCGCCCGACCTGATCCATCCCACACAATGGGGATCGTCAAAGTAATTTCGCTCTTCTCCATAAGCATACTTACGTCTGGCATCCAGGAAACGATTGATTATCCACTGATGGCTCGGCATTGTTATTTCATACCTATTTCCATCTTTTCCCGTCCCGTTGTATTCAGCTCCATAATAATCTGCCGCAAATATACATGGATAACCACCTCTTCGCAATAATATAAGCGCATACGCCAATGGTTTAAACCAGGCCTCTACGACAGACTCGAGTGACTGGAGCGGCTGGGTGTCATGATTGCTAACCAGGGTTACCGCCATCTCAGGTTGATTTTTAACCAAACTGTTGTCAAATATAGTCCTTAAATCATATTCGTTGCCTTTTCGACTTGCATCAGCGAAACTGTAATGAAGTCCGGCATCGAAAAGCATGATAGTATTCTCAGTGGTATCTATAAAATGATCCAAGGCTGCCCCCACACCTGACCAATACTCACCGACGGCAAACAGATTTTTTTGGGTATAGCCGCGGACATGTTTTAACCAATCGGAAAAAAATCCTGCCTTGACATGCTTGACGGCATCAAAACGGAAGCCATCAATTTCTGTCAGATCTAGATACCATTGCCCCCAATAAAAAAGTTCTTTCTGAACATCAAGATTATTCAAATCAAGATTACACCCCATCAAAAAATCGTAGTTGCCTTTTTCCTGATCTACATCAACATCAAATGTTTTATCTTCAATAAGATATACCGCGCTGACTTCCTCATTAAATGAATTGAAATCCACCGCATTGAAGTGCCACCAATGCCACTGAAATTCCGAATACTTTCCGTTTCGACCTGGAAAAGTAAAGTGAGTCCAGGCTTTAATCTTCTGCAAATCCCCCATAGCTTCCTTACGGTTATCGGGATTGTACGGAATTGCGCTGAATACCTCTTCATTATCACCTTCCATCTTGTGATTAAAAACGATATCAGCATAGACCTGAATACCTGCCGCATGGGCCGCCTTAATCGCTACAAGATATTCATCACGTGTGCCGTACTTGGTGCGAACAGTTCCTTTCTGATCAAACTCCCCCAGATCGAAAAGATCATATACACCATATCCTGTATCCCGGTCTCCTCCGGCCGCCTTATATGCAGGAGGAAACCAGACAGATGTTATTCCGGCTTTTGAAAGGGAAGATGCCTCTTTCGCAAAACGCTTCCAGAGCAAGCCGTCTGCAGGAGTAAACCAGTGAAAATATTGCAACATTGCGCCATTATACTCTTTCATTATATACTCGTTCCGATTGAAAATACCCGTTTTGGCGGAATGTATACTCGTTCCAATTGAAGATACCCGTGTTGTTGGAACGTAATTATCTGTGGATAAAAAGCTTACGCCCGGCCCTGCCGGGAGCTTTCTACCCAATTGGGTATAATTATGTACAGGAAAAACAGTAACGTTTGGCACTGCCGGGAATTTT
>CAYZXY010000150.1:0-2440 GCA_964482555.1 uncultured Pirellulales bacterium
TAATATGGAAGTGGAAAGGAAATACAGGTTATAAAAACCTGACCGGTGATAAGCAGAAACTCAAAACAATATGGAGTTGAATAATAATGAGAAATAAAGCAAAACAAATCAGAGTCTTGATTGGCATTGTATTACTTGCGGCTTGTTTCGTGCAGGCCAGTCCTCTGGAAAATCCGATTCTTATCTATGAAGCCGGTTTCGAGGGGTATGAGGCCCAGGTGGTCAATAATGGCCATCCGCCCCTGATTGCGACTTTTCCCGAAGGCGGCAATTCCACCGTTGACGACCCCTGGAGAACGACCGGTACCAGAAAATGGCAGAGTGTCGCTACCGGCACCAACGGCGTGGGCACGGCCATCGGGCACAACAGCGACAACGCCGCCTATTTCGGCCAGAACAACAACACCGGCATCGGCTATCAGCAAATCATCTCCGAGTCGCTCGATGTGAGCGCGAGTTATATTCTCAGCTTTTGGGCGTTGCCTTTTCATGATCCCGCCCCCAACGGCTGGTATCTGAAGGCCTGGTTTGATGCCGAAGATATTGAACTGGCTGCGATCGAGCTCAACCAGGAATTGTCGCAGTATGAATGGCGCCGGTTCCAGGTCATCGTCACGCCAACCGATTTCGCCAACGCGGGCATCAGCAACGGCGACGTTATGACCATCGCCTTCCAGAGCGGCGGCAGCAAACAGGTCGGCGTTTATGTCGATGATGTGAGCGTGAGTAAATATGCCGGTGAGATTACACCTGTTTTCCCGCCGGACGGCGAGGAAAATGTTTTGGCGCCGGTCGCTTTTGCATGGGATCTGACTTATGAAGCATCGGCGGAACTGGAGGAGCTGCGTTTTTATCTGGATGATGATGCCCAGGTCGTGGCGGATGCCAATGAGGTGCCTTTTGCCGGTCTGGAAGGGGCCGTTCTCGGTCCGGCCGTTACGGGTTACAACTCCAGCGTGCCGCTGCCCAACGACAATGGAGATGCTAAGGAATATTTCTGGAAGGTTATCGTCGTCGCGGGCGGCGATCCCAATGTGGTCAAGTACGAAAGCGAAGTCTGGAGCTTTTTTGTGCCGGCGGATCATCCCGTCGTTACTGGTCCTCAGGACGATACCATCCTCATCGGTCACGGCACCATGCGGGATTACGGATTATTCTCGGTAGATATTTCCAAACCCGAAAATATGACGATCACAGCAGTGGACTGGTATAAGGATGACGAACCGCTGACGATCGACGGCATGAAATACGACGCTGTTTTCGATCAGGGCTCGGCGGAGCTGAAAATCAATAATGGCCAGTTGTCGGATGAAGGCGATTATTCCTGTTCCGTCAGTGGATCCTTTGGTGATCCCGGCGACTCGGAAACCGCCTCGCTGAATATTCGGCAGGGGCTGGTTCATCGCTACAGTTTCTCGGGCGACCTGAGCGATTCCGTCAGCGGCGCCGACGGCACGCTCATGAACGAACTCGATCCCAATGATGATGTGCGTGCGTATTATGAAAACGGCGAGCTGGTTCTTGATAATTATGCGGTAACGCCGAATGTCGGCGAAGATGGATACGCCTATGTGGAACTGCCTTCAGGTATTATTTCCGCCCTGGGAAGGCGTGCCACCATCGAAGTGTGGGCCACGCAGCTTGAGGCCCGGGTAAACGGTCGGATTTTCTCCTTCAGCAATCCCATCGACGATGAACCCGGCGTGATCGCTGAAGGCGCCGACAGCTACTTTGACGCCTACTGGAACTTCACACAGGTTGACTGGCAGTCCCGGTTCAGATACCAGGTCGAAGGCGGCGAAATGCGACAGGTCATGACCGGTTATCTCAACCCGCGGGTTGGCGCGGAATACTGTTTCGCCTATGTCTGGGACGAGGAGAAAAATGAAGTCCGCGGCTATCTCAATGGCGAACTGATCACCACCGCCGCCATGTTCAACGGACTGGATGAGATCAATGATACCGATTGCTGGCTGGGCCGTTCGCAGTGGGACGATCTGCTGGTCAACGCCAAATATAACGAACTGCGGATTTACGACTGGGCCTTCGATGATGTCTGGATCAAAGAGCATTATGATAACGGTCCCGATGTCCATCCTGATGCTGCCAATCCCTGTCTGAGCATACCCGAATATGATTTTAACGGCGATTGTGTCGTGAATATGCATGATCTGGGCAATTTGATCAGATCGTGGCTGGTGTGTGGTTTGTGGGAATGTAATTAATTGTGCTGCGAAAAATGTGGCGCGGGCAAGATGCCCGCGTCCTTGTATCGTGGTCTCCTGTGAGTGACATTTCGAGCATAACGAAACCAGAATGATGAAATAATGACGAATGAGTCATGTCGAAAAAATGCCTCGAAGGATTGTTTTTGCCTATGGGCTATTCCGATTTATGCGGGTCAGGGCTGGAAGCCCTTACTGGTGCATTCTGCGACAGG
>CAYZXY010000151.1:0-2420 GCA_964482555.1 uncultured Pirellulales bacterium
TTTTATTTGCCATTCCAGCGATTCCGTTCATGGCATCCATTCTTTCACCGCCGCCTGATAAGGCGAAATATTCGAGATAATTTTCATGCCAGCAGGCCGTCCAAAGCCAGTCAATCAGAAAGATTTCCAAATCGGCCAAGTCGATTACGTATTGGCTGTCCCCGGTATCATCCAGATTGCAGGCATCATCCCACGCAAGCGCCAGGTTCGGATCGGCGATATTCGGATCGGCCAGCCACGCCGGATCGTTGGGATCGTGCGACAGCCAGGCTCTCGAAAATTTTATGAATTCGCCTAAATTGACAACGCCGTCGGCGTTTAGGTCCGATTCATTATAAAAATCATCTTCGGAATAATCGCCATCACACGTATACAATTCATCAGCGCCAACATCTACCAAACCATCAATTACTCGTTCTTCCATATCCATGTCGGTTTGACCGCTGTAAGATAAAAACGGACTCCCTGCATCCTTGCAAATCGATCCGTTCGCCAAATGATAATTATCCGTGTCAGGCGTGCCCAGCGGATCGACAATATAGGCGAACTCCGGTTCGTCACTGAAGTTATTGTTCACATTGTTGCAATCCTGGATGCAGCAGTATTTCGCCACAACATCCGGATCCATACCCGACATCTGATCGTTTCCAGCATTGTTAAAATACACGATGCAATTTTGAATATCGGGATAATCTAGGACGTTTGGGTCGCCGACAGAACCGTTATCAACAAAGGAGATTCCCTCGGCTTTGTTGTTGGCAATTGTGTTATTGTGCAATACCGGCGGAAACGTTGGGTTAACCATACGAATGCCCTGTCGACCTTCATTAGCCAAATCGCTTTCGGAAACAATACTGTTTTTCACTGTTGGAGTAGAATTATAACAGTAAATTCCATATCTTTGGTTTCTTATTAACCAACTGTTCTCAACTAATAAGCTGAAACCTTCTCCCTCATGATATATGGCATCTCTTGTGCATCCGTTTATTTGACACCATTTCATCATGACATTACATTGCGTAGCAAATATCCCCCAACGATCATTTACCTTTATCTCGCAATTCTCAATCTCAAAATCCACGCCATTTCCATAGATTCCGTACTCAGCGGAACTTGTCACCGTAAAGCCGTCCAGCAGCGTCTCATCGCCCATGGTCACGACCGTATCGGCGCGGGTAGATTCGTCAATCCGGCCGGTTAGAATAGTTTCGTAGCGGTTGGGATTGCGCTGGGAAAAGGTGCTACCGCCACTTCGAAAACCGCCATAAACCTGTATGCCGTCCTGCAGAACAAAACTGTCGCTCGCGTCATCGCCCGGCAGATAGGTTCCCTGGGCGACATAGATGGTATACGATCCGTCGCAAAGGGCGTTTCTGGCCCGGAAGAGGGCTTTCTGGAGGCCGTCAATGCCGGAATAGGCGTGCTCCCAACTGATGCCGCTGTCGCCGCCCTGAGCGGTTATGTCCACATAGATGATATTGGGATCACCGTAGCAACAGACCGGGGTGTCCTCGACGGCACGGGCCAGGAGCGAATTGGCATCCCATATTTCGGCTACATTGTGCAGAGGCAGACCCGGTTCGGCCCTGCTATTCACTTCGACCGTGAGGGTGACGCAATCGGCGTCGTCGGGGGCGACGATACCGAGGTCCCAGGTGTAGGTGTGATGGTTGGGATCGTAATTTTCGTCGATCACCAGAGGGATGATGCTGATGATGGGGTCGTAGGTAACGCCTTCGGGCAGGTAATCAATCAGGGCAGCGTCATAGAAGGTCGTGTCGCCGGTGTTTTCCCAGCAGAGGGTATATTCGATTTCCTGGCCGGGCGTGCGGCAGTCGAGCTCATTGGCATCGTCGACCTTGGTGAAGTCCAGATAATTTCGTTGCAAATGAATGGCATCATGCTCATTACAGCAGTCTTCTGTTTTCGTCAAAGTTCCACTGCTCGTAACCCGGTAAATTGTCCATTCTGTTTGTGGATCAGTTGATGTTACTCGAACATAACTGCAATTGGGGTCTTCTACATATCCCCCGGTAAATTCAAAATAGTCATTATCCTGACCTTCTCCATGCCCGGTATCCTCATCCCATTTGATAAAAATATCATCAGGATATAAGTTGGCTATAACACCAATTCCACCGCTTTGAGGTTTGGCATAATGCTCATACTCTATGATCTGACATCCATCCAGTTGAACGGTTAATTGCCCGCCGTCGAACCCGTCCCGGCTGAATACCCAAAACCAGTCCGGGCAAGCCCTCTCAGACGTCTCCGTCACTCCGAAATCGGGATAACAGGCTGTCGGTTCCCCGACGACATTGGGATCGTCGGCGTACCCTGCGGTCGAAAAAACGAACATTACAAACCACACAACCAGACCAAGACCATTGAGTTTTCGCATTCCCTGGATCTCCTAACTA
>CAYZXY010000152.1:0-2383 GCA_964482555.1 uncultured Pirellulales bacterium
TTTATATCGGACCTAAAGCCCGTTTTGCATTATTTATATTTTTACAAGCCCTAAGTTCCGATAACCCGCGGCCCCCTGGGGGGCCACCAGAGGTAATACTTAGACCAAATGAAAAAAGAACCCATAAATAAAAGCGAAACTTTCTTGACACTACCCGCTTACTGGTTTTTACTGGATATTGTTTTATTCATCTTTCATTCTCTCGATATGCCGGATTTTTCCGCCCAGGATTTGCATGACTTCCCTAACTGTGGGCTCATTAAGGGCGTCATTGATTTCATCCTGACTTGGTTTGGAACCCGGCGAGAACGCCGGCCGGTCAGGGTTTGCCGGTGCCTGCCCACCTCCATTTCCATTTTCTGAACCGAAGCCGGTCTTATAATGAAGCTTGATCGGACGGCCTAAAGTTGATGTCAACGCTTTTTCCAACGCCTGCATCTGTTCCGGGCGGTCCTGGAGTAATTGTATAATGCCCGCTTTATCCGCCGGCATCGCCAATTCAATTGTCCCGTCGTTCAGGGCCATCGGCCGGGCCGGCTGGAGATACATGAGAAGATGTTTCTGGCCGGCTTTCTGCAATTCATGCTGGATAGTGATCCAGTTATCCTGCAAAAAATTCAGCGTCAGAGTTGAGGGGATGTCAAAAGTAGAACCAGACGCAGTCGGAGGGGAAACAGTCTGGTCCGCCTGTGTCGTCGATTTCAGTGTTGAGGATGTCGCCCGCTCAGCAGAAGGTGTCGGCTGGGCGGGTCTCGTTCCGGCAGCAACACCGACTCTCATCTGCTGAACCTGCTCGAGCAGCGCCCTGGTATCACTGAACCGATACGCGGCCGTCAGCCGGACCATCGCAGCGTCGAGCAGCGCCCGTCCGGAACCACTGGAGCGAATCGCTCGTCGCAACTCTTCCATAACGGTTATATAGTATACTAGGGCGGCATCATCAAACTGGCCGGCCTGGGTTTTCATACGTTCCCGCAGCGTTTCATCGATTATTTCCACCAGTTCGGAATCGCCGCCGCAATTTTTCATCACCATAAGATCGCGAAAATGATCCTGTAAAGCCATCGCGAGCTGATCGAGGGCCAGCCCTTCGCCGATCGCCATATCGACCTGCCGCAGCAAACCACCGATATCCTGCGCGGCTATCATATCCGCCAGTTCGATAATCCGCTCCGAACGCGGCGTCCCCAGTAAATCTTCCAGCAGCGACAGCGTCAGCTTGCCTTCCGCCATGCTCATCAGCTGATCGAGCAGGCTCAACCCGTCTCGCATCGATCCGTTCGCCAGACGGGCCACACGTCGTACCAGCCCCTCCTCGGCCTCAATTTCTTCTTTTTTCAGAACAAATTGCAGGTGACCGACGATATCATCGGGCTGGATATTGCGAAAATCGAACCGCTGACAGCGTGAGAGAATCGTCGCCAGCACCTTGTTCGGTTCCGTCGTCGCCATGATGAACTTGACATGCTCAGGCGGTTCTTCCAGCGTCTTGAGCAACGCATTAAAAGCGCTGACCGAAAGCATGTGCACTTCGTCGATAATATACACTTTGAACCGGGCCCGGGCGGGTTTAAAAATCGCGTTTTGACGGAGTTCGCGGATATGCTCGACGCCGGTATTGCTGGCGCCGTCGATTTCCAGCACGTCGATATCTTCACCTTCATTAATCGCCAAACAGCTTTCGCATTTCAGGCACGGCTCCGGGGTCGGCTCATCGCTGTTCAGGCAGTTGAGCGCCTTGGCCAGAATTCGGGCCATACTGGTCTTACCCACGCCGCGGGTGCCGCTGAACAGATAGGCATGCGCGACTCGTTTCGACGCTATGGCATTTTTCAGCGTTTTCGCCACAGCTTCCTGGCCCACGACCTGATCAAAGGTTTCGGAGCGATATCGTCTTGCCAGTACGGTATAAGACACCTGAGTTAATCCTGAGAAAATGAAGAAAGGAATACCGGCAACTTGCAATCAGACCCACCGTCATATCCCTTATTAAAATATATACTCGTTACGATTAATGTCTCCCGAGGTGGCCAAACGTCATTATGAGCGGATAAACACTTAAGAATGGCCCTGGCGGGAACTTTCATACCCTTTGGGTATTAAAACACTGCATCCAACTCCGACCAGGTGACCCACGGCACAACAGACTGCACGCTTATGGCTGCTCCCTTCCGGGCCTGACCAGATTCACGCCGCCCGCTTGCATGGGACCTGGCCGGAGTCAGATACAATGTCTATCAGCAAAAAAGCTCTAAAATCATGTAATCAAAAAGTTTACACAAAATAGCCGCTTTGTGTCAACCTTATTTTCACTTTTTATCCCCTGCGGTGTGTGACATTTTTTGCTGGCGCCCTGTAACTGTCTGATATACAATGACTTACG
>CAYZXY010000153.1:0-2198 GCA_964482555.1 uncultured Pirellulales bacterium
AATTGTTTTATTCCTCTGGTCAGCGCGAAAAAATCATCAACACGCTGCTTCATGATTATGAGGAAGAATTCGTTTTTCAGGTCAGAAGGCGGGACGGTGAAATTCTCTGGGTGCATATCACCGCCCGGATTTATCCCGAGCATGGCTATTTCCTGGGATTTGGTCGCGATATTACCATCCAGAAGGAGCTTACCAGAACAGAACTTAAAGTTCTCAGTTATCTCATGCAGGGCATGACCAATAAATTGATAGCACAGAAGATTCATAAATCTGTCCGGACTATTGAAGATCACCGGGCCAATATTATGCGCAAACTCAATGTCTCCAATATCGTCAAGCTGACGGAAAAAATCATCAGATACGGCGTCCT
Source organism: uncultured Pirellulales bacterium (assembly GCA_964482555.1). Classification (GTDB taxonomy): domain Bacteria; phylum Planctomycetota; class Phycisphaerae; order Sedimentisphaerales; family SM23-30; genus CAYZXY01. The sequence continues at coordinate 371 of CAYZXY010000153.1, forward strand.
CCTTGATAACTCCAGCCAATAGAGCTGATTTCTCAATTTTTCAGTGTCGGTTTATCATTTATGCAATTTATGACTCTGTATGGTTTTCTCTCAGGGTTGACACAGACAGAATCGTCGTATAGTCTTATGGTCTGAAGCCGGTTCTGGTGCGACCGTTTTCGCGCAGATGAAGCCGGCATATGCCATCGTTACGGAATTCACATAGGAGGTAGGCTTTGACCGGCAATACCCGCGGTGATCAGACGCGCAAGGATCTAATGGAAACGGCGGCCCGGCTGTTTTCATTGCATGGCTATTTCCATACCAGCACTGCGGACATCCTGGAAGCGGTTTCCGTCAGCAAGGGGGCTTTTTATCATCATTTCAAGAGCAAGGAAGAACTGGCCGAAAAGGTGCTCGGTCAGATGGAGCTGGAATATGAACAGATGGTGGTCTCGCCCGTAATGAATGCCGCTCCGGGGAAAAGGCTGAAAATGTTCCTGGATCGACTGGTCGATCTGAATGTCTCGGGTCAATGGTTTAACTGCCTGCTGGTGGGAAGATTGACGCAGGAAATGGCCCATCAGAGCTGCGGGCTGACCCGGCGCGTGGCCGAGGTTGGCGAGTGGTTGATGCAGGCCTGCCGGGAATGTATCACCGATGGCCAGGAAGCCGGCACGCTTCGGACTGATGTCAATCCGGCCCGGACGGCAGAATTGATTATGGCTGCCCATCTGGGTGCGGTTACCTGTCGGGAGCTGAAAAATGGGATCATCGACCTGCCGGGCATGATGGAGCAGATGTTGAAACTCCTGTTGGTTGAACAGGCATCAGGGTAAACTTTTTCGGTGTGAGACGCTATGAATCCGCAGGATACAGGTAAACTTTTAATCGGCATCGGCGCAGCCGTCATGGTGCTGGGCATAGTAGTCTTTCTGTCAGGCCGGGCCGGGTTGTTCAAGCTGCCCGGCGACCTGCATTTTGAAGGCAAAAACTGGCAGGTCTATTTTCCCGTGTTCAGTTGTATTCTTTTGTCCTTGATTCTGACGCTGATTTTCTGGCTCATCAGCATTTTTCGCAAATAAAAGGAACCTGACCCCTCACGTCAGTGGGGGGTATTTATACTGAAATTATGTCTCCCGATTTTACATCGGGGGCTGTGTTTGTGATTTATATACCCCGATATAACGCCGGGGTTGGAGAACAAATATGTGGATAATAACGGAGGATGCTGCCTGGATAATTGTCATTCGGCATGGTGAAACGCAATGGAATATCGAAGACCGGATGCAGGGTTTCAAAGACAGTCCCCTGACTCCGCTGGGTGAGCAGCAGGTTCGCTGTGCCGCGCAGACATTGCTGGATTATCCGATCGACGCCATTTACAGCAGCGATCTGGGCCGGGCGGAGCGAACTTCCTCGATGATTGCCGAAGAACTCGGCCGGGACGTTCAGATTGAACCGCGGCTGCGCGAGCGCAAACTGGGCATCCTGGAAGGTTACACCCGTGAGGATTTTTTTAGTGATTATCCGGCGGAAGCCGAGCGTTTTTTCTCCCGCGATCCGAATTATGAAGTGCCCGGCGGCGAGAGTTCCCGCCAGGTTTACGAACGTGCCACGGCTTGTCTGGCAGACCTGGCCCGCCGTCATCGCGGTCAGATGATACTCGCTGTTGCCCATGGCGGCATTCTGCGGAGCCTGTTTTTTCATACGATGGAGCTGCCCCTCGACCAGCGGCGCCATTTTTCGCTCTACAACACCGCCATCAATATTTTCAAAATACAGGACGATAACTGGATCCTGGAAACCTGGGGCGATGTCAGCCATTTACGGGATCTGGAAACAATTG
>CAYZXY010000154.1:0-1619 GCA_964482555.1 uncultured Pirellulales bacterium
TACAATGGTTTAAGGGCACCACTAAAAATTCATTTTGGGCTGCAAGCGATCTTTTTCCCTCTGGCCTTCGTCATGAAAAACCGTGACTATTCACCCCTATGCCCGGTTTTGCATTTCTTGTCAGACGAAAAGAATCTTCGCTTTCGCCTCAAAAGCCATTATTAGGGGCACCTTAAATTGCAGATGCATATATATTGATATTGATCGATAAACTTTTTACTCGTCCACTTGTTTACTTGTCAGTTCTTTTGCTGTTCTTCAGACTCATTTCCGCATGATAGCTGCTGCGAACGAACGGCCCGGATGCCACATGAGCGAAGCCCAGCGACTCGGCCTGTTCGCGTATCCGCTCGAACTCCTCCGGCGGATAGTATTTCTCCACGGGATGATTGGTCTTGCCCGGCTGTAAATACTGCCCGATTGTCAGCATGTCCACGCCCGCCTCATGTAGATCGTGCAGCATCTCCGTGATCTCCTCGTCCTTTTCGCCCAGTCCGAGCATAAAGCCGCTCTTGACGATCATGCCGTTGTCGTGACCCTTGCCGGCCATATACCGCAATACATCCAGCGAGCGTTGATAATCGGCCCCGCTGCGTATCTGGGGCGCGAGCCGACGGGTCGTCTCGATGTTATGGTTGAACACATCCGGTCGGGCCGTAGAAACCACATCCAGGCATGTCCGGTCTCCCAGGAAGTCCGGCGTCAGCACTTCGATCGTTACATCCGGCCGTCGTTGCCGGACTGCCAGAATAGTTTTGGCGAAATGCTCTGCGCCGCCGTCGGGCAGATCGTCCCGCGTGACGGAGGTGATAACCACATGCCGGAGCTTGAGCTTTTCGACCGCTTCGGCCAGCCGTTCCGGTTCGTCTGATTCAATCGGTATAGTATTGCCATGAAAGACGTTACAGAATTGGCAGTTGCGCGTGCAGGTGTCTCCCATAATCATAAACGTGGCCGTGCCATGCGAATAACATTCACCCCGATTGGGGCAGGCTGCTCCGGAACAGACGGTATTCAGCCGCAAGGTATTGAGAATTTCAACGACCCGCTCATATTTTTCACCTTTGGGAATTGGCCTCTTGAGCCATTCCGGCAGTCGGCGTTTAACTTGTCTAACCTGTGTATTTTTTTCCACGAAAATATTCTAGCGGATCGGCACGTAATTGTCAAAAGCAATGTAAATGTATTATAAATAGTTGTTTATGCGCCCCATTGGGTTGGAAGATCCTGGCCGGGCCTGGCGTAAGCTTTTTATCCGCAGATGATTACATTCCGACAGACGAAGCATTTAAATCGGAATGCGTAAAAATGCGGAAATCAGCAGGTATGAAATTGAATTTTCTTCTTGCAATCATCAGGCTGAAGCTATAAATTATACCTAAATCAATTATTAAGCAATACGGTTTTAATGCGTTTTTATTCCTGCAGAGGTTATGAAGCCGGCAGGGTGGAACCAGGTAGGGTATGTCGTTACTTTATATTTACCCAATTGGGTAGAGATTTTGTTGTAAGGCCAAGCGTAAATGTTTTAGCTAAAAATTACGTTTGGCCAGAAGGGTCATAATTAATCGGAATGAGGATATAAAAACCGTGTGAACGGGTACCGAGTTGTAATATCT